>CAZJPV010000008.1:0-62917 GCA_964547985.1 uncultured Syntrophaceae bacterium
ATGAAATCAGCTGATTATCAAAGAACTAAGTGCAATTTTGTTCCGGAATTACCTTCTTTTTTAAACAATCCATCGAAGTGTTCCCGGCTCCCATGAGCTCGGAAGCCGAGATACCAGGGGCATGCCTTGAAAGAGAGACCCACCCTTTTAATCTTCCTGATTACCCTGGCCCTACTGGCACTCATGACCTGTGCCCAGCAGGAGCAGGGCCCCTCAAAAGGCTCACCCCCCAAAAAAGCGGCAGCGAAAAAACCTCCCGTTAAAATGCAATACCTGACGGGGGATGTCCTGTCGGTCAACAAGGCCCAAAAAACAATCCTTGTCAGGGGAAAGGATAGCGACCTTTCTTTTCACACCGACAGCAGGACCTCAATCAAAATCGATGGGAAGCCCAAGAGGCTTGCCGATGTGACAGCGGGCAAGAAAGCCGCCATCCGTTATATCGAGGACGGGGATAAGAATATGGTCAGAAGCCTCGTCATATCCACCCTGCCTCCCGAGAAAAAGACATCTGTCGAAGAGCCTGCCAAAAGCGACCTTCCAGCCGGCAAGGTTTCCGTGCAACCCTGATAGGCAGCTATTCAATCCTGTTTCCAAGCTTTTCCTATCCGACTTCCCCATTTCCGCATTGAAGCCATTCATTTAAGATTCCCTCAAAGAATTTTTTCATCGTTTCTTTCAACCCCATTGAACGTTTCTTTTAAAACAAGGCTTTTTTAACCTTCATTTCGAGAGCATTCTACCGTAGGATAGATTGTAAATTACCGTTTGGTATCGGTAAGTTAAAAATATTTATTTCCGGATTCCCCAAACTGGCACGGTCATTTCAATAGATAAAGATAAAACAAAGACACCCAAGAGGACAAAACAAGGAGGTTGAGAGTTATGTTGGTGGCAAAGACGGCGGCAAGAGGGGCTCTGGATCTTCGAAATATCTTCGCGCTCAGTGCCTGGGGTTTTGTGATTGCCATCGCCTCGTTCCTCTTCCTCTATGCGGGCTGGTGGCTGGACGAGAAGTTCAACACGGCGCCGAACTTCATGCTGGGGCTCTTCCTTCTGGGGATCTTCCTCTGCGTGGGGAGGCTTTACCAGGAAGCCTGGCTGAGAAAGGGCTAGCCCAGGGGATAGGGTCTCGGGTATAGGGTACAGGGATAGAAAAGACGAAAAAAACCAGATAGACCAAACAGACCAAAAGACCAGATAGACAAAATTGTCCTCCGGAAAATAAAAACCCCCGACCATTCGGTTCGGGGGTTTTTTCATACCCTCAGATCAGGGGTTTCCCGTCATTTAATCTTTCATAGAGACCGATGTACTCCGCGATCATGTTCCGAAGATCGTATCGCTCCCGGACTTCTCTCATGATCCGCTTGAGTTGGACTTCGCGGATCTCCCGCGGGATCCGGTGGAAGCGTATACTCTTTTCAAGACCGAACCACAGCCCGGCCGGGTCATAATCGCGAAAGAGAAAACCGTTTCCCACGTCCTGCGGTGAACCGTCGATTTTCATCCGCAGCTCCCTGATCTTGTCATGATAACCCCCCGTGTCGCGATTCGTGGCCGTGGTCCCGAAGAGATTCCCGACCTGGTCGATCTGACCGCAGGGCTCATAGAGCGAGGCTCCGAAGACATCGCTTGCCGCGGCAAAGCCGAGCATGGCCAGGGGCTCGTCGAATCGCTGATAACAGACCCTGCCGCCCGAGGACCATGCGATCTGGCCCATGATTTCCTCGTGGGTTCGGTCACTTCCCACCCCATCTCCCACGACGGCGATCTGGACATCGCCGTGCTCGTCTATGAATCGCTGGGTGATGTGCTCGAGGAGTTCCACGCCTTTCTGGTTCGGGTCCAGCCGTGACGGCCAGAAGAAGAGGATCGCCTCCGGGTCAACGTTCAGCCCCGTCCTTTTCTGAAACTCCACCAGGTTTACCCTTTTGGCCTCGATTACGTCTTCGTCAGGACCGTAATTCCGAATCAAATGAGGACATCGCTCCGGGTACATGATAAGCGAAGGAGCGTTGATGATGGCCGCGGCGGTGCCGTGGTAGTACTTCGCCCGGACCTCCCCCCGCACGCTCGGCAAGATAATATGACGGTCCACGAAATAACCCTCGACAACTTCCTGGAGGAAGCGTTTTCCGACAAAGTTGATGATCGACGCATTCTTGATGGCCGTGGCCTGACTGTCGATGCAGCGTTTACCCTTATCCTCCGAGAAGAAGAAATATTCCGACAGTTGATCCAGTTCGACCCCGACGAGGGCTTCCAGGGGGATATGTCCGGTGAAGATGTTGTGGACGGTGTGAAGTACGGGGATGCCGCGGGACCTTGCGTAGGCATTGATGACACCCCCTGCCATCCAGTCATGCGTGTGGAGAATGAGCTTTCCCTTGCTCTTGGCACGGACCGTTTTGATAATATTGTTCACGAGTTCCCGCTGAAACTCTGCGGCGTTGAGAACGGGATTGCCGGCATAGGCGCTCGGCAGACCCGCGAAAATGGCGGAACTGACGAGGTGAATCCTGTCCGGATCAACACGATAACGGATTTCACGCCAGGCATCTTCGTCGATGCTGGATTCCTTCTGGAACCTTTTTTTCAGATTGAGCGTCGCCACGTGAACATCGATGCCCCTTTCGATGAGCCCCTCGCACAGGGCGGTAACCACCTCCCCCTGGCCCCCGCTCTTTCCGGAAATGTACCTCGCCAGGACCCCCATTTCCTCGGGCAGTCGGCCCGTCTCTGGGCTGATGATGAGGACGGCCGTCCTCTCGCTCTTCTTGAGGGTCATGAACCTCCGCAGGACCATTTCCAGATAGTCCACCTTTCGCGTGAGGATATGGGTGGCCTGTTCTGTCCTCTCCTCGTAAGGGTTCGCATAGACGTGCAGGGCAGGGATGTCATCCCGGCGGTCATAGAGGTAGTAGAGGTGATCGCAGGTGGTGAGATGCCTCCAGTGCCTGAGAAGATCACCGCCTGCGGTCTGCGCATCCCCCTCCAGTTTTTCGATGTCCCTGAATAATTCGTACTGCGTGAGATAGCCGAGCCAGCCGGAGGTGTTTCTCTCGAGATCGGTCCAGGCCGTTGCCGTGTGTCTCCTGACATCCAGAGAAGGGCACTCCCGGTCCTTGAAGCGGTCAGCGATCTCCGAGGGATTCGCGATCTCCAAAGCGGGGTGCTGGGTCATGGCCTCGGGAAGCCTTCTCCAGAATTCAAAGATGCCTTTATCGGCCGAGATATGCGCCCCGATGTGCTCGAAATCGAAGCCCAGAAGCAGCACCTCTCCCTCGGAGGCGGCGATGCGATGCGCGTACGACTCGGGCGGTGAGGGATCTGCAGGGAACCGCCGCGTCACGGTCTCGCTCAGAGACCTGTCGCGCAGAAGGACGATCAAACGATCCCCGGCGCCCCGGAAGACCCGGTCGGATAGGACGGGGCTTTCTTCCGCCGCGATCATCTCATCCCTCCTTTCAGCGAAAACGCTGAGATAACCCATGTCGGCGACCACGTCAGCGATGTCGTTGTTATAAATAAGCTCGGTGTTCCTGAAGGAGGAGGGGATCACCCCGAAGAGGGTCCTCAGCTTGTCCCTATGGAGGGAGACCTGGTCGCGGAATTCCTGTTTTCTCGGGTCAGAATAGAGGCTTGCCAGAGAATGGTAATATGTCTCATCGAGGCACTCGACCTGGTTTTTCCCTGCGCCCGCATCCAGAAGCTCTCGCAGGGCGCTGATTACCTCGGGCCTGTATAGCTCTGCCTGCTCCAGGAATGTCCCTGACAGGCCGAGGGTCATCTTGAACAGGGGCGTTTTCTTGATGATCTCCGTGAACATGCCCAGGGCCGGCAGATAACAGAGTTCGGAGAAGCGGAGAAAGATTTCCCTGCTGACTTCATCCCACAGGAATTTTTCTCTCGCCGGATGCAGCCCGAAGGGTTGATGAAGCTGAAAATAGAAAGTCACCAGGGGCATAAATCGCGCTCGTGGCTTGATATGGGGTTGAAAGAAATGGCCGGCCCTAAGCCTTTCCCCGCTTCCATTCCCGCAGGGCTTCCTCATCGAAGCTTCCCGCGACCATCGCTCCCTCCTCGCTGAAGAATTCCGGGTAAATTCTCCGGAACTCCTTGGCGATCCGTTCGAAGGGGACATCGGCGAAAGTGCCGTGATCACGGACGTACTCCATGTGACGGTTTCCCCTCGCGTCGTAGGGGTGGAAAAGGGAATCCTTTCGGCCGTCGAATTCGAGGGTCTTCACGCCGAAACGCTCGCACAACGAGAGATTGAAGGTCGGCGTCACCTTGACCCAGTGATTGTCCAGAAAGAGCTCCGTGTAGCCGTGATAGGCGAAGACATCCGTCTTCATAATCCTCCGGAGGCGTTCGGTGCTCAGGTGGTTTCGCACGTCCGCCAAACCGAGACGGCTGGGAATCCCCGCGGCCCGGGCCGCGGCGGCCAGGACGATGGCCTTGGCCACGCAGTAGCCGGCCCCCTTTTTGAGGATGTTGCTTGCCTTGAAGGCTTCGGGTCTGAGGACGATGTTGTATGGGTCGTACCGGATCCCGTCGCGAACGGCATAGAAAAGCCTAACGCCTTTTTTGATATTCCCCCTCGCGCCGGTCGTATGGGTTCTGGTAAAGGAAACAATCTCGGGTGAATCGCTGTCGATGAAGGCCGTCGGTTTCAGGTAGGTCTGAAAGTCTTCAGACTCGGATTTCTTCATTTCATTTCTCCGTGGACCGGGGAGGTTTCGAAAAAAGAGCAACGACCTCTAATCCGCCCGGGTTTCCCCCCTTTTTTATTGTCTTGGTTTTCAGAAAGGATCTCACGATGATGCCGAGCACGTCGGGGAATGCATGTACCAAATTAGCCCAAAATGCTTATCCTTTCAAGCCCGATGTGGGTCGGTGATGGCGAATACGGCGGATCCCGCGTAAATAAGGGATTTCCTGAAAGGAGACAGAAATTTTTAAAACGGGGTGCTCGCGTTTTTTTCCGCCGGCCATGATCGTTGTTTTTTATGGGGCGGAATGCCTCGGAACCCGGACAGGGGGCAGGCAGGGGCCTTTCTAAAAAAAATTTAAGTTTCTTTCCGGGGCAGCCGATAATAGGGGTGCAAACAAGGGTTAGACGGGTACCGGGCTGACACTATGCCTGACTGGCCGTGACCTTTCGGTAGTGGTCAGACCTGGTTCCCTTCCTAACCTGCAGATAAAACCTGCGGCGAGTCAATCTTCTCCTTTCTTCCTTCTTCGCCTCCCCCTGAGCCTCATCCCCTCAGGGGGTTTTTTATGGTACCCTCTCCGGGATGATCTTCCTTCAGCCCTGTTGCCGGCTCCTTTTCAGGATCAGGCGGCAGCATTCGACGATGTTTTCCCTGGTGTAGAGCAGCAGTTCGTCACGGTAGTATTCCTTGAAGAGATCCCGGATAATTTCGTCGTCGGAGCGGCTGTCTTTCCTGAGACGCTCACGCATGTCCACGGCGATTTCACGTGCCCAGGCGACGGCTCGCTCCACCTGCTGCCCGACGACCGGACCCTGATGGGCAAGCCCCAGGATTTTCGGCTTCAGCGCCGCCAGCCGATCGATGGTGGCCACATAGTCGGAAAAGCCGGTAAAAAAGATCGGGAAGAAGCCCTGGCCCGGCAGGTAGAATCCGAAGCTGTCGGAGGGCATGAGGGCGCCGATCTCGGGGATGAAGACCGCGATGCTTCCGATGGCATGCCCCCTGACGGCCAGGAAGCGCAGTGTCAACCCCCCGAGGCCGATCTCATCCCCGTCTTTAACGGTGAGGCACCCTTCCAAACTGGGTGGCCTGTCGATGGGGGGGCGTGCGGACTTGAGGCCCACCCTCGCCATGTATTTCGTCATGAAGGCGTCCTCGGCCACAAGGGCCGCGGCGGTCTTCGGGTGCTCAATAAACTCCGGTGCGCCCTCGCCGGCGATGACCCTGGCTTTCGGGAACCGCTCACGGAGGGCCGGAAGGCCGTTGATGTGGTCAGGATGAGGATGGGTAACGACCAGGTAGTCCGGATCGACCTTCAGGGATTCCATTTGCTGTATTACGGATTCGGCTATCGCGGAAATGCCCGTCTCAATCAGGGCATTGGCCCTTTCGCCACGGGCGAGATAGAGATTGAAATGGTAATGACCCAGGACCCAGAAACGGTCGTTCATCTTTCTGGGAAAGGAGTTCTTCACACCGGAAGCTTCTGTCACCGCGACCTCCAACTTGTGTTTCCTCGATATCACCTCCCAATGTTACCGGCGCTCCTCAGCCGCCTTCCCATCGCCTGTATCCCGTGAGTGTCACAGGTCGTTTTTCGGGGTAGTGATAGACATCGTAGGTCGTCTTTGCACCCAGAAGCCTGTCGATTTCCTTCTGGATCTTTTTTCTTTCCTTGTTGGCCAGCCAGGCCTTCCAGCCCTTGAGGTCCTGCCAGGTGCTGATGACAAGGTATTCCAGGGGGTTTTTGACGTTACGCATCGTTTCCCCTGAAATGTAGCCGGCTTCCTTCGGGGCCAGGACACGGAGCTGGGTAATGAAGCTCAACAGCTCTTTTTCCTTCTCTCTGGGCACCCTTCTCTTGATCAGGACTTTAACGGCCATTTTCATGCTCCTTTCCGGGTTCGATTGCTTCTTTCCTGGGACCTCCGATAGACTGCCCGCATAATTTTTATTATCATACGCAAAGGAGCACCCGGGTTTCAAGGAAAAAGGTTAGGTCTCAGACGGCAGCATCGAGGTGGAAATCCTTTCGATCTGAAATGTTTTCTGTCCTCTTTCATAAAATAAGCAAAACAGCCGCTCAGCAACCGGAGAAACCTTCGGGACGGCTATCCTTCCGGTACGCGTTATTCATTTCCCTTCATTTGACACCGCCATAGCCCTTTTTAAATTAGGCCTTGATTCAGGATGAAATTCCTCATAATAAAGAAGACCTTGTCCGATCCGAAGATACCAGAAAGTAAGAAGATGCCCGTCCATGGTTGGCGAAGACCTCTCAAAATTGAAGATTGACAGAGTCCGGAAGACTTTCAAGCTGTCGGGGCAGTGGAAGCGTTACCGTTGGGTCATTGCGGGTGTACTGGCCATTGTGGTCGGTATTCTTCTCTTTCGGGGTGTCTTTTCGCCGACCGTGAAGGTTGAGGTAGCCACGGTGTCCCGCTATTATCCGTCACAGGCCTTCACGCAGCTCAACGCAAGCGGCTACGTCGTCGCTCAGCGAAAGGCCGCTGTGGCGTCCAAGATCACAAGCCGGCTGCTGGAGATCACCGTCGAGGAAGGGAGCCGGGTCAGGAAAGGGGATGTCATCGCAAGACTCGAGGGGGAAGACGCCATCGCGGCGAGGGACCAGGCGCAGGCCAACCTGACGGTGGCCCGCTACAATCTCGAACAGGCGAAGGCGGAGCTCGAGGATGCCGCCGTGTCCTTCCAGCGTGAGAAGGATCTCCTCGCCCGGGAGTTTACCTCGAAGGCGCAGTTTGATTCGGCCGAAGCCCGCCATAAGAAAGCTCAGGCCGCCACCGCCGGGGCGGAGGCCGCCGTGAAGGCCGGACAGGCGGCTCTCCAGGCCGCGTACGTCAACCTCGAATATACCCTCATCCGGGCCCCCTTCGACGCCGTTGTCCTCACCAAAGACGCCGATGTAGGCGATATCATCACCCCACTGGGTGCCGCGGCGAATGCCAAGGCCGCTGTTGTGACCATAGCGGACATGGCCTCGCTGCAGGTGGAGGCCGATGTCTCGGAATCCAACCTTGGTCTCGTCAAACAAGGCCAACCCTGCGAGGTCCACCTGGATGCCATGCCCGACAGCCGTTTTCGCGGCGTCGTTCATGCGATCGTACCCACCGTGGACCGGACCAAGGCGACGATCATGGTGAAGGTCCGCCTTCTGGATAAGAATCCGAACATCCTCCCCGAGATGAGTGCCAAGGTGGCATTCCTTTCGAAAGCCATGAACGACGACGAGCAGAAACCCCTTCTTGCCGTCAACCGCTCGTCGCTTGTCAGCCGGGACGGGCAGATGATCATCTTTCTTGTCAAGAGCAACAGGGTTGAAGAGATACCCGTGCGGCTTGGGCGGGAATTCGGGGAAATGATCGAGATCCTGGAGGGCGTCAAGCAGGGAGATCGTATCGTTCTCAAACCTTCGAGGAGGCTTCGGGATGGATCGAAGGTAAAGCTTCCGGAGGGTTGATCGTGGCCGAAAAAGATCCCATCGTCGAGGTCAGGAATCTCCACAAGTCATACCGGCGCGGCAATTACATTGTCCCGGTCCTCGAGAATGTTTCCTTCGATATTCAGGATGGGGAATTTCTCGCCCTCATGGGTCCTTCCGGTTCCGGGAAAAGCACCCTCCTGAATCTTATCGCCGGCATCGATGTGGCCGACCGCGGCACGATCAAGGTGGGTGGTGTTGATATTACCACACTCGACGAGACAGAGCTCGCCGCCTGGCGTGCCACCCATGTGGGCTTTATCTTCCAGTTCTACAATCTCATCCCTGTGCTCACGGCCTTCGAGAACGTGGCCCTCCCCCTGCACCTGACGGGACTTTCCAGGGCGGAGCAGCGGGAACACGTGCAAATGACCCTCCGGCTCGTGAACCTTTCTCACCGCATGAGCCATTACCCCAAGGAACTCTCCGGCGGCGAGCAGCAGCGCGTGGCCATTGCCCGCGCCATTGTCACGGACCCCACGATCCTGGTAGCCGATGAGCCCACGGGTGATCTGGACCGGGTCTCCGCCGGGGAAGTCCTCGATCTCATGGAAAGGCTGAACCGGGAACTGGGAAGGACGATCATCATGGTGACCCATGATCCTCGGGCCGCCCAGCATGCCCGCGTTTTGAGGCACCTCGACAAAGGTATTCTGAACAATGCTCATCCTCAGAATTCTCTATAGAAACGCCTTCCGCAACAAGCTCCGCACGGGGCTCACCGTTCTCGGCATTACGGTTGCCATCCTCGCCTTCGGGCTTCTTCGAACCCTTGTCGACGCCTGGTACGCCGGTGTCGAGGCCGCGTCGGCCGTTTGCCTGGTCACCCGGAATTCGATCTCGCTCGTTTTCCCGCTGCCGATTGCCTACAAGGACAAGATCCGGCAGGTGCCGGGCGTCAAGGTCGTCTCCTGGGGAAACTGGTTCGGCGGCATTTACATCGAGGAGAAAAACTTCTTTCCCAATTTTGCCGTTGAACCCCGGAGCTACCTGGAGCTTTATCCGGAGTACATCCTTTCTGATGACCAGAGACTTGCCTTCTACCGCGACCGTAGAGGGTTTGTAGCCGGGAAAAAAATTGCGGGGAAGTTCGGCTGGAAGATCGGGAATACGGTTACCCTGAAGGGCACCATCTACCCCGGGGACTGGGATTTCGTCCTTCGAGGCATCTACCGGGGTAAGGATGATACCATCGACGAAACACAATTTTTCTTTCACTGGGACTACCTCAATGAAACCATGAAAAAAACGGTCCCGCGACGGGCCGACCAGGTGGGTTTCTATCTGGTCGGTGTGCAGAGCCCCGATCTGGCAACCATAGTGGCCGTGTCCATCGACCGCCTGTTCAAGAACTCTCTCGCAGAGACCCTGACGGAGACGGAAAAGGCCTTTAACCTGGGGTTCGTCGCCAT
Organism: uncultured Syntrophaceae bacterium; assembly: GCA_964547985.1. Lineage (GTDB taxonomy): Bacteria > Desulfobacterota > Syntrophia > Syntrophales > UBA2192 > JAPLJU01. The sequence goes on from CAZJPV010000008.1 coordinate 9,633, forward strand.
GACAGAGGCGATCGTGACGGCCATCCAGATCGTGTCGCTTCTGGTGATCGTGATCATCATGGCCGTCGTGGCCAACACCATGGCCATGACCACAAGGGAACGGATCGGTGAGTATGCGATTCTGAAGACCCTCGGGTTCGGCCGTGTCCCTATCATCTCCCTCATCTTCGGGGAGTCCCTCGTGATCACGATCCTGGGCTGCCTCGTGGGTATCGCTCTCACCTTCCCGGCCGTGACGATCGTCCATCACGAGCTGGGGACCTACTTCCCCATCTTCAAGGTGGAAAGAGAAACCCTTTATCTCGATTTCGCTGCAGCCCTGGTCGTGGCCATCACCTCGGCCATCATTCCGACCCGGCGGGCCATCCGGATCCGCATTGCCGAAGGCCTGAGGAGGATCGGCTGATGGCGGTCCCTTTCTCCTACAGCTTCCGCAACCTCCTGAGAAGACGGGTCACCACGACATTGACGGCGACGGGTATGGCGCTTGTCGTCTTTGTCTTCGCTTCCGTCCTGATGCTCGCCGAGGGCCTCCAGCAAACCCTGGTGGAGACAGGATCCTATGAAAACGTCATTGTCGTCCGGAAGGGTTCGACATCGGAGGTGGTCAGTGGCGTGGAGCGTGAAAAGGCCGCCGTCGTGGAGACACAGCCGGAGGTCGCCAATGGCCCTCAGGGACAGAAGTTCGCCGCCCGGGAACTCGTGGTCCTCATCGCTCTGCCGAAGCGCGAAACCGGTCAGCCCTCGAATGTGACCATCCGGGGGATCGGCGAAAATTCCCTGGCCCTCCGGCCGCAGGTGCGGATCGCGGAGGGGAGAACACCCCGGCTGGGGTCGCGGGAGGTCATGGTGGGATTGAGTATCGCCAAGCGTTTCCAGGGGACGGGCATCAACGAAAAGCTGTGCTGCGGCATGCAGGAGTGGACCATCGTGGGTATATTCGACGCGGGGAACACCGGTTTCAATTCCGAGGTCTGGGGCGATGCCGATCAACTCATGCAGGCCTTCCGCAGGCCGGTTTATTCCTTGGTCATCTTCAAATTGCGGGACTCCTCGGAGTTCGAGGCCGTGAGGGCGAGGCTCGATGGGGATCCGCGGCTGTCGCTGGAGGCGAAGCGGGAAAATTTCTATTATGCCGAGCAATCCAGGGCGATGGCTAAATTTCTCCGCATCCTGGGACTTTCCCTCACGAGCATCTTCTCCATCGGTGCCGTCATCGGAGCGATGATCACCATGTACTCGGCGGTGGCCAACCGCACGAGTGAAATCGGAACACTCCGGGCCCTGGGTTACCAGCGAAAGAACATCCTGGCGGCCTTTCTCGTGGAAGCGCTGCTTCTGGGTTTTTTTGGTGGTGTGACCGGGATTTTCTTTGCCTCTTTCATGCAGCTCATCACCGTGTCCACCATGAATTTTCAGACCTTTGCGGAGCTTGCCTTCAGATTCACCCTCTCGCCGGCCATTGTCGCCGAGTCGATGGTCTTTGCTTTTGTCATGGGTCTCGTGGGGGGAGTGCTGCCTGCGCTGCGGGCGTCGAGGATGAATATTGTAGAGTCGCTACGAGCCGCTTAAGGGGCTGTTATAAAAAAGTGGTGAGTGATTAGTGGATAGTGTTTAGCAAGACCAAAAAGACAAAATAGACTAAACGGACCAGATAGACTGGATAGACCCGGGACCCTTTACCCGATATCCTGGCCCCATGGGCCATAAACCCTTCACCCTATTCCCTGAGCCTTGTGCCACTTCGGGGAAAGATTGGATCAGGGAGCGGGGTTTTTCTTGATTTGATCGATTTCACCCTTCAACGCATCGATTTCATGTACAAAAGCTTCCTGAGACTTCTTCAAATCGATCTCCGCATCTTTCCGTGAGTTGATCAGGTGCTGGGTGAGGACACTGTAGGTCGCGATCAGAGCGACCACCAGAAGTCGGAGAAGAAATTGATCCGTCACCATGGTGTCGAAGACCCAGTAAATCAGTATCAACCCAAGGGCGATAACGATGAGTCCGTGATTTTCGATCCGCTGCTTTAATGCCGACTGGTTTGACATTTTGAAAGTTCCCCCTGGGATGGGCCCGTCCGTGGACCTCAGAGTCCCGCTTGGATTTCTGTATTCAATGTGCTCGCCTCCCGGTTTACGTCTTTCGGTGCGCCGGCTGCTTCGCCTGTATAACGATAGATCAGGTCTCCCCTTTTTACCATGCCGAGTTCCTGTCTCGCCAGTCCCTCGATGTATTTTGCATCTTTTCTGAGGAGAAGAACTTCCGCCCTCAGGCTTTCTATTTCCCGGGCAAGATCTTCGTTCGCGGTGCTCAGGGCAGTGAGCTTTTTCCCGAGCCGGTAGTTATCCACGATTCCGCTTTTTCCGAAGAGGATCAGGTATCCGAGGATGAGGAGTATGATGAGCATGTACCGGCCGATCTTCACCCTGTGCCTACCCTTTTGGAGAAAAGAAATCAAGAATGAAAAACATGCAATTTTCATGAAAATTCAGGGGTTTTGCGGGCAGGAAAGCCCCCGGCATGTCGTGCGGGGAGTGTCTTGTGAAGCCTTGTACTCGGCGGGGAGAGCCGGGGGTGCGGGATTGTCCCCGGCTAGGAATCGGTGAAAAACTCAGGGCGACAAAGCTTTCCGGGTGTGGCCAAGGGCCTCGAGATATTCCTTTTCCAGCGTCTCGCGGGCGACGCCGTGGTCTATGAAATCCCACGGCAGGATTTCATCCAATCCCTTTTTCCGGTACACATAGAAGTCCGGATTGATGTGGACTTCCTTTAGCGCCTGGGGCCAGTTGCCATTTTTTTGGAAGGCGGTGACAAGAATTTGACTCACCCGACGGTCTCCCAACGAAAGAAGGGCCTGAATGTAATTCCACTTCGGCAGGTCGTGGGTCACCGAGACCGATGTTTCCTTTCTCAGGGCCTGGGAGATTTTCCGGATCCGGCGTCGCACGAGGTTGACATCGGCTAGGTTTTCCCACTGGAAAGGGGTCGCCGGTTTCGGAATGAACTGGTTGATACTCAGGGTGATCCGGCGGAATCGCTTCCTGCCGCCGGAGGCTTTGATGACATGATGTTTGATGCGCCGGGTGAGATCTGTAATCCCGTCGATGTCTTCTTCCGTCTCCGTGGGAAGTCCTACCATGAAATAGAGTCTCAGGTTCAGGACACCGTTGCCGATGAGGGCTTCGGCCGCGCTGAAGACGTGGTCTTCCGTGATCCCTTTTCGAATGAGGTCCCGCAGCCTCTGTGTACCCGCCTCGGGGGCGATGGAAACCATCTCCACACGTGATGCCTTCAGGAGTTCAGTCATTTCATCCGTCACGCGATCCGCTCTCAGGGAGCCAATGGAAAAAGTCCCTCCCCGCTCCAGGATCGAACGGCAGAGCGCTTTCAGTCCCGGGTGGTCCGACACGGCCGTGCCGAGAAGCCCGACTCTCCCTTTTGTATCGAGACCCTTCTCGATAGATGGAGCCAGCCGGTCGAGTCCCCGGAATCGGGCCGGACGATAGACGTAACCGGCGGCGCAGAAAAGACAGCCCCGGGCGCAGCCGCGGCTGACCTCGGTGAGATACATGTCGGAAAATTCCGTCTGCGGTGTCAGGATCGTCTCACAGGTCTCGAAGGCGTTGATGTCCCGGATATGCCGCGACCTGATCTTTTCAGGAAAGAGGCGGTCTACGGGCGTGAACGTCTTGATCCAATGCTCCCGGCCGTACTGGACGGCATAGAAGCGTGGCACATAGGCCCCTTCGATCTCACGCTGGATTCGCGAAAGGGCCTCTTCACGGGGTGTACCCCGCCTGCAGAGTTCGGCGTAGAGATCGAGGAACTCCCCGATCATTTCTTCCCCTTCGCCCAGCAGGAAGAGATCGAAAAAGGGCGCCAGCGGCTCGGGATTCAGGGTCGCCGAGATGCCGCCGCCCAGGATGAGGGGGGCCCCTGTTTTTCTTTCATGGCTTGTCAGGGCGATCCGGCCCATAGCCAGCATGCGCAGGATGTGGAGGTAGTCGTTTTCGAAGGAGATGGAAAAGGCGACGATATGGAAGTCGGGGAGAGGTCTTCCCGACTCCAGGCTGAAAAGGAGGGTCGATCCCGGGGAAAATGCCTTTTCATCCCCGGGATCGGGGAGGAAGACTCTTTCACAGAGGAAAGAGGGATGACGATTTAAAAGATCGTAGACGGTCTGGAAGCCCAGGTTGGACATGCCCGTCCGATACGTGTGGGGATAGGCAAGGCAAACGGGAATCCTGTCCCCCCAGAGCTTCTTCTGATATCCTTTTTCGACGGATAGAAGTTCACGGTATTTCTCTCTCAGCCTCCGGGACATGCTAATCGGCCTGTTTCCTCAAAAAGGTCGGCACCTCGAGATCACGATCCACGCCGTCTTCGATCAGTCCCATTTTGATGACGGCGCTGGCCGTTGCCGGCGTTTTTTCCTTTCTCATGAAGGTCGGCGTGGCGAAATCTTCCTTCTGCTTGTAGCTGCCCATGTGGGAGACGTTGGGGGCCGCCTGTCGCTTCTTTCCGCTGTGATCGAAGCCGGTGGCGATGACGGTGATGCGGACCTCGCTGCCCATGGTGTCATCGATCACCGTTCCGAAAATGATGTTGGCCTCCTCGTCGGCCTCGTTCTGGACCAGGGTGGAAGCCTCGCTGATCTCGTGCAGGGTGATGTCGGGTCCCGCCGTGATGTTGAGAAGGACACCCCGGGCGCCCTGAATGGAGTTGTCCTCTAGAAGGGGCGAAGAGATGGCCCTCTGTGCTGCCTCAACGGCCCGGTTCTCACCGCTGGCGATGCCGGTGCCCATGAGCGCAAGCCCCATCTCCGACATGACGCTCTTCACGTCGGCAAAATCCAGGTTGATGAGACCTGGAACCATGATGAGATCCGAGATGCCCTTTACGGCGTGGTACAGGATGTCATCGGCCTTTTTGAAGGCCTCGAGGAGCACCATGTTCTTCCCACCGATGCTGAGCAGCCTCTGGTTGGGGATTACGATGAGGGTGTCGACGGTTTTTCGCAGCTCCGCCAGGCCCTCGTCTGCCTGCCGCTCCCGGTTCTTGCCCTCAAAGTTGAAAGGCTTCGTCACAACCGCCACGGTCAGGGCGCCCATATTCTTGGCGATCTCCGCAATGATCGGGGCACCGCCGGTTCCGGTTCCCCCGCCGAGTCCCGCGGTGATGAAGACCATGTCCGCCCCTTCCATGGCGGCCGTCAGCAGCTCCCTTGTTTCCATGGCGGCCTTCCGTCCGACCTCCGGATCGGAACCTGCCCCCAGCCCCTTGGTGACGTTCGCACCGAGCTGGATCTTCAGGGGTGCCAGCGACACGCCCAGGGACTGAGCGTCCGTATTGGCCGCGATGAAATCGACTCCCTGAAGATTGTATTGAATCATAGTGTTCAGGGCATTGCCACCGCCTCCTCCGATACCGATCACCTTGATCTTTGCGCCATTTGACGTATGATCGGTTCCTCCATTAAGTAGTTCAAACATTCGTCATCCCTCCCTCAGAAGAATTCTGAAAACCATTTTTTTGCTTTTTTGAACAAGTAACTACCCGGACCGCCTTCTTTCCTTCTCGTCGCCTTTTGGGCGAACGATTTACTGCCATAATTGACGAGCCCCACGCCCGTGGCATAGAGGGGGCTGTTGACGATATCGGTAAGTCCGCCGATGCCCAGCGGAAAGCCCCGTCGCACGGGCATGTTGAAGATGCGCTCCGCCAGCTCAAGGATGCCCTCCATGATGGAAGCGCCGCCGGTGAGGACCACGCCGGCCGCGAGGAGGTCCTCGTAGCCGGATTTGACGATTTCCTTCTGGGTCATGTTGAGAATCTCCTCCATCCGGGGCTGGATGATTTCTCCCAGGATCTGCCGGGAGACGCGTCTGGCCTCGCGACCACCCACACTGGGAACATCGATCGTTTCATTCTGGGGAATCATGAAGGTGTTGGCGCACCCGTATTTGATTTTCATTTTTTCCGCTTCAATGACAGGGGTGCGAAGCCCGATGGAAATGTCATTGGTCAGGTAATTCCCGCCGACAGTGAGAATGGCCGTATGCTTGATGCTGCCTTCGTGGAAGACGGCAATGTCGGTCGTTCCCCCCCCGAGATCCACCAGGGCCACGCCCAGTTCCTTTTCATCGGGGGAGAGGACCGCTTCACTGGTTGCCAGCTGGACCAGAACGACCTCGTTCACATCGAGCCCGACGCGGTTCACCGATTTGATGATATTCTGCATCGATGCGATGGCCGTTGTGACGATGTGCACCTTCGCTTCCAGCCTCACACCCGACATACCCACGGGGTTCTTCACGCCATCTTGTTCGTCAACGATATAGTGTTGGGGAAGAACGTGCAGGATCTCCCGGTCCAGGGGAATGGAAACGGCCTTGGAGGCTTCAATCGCCCGCTTTACATCCGATTCGTCTACCTCACGCCCATGGACCGCCACAATCCCGTGGCTGTTGAACCCCTTGATGTGGCCGCCCGAAATCCCCGTGAAGACTGAGCTGATCTCGCATCCGGACATGAACTCCGCTTCTTCGATGGATTTCCGAATGCACTCCACCGTGCTTTCGATGTTGACGACCACGCCCTTTCGCAGTCCTTCGGAAGGATGTGTGCCCATCCCGATAATCTGAACCCCCGTGTTGGTCATCTCACCAACGATGGTGCAGATCTTACTCGTGCCGATGTCCAAGCCGACGATGATGTTTCCTTTCTTTGCCATGGGTCTTCCCAGCCTTTTGTTATTCAGGGACTCCTCGTGTCCCCGGTTGTTTGCGGTTTAAGCCCTCACGCCTTTTGCCTTCGTAACCGGTATCGGAAGCTCTTTTCCCTGAACGGTGACCTTGTGGGGGTTGTTGAGATCGATGATCAGGAACCCCTTGGTCTCGCGTCTGGTCAAGTCTGCCAAGACCGGCTTCAGGCGCTGGAGCTTTCTTTCGAAATCGTCGAAACCCAGCAGAAGACACATCCCGCTATCGGTGAAAAGGGAGAGACCAAAGACGCGGTCCTCATAGATCTCCGACACATTCTTGAGCCCCGGGATCTCGTCGTAGGTGGAGAGATACTCCAGGAGGTCAATGGATTTTCGGATCCTCTCCCGATTGTCTTCTCCCTTCCGGCAGAACCCGGTCAGAATGGGAAGATCGGTCCGCTGGTCCTTTCCCAGCTTGGTAAAGATGACGCCGTCACGTTCGATGTAGTAGAACACCTCATCCTTTTTGAGCAGCGCAATCGGTTTCCTCTCCCTCACCTCGATAATCAGCTTGCTGGGCAGGTCCCTCTTGATGGAGACATCCTTGATCCACACATTGCCCTGAATCCTCCGCGCCATGGCTTTCAGGTTCATCGTCAGGATGTTCTGGTCGGGTTTGATCTCGGCTAGGCTCAGGATCTCTTCCTGGGGGATTCTCTGCGCCCCCTTCACGACGGCTTCCCGCAGCTGGAAGTAGGGGGACACCACGATGAAGTTGTACGTGAAGATGAGCAGGGCACTGACGATAATGACGGATGCCATGAGAAGGGCCACCTTGTAGATCTCGTAGAGGATCTTCTGCGACCGCCGCCTAAGCCGGTTCTTACTCACCTCCATTCTGGCCTTGATAGATTTTTTCACTCGTTATCCCCGATGACTTTGACTTCCATTTCGAGCGAGACGCCTCGTGCCTCGAAAACCCGCTGACGCACGAGCTCGACGAGCAGCAGGATATCCTTTGCCGTTGCACGTCCCCGGTTGACAATGAAGTTGCCATGCTGGGTTGAAACTTCGGCGTCTCCCACCCGCAGGCCCTTGAGACCCGCTTCGTCAATGATCTGTCCCGCAGGTATCCCCGGAGGGTTCTTGAAGATGGATCCCGCGCTTCGATACTGGAGCGGGTGCTTGGACCATCGCGTCTTTAAAATTTCAGAGACTCGATCCTCGATCGTCTCCCGGTCGCCCTCGACGAGACGGAAGTCGGCGCCGGTGATCAGCGATCCCCCGGGAAGCTCGAGGTTCCGGTAGGAAAAACGCAGCGCCGCCCTTTCGAGAAAGCGAACGCGACCCTGGCCGTTGATCATCGAGACCCTGGAAAGGATGTCTTTCATTTCACTCCCGTAAGCGCCAGCATTCATCCGTACGGCACCGCCCACGCTGCCGGGAATGCCCGCGCAGAATTCCATGCCCGTGAGAGACGCCTGCACGGCAAAGGTCACGAGTTCGGAGAGCGATAGGCCGGCTTCGGCGTAGATCACCGCGTCCTTGCCGTCATGCGCCGAGAGCGAAAGTGCCCGCAAATGCTTCAGGGCGATGATGGCCCCGCGAAAGCCACCGTCCCTTACGATAAGATTGGTGCAGTTTCCCACGGGCACAAAGGCAACCTCACGTGCCGTCAGTGTCACGACGACTTCCCGGAGTGCCTCTGCGCTCTCCGGGTAGACAAGCGCGTCGGCCCGGCCGCCCACACCGATGGAGGTGTGAAGATGCATAGGTTCATCTAAAAGGACCTTCACGCCCCTCAATTTATGAAGCTGCTCCCGCCATTTATCCCGCATGTCGCCCTACCGGTATTTCTCCTTCGCCTTCTTGAGAAATTCTTCTCCCACCCGCCAGACATTCCCCGCGCCCTGGGTGATGATGATGTCGCCCGGTCTGGCCGTCTCCAGGAGGTAATCCACCACCCGGTCGGGCCCGGCCAGGTACTTTACGTGCTTGTGTCCTTTGTTCTGAATACCCTCGAAGAGGTTCTGACTGCTGACACCCTCGATAGGGGCTTCACTGGCGGCATAGATGTCCATGATGACGAGAACGTCGGCGTCGTAAAAGGCCGTCAGGAATTCTTTGAAGAGGGCCCTAGTCCGGGTGTAACGGTGCGGCTGGAAGACGACGATGAGCCGGTCCTTCCAGACCTGTTTCGCCGCCGCGAGGGTCGCCACGATCTCCGTTGGGTGATGGCCGTAATCGTCGACGACGATGATGTCCTTGACCCGTCCCTTCACCTCGAGTCTGCGGTGGACGCCGACAAAGGTCTTGAGTCCCTCATGGATCGTGGAATAATCCATGTCGAGCTCCCGGCCGACTGCAATGGCCGCCATGGAGTTGTAGACGTTGAACAGACCCGGCACGTTCATCTGGATGTCCCCCAGCTTTTCGCCGCGGTAGTATACGTCGTAGCGTGAGGATGCTCCCGCGAAGCTGATGTTTCTTGCCTGGTAGTCCGCCGCCCTGGTGATTCCATAGGTGATGGTCCTGCGTTTGATCCCCGGGAGGATATCGCGGACGTGTTCGTCGTCCATGCACAGGATGGTGGAGCCATAGAAGGGGACGAGATTGGCAAACTTCTGAAAGGCCTCCTTGATGTCCTGGATGTCCCGGTAATAATCGAGGTGTTCCCGGTCGATATTCGTGATCACCGCGATCGAGGGGCCCAGTTTCAAAAAGGAGCCGTCACTCTCATCGGCCTCGGCCACGATCACTTCGCCATTGCCGAGACGGGCGTTGCTGCCGATACTGGCCAGCTTCCCACCGATCACCACGGTGGGGTCGAGCCCGCCGTGGGCGAGGAGCGTGGCGATCATGGAGGTGGTTGTCGTTTTGCCGTGCATCCCCGAAACGGCAATGGAAAACTTCATCTTCAGAAGCTCCGCCAACATCTCCGCCCGCGGGATCACCGGGATGCTCCGGTAATGAGCCTCCAGGACCTCGGGGTTATCGGCCTTCACTGCCGTGGAGGTCACCACCACGTCCGCGTCATGAAGGTTGGACTGACGGTGGCCGTAAAAAACACGGGCACCCATCGACGCGAGCCTCTGCGTCAGGTCCGACTCCTGAAGGTCCGAACCGCTCACCTGGTAACCCAGGTTGACGAGGACCTCGGCGATGCCGCTCATGCCGATACCGCCGATACCGACGAAGTGGATGTGTTGGATCTTCCGTTGCATCGAAGCGCGCTGTCTGTGGTTTTCCATCGTGTCTTCTCTTCCTGTTTTTTTTATGCCGCCGCAAGCCTCAGGCACTCGTCCACGATGTCCGACGCGGCGCGGACATTGCCCAGGGCCCGGGATTTTTCCGACATCTCCCGGATTCGCCGGGGGTCATGGCGGAGGTCGTCAATGATCCGGGCAAGCCCTTCGGCAGTGAGATCCTTCTCAAGGGCCAGGATCGCAGCGCCCGCCCGTGCAAGGACCTCGGCGTTTTTCGTCTGGTGGTCGTGCACGGCGTAGGGAAAGGGGATCAGGATGGCTGCCTTTCCGCTGGCTGTGATTTCCGCGATGGACGTCGCGCCGGCCCGGCAGATGAGAAGATCAACGGACCGGAATACCTGTGGCATGTCCTGGATAAAAGGTCTCACGTCGGCCTCCATGCCGAGTTCCCCGTAGGCTCGCTTCACCGTTTCGAAGTCGGCCCCCCCTGTCTGGTGAATGATCCGGGGTTTTGTCCGGTCCATTTTCAGGAACTTCAGGGCCTCGAGAAAAATCATGTTGATCCGGTGAGCCCCCTGGCTTCCGCCGAAGACGAGGAGTGTAAAACGTTCATTTTTCCCTTCGTTCTTCTCCATGTCCCTCAGAAAGTCCGCCCGGATGGGGTTCCCCGTAAAAAGCACTTTGTCTTCAGGAAAGGCCTTTTTCGTTTCTTCAAAGGACACAAAGGCCCGGTCCACGAAGCGCCCCAGGAGCTTGTTGGTAATCCCCGGGATGGCGTTTTGCTCCATGACGGCTGTCTTGACTCCCATCCAGTGGGCCACCAGGACCGCCGGGCCCGATGCGTAACCGCCCACACCAATCAGGATATCCGGTCCGAAGTCCCGGACGATCCTGAAGGCCCGGCCAAGGCTCTGCGGGATTTTGAAGAGGGCCTTCGCCATGTCCCGGAGTCCTTTGCCCTTGATGCCCGCCACGTCCAGGGTGGCCAGTTCAAATCCCAGCCGCGGCAGGATCGCGGCCTCGACCCCCTTTTTCGTTCCGATGAAGAGGATCTTGCTTGCGTTATCCCGCCCCATAAACTCTTCAGCCACGGCCACGCCGGGGAAGAGGTGACCGCCTGTGCCTCCGCCTGCGATGATCACCTTCACTTTGGAGCCTCACGGACATTCGATTTCTGGTAGGTGGACAGGTTCAGCAGAATGCCCACCAGAGCCAGGCTCATGAACAGTGACGTACCACCGTAGGAAACGAAGGGGAGGGCCATGCCCTTTGTGGGGACGAGCCCCATGACCCCGGCAATATTAATAAAGGCCTCCATGCCAATCAGGATCGTCAGCCCCGAGGCGAGAAGACTTCCAAAGAGATCGGGGACTCTGAAGGCAATCATGAATCCCCGGTATATCAAAACCGCAAAGAGCGTGATCACGACGGCAATCCCGATGAGCCCCGTTTCCTCGCCGATGATGGAGAGAATGAAATCCGTGTGCGGCTCGGGAAGGTAGAAGAGCTTCTGCATGCCGTCCCCGAGACCCACCCCGAAGGCACCCCCGGAGCCGAAGGACAGAAAAGATTGAATGATCTGAAAACCCGACTTCTGTGGATCCTGCCAGGGGTCGAGGAACGTCTTCCAGCGGGCCAGGCGATAGCTTTTCTGCCAGACGAGAAAAATCACCACGGGGACGAAGGCGGCGCCGAGCATCGAAAGGTGCAGGATCCTGCACCCCGTGAGATAAAGCAGAAAGAGCATCAGGCCCATCATCAGCACGGCCGTCCCGAAGTCCGGCTGCTTGAGAACCAGGGCGGCCATGACGCCCACGATAAGGAGCGGCGGCAGAAAGATCTGCCACTCCTTCACACGATCGGCCTTCTTCGCCAGGAAGTGGGCGAGGAAAATGACGAGGCAGACTTTTACAAACTCCGATACCTGGAAGGAAATCACACCCAGCCGCAGCCAGCGCCTCGCGCCGCCCACCTTGACACCCAGCCCGGGGATGAAAAGAGCGATGAGCAGAACCGCCGAAAGGAGGATACCCGCATACGCGACCTTCCGGAGGTAGGTGTAGGGAAGCTTCGAGAGAAAAATCATGGCCGTCAATCCCAGGATCAGGAAGAAGATCTGTTTTTTCAGGAAGTAGTAGCCGTCGCCGAATTTCTGCGTGGCGATGATGTAGCTCGAGCTGTAGATCATCACGATCCCGAAAGCGATGAGGATCAGCGTGGAGGCAATAATGATGAAATCCTGTCGCCTTCCTCTCGGTGTCGGTTCGGACATGACCCCTTCCTCTCTATCCTTTGGGAATCTCTCCGGCGATGATCTTCCGAACCATCCCCTTGAAGAAATTTCCCCGCTCCCTGTAGTCCTTGAACTCGTCGAAACTCGCGCAACCCGGAGAAAGCAGCACCACATCGCCGGTCGAAGCGTTGGCATATGCTTTCTCAACAGCCTCCCTCAGGGTCGGTGCCAGGCTCGTCTTCACGATACCGCCGATCATCCGCCGGATGTGCTCTCTCGCTTCGCCGAAGAGGATCATCTCCTTGACACCCTTGCAAATGAATGCTGCCAGGGTGTCGAAGTCGCCTCCCTTGTCGCGGCCGCCGAGAAGAAGAATCACGGGGCGTGAGAAGGTCTCCAGGGCGCGGGTGACGGCACCCACGTTCGTCCCTTTCGAATCGTCGTAAAAGGCCACGCCGTTTTTCTCCCCCGCAAACTCGATCCGGTGGGCCACCCCCCGGAAGGCACGGACCGCCTCGATCATCCTGTCCCGCGGACATCCGCAGGCGCGGCAGGCCAGGATGGAAGCCATCACATTTTCTATGTTATGGGTCCCCGGGATCCGGATCATCCCGACGGGATAAATTCCCCGGTCCTCTCCATTCTCACGCAGGATCAACTCATCGCCGCGAAGAAACATGCCGTTGGAAATCTCCGCTTTCGAACTGAAGAGACTCCGCTTCGACCTGAGCCGCCGGGCCAGGGGATTCGCCCAGGGTTCATCGGCGTTGAGGATGGCGAGGTCCCCGGGACCCTGATTTTCAAAGATTCTTTCCTTCGCCTTCCGGTAGGCCTCGAAGGATCCGTGATAATCGATGTGGTCATAGGTCACGTTCAGTAGCACCGCCACCATCGGTCGGAACTGTTCGATCCACTCAAGTTGGAAGCTGCTCACCTCCACAACGGCGAATTCCTCTTTCTGGGGGCCGTCGACGTATCCGATCAGCGGGTCACCGATGTTTCCGCCGACATAGGCTTTCCTCCCTGAAGCCCGGAGGATCTCGCCGATGAGGGTGGTCGCCGTCGTCTTTCCATTCGTTCCCGTGATGGCGATCACGGGCCGTTTCAGAAACCGGAAAGCCACCTCGATCTCCGCGAGGATGGGGACCCCGCGTTTAACGCCTTCTGCCAGCAGCGGGTTCGTCGGCGGCACCCCCGGCGAAGGGATGATGAGATCCACCCCCGAGAGGATGGCTGCGCCCTGAGGGCCGAAGGCGAGCTTCAGGTTGAAGCCCGAAAGCGATGAGGCGGCATCCCCCATCTCGGTGAGGGGTTTCTCGTCTGTGGCCACCACGGAGACGCCTCTCCCGGCGAGAAAGCGAACCGTGGACTGACCTGTCTTGCCGAGTCCGATGACCAGAACCCTTTTGCCGGCGAGTTCCATGCCCTCCTTTTCTACCTCAACTTCAAGGTACTGATGGCGAGGAGCGCAAGCAATATGGAGATGATCCAGAATCGGACAATCACCTTGGGCTCCGCCCAGCCCTTGAGTTCAAAGTGATGGTGAATGGGCGCCATCCGGAAGATGCGTCGCCCGTTAGAGAGTCTGTAGTATCCCACCTGGAATATGACGGAGATCGCCTCGAGTACGAAGACCCCTCCGACAATGGCCAGGAGCAGTTCCTGTTTCGTCATAATGGCCAGCGCCCCCAGGGCGCTTCCCAGGGACAGGGACCCCACGTCTCCCATGAAGACCTGAGCCGGGTAGGCATTGAACCACAGGAAGCCCAGACAGGCCCCGCCCATGGCCCCGCAGAAGACGGACAGCTCGCCCGCACCGGGCACGTAGGGGATCTGCAGGTATCCGGCGATTTTGACGTTCCCGGCGAAGTAGGCGAAGAGTAGATAGGTCAGAAAACAGATCGTGGCGGGACCGATGGCAAGCCCATCCAGTCCGTCGGTGAGATTGACGGCATTGGCCGTCCCGACGATCACGAAAGTCGAAAAGAGGATGTAGGCGAGCCCCAGGTTGGGGAGGATGGTCTTGAAAAAGGGAAGGGTGACGGCGGAGCTGAAATCGGGCCGGATAAAGAGGACGATACTGATAAAGATGGCGATCAGGAACTCCAGGCTGAGCCTTTTTCTGGCTGTGATGCCCTTGCTGTTTCCCGCGGTTAGTTTCTGATAGTCATCCATGAATCCGATGATGCCGAATCCCACCGTCACCATGACCACGAGCCAGATCAGGTGGTTCGTCAGGTTTGCCCAGAGCAGGGTCGACAACACGCTGGCGAAGATGATGAGGATACCGCCCATCGTCGGCGTTCCCTTTTTGGACATGTGGGAGCTCGGACCGTCCTCACGAATGGGCTGCCCGACCTTGAGGGTCTCCAGTTTTCGGATCAGCCAAGGACCCAGCACAAAGCAGACGAAGAGGGCCGTGATGACGGCGTAGATCGTCCGGAACGTGATGTAGCGGAACACGTTGAAGTAGGAATAGGTTTCATGCAACGGGTATAAAAGGTGAAAAATCAACTCTTCCGATCTCCTGTTGGCTCAAAAGTGAACCGTAAACCACAATAGGGGCCTTTCAGTTTTCAAGGCCGATTTTCCGAGCGATTTCCTGAACGACTTCCTCCATCCTCATCTTGCGGGACCCTTTGACCAGGACCCAGTCTCCCACCCTGAGACCGCGCCCCAGGGATTCCGTGATCTCCTCGGGAGATAGATCGAGGTGGATCTGATCTCCCTGGAGGCCCTTTTTCATGGCCCCCTGGGCCACGGCTCTGGCGAACTGCCCGCGGAGAAAAGCCTTTCCCACACCTGTTTCGCCGATCATCCGGCCGATGTCCTCGTGGAGTTTTTCCGACTGGTCGCCGAGTTCGAGCATGTCACCGAGGACGACGACACTGCGGCTCTCCCCCTTCAGTTCCCGGAGCGTCTTCAGCGCTTCACCGACGGAAGCGGGGTTGGCGTTGTAGGCGTCGTCGATGAGAAAGGCGCCGTTCTTCAACCGGTGCACTTCCATCCGCCCTGAAACCGGTCTGAAAGACATGAGTCCCCGGCAGATCTTGTCAAAGGGGATGTGGCAGGCCTGCGCCGCTGCCGCCGCGGCCAGCGCATTATAAACGTTATGGTTCCCGATCGTGGCCACCGTTATTTCACGGGAGGCCTTCCCTGTCCAGAGCGTGAAGATCGTTCCCTTCTCCCCCTCATGGGTGATATGATCCGCGTAAACATCGGCCGCCCTCCGGATGCCGAAGGTGACCTTCTGACCCGCCCATCGCTCCTCCCAGGGAGAGAGGTTCGGGTCATCGCTGTTGATGACGGCCACACCCCGGCCGGCCATGGTGTTGAAGAGGTCCCCCTTTTCCTCCCGGATCATCTCCAGGGACTTGAGCCCCTCGAGATGGGCGGTGCCCACATTCGTGATGATGCCGATGTCCGGATCGGCGATCTCCGTGAGCCGGCGGATCTCCCCCCGCCTGTTTGTTCCCATTTCCAGGACAACCGCCTCGTGTCGGTCATGGAGCTTGAAGAGGGTCAGCGGAAGTCCGATCAGGTTGTTGAGGTTCCCCTCGTTCTTGAGGACTGTTTTCGTCTGCCCGAGAACGGTCGCCACCATCTCTTTCGTCGTGGTCTTGCCCGAACTCCCCGTGATCGCAACGACGGGGACCTTGAATTTCATCCTCCAGTAGCGGGCGATGTCCCCTAGGGCTTTCAGCGTGTCCTCTACGTGCAGGACCGTCACCTCGGCAGGCAGTGAGTTGACTTTCTCCTTCCGGTCCCGTTGGATGACAACACCCGATGCACCGGCCGCGACGGCCGTTTTCAAAAAATCATGGCCGTCGAAACGTTCTCCGACGAGGGCCACAAAGAGGTTTCTCTTCGTGATGTGTCTCGAATCCGTTGAAACCCCCAGGAATTTCCCTTCCCGGTGACCGGGGGTCATGACGGCCCCCGCGGCTCTTCGGATATCTTCGACATTCAGCTGCGGGAGAGACTCTTTTTCCATCGGCCCCTCCCTTGTCCGGATGCTTTCAACGCCTCCCGGCATTCTTCCCTGTCGTCAAAAGGGAATTTCTCGGTCCCGATAATTTGATAGGTTTCGTGCCCTTTCCCGGCAATGAGCACGATGTCTTCGGGACCGGCGAGTTTGATGGCTTCGCGGATGGCCGCCCGGCGATCGGGGATGACGACATAACCTTTTCCATCGAAACCTTTCCGGACGTCCTCGATGGCGTATTTCGTCACGCCGACCTTCTCAACCCCGTGCTCGATCTGCCTGAGGATGGCCAGGGGATCTTCCGTCCTCGGGTTGTCGGACGTCAGGATCGAAAGATCGCTCTGCGTGACGACCGCTTTCCCCATGAGGGGACGTTTGCCCCGGTCACGGTCCCCTCCGCAGCCGAAAACCGTGATAAGCCGCGCTTTTTTGAAGGGCAGCAGGTTTTCGATGACTTTTTTCAGGGCGTCTTCCGTGTGAGCGTAGTCCACGAAGACGGCCGGCTCTCCCGCGGCACTGACCTTCTCGAGACGGCCGGGAATCGTCGCGAGATTCGAAAGTCCTGCCTGGACGGCCCTGCTTTCGATACCCAGGGAATGGGCTGCCGCCGTGGCGGCGAGGATGTTGTAGAGATTATATCGCCCGACGAGGGGAGCCTTTGCCGGGAAAGTGCCCCGCGGCGTGCGGATCTCCGCTTCGATCCCCTCTAGAGAGAAAGAATATTGCGCTGCCCCGATATCGCACGAACCCTCCAGCCCGAAGGAGAGGACCTGCGAAGGGGACATCTCCTGCAGGATGCGCCTGCCGAAAAGGTCGTCGCCGTTTATGATCATTCCCTGTCTCCGCCCTTTGATCCTTTGGCCGAGAACCTCTGTGAAAAAGCGTCTCTTCGCCTGGAAATAGGCTTCCAGCGTCTGGTGGTAGTCAAGGTGATCTTGCGAGAGATTCGTGAAGATCCCCGCATCGAATTCGCAGTCATCCACCCTTTTCTGGTCCAGGGCGTGTGAGGAAACCTCCATCACCACGTGGCTGACACCCGCATCGAGCATCTCCCGGAGCATCCCCTGGAGGTCGAAGGATTCCGGTGTCGTGTGGGCCGCCTCACGCACCTTCGATCGGTAGCGGTAGTTGATCGTCCCGATAACGCCGGGTGAATATCCCGCCTGCCTGAAGATGGACTCCAGCAGATAGGTAATCGTGGTTTTACCGTTTGTCCCCGTCACCCCGACCAGGCAGAGGGCGGACGAGGGGTTCCGGAAAAAATTCTTTCCAACAATGCCCAGGGCCTGTCGGCTGTCCTTCACCCGGAGGACGGTCACACCAGCGGGCGCGTCGACCGGCCTCTCGCAGAGGATGAAACGGCTGCCCTGCGTCAGGGCCTGCGGGATAAAGTAGTGTCCGTCGAGCTTGAGTCCCGGAATGGCGACGAAGAGCGAATCCTTCGTGCACCATCGGGAGTCGTAGCAGACGGAAGAGACCTCTCCCGAAAGGTCTCCCTCTTTTTTCAGGAATTCAACGCCTTGGATCAATTCCGATAGCTTCAATGATCTCCTTCAGTGGCCCGTTGTAAAATAAACGGTACAGGCACGGTTTTTCCTGACCGCACTTCCCGCCTCGGGAATCTGGCTCACCGCCCAACCGCTGCCGACGACCTTGATATCGATCTCGCGCTCCTGGGCCACCTTTAGGGCGTTCTTCAGCGTCATCCCCCTGAAATCCGGCAGGAGGTCTTCCGCCTCCGGGGCCGTACCGTTTGCGGCGGAGGCCGCTTCGGGCAGCGAGGCCAGTTGAATCTTCACGGGCTTGGTGACGTCCTCTTTTTCAATCGTCGGCACTTCACCGATGCCGCTGTCAAAGCAGCGGATAATCTGTTGGGAGATCTCCTTGAAGACCGGGGCTGCCGCCTCGCCGCCCCACTTGAACCGCTGAGGCTCATCGATGGTGACCAGGATGGCCAGCCGCGGACTTCCCGACGGGAAGAATCCCATGAAGGAGGTCCGCACCTTTTCCCGTGAGTAGCGCTTTGCCGCAAAGTCGAATTTCTGGGAGGTCCCCGTTTTGCCCGCCACACCCACGTTCTGAATCCGGGCTTTTTTGCCGGTTCCCCCCTCTTCGCCGACGACGTCGGTCAGGATGGCCGTGAGCCTTTCTGCCGTTCGCGGCGAGATCACCTGACGAACGACCGTGGGAGTGAATTCCTTGACCACCTCGCCGCGCTGGTTGACGATTTTCTGTACGATGTAGGGTTGCATGAGCACCCCCTGGTTGGCAATGGCGGAGAAGGCGCTGATGAGCTGAAGGGCCGTCACGGAGATGCCTTGGCCGAAGGCGATGGTGGCTGCGTCCACCGTCGTCCAGTTTTCACAGGGCCGGACCCGCCCCCCGGATTCACCCGGGAGGTCAATGCCCGTCTTATGGCCGAATCCGAAATTCTGTATGCATTGGTGGAATTTCCGCTTCCCCACTTTCTGAGACACCTTCACGGCGCCGATATTGCTCGAATACTTGAGGACCTCGCGAAACGTGAGGGAACCGTGTTTCTTCAGGTTGGCCTCGTGAATGGTCACGTTCGCCACCCGGTAGGCGCCGTTTTCACAGTAGAACCGGTCCGTCTCTTTCACCACACCTTCTTCGAGGGCTGCTGCGGCCAGGAACGGCTTGAAAGTGGATCCCGGGTCGAAGACGTCGGTGATGGCTTTGTTCCGTTTCAGTTCCTTGTCGCCGTGGTGGAAGTTGTTGGGATTAAAGGCCGGTTCGTTGGCCATCGCGAGGATCTGCCCTGTCTTGGGGTCCATGACGATCGCCATACCCCCCCGGGCTCCTGTTTTCTGGATGGCCTCTTTCAGATGGGATTCGACAAGATACTGGATGCGACTGTCGATGGTGAGAATGAGATTGTGGATGACGTCCTTTTTCTCCTCTGCCGGTCCATCGGCAAGGTAGAGCTTCCTGCCTTTGGCGTCTCTTCCCCAGAGGACCTTGTCCGTTTCGCCCTTTAAATAATTCTCATATTTGATTTCTAACCCTTCCAGGCCGTTGGAGTCAAGCCCCACGGATCCGATGAGCTGTCCCGCAAGCTCCTTGTTGGGGTAGAAGCGCTTGGGCTCCTGCACGAGGTAAACACCGTCGAGCTCCAGGGCCTGGATCTGGCCGGCCTGGGCGGGCGAAATCATTCTGGAGACCCAGCAGAAATTTTTCGACTTCGAAATCTGCTGAAGAATCTGTTTCTTTTTCAGATGGAGAACCGTGGAGAGTCTGGATGCCGTTGAATCGGCGTCGCTCACTTTTGAAGGGTCTATGAAGACGGAGTCTACGAGCAGGCTCGCCGCCAGTTTTTCACCGTTTCGATCGAAAATCAGGCCCCTTTCGGGAGGCAGGGGCAGACTTTTTGTGTGCTGCCTCTCCGCCATGACCTTGTACGTGCTGCCGGACATGATCTGGAGGTGAAAGGCCCGGGTCATGAGGGCGACGAAAAGGGCCACGAAAAACAGCAGGACGGTCAGCAGTCGGAATTTGTACCATTTTTTTGATGCCCCGTTCATTTTATCAGTATGACCTGCTCCCTTTCCGGATAGGACATGTTGAGTTTTTCCCTGGCGATGGCCTCGATGCGTTTCGGTGATTTCAAGGTTGCGATTTCAACCTTCAGCTTCCGGCTCTCTTCTTGGAGACTGTTCCGGATGCTGATCTCCTCCGCCATCTGGTACTTCAGTTGCGTATTCTTCAGATGGGACCAGACATAGAGAAGAGCGGCGGCCACGAGGACGCAAACGGCGAGGATGAAACTCGAAACCTTCAATCCCGTCCGCGCCCGGGTGTCCAAGTGTGTCCGGCTCCTGGCCACCTTCGCGATAGGCATGTCTCAAATCCTTTCGGCCGTTCTGAGCTTCGCGCTTCTTGATCTCGGGTTTTCCTCTATTTCGCCGGGACCGGGGCTCACCGGTCTCTTCGTCAAAACCTTCAACTGTGGCTTTCTCCCGCAACTGCACACGGGAAAGTCGGGAGGACAAATGCACCCCTTCTCCAGTGAACGGAAGGCGTTCTTCACGATCCGGTCTTCGAGTGAATGAAAAGAGATGATGGAAAACCGTCCTCCTTTTTTCAGACAGGGGACGCTTCTGAGAATCGCCCCGTGGAGATTCGTGAGTTCTTCATTCACCGCGATCCGCAGGGCCTGAAAGGTCCTTGTGGCCGGATGGATTCTCTCCCGCCTGCCGGCGCCTCCGACGGCCTTCGCGATCAGTGACGCCAGTTCGGACGTTGTTTTAAGGGGCGCGATCTTACGCCTTTCCACTATGGCCCTTGCGACCTTAGCCGCCCTTATTTCCTCCCCGTATTCACGGATGATCCTCGCGAGATCTTTCTCCTCAAGGCCGTTGACGAGGTCGGAAGCGCGAATCTTGCGGTCCCTGTCCATCCTCATGTCGAGGGGGGCATCGGAGGAAAAACTAAAACCCCGCTCGATGGTATCGAGCTGATGGGACGATACCCCCAGATCCAGGAGGAGGCCGTCCACTTCCCCGATGTGGAGGCGGGCCAGGATCCGATCCAGGTCGGCGCAATTCCCCTTCATGAGGATCTTTCGTTCACCGAAGGCCTGCAGGATCTTTTCAGATTCTGAAAGAGCGTCGTCATCCTGATCAATCCCGACCAGGATGCCGTCGGGAGAGGAGGCCCTCAGGATCGCCAGGGCGTGACCTCCGCCCCCCACCGTGCCGTCCACGTAAAGCCCGCCGGGTTTGCAGCGGAGCGATTCAAGGATCTCCCGCACCATGACCGGTTTGTGAAAGGGGGATCCTGCGGTCTTCATCGCCTCATTTCGCCGGCGTGATGAAAAGAAGAGTTTCCCCTTCTTCCCGGCGTCTCCTTGTCGTTAAAGGACGCATCCAGCGGGACTAGATTCCCAGATCGGCCATGTAATCGCTGAAGCTCTCTATGCTGGCGCCGGACTTTACAATCTCCTCCTCGAAGCGTTCCTTGCCCCAGATTTCTATGACCTTCACCATCCCCGCAAGGACAATGTCTTTTTCCAGCTTGGCGTACTCCCGCAGTGCCGGCGGTATAAGGATTCTGCCCTGGCCGTCGAAGGTGCAGTCCACGGCGCCTGACATGAAGAAGCGCTGAAAGGCCCGCACCTCTTTTTTGAGCAGGGATTGCAGGCTGACCTTCTCTTCCAGGATTCTCCATTCGTCATAGGGGAAGACCATCAGGTAGCCATCCCAGTTGGTGATGACCATGCGGTTGTCATACTTCTCCGCGAAGACCTCCCGGAGTTTTGCCGGAAAGATGATCCTTCCTTTATCGTCGATGGTGTGGTAATATCTTCCCCTGAAAACGGACATGACTAAAATCCTCTGATATCAAGAATATGCAAAAAGCACTCCACTATCATCCACTTTCCTCCACTTGGCCGGAATATAGAGTCGGCCACCCGTAATGTCAAGGAAAATTTTAGCTTTTTAGGGTTTTCTATTCCGGAGCTGGTACTTCTGGACGGCCTCGCTGTGTTTACTCAAATGGTCGGAGAAATGGTGGGAGCCGTCATTTTTTGACACAAAGTAGAGATAGGTGACGTCGGTGGGGTGGAGGGCGGCCTGCAGGGCATCCATGCCGGGGCTGGCGATGGGTCCCGGCGGGAGCCCCGCGAAGAGATAGGTATTATAGGGTGTCTTTTTTAGAAGATCTTTCTTCCGCAGGTTTCCATCAAAGTCGGGAAGCCCGTAGATCACGGTAGGGTCGCTCTGAAGCGGCATCCGCCGCTTGAGGCGATTGTGAAAAACGGCCGAGATGAGCGGCATCTCTTCCTTGCGACCGGTTTCCTTTTCGATGATGGAGGCGAGGGTGACAAATTGATCGACCGTCAAGCCCAGGTCCGCCGATCGCTTCCTCATCGAGGGTGTGACATGATGCCAGAATTGATTCACCATGGTCCTGATGATGGTCCGCGTATCCATGGAGCGGTCCAGAAGATAGGTCTCCGGGAAGAGATATCCCTCCAGACCTCGCCCCTCGATGCCCAGCGTCGACAGGAATTCCCTGTCCCTGCTGAGACGCAGGAATTCTTTTTCGTCTACGAGCTTTGAAGCCACAAGCCGGCCAAGTGTCTCTCGGGCTGTGAAACCCTCGGGCACCGTGATGAAGTAGCCCTTGATTTCCCCGCGAACGAGCTTTCCCAGAATGTCCGCAGGGGACATCCGGCCTGAAAACTCGTATTCTCCCGCCCGGACCTGCCTCGTTCCGTTTCTCAGCAAGGCGAGTAGATGAAAAAGTTCCCGCTGCCGCACAAGGCCTTCACCTTCCAGAATGTCCATCACGCGGCTGAAAGAGGCTCCTCTGGGGATGTCGACCACCCGCAGCGGGATGTTCCTGTCGACGGGATTCTTGGCGTACACCATTATGATCAGCAGGGGAACGACAATGAAAACGGTTGCCATGGCGAAGAGGAAAAAGAATTTCTTTCCGGAAAATTTCATTCGTTGCCCTTGACCCCGTCCTTTTTCAGATGGTCCAGGTAATCCTGCAGGATGATCATGGCGGCGAGTTTGTCCACGACGGCCTTTCGTTTTTTTCGGCTGACCTTCGCGTCCGTGAGGATCGCCTCGGCCTGGCTGGTCGTGAGGGTCTCATCCCACTTGAAGATCGGGATGGAAAACCTCTTTTCGAGGATTCCGGCGAAGCGGTTGACCTTTTCGCACTGGATCCCCTCGGTTCCGTTCAGTCGCAAGGGATATCCGATCACGATTTTTTCAACAGCAAACTGCCGGGTGACCTTCTCGAGGGCCGCCAGATCCTTCTCGAGATCCTTTCGCGTCAGCGTGGGAAGACCCTGGGCGGTGATTCCCATCTCGTCGGAAATGGCGAGCCCGATTCTTTTTTCTCCGTAGTCCAAGCCGAGAATGCGCATATCCTGTTCCGTTGAGAAGGTCTGTTAACACGGGCCCGCACTTCTGACAACCCCTTTCTGGCGGGAGTCGCAGCGGCAGCGCTCGTTTTTAATAGTTGTTTAAATGCCGCTGTTTTGTTATTTTTTCAAGACCCTGGTCTTCCGCGGAAGGACATGACAGGAAATCGCAGTTCGAATTGCCACGGGGTGAGCGACCTTTCAGGACAGAAAGAACCATCGAATGAAGCATATCGTTCTCGGCACGGCCGGACATGTGGATCATGGAAAAACGGCTCTGGTCAAGGCGCTGACCGGTGTGGACACCGACCGCCTCAAGGAAGAAAAGGAGAGGGGAATTACCATTGAGCTCGGCTTTGCGCCCCTCGATCTGGAGGGTGACCAGAGGATCGGTGTGGTCGACGTGCCCGGCCATGAAAAATTTGTGAAGAACATGGTCGCCGGTGCCACGGGGATCGATCTCGTCATCATGGTCATCGCGGCCGATGAGGGGGTCATGCCGCAGACGAGGGAACACCTCGACATCTGCACGCTCCTCGGTATTCGGCACGGTGTCGTGGCGGTCACCAAGGTCGATCTCGTGGACGAGGAATGGCTTTCCCTCGTGAGGGATGACATCCGGGAATTTCTGAAGGGAACCTTTCTGGTGGATGCGCCGATAATTCCCTGTTCCGCTATAACGGGCAGAGGCATCCCAGAACTTCGCCGGGCGATCGGGGAGACCATCTCCATCCTTGAGGATCGGCGCGACTCAGGTCTTTTCCGGCTTCCCATCGATCGGGTCTTCACGATGAAGGGTTTCGGCACCGTGGTCACGGGAACCCTCATTTCCGGCAAGGTGGAGGTCGGGGATACGGTGAAGGTCATGCCCTCTCAAATCCAGGCCAAGATCAGGGGGATTCAGGTGCACAACGAAGGCCAGGAGGCTGCCCAGTCCGGACAGCGAACGGCCATCAACCTCCAGGGCGTCGAAAAAGAGACGGTCTTGCGGGGGGAGGTGCTGACACACCCCGGGATCTTCGAACCCTCTCAACGGCTGGACGTTTACCTCCACTACCTGCGCGGCGGAGAGAGGAAACTCAAGACGAGGGGACTGGTGAGATTCCACACCGGTACAAGCGAAATGATCGCAAGGGTTCTTCTCCTCGCCCGGGAGGAGATCACGCCCGGCGAGAATACTTTCGCCCAGATGCTTCTGGAATCCCCCGTCGTCGTCATGGGACGGGACCGCTTCGTCATACGGAGCTACTCTCCCGTGAGGACCATTGGCGGCGGCGAAATCCTCGACCCCCGGGGACGGAAGCAGAAACGGGGCATCGAAAGATTTCTGGGGGAACTGGAGGTCCTTCGTTCCGGAAGCGATGCCGAAAGGGCCGAGACCATCATCGGCCGAGCGGGACCCGCCGGTCTTTCCGTCTGGGACCTCGCCGTCCGGACGGGTGGCGCCATGGCTGATCTCCAGAAGATCCTCAGAGACCTGATTCAGAAAAAGAAGGTTATCCTGCCGGAGAAGGACAATTCGAGAATCATCGCCTACTCTGCTTACCAGGCCCTTCAGGACAGTCTCATCACCGAGATTGAAGATTATCACCGGAAGCATCCCCTGAAGGGGGGCATGCCGAAGGAGGAGCTCAGGATGATCCTTCCCGCGGAGGTCGATTCCAAGCTTTTCAACATGGCCGCGAAGGAACTTGAGAAGGAAGGCCGTATCGCCGTGGAGAAGGAAAGCGTGCGCCTGACGGGCCACCGCGTGAGCCTGAAAGGCGAGCTCGAGGGATTGAAAGCGAAGATCGTGCAGGCCTATCTCAAAGCGAAACTATCCCCCCCTTCGGTGAAGGAGGTCCTGGAGCGATTCGATTCGAAACCCGAGGAGGTTCAGAGCGTTCTCGGCGTTCTCCTCAAGGAGGGCGTTATTGTGAAGGTGACGGAGGATCTGTACTTTCACAGGGATCCCATGAATCAACTGAGAGACGATTACGTGAAGCTCCTCGTGAAAGACGGGAAGGCGACACCGGCCACATTCAAGGATCTCACGGGACTGACCCGCAAGTTCATCATCCCGCTCATGGAATATTTTGACGTGACCAAACTCACCATACGGGTGGGTGACCACCGGATGCTCAGGGAGCGCAAGGAGAAATGAAAAAGAAGGCCGCCGGGGCCGGCGAACGGATTCGGATCGTCTCCTACGACGGGGCAAAAGCCTCGAAGGTGTCATCGCGCATCGTCCGGGAGCGAATGGTCGAAATCGTCCTCAACGGCCGGCAGGTGATCAGCATCGCCTGCACGGGACAGCACCTGGAGGAACTCGCGGCGGGGTTTCTGAAGTCGGAAGGGATCGTTGAAAAAAAGGGGGACATTCTTGCCATGAGCGTCGCAGCAAACGGCGGTCGCGTCGAGGTTCGTGTTGCGGCGGGGAAGAGTCGTGGGATTTCGGGAAGACCTGCAGGGCGGACCCTTGCCTCGAGCGGCGCCCGCGGTCTGGTTCGCCATGGTGACGGCGAAAGGGACCCGAAAAGGAGGATCCCCGACGGCGTTGTGCTCACTCCCCGACAGGTCTTGAGACTGATGAGCGCGCTGCTCCGTTCAGCGGTTATGCATGATGCTACGCGGGGGACGCACTGCTCGGCCCTGGCCACGCCGGGGCGGATCATCGTTGCCCGGGAGGATATCGGAAGGCATAATACGATTGACATGCTGGGGGGCCATGCCCTTTTGAGGGACCTTCCGCTGTCGGATAAGGTGGTCCTGACCACGGGTCGGGTATCCGCCGAGATCGTCCACAAGATCCGTATTATGGGCTCTCCCGTCATCATATCCCACTCGGCGCCCACCTCGAGGGCCGTCGCCCTGGCTGCGGAGTTCGGGATCACGCTCATCGGGTATGTGAGAAACGGGAAGATGAGGGTGTATGCCCACCCGGAGCGGATCAGGTTTTAGCTGTTCGCTTCGGACATTTCTTTAAATCCTCTTTGGAGAGAGAGGGGCTTATATGCGCGACAATTCGGAGACCAAAAATGTTTTTGTGAAGGACCTCAGGGCGGGGCAGACCGTCAGGAGCTCCTTCCTGGTGACGGAAAAAAACACGGCCTTCACGCAGAAGGGAGCACCCTATATCAATCTGCGCCTTCGCGACCGGACAGGCGACATCGACGGCAAGATCTGGGACAATGCCGCCGCCCTGGAGAAACTCTTCAAGCGGGGGGATGTGGTCCACGTCACCGGCCGGGCCGTCAGTTACCGGAATGCCCTGCAGATCAACATATCGGAAATCTCGAAGATCGACGGCACCCACATTCATCCCGAGGATTACGCACCCGTCTCCAGGGAGAATATCGATGAGATGTTCGAGGCCTTTAGAGGCTATGTGAACACCATCGAGGATCCCTGGCTCAAAGCGCTTCTGGAAGCCTTCTTCGCCGACGAGACCTTCGTGAGCCGCTTCAAGAAAGCCCCGGCAGCGAAAGGGTTTCACCACGCTTACATCGGCGGCCTTCTGGAGCATACCCTATCGACGGTGAGACTCCTGGATATGGTGGCGCGTCACTACCCGACAATTCGGAGAGACCTCCTCATCACCGGGGGGATCCTTCACGACATCGGCAAGATCGTCGAGTTCAACTACGACGGTATGATTGACTATAGTACCGAGGGGAGACTTGTCGGACACATCGTCATGAGTGTGGAAATGCTCGATGCCAAGATTGCCGGGATCGAGAACTTCCCCCAGGCGCTCGCCATGGAGATCAAGCACATCCTCGTCAGCCATCACGGCGAGACGGAGTTCGGCTCCCCCAAAAGGCCCAAGACCGTGGAGGCCCTCGTTATCCACATGGTGGATGACCTGGACGCCAAGATCAATGCCTTCCACGAGTTTATCGACGGCTCCGCGGAGACCGACTCGGACTGGACGGCCTTCCACCGGTTCTTCGAACGATTCCTGTATAAGGGAAAGACAGGTGCATAAGGAAGGAATATTGGAATGATGGAATGATGGAATATTGGGCAGAGGGTCTTTTGGTGAAAAACCCATTATTCCATAATTCCAGTACTCCATTATCCCTCAAGTTCTTTCCCCGAAGATCTTCCGGCCGATCCGCACAATAGTGGCACCCTCCTCGACGGCCACCTCGTAATCGGCTGTCATCCCCATGGAAAGTTCCCTCATCTCGACGCGCGGAAAGTCTGCGCGGGCGATTTCGTCCCGGAGCGCCCGCAGCATCCGGAAGAAGGGTCTGGCGTCCTCGGGGTCATCGAACCAGGGTGCCATGGTCATCAGACCCTGGATGGAGAGATGATCGAGCATGGAGAGTTCCTCAATGAAACCGGGAACGTCCTCCCTTGGGGCGCCGCTTTTAGTGGCCTCGCCGCTGAGATTCACCTCGATGAGGATCTTCACCGGCCGGTCTACGGCCCGGGCCCGGCTGTCAAGTTCCCGCGCGAGGCTCATCCGGTCGACGGAATGAATCATGTCGAAGAGCCGCACAGCGTACTTGGCCTTATTGGATTGGAGATAACCGATCAAATGCCACTCGACACTCTTGCCCATCTTGTCGATCTTGCGCCTGGCCTCCTGCACATAGTTTTCACCGATGATGTCTACACCGCAGTCGATGGCTTCCATGATCCGGTCGTCATCGACGGTCTTTGTCACGGCCATGAGTCTCACATCGGAGGGTCTCCGGCCGTTTCGGAGCGCCGCTTCTGCGATGGTTTCTCTCACGATACGGATGTTATCCCGAACGTCCGACATGACCATCCTCCACGCCAAAATCCATGGCCCCGACTTCACGAAGGGCTTCGACCACCTCGCAGATGGGCAGCCCGATGACATTTGTGTGTGATCCGCTGATTGCACGGATGAAAAGGGCCGCCCGTCCCTGCACGGCATAGCCCCCTGCCTTGTCGTAAGGCTCTTCAGTTTCGATATACCACTCCATTTCTTCCGCTGTCATTTCCCTGAAGGTGACGGCGGACGTGACGGCTTTGCGGACCCTGGCTTTCGTCGTCGCCTTCAATAGAGTGAAACCCGTGATGACCCGGTGGGTCCTCCCGCTTAATTTGTGCATCATCACCCGGGCCTCCTCTCTGCGGGTGGGCTTTCCGAGGACCTCGCCGTTGATGATCACGACGGTATCGGCCCCCAGGACCCAGGCATCAGGATACATCCCGGCAACGGAAGCGGCCTTCTCCTCGGAGAGGCGAAGGACGTGACCCTCCGGTGATTCATCTCCGACCATCCCCTCGTTCACCTCACTGGGTATGACCCGAAAGGAAATCCCGGCGAGAGACAGCAGTTCCTCCCTCCGGGGCGAGGCCGAGGCCAGAATCAGTTGAGCTTTCTGCATGAAGCACATCATGTTGAACATCCGGTGCCGTAAAATGGTTTAAAAATCAAGGCATTATTTTAAGTGGCTATGGTCTGCTTATTGCATCAACAACCCTTCGGCGGAGTCTTGTCTGCCCACGGGCGGAGCCTTCAGACACAAAGGTTTGGGCCGGTGGCCGGAGCTGTAAAAGCAAAGTCCATTTTCATCGGCCACCCGATCACCTTCTTATTATATCAGTATTTTATGAAAAAGGGAGTGTTTCGGAAGGGCCAACGGGCTCCTTGAAAACAGGAACAAGTCAGTGGAGTTACTCAAGAATTTTCCAGAATATCCGATCTCCCTAACAGGCGCACTGCCGGGCAGTATGGAGCCCTGTCCGGAAGCCTGTGACGAAACAAAGAAAAGGGTTCAGATGCAAGCAGAAGCCGTTTGCCGAGTAATTCTGGAGACTTCGGGACGGGAACTGGCCAACTCCCTTCCTCAGACCGTTTTCGAGATGGATTCGGAAGGGATGTTGACCTTTGTCAACAGGACAGCCCTTGAGACTTTCGGGTACTCGACAATTGAGTTTGAAAGGGGAATCGACGCCCTGACGATGCTTGCCCCCGAGGAACGACCCCGGGCCAGGGAGGATATCTTCCGGGCCCTCAGAGGAGAGATCCTCGGCGCGGAGTATACTGCCCTGAGGAAGGACGGGGGGACCTTCCCCGCCCTGATTCACGTGGGTCCTGTCCAGCTCGGCGGAAAGATACTGGGCGTCCGGGGCATTCTGATTGATATTTCCGATCGCAAGGCCTCGGAGGAGCGTTTGCAGAAAGCGAAGGAAGAAGCGGAAACCATCAATGTTGAACTGGAGGCCACCAACAAACAGCTTGAAGAGGCCATTGAGCGGGCCAATGTCATGGCCCTGGCCGCTGAAGTCGCTAACTGCACGAAATCCCAGTTCCTCGCCAACATGAGTCATGAGATCCGCACGCCGATCAACGGCGTGATCGGTTTTTCCAATCTCCTTCTCGACACGGAGCTCTCGCCGGAGCAGCGGGAGTATGCAGAGGCCGTTCGCGATTCGGCGGAAATCCTCCTCAAACTGATCAATGACATCTTGGACTTCTCGAAGCTGGAAGCGAAAAAAATGGCCCTTGAGCAGATCCCCTTTGATCTGAGGACAACCGTTGAGGGTGTTACAGAACTGCTGTCCCTCAAGGCGCGCGAGAAGGGGCTCGAACTTGGCGTTCAATACGCGCAGGACGCCCCGCGGCGGGTCATTGGAGATCCCGGCCGGATTCGGCAGGTGCTCATCAACCTTACGGGCAACGCGCTCAAATTCACGCAGCAGGGCTTTGTGCTCATCCACGTTGGATGGCAGCCGCTGGCCGATGGGCAGGCTGAGTTCAGATTTGCCGTGGAGGACAACGGTATCGGCATTTCCGAGGAAAAGCTCGAGTTCATCTTCGAGAAGTTCACCCAGGCCGATGCGTCCATGACGCGTCGTTACGGCGGAACGGGGCTGGGATTGGCCATATCAAAGCAGATTGTGGAATTCATGGGGGGGACCATCGGCGTCAGCAGCACGCTGGGCCGGGGCTCGACCTTCTGGTTCACCATCCGGCTGGGCCTGGACAGGGCTCCACAGACCCTGGCCATCCCGGCGGCCAGTCTCGAGGGTGTTCGCATCCTAATGGTGGATCGAAACAAAATCAACCGGCAGACGCTTCTCGACCTCACATCGAATTGGGGCATGAAAGGCGACGCCGTGCAGACGTCGGAGGAGGCCATCGCTTCCATGCGCAACGCCTGCGCATCGGGACAGCCCTACCAGATGGCCATCATCGATTCGAATCTCGAGGATGACAATACGGCATCCATCGGCCGACGGATCAAATCGGATTCGCAACTGAAGGATGCAATTCTCATCGTGATTGCCGCCGTCGGCAAGCGGGGCGACGCCAGGCGTTTATCGGATGCGGGCTTCACGGCCTACCTGGTGAGACCGATCCATCCGGCCACGCTCATGGAGGCCCTGGCGACGGCGTGGGGATCCAAGCTTCAGGGTGTAACGACGCCGCTCATCACCCGTCATACCCTTGCCGAGGCCCGCGCATCGCAGTCCCCATCGACAGCCATGGAGTCTGCAACAGCGAGAGCCCATGTCCTCATCGTTGAAGATAATCTTCTCAATCAGAAGCTGGCTCTGAGGATGCTCGAAAAGCTCGGCTGCCGCGCGGATCTGGCCGGTAACGGTCGGGACGCCGTCAGGATGATCGAAAGAGGCGGATATGACCTCGTTTTCATGGACTGCCAGATGCCCGAAATGGACGGTTATGAAGCTTCGGCGATCATCCGCCAGCGGGAGAAAGAAAGCGGTCAACACCTTCCGATCATCGCGATGACCGCTCACACCATGACGGGGGATCGGGACAAGTGCATGGAAGCCGGCATGGATGATTATATTTCGAAGCCGATACGCAAGGAAGATATTCTCCAGGTGATCAGCAAGTGGGTCCCCGGGGGTGAAGCGACTTAACGGGTGTTTTTCACCCGGCATCTATTTTGAGATGGTTGTGAGGCCGGTATGAACTTCAGGCAAATGGCAGATCAAATCGGATTCAGCGAGGAGGAATTCCTGGAACTGGTGGAGCTCTTTCTGGAGAACAGCCTCTCAGAGCTCGATCACATCAACGCCGCCGTAGATGAAATGGACTTCGAAAAGATGGCCATGTCCGCCCATTCCATCCGGGGCGCGGCTGTCAACCTCGGGTTCGGGGAGATTCACGAACTGGCGAAGACCATCGAGGGCAATGCCCGGGCGAATGAACTGAACGGGACGGTTGAGGCGGCGGAGAAAATCAAAGACAACCTTGAGCAGATCGTCGGGACCATGGTGCTGACGGGTAGAGATTAATCATCGGACAGGGGATGGCCCCTGATTGGAGAACATGAAAAACGCCTATCCCATCCTTGTCGTTGAAGATGATCCGGTGACCCGGAGGCTTCTGGAAAAGATTCTTCAGGAGGCCGGCTGCAGCGAGATTCGCGTTGCCGTGAACGGGCGGGACGCCCTGGAGATCCTGAAGCACAGTTTTTATCCGATTGTCATCACGGACTGGATCATGCCGGAGATGGATGGTTTACAGCTCTGTCACGCGATCCGGCATGATGATCTGCCCGGTTACATCTATATTATTGTTCTTACCGTGAAGGATTCCAAGTCCGACATCGTGCGGGGGCTGGAAGCCGGTGCCGATGAATACCTTGTCAAGCCCATTAACCCGTCGGAACTGCTCGTGCGACTGAAGACAGCACAGCGGATCCTCGAGCTCGAAAAGTCGCTGAAGATGACGAACGAGGAGATCAGGACCCTGTCCATCCAGGACCCCCTGACGGGGATCTTCAATCGGGTCTACCTCATGGAGAGGCTTCCCCAGGAAATCAAAAGGTCGCATCGGTACGGCCATCCGCTATCGATCATCATGTGCGACATCGACCACTTCAAAGACATCAACGATGAGTTCGGACATAAAGCGGGGGATCAAATTCTGAAAGAGTTTGTCCACTGTCTGACCGCCTCGATCCGTCAGGACATTGACTGGGTCGCCCGCTACGGCGGGGAAGAGTTTCTTATCGTGCTCCCGGAGACGGATCTTCAGCCGGCTTGCCTGGTGGGCGAACGGCTGAGGCGTGTCGTTTCGGAGAAGGTGTTTCGGTTGAAGGGAAAAGATATCAGGATCACCTCGAGCTTCGGTGTCTCCAGTTTCAATCCGGCGAAGGATCAGAGGACCACTTTCGATGTCCTGATGGAACAGGCCGACGAATTTCTCTACGAGGCGAAGCGGGAAGGGCGGAACAGGGTCAAGGGACAGGACGTCAAAGATAAAATATTCGAATTGAAGGGCGAATCCTATGAAGAAGAAATCACTAGTCGTCGATAACCATCCCGTCATGCTGGAGTTCATGACGAGGTTTCTCACCAAACAGGGATATCAGGTCATGACTGCTGAAGACGGTCTGATGGCCCTGGACATCATCCAGACCTACACCCCGGATATCATATTTGTTGACCTCATCATGCCCAATATCGACGGGAAGAAACTCTGTCAGATTATCCGGGGTATGCCGAGGCTGAAAGACGTCTTCCTGGTCATTGTCTCGGCCATCGCCGCAGAAGAGGAAGGGTTCAACCACCGGGAGTTCGGGGCGGATCTGTGCATCGCCAAGGGTCCCTTGGGCACCATGTCCAAGACCATTCAGGAAGCCCTGCATGAATTCGACCTGAAGGGCAGCCGGAAACTCCCGGATCGGATCCTCGGCACGGATGGTCTCCATGCCCGGCAGGTGACCCGGGAGCTGCTGACGGTCAAGAAGCACTATGAGACGGTTCTGAACACCCTGGCGGAGGGTATCCTGGAAATCACACCGGACGGGCGGATCGTGTATGCCAACCCGACGGCTGTCCGTCTCGGCGGCATCCCGGAGGAGCGGCTTCTGGCCTCTCACTTTCGGGACCTCTTCCAGGACGAGGACCGGACCCGGATGGAAGAGATGGTTTCCAAGGTTCTTTCGGTCTCCCAGACGGTGCATGATGATGCGCCCCTGAAGCTTCAATCAAGACAGATCCTGGTCAAGATCCTCCCCATGGTGGAGGAAGTGAAGAAGACGGTCATCGTCGTTCTCGATGACGTGACCGATCGACAGCGGATGGAAGCGCAACTTCAGCATGCGCAAAAGATGGAAGCCATTGGAACACTCGCCGGCGGCATCGCCCACGATTTCAACAATCTCCTGATGGTCATCCAGGGGAACATCTCTCTGATGCTCTTTGACCTCGAGCCGAGCCATCCTTTTTATGAGCGGTTGAAGGGCATGGAAAAGCAGGTTCAGAGCGGATCCCGCTTGACGGGTCAGCTTTTGGGTTATGCGAGGAAGGGGCGATACGAGGTCAGGCCCCTGGACCTGAACCAGATGCTGCAGGAAGCCGCCGAAACGTTCAGCAGGACAAGGAAAGACATTGTCATTCATTATGATCTCGATCCGGAATTGTGTTCTATTGAAGCCGACGCCGGGCAGATCGAACAGGTTCTCATGAACCTCTTTGTCAACGCGGCTGACGCCATGACGGGTGGCGGTGATATGACCCTGAAAACCGGAAACACCAATCATGAGGCCATGAAGGACAAGCTTTATAACCCGAAACCCGGTCATTATGTGCTGTTCACGATCACGGATAACGGGATCGGTATGGATAAAAACACGATGGAGCGCATCTTCGAGCCCTTCTTCACGACGAAGGAGATGGGTCGGGGGACGGGTCTGGGGCTGGCCTCCGCTTACGGGATCATCAAGGGACACGGCGGATTCATCGATGTCGAGTCCGAAATAGGGAGCGGGTCTACATTTAAAATATACCTGCCGGCTTCGGGGAAAAAAGTCATCAAGGCCGTTGAGGTGGTTGAGCCCATCAAAAAAGGCAGGGAGACGGTACTCCTGGTAGACGATGAGGATTCGATGCTTGAGGTGGGTCAGGAACTGCTGAAAACGATGGGTTACCATGTCTACACGGCCAGGGACGGGAGTGAAGCGCTCGAAATCTATGGCCGGAGCAAAGGGGAAATCGACATCGTTCTTCTGGACATGATCATGCCTAAAATGGGTGGCGGTGAGGCCTTCGATCAGATGAAAAAAATAAATCCCGCCGTCAAGGTCCTCCTTTTGAGTGGCTACAGCATCGATGGTGAGGCGGCCAAGATTCTCGATCGGGGATGCAGCGGGTTTATTCAAAAACCTTTCAATATGGAAGAACTGTCTAAAACCATCGAATCCATCATGGAAGAGAAGGTCGCGAGTCAGCGCATCAGCGAAGAGGGGAGGCAGACCGCGCAGGAAAGAGCTTAGGGACGGACGATGCGAGGTATCCGGCCCCCCGAAAGGAAAACATGCACAACAGCTCCGAAGTGAGAATCCAGCCCCTGCTGGAGAAGACCGGCACCCGAATAACGCCAGCCGTTCTCATCATCGACGATAACCCCGCAAACATCAGATTGCTGGAAGCCATCCTCAAGGTAGAAGGCTATGCCTTTCTTGCCGCGCTCAATGGTCAGGAAGGGAGAGAACTGGCGAAGCGCAAGCGCCCGTCCGTCATCCTGCTGGACATCATGATGCCCGGCGAGAGCGGTTTCGATGTGTGCCGCATGCTCAAGTCCGATCCGATGACAGCGGACATCCCCATCATATTTGTCACGGCCGTCGATGACGTGGGCAGCAAGATCAAAGGACTCACCCTGGGCGCCGTGGATTACATCACCAAGCCTTTCGACAAGCTCGAGGTCATCGCCCGTGTACAGCGCCACCTGGAGACGCGGGACACTTACCAGTATGTCATCGAAGCCCAGGCGGAACGATTGAGGCAGGTCCGGGAAGCACAGCAAGCCATCCTGGTTCGTCCGGAGGATCTTCCCGAGGCGAATTTTGCCGTTCGCTACGTCCCGATTCTTGAAGCCGGTGGAGATTTTTACGATGTCTTTTCCTCAGGTCCGGGCGTCTTCGGTTTCTTTGTCGCGGATATCAGCGGACACGATATCAAGGCTTCCTACAATACCTTTGCATTGAAAGCCCTCATCCATCAGAACACCGGCAACGGAACCACCCCGGGGGAGACCATGCAGATCATCAATCAAGTTTTCACCCGGCTCCTGCGGGACGGTGAATACCTGACGGCCTGTTACGCCCGGCTCGATCGCAGGGCAAGGCAATTGACCTTCATCAACGCCGGCCACTGCCCCGCCATCTATCTCGATGCCCGTGGAGACGTTCAAACACTGGAGGCGAAAGGGGACATCCTCGGTGCGTTCGAGGCCGTATCCTTTGAACCGCTTTCCCTGACGGTCTCTGAGGGAGGAAGGGTCTTTTTCTACACAGACGGCGTGATCGAACGATACGGAGAGAGCTGGCGGAAGCGGGAGGACAGCATGGTTGATCTCATCGAGGCCTGTGTCGAGACGCGTGACCTGCCCATCGGGTCGGCTGTTCGTGAAATCGTGACCGCCATCTGTCCTGAGCATCAAACCCTCCAGGATGACCTGTTGCTTCTGGGGGTGGACCTATAGGCCGGGGAACTGTCCGGTGTGGAGGATTCTTGCGTCAGAGGGATTTGTCGCCCAATCGTGAGCTTGAAAAAATGAATGCCACTTTTGAAGTACGCACATTGTCCGATCACCTCACCATCCTCTTCTCTTCCGCAATGGAACAGGTCGACGCGGTCAGCCGGGAGACGGAGAATTTCCTCTCGCAGCTGGGCATCCAGGAGAAAACCTTCCGGATTTTGCTGTCGATGCGGGAGGCACTCACCAACGCGATCCGGCATGGCAATCAGGAAGATCCACAGAAGATGATCCGTTACAGGGTTCACCTGGATGAGGGCGCCCTGGTCATGGAAGTGGAAGATGAGGGGGCGGGATTTGACTGGAAAAATCATATTAAAAGAAAACCCAGGGTCCGTTCGGAATCCGGCCGGGGTCTTTTCATCATGCGACAGTATGCCTCCGAGGTATGGTTTAATGATCGGGGGAACCGCCTGATGCTGCGGTTCAAATAAAGATGACTGACCGCGGACATTTGACAAACTGGCCTCGTCCGGGGAGGACGGGTCGAACAAAACGGCAATCAGAGTGAATGTCCCGGCGATGCCGGCAGTCGAGGAGGAATCATGGGGAGAAAAGTCGGAGGAAAAGAAAAGAGCGAGCCCAACGTTTTGCAACCCTCCGGTGACCTTGTGGCGTCGACGATTGAAACCTTCAAGAAGGATGTTCGTTCCGTGATGAGGAATAGCCCCAGGGCCCTTGTTCTCGACCTGACCCATGTCCGGATGGTGGACTCCGTCGGTCTCGGCGTCCTGATCACCGCCCATAATGCGCTTCGTAAAAAAGGGGTGAAATTGGCGGTAACCAATGTCTCCAAAGAGATTCTCGATCTCTTCACGGCCATGCAGCTGGACCGACACTTCGAAATCGGGAAAGCGCCCTGATGATGAGGGGCCTAATGACCGAGGTGCATTCCATTCCCCGGTGTCCGGTTTCGCGGGTTCGGCCCGAATGGAACACGAAGGCATATTGAGGAGGATTTTTTCAAGTGAGAGAAAAGCGCCAGAAAGAAAAACAAAATGTCATCCTGCCGGGCAGAGATATCATCGCCTCTTCCGCACAGGAACTCCGGCGGAGCCTCTGGTCTCTCATGGATGAGGGGATCCAGGGCATCGTCGTTGATCTTACCGGTGTTCGCATGATTGACTCCATCGGGCTCGGCGTCCTGATTTCCACGCATAACGCCCTGAAGAAGAAGGGTGGAAGGCTCTCTGTTGTCAACGCCTCCAGAGATCTTTTTTCCCTTTTCGCGGCCATGCGCCTCGATCAGCATTTCGAAGTGAAGATGATGGCCTGATCGAAAGCAGCCCCGATCTCGGACGAATGACCTGCGAAAGTACCCGGCTCGCCTTTTACGACTGATCCGCTTCGAAAGATACACCTTTCCGGATCAATTCCCTTGAGAATTTCACCCCTCGATGATAGTCTGACGGCGTTTCGAATCCAGCCCCGCGACTTTATCTTTCCATCGAGGAGGAGCCTTGAGAAGAAAGATCATCCTGGCGGTGTTTCTCATCCTTTTTCTGACCGTTGCCGTAGTGGTTTATTTCGGGCAGCGGAAGGCGAAACTTCAGGAACTTTATTACTCAGGGACCATCGAATCAACCCAGTCGGAACTGGCCTTTCAGGTGAGCGGCCGCGTCATCACTGTCCATGTGAAGGAAGGACAGTCGGTGACGAAGGACCAGGTGCTTGCCGAACTGGACCGTCAGGAATATGTGGCTGCCTGTGAACAGGCCAGGGCAAACCTGAAAAAAGCTGAAGAGAACCTCAAACAGCTCAGAACGGTTCTCGACATCAACCGCAAGACCCTTCCGGCCGATGTCACACGCGCAGAGGCGGGTGTGGCCAGTGCGAAGGATGTTCTCGCGGAGGCCCGAAGCAACAAGGAGCGTTTCGACCAGCTCTACGAGCGAACGGTGGTTTCGAAAAAGGAATGGGAGGCGGTGACGCTGGCTCATGATACGGCACGTGCGCGTCTCACCGAAGCCGAAGCGGTCCTCCGCCAGGCCACGGGCAACCTTCAAAACCTGGAATCCATCGGGCAGCAGGTCGAAGCGGCTGCGGCCCAGGTAAAGGCCTCAAAGGCAGGGGCGGATCTGGCCGAGATTCAGCTCAGTCATACGCAGCTCAAGGCGCCCTACGGCGGAATCATTACAAGCCGCAATGTGGAGCCCGGCGTCGTTGTTTCTCCCAGCCGCCAGGTTCTGACACTATCTGATCTCTCCGAGGTGAAGCTGAAAATCTTTGTCGGTGAGACGGAAATCGGCAGAGTCAAACCGGGCCAGAAGGCGGAGGTCAAGGTGGACACCTTCCCCGGCAAGGTGTACAATGGTTCCGTCTCCTACATTTCACCGGAAGGTGAATTCACGCCAAAGATCATCCAGACCCAAAAGGAAAGGGTCAAAATCGTTTATCTCGTTCAGATCATCCTCCCCAACCCTGACCTTGAACTGAAGTCCGGCATGCCCGCGGATGCCTGGCTGAAATAAGGCGCAAGGCTAAAGGCAGGGCAAGAAACCAGCGTGACAACTGTTAACCCCATCATCAAGGTCGAAAACGTCTCCAGGCGGTTCGGTGATATCACCGCCGTGGACAATGTATCCCTCGACATCACTCGCGGGAGCATTTTCGGACTCGCGGGCTCAGACGGTGCGGGGAAGTCGACCCTCCTGCGAATGATCGCCACCATGATGCCGCCCACCTCAGGGCACATCCTCGTGAACGGTCTCGATGTGGTCTCTGAGAGAAGGGCGGTCAAGAACCTCATCGGTTACATGCCCCAGCGCTTCGGGCTCTACCAGGATCTCACCGTCGCGGAAAACCTCGCTTTCTTCATGGATATTTTCGGTATCCGTGGAGACGCGCGGAAAAAACGGCGGGAGCGCTACCTGGGGTTTTCCAACCTTTTGCCCTTCGTGGACCGGCTCGCGGGCGACCTTTCGGGCGGCATGAAACAGAAGCTCGGTCTGGCCTGCGTCCTCGTGCACCAGCCCTCCCTTTTGATCCTTGACGAGCCGACCAACGGCGTTGATCCCGTGTCCCGGCAGGAGTTCTGGGACATCCTCCTGGAGATGAAGCGGGAGGGTATGACCATCGTTGTTTCAACGGCCTATCTCGACGAGGGAGAGAAATGTGATCAACTCGCTCTGATGCACCGTGCCCGGGTCCTGCAGGTGGCCGAGCCCGGTGAGATCCGAGCCTCCTTCCCGAACCTGGAGGAAGCCATGATCCATCGAATCCAGGCGGTGGACGACGAGGTGGCGAATGACAATTTCAAACAATGACATCGTCCAGGTGCGAGACCTGGAGAAACGGTTTGGCGATTTCGTGGCCGTGGACAGGGTCTCCTTCTCGATCCGGAAAGGCGAGATTTTCGGTTTCCTGGGCCCGAACGGCGCGGGGAAGTCCACGACGATCCGCATGCTCTGCGGCATCATTACCCCCACGGCAGGTTCCGGTCAGGTAGCGGGCTATGACATCATCACCCAATCCGAGGAGATTAAAAGGATCATCGGCTACATGTCCCAGAAGTTTTCGCTCTACGAGGAACTGACACCCCTTGAAAACATCCGCTTTTACCTGGGCGTCTACGAAGTGCCGGAGCGGCAGTGGCCCGAGCGGATCGAGTGGGCCCTCAAGCTCACCCGCCTTCAGGATGTGAGCTCGAGACTCACCCGCGAGCTCCCGCCGGGGTGGCGGCAGAGGCTGGCACTGGGCTGTGCGCTCCTCCACCGTCCGGAGATCCTGTTCCTCGATGAACCCACCTCGGGTGTGGATCCCATCGCGCGACGCCACTTCTGGGATTTCATCGGAAACCTTGCCCGCGAGGGTGTCACGGTCTTTATGACCACCCATTACATGGACGAGGCGCTGAACTGCGAGCGCATTGTCATGATCAACGAAGGGAAGATTGTGGCCATCGGGAATCCCGGAGACATCATTCGAGAGACCTTCCCCGACCGCCCCGGTGCGACCCTGAACAATGTATTTATCAAGCTCATGTCCAGGAGCGGCAGCGCGTGAGGATCGCCAACATCCGGGCCACCGCCCGAAAGGAATACTATCACCTGATCCGGGATTTCAGGAGCCTCTATCTCGCCTTTATCCTGCCGCTGGTGCTGATCCTTCTCTTCGGGTATGCCTTGAGCCTCGACGTGGAAGATGTCGGCGTCATGGTCGTGGACCATGACAAAACGAGTTCCAGCCGGGACTTCATCCACCAGGTCGATGCATCTCCCTACTTCAATGTGATCGCCCATCTCCCGGATGACGACGCCGCCGTGAAAGAGCTCGACAAGGGAAGCACGACCATTGTCCTCGTCATCCCGCCGGGCTGGACCGCCGACATCCGGGCGGACCGTAAGGCGCAGCTCCAGGTCCTCCTCGATGGAAGCGACCCGAATTTTGCCAGCCTTTCCCGCGGGTATATCACCGCCTTCATCGAGCGTTACAACAACCGGCTCTTCGTCGATTTCCTCAGCCGGCAGGGGAGGGAGAAGATGAACCCCCCCGTGGAGGGGCGCATCAGGGTCTGGTTCAACGAAGACCTGGAGAGCCGGAAGTTCATCGTCCCCGGGATCATCGCCGTCATCATCATGATCGTGGGCGCCATGCTGACGTCCCTCGTGATTGCCCGGGAATACGAAAACGGGACGATGGAGACGATCAAGTCGCTCCCCATCCGGGCGGAGGAGTTCCTGACCGGGAAAGCCATCCCCTATTTCTTCATCGCCATGACCGATGTCTTCGTGGCCATGCTGATGGGACAGTTTCTCTTCGGCGTGGTCATGAAATCCAGCTTCTGGCTCATGGTGCTGGCCACGACCCTCTATCTGTGCGTTGCGTTGGGTCTGGGCCTGCTCATTTCCGTCGTGACGAAATCCCAGCTGGTGGCGAACCAGGTTGCGATCCTCATCACCTATCTGCCCTCACTCCTTCTTTCCGACTTTGTCTTTCCTGTTGCCAACATGCCGAAATTCATCCAGCTGGTGACCTCTATTGTCCCCGCGACCTATTACATCGATATCTTGAACGGGCTTTATCTTCGCGGCCTGGGTCTGGCGGTCCTGTGGCCGAGTTGCGCCGTATTGCTCGTTATGTACGCGGTGCTTGCCGCCTTGACGCTCATCGTGTTCAGACGGGAGGGGATGTGAGATGTCCTGGCTGAGAATCCGGGAACTCGTTCGAAAGGAATTCATCCAGCTCTTCAGGGACAGGAAGAACCGCCCCATCCTCGTTGTCGCGCCCTTCATCATGATTCTCATTTTCGGGTACGTCGTTTCCACCGACGTCCGGGACATCCAGGTCGCGTTCCTCGACCAGTCCCATACGAGGGAAAGCAGGGAGCTGCGGGACGCCCTGGAGGGAAGCCCCATGTTCCGGGTGACCCATTACCCGGAGAATTCCAGGGATCTCGAGGAGCTTCTCCTTCGAAGAAAGGTGGACCTCCTCATCAAGGTGGGACCCAATTTCAGCGAGCGGATACGAAAGGGGGAGACGGCGGCGATCCAGATCCTCGCCGACGGCAGCATGAGCAACATCGCCGCCGTGCGGATCGCCTACACGCAGCTCGTGGTGGACCGTCTGAATCAAAAATTCATGAAGGAACTCTATCCCCGGATGGTCGATTATGGGCAGATCGACGGTCGCATCCGGACCTGGTACAACCCCAACCTGGAGAGCCAGTATTTCTTCGTGCCCGGAATCGTTGCGGTGCTCATCATGATCCTGACACTTCTTCTCACCTCCATGGCGATCATCAAGGAAAAAGAGGCAGGGACCATGGAACAGCTCATCGTCACGCCTCTCAAGCCTGCCGAATTCATCGCGGGGAAAACGATTCCTTATGTCATCATTGCCTTCGTCCAGATGATGGTCGTGACGGTCTTTGCCATCTATTGGTTCCGGATTCCCCTGATGGGGAGTATCCCCCTGCTCTTTTTTGCCGTCTGTCTGTTCCTCCTGAGTACGCTGGGCATTGGTCTTTTTATATCCACCGTCTCATCGACGCGGCAACAGGCCATGATGACGACCTTCTTCTTCATCCTCCCCTTCTTCATGCTCTCGGGATTTGTCTTCCCCATAGCCAATATGCCCGATATGGTTCAGTATCTGACCTACGTCGTCCCCCTGAGGTACATGCTCGTCATCATCCGGGGGATATTTCTCAAAGGCGTGGGCATGGAGATCCTCTGGCCGCAGTTTCTGGGCCTCACCCTTCTAGGCCTGGTTGTCTTCACTGGTGCCTTGAAACGATTCAGAAAACGCCTCGATTAACCCCTGTTTTTTCCGTGAAGAATTCAGGAATTCTGCCGATAGAAACAAATGGAGTCGTTGCGGCAGGGGGCGTGGTGCATCGAAAAAGCATTTGCTCGCGATTCAGCCATCCGAACAGTCATTTTCACTTTTGCAACTGAACAAGCACACCGGAGACCCTCTGGTGGTCAGAGGTGTTTGGAATCCATGACAACAGCTCGCTGCTTCAAGCGGATCCTCCTGTCGATCGCTGTTTTCCTGGCCTGCGGTTCGCCGTTCACCCTGTCGCGGGCAGACGAGATATCACAGGTCAAGGCAGCCATTGAACTGAAGGGGGCCGGCTGGCACGCCGCAGAAACATCCATGACGCGGCTGAGCCCCGAGGAGAGAAAAGCACGCCTCGGTCTCATCAAGCCTGCGGTATTCCTGACCGGCGCAGAAATCCCTTTGCCTGCGCCTCCCCCCGTGACAGCACCGGCGAGCCTTGACTGGAGGAATAACAACGGAAATTTCGTCACACCGATCCGGGACCAGTCGACCTGCGGAAGCTGCTGGGCTTTTGCCACGACGGCCGCGCTGGAGTCGGCCACCCTCATCAGCAACAACACGCCAGGGGTGAATTTGGACCTCTCGGAGCAGGTCCTTGTCTCCTGCGGCGACGCGGGAAACTGCGAAGAAGGCGGCTCCATCAACTTGGCCTCTAATTACATACGCGACGTGGGTCTGCCCCTCGAGGATTGTTATCACTACATGGCAGCAAACGGCAATTGCGCCAATGCCTGTTCGACCTACCAGACTTCAACTTATCATATCCAGAGCTGGTCATGGGTCGCGACCACCTCCCCCACTGTGGATGCCATCAGAGACGCTTTCTACACTTACGGCCCCCTTATTACCACGATGGTCGTTTACTCCGACTTTTATTCCTACAGCAGCGGCATTTACGTTCACACATCGGGGACCTACCAGGGCGCACATGCCATTGTCATCGTCGGGTACAGCGACACCGGCCAGTACTTCATCGTCAAGAACAGCTGGGGCACAGACTGGGGAGAATCGGGCTATTTCCAAATTGCCTATTCGGAACTCACAAGTTCCGTGGATTTCGGCGATTACACCATTGCCTATTCGGGTGGAACCTGCATCTGTTCGATCTCGCCCGCCAGTCATTCTTTAGGCCCTTCTTCCGGTTCCGGTAGTGTCAGCGTGACCTGCGGGGAGAGCTGTAACTGGACGGCCGCGAGCAACAACGCATGGATCACGATCACCGCCGGCTCGAGCGGGACGGGAAACGGGACGATCAGCTATTCTGTTTCTCAAAATACCGGGACCAAGCGAAGAACGGGAACGATGACCGTCGCCGACAAGACGTTCACCGTTACGCAGGAGGGCACAGCGCCTGTGATCAGTATCCGTAGCCCCGGAAGCGGCACGACCGGCGTGGCCGTCGCTTCGACCGTTTCGGTGACCTTCAACGAGTCCATGAATGCCTCGTCCATTTCGGTTGCATCCTTCTCCCTGTCAAGGGATGGTGAGGCGGTTGGGGGTGCCGTCAGTTACGATAGCGGGACTTATCGGGCTACCTTTACCCCGTCGGTCAATTTCGACTACAGCACGGTTTACACCGCCACGGTCACGACATCCGTTGAGGACAACGAGGGGGTCAACCTGGCCTCCCCGAGCACATGGAGTTTCACGACGGCTTCCTCCTCTTCAGCTAGCAGCGGCAGCGGAGGGGGGGGCGGCGGGGGCGGGTGTTTCATCGCAACGGCGGCCTTCGGATCACCGATGGAACCTCACGTGCAGATCTTGAGGGATTTCAGGGAGCATCATCTGCGCGGTCACAGGGCCGGAGAATCTATGGTGCAAATCTATGAAAATCTCTCCCCTCCCGTTGCCCGTGTCATTTCCGACCATGAGATCCTGAAGGCGGCCGTGAGACTTACTCTCCTGCCCCTGATCGGCTTCGCCTTCGTGACGCTTCACCTGGGTATGGAACTGTTTACGGCGGTGGGATTTTTCGGTATCGCTTCTCTGGCCGTGGGCCGCGCGCGGCGCAGTCGTATGCGCGGGAAATCCACGAATGGCAACTCATGAGGAGGGGAAAATGTCCCTGTTATCTGCCCCGTCCGCCCTTCTCGATCTTTCTCAGGGTGTTGCCCTGGAAGGTGAGGATATAGACGTAGCCTCCGTACCCCTCGTCGTAGTACCACTTCTCAACGCGCGTTGATGCTCCCTTGACGGCCTTCTGACCGGAGGCGGTTTTGTCCCTCTTCGCGGCGCCGGCTGTGCCCGTTTTTTCCTTCCGGGCCGGCTCCCCGCAGGTCTTCAGGACGACATACGTGGAGTCGCCCACGGAGACGGTTTCTCCGCCGCAACGGAATGCCGCGTCCTCCGCGACGGAAAGAGCCGGAAGGGCCATCAAGAAAAGGAAAATAAATGAAAGGATCAAAAAATTGGTCTTTTTATTCATCGGGATCATAGCC
Source organism: uncultured Syntrophaceae bacterium (assembly GCA_964547985.1). Classification (GTDB taxonomy): domain Bacteria; phylum Desulfobacterota; class Syntrophia; order Syntrophales; family UBA2192; genus JAPLJU01. Next base: position 53,871 of record CAZJPV010000008.1, read on the forward strand.
TCACATGGTGATGTGGTCATGGACAACCCTCCTATCGGTCGCTGTCGGTGAATCTTGAGGTTGAGTCCTTTCAAGGGTTTATCCATGACGGAATGCATTTTTTTATTGACAAATCTCTATCAAATCTATAAATACCACTGAACGAAAGGGAATTCATTATAAAACTCATGATCCGGAACATTATTTCCATCATTCGGCCCATCATTATCATCGTCATACAGGATACGTCTGGATGACGTAGGGGACCGATAATGGAATAATGGTGGGGACGTAAACCTGTTGAAAATCCGTTGTCCGGTTGCCCGGTAACGGATTTTCAATTTATGGGGGAATGAGCATCATGAAGAAATGGGATGTGCTGATCTATGACACTACCCTGAGAGACGGGACCCAGGGTGAACAGGTCAACTTCTCCGCCGACGAGAAACTGCGCGTCGCCCAGCGGCTCGATGACATCGGGTTCCACTACATTGAAGGCGGATGGCCGGGATCGAATCCGAAGGATATGCACTTCTTTGAGCTGGCGCGGGGAAAAACGTTCAGGAACGCAAAACTCTCGGCTTTCGGGAGCACTCGGAAAGCGGGGATCAAACCCCGCGAGTGCCCGAACCTGACGGCCCTCCTCGATGCCGCAACACCCGTAGTGACCATTTTCGGAAAAACATGGAATCTCCACGTTCTCGAGATCCTGAAAGTGTCTCTCAAGGAGAATCTGGCCATGATCCGGGACACCGTCCGTTTTCTCAAGGACAGCGGCAAGGAGGTCATATACGACGCGGAGCATTTCTTCGACGGATACAAGTCCAACCCCGCCTACGCGAGGGATACCATCCGGACGGCCCTCTCGGCAGGGGCGGACATGATCGTTCTGTGCGATACCAACGGCGGGTCCCTTCCGGAGGAGGTCTACCGGATCTCCCGGGAGATGTCCGATATCGTCCCCGGCAAACTTCTGGGCATTCATGCTCATAATGACGGCGGGCTTAGCGTGGCCAACTCGCTGGCCGCCGTTTCAGCCGGTGCCAGGATGGTTCAGGGAACCATCAACGGCTTCGGGGAACGCTGCGGCAATGCCGACCTGATCCCCATTATCGCCAATCTCCAGATTAAGATGCAGAAGAAGTGCCTGGCGGAGTCCTCGATCCGGCAGCTCATGAACCTCTCGCACTTCGTGAGCGATATCGCCAACATCCCGCTTTTGAACTCCAGGCCTTTCGTCGGCCGGAGCGCCTTTGCCCACAAGGCGGGTGTTCATGTGAACGCCGTCCAGAAAAACCCATCCGCCTATGAACATATCGACCCGGCGCGCGTGGGGAATCAAAGAAGGGTCCTGGCCTCGGACCTCTCGGGCAAAAGCACCATCGAGTACAAGGCCAGGGAGCTGGGCCTGTCGCTTGGCCGGGACAAATCGGCCAGCAGAAAGATCGTCCAGGTGATCAAACAGATGGAGCATCAGGGTTATACTTTCGATGCCGCCGACGGATCGCTTGCCCTGATCATCAAAAAGGCCACCGGCCAGTTTGAGGAACCTTTTGAACTCGAGCTTTTCCGCGTGATCAACGAGAAGGACGAGGAAAACCCTTCTCACGCCCAGGCCATGATCAAGATCTGGGTGGGAGACGAGGTGGAGATCACGGCGGCCGAGGGCAACGGCCCTATCAATGCGCTTGACAATGCGCTCCGGAAGGCCCTCCGTACCTTCTACCCTGAAATTGACGAGATGCACCTCGTCGATTTCAAGGTCAACATCCTCGACGGTAGCGAGGGCACGGCCGCCAAGGTGAGGGTCCTCATTGAGTCGCAGGACCAGAATGAAATCTGGAGCACCGTCGGTGTGTCGGAAAGCGTCATCGAGGCGAGCTGGCTGGCCCTGGTGGACAGTTTTCAGTACAAGTTGAGCAAAGACCGTCTGAACCACAATCATCGGAAACCATGAGCGGGAACAAGATCGCGGCCATGACCATTACGGAAAAGATACTCGCTGCCCATGCGGGGTCGAGATCGGTGTCTCCGGGTGATCTCATTGAAGTGAAGGTGGACCTCGCCTTTGCCCATGATTTTACGGCACCGCTGGCCATCCGGGTCTTCGAGGAGATCGGTGCGGAGAGGGTGTTCAACCGCAACAAGGTTGCCCTTGTGGCGGATCACTTTGTGCCCAACAAGGACATCGCCTCGGCCCAGCAGGCGAAACGGATGCGGGAATTTGCGAAAAAGCACCGCATCAAGAACTACTTCGAAGTGGGCGAAGCCGGCATCGGTCACGTGATCCTGCCGGAGAAGGGACTTGTCGTCCCCGGGATGGTCGTCATCGGGGCGGACAGCCACACCTGTGCCTACGGTGCTCTCGGGGCCTTTTCGACCGGTGTCGGCAGCACCGATCTCGCTGCCGTCATGGCCACGGGGGAAATCTGGCTGAAGGTCCCGCCGACGATCCGCCTCGAGTACACGGGGCGAAGAAGAAAATGGGTGACCGGAAAGGATCTCATCCTTTACACCATCGGCCTCATCGGCGTTGAGGGCGCCCTCTACAGCGCGATGGAGTTTACCGGCCCCGTCGTCCGGGAGCTTCCCATGCATCAGCGCTTTGCCATGGCGAACATGGCCGTGGAGGCCGGGGCGAAAAACGGCATCATGGAACCCGATGAGAAGGCCCTCTCTTATGTGAGGGGTCGTTCAAACCTGAAACCCAGGGTCTTCAGAAGCGATCCCGATATTCGTTACGCAAAAGTCATACGGATCGATGTAAACCAAATCGAACCCCAGGTGGCCTTTCCTCCTTCTCCGGCCAATGACCGTCCCCTTTCATCCGTGGGGAAGGTGCCTCTGGACCAGGTCTTCATCGGGTCCTGCACGAACGGCTGGCTCGAGGATCTGCGGGATGCAGCGCGCGTCCTGAAGGGAAAAAAGGCGGCCAGGGGGCTCCGTCTCATCGTGATACCGGGATCCCCCTGGATCCTGAAGGAAGCCGTGAAGGAGGGCGTGATCGAGACCTTCCTGAAGGCCGGTGCTGTCATCGGGCCTCCCTGCTGCGGTCCCTGCCTGGGCGGTCACATGGGGATCCTCGCAGAGGGGGAGCGGGCCCTCTCGACGACAAACCGCAATTTCATCGGGCGCATGGGGCATCCGAAGAGCGAGGTTTATCTCTGTAACCCCTACGTGGCGGCGGCGTCGGCGGTACTGGGGCGGATCGGAGGGCCGGACGAACTGTGAAGCGGTGGAGTAAAATATTTTTGTGCGCTCAAAAAATTTTTTCGACGTTGCTAAACCTTGCTGCGCTGCGAAGGCAAAACTCGCCCTGCGGGCTCAGACAGTTGCCTTCGCTGTCGCTCCGCTTCGGTAAGCATCGTTACCGAAAAAACTTTGATTCGCGCTGTCAAAAATATTTTACCCTGGTATGTGTAAGTGAAAAATTAAATAATGGATACCTGGAGTAATGGAATAATGGTTTCTAAAAGACCCAGCATTCCAACATTCCAGCATTCCTGTTTTCCCGGCATGGCAGCCGTGCCGGACAATCACTCCCGTTGAAAAAGTGAGGGAAGCGATGCGTTTTGAAGGGCGGGTGTGGAAATTCGGGGATGACGTGGATACCGATCTCATCATTCCCGCCCGCTATTGTAACATCTCCGACGGCGTTCAGCTTGCGAAGCATGTCTTTGCCGATGCAAGGCCGGATTTCGCAGGTGCCGTGGAGGCGGACGACATCATCGTGGCGGGGAGGAACTTTGGCTGCGGGTCCTCTCGCGAGCATGCCCCCCTCGCGCTGAAAGAAGCCGGAGTCCGTGCCGTTATTGCCCGCAGTTTTGCCAGGATTTTTTATCGGAGTGCTTTCAATATCGGGCTTCCCCTCATCGAATCCGGCGAGGCCGAGGAATTGCTACAGGAGGGGGAGAAGATCTCCGTGGATCTTTCGACGGGAAAGATCGAAAATATGACGAGCCATAAAACCTGTTCGGCCCAGCCGATTCCCGATTTCATGAGAAATCTCATACAGACGGGGGGGCTCGTCGAGCATGTGAGGCAGAACAAGCTGAAGAAGAAAACGGTGAGGAGATAACGATGAAAGCTTACAACATCGGCGTCATCCCTGGGGACGGGACCGGTCCCGAGGTCATCGCGGAGGCCGTGAAGGCCCTCAAGGCCATCACCGATGCAGGAGGGCCTGAGTTCAGCCTCGTCTACCATGACCTGGGCGGTGATCGCTACCTCAAGAAGGGGGAGCTCCTTCCCGATCGGGTTCTCCGGGAGCTGAGACAGATGGACGCCATACTGCTCGGTGCCCTCGGTCACCCCGAGGTGAAGCCGGGTATACTGGAACGGGAGGTCCTGCTGAAGCTCCGGTTCGAGCTCGACCTTTACATCAATTTGAGGCCCATTGTGCTCTTCCCCGGTGTCTATACCCCCATCAAAGACAAGGGCCCGGAGGACATTGACTTTGTGGTTGTCCGTGAAAACACGGAAGGTCTCTATGCCGGCAGCGGCGGATTCCTCAGGAAGGGCACACCCGATGAAGTCGCCATCCAGGAATCCGTCAACACGAGGCGCGGGGTCGAGCGCTGTATCCGTTTTGCCTTCGACTACTGCCGGAGGAGAAACAGGAGAAAAAAGCTCACCCTCTGCGGGAAGACGAATGTCCTCACCTATGCCTTCGACCTCTGGGAGCGCGTATTTCGTGAGGTCGGCAGGGACTATCCGGACATTGAGCTCGACTACGCTCACGTCGATGCGATCTGTATGTGGATGGTTAAAAATCCGGAGTACTTCGATGTCATCGTCACGGACAACATGTTCGGTGACATCATCACGGATCTCGGCGCCATGATCCAGGGCGGAATGGGGATCGCCGCAGGCGGGAATGTCAACCCGAAAGCCGTTTCCATGTTTGAACCCATCAGCGGGTCGGCGCCGAAATACACGGGCCTCAATAAGATCAACCCGCTGGCGGCCGTGTGTGCCGCCCAGATGATGCTGGACCACCTCGGTGAGGCGTCGTCGGCGAGCATGCTCCTCGAGGCCGTCAAGGCCGTCGTGAAAAACGACGTGCGAAGCATGGATGCCGGGAAAATGGGGTACGGCACTCGCGAAGTTGGCGACCTGGTCGTCAGGTATATCGTGGAGCCCAGGACGACCTGAGCGGTTACGGGAATGAACTAAAGATCATTCTTTTGCCGGAGGGCAAGGGGGTCGAATCACACCCCTTTTTGCCCCCTTTTTTTATATTGGCCTCTCCCATCCGGGGAAAAAAATTGACGAAGGTCACCGCCTTGAGATATGAATACTGTGTCCATTTTGCAGGCCTTGTTTTGAGGTCTATACGGGGTCACACCGTTGAGGTAGGGATCCCGGTAGAAAAAATTCAACGGGACGGGAAATCCTGATGCAGATCACAAATCCCCTGGTCGTCGTGTCCGATTTCACTGGCCGGGTGGGGCGCAGGACCATCGAAGGGTTCAGTCACTATCTCGATCTAAGCGCCTTTGCCTGGAGGATGATTCGGGAGATGTTCCGCTGGCCGAGGGAGGGAAGATCCCTTCTTTACCGGGTCACCCTGGAACAGGTGTATTTCACGGCGGTCCAGGCTCTCTGGATTGTCATCCCCGTGGCCCTCATCCTCGGGACCTCGCTCATCCTGCAGTTCAGCAAAATATCGGGCCAGGTCGATCTGGGCAAGTACGTCGTCGTCATCCTGGTCAGGGAACTGGGGCCGATCACAACAGCGCTGATCGTGATTCTCAGGTCTGCCACGGCCGTCACGATTGAAACGGGTTACATGAACGTGCTCCGCGAGATGGAGACCATGGAAATGGGGGGTATTGACCCTGTCAGGCTTTATGCCCTGCCAAGGCTGATCGGTATTGTGACGGCGATGGTGTGTCTTGTTTTTATATTCGCGACCAGCGCGATCCTCGGGGGCTACGCCATCGTCTGGATGAGTACGAATCTACCGATGCAAAATTTTCTACCGCAGATCGGAAAGGCCCTCACACCGGAAGATTATATTGTGTCAGCATTGAAAGCGCTTTTCTTCGGAGTGGCCATCGCGGTAGTGTCCGTGTTCCGCGGGTTTTCCGTCGGCAGGTCCATCACGGAGGTCCCCGTCGCAACCTCGAAGGGGGCCGTCGAATGTTTATTCTTCTGCATGGTGATCAGCGGGATCCTGTCCTTTTTGTTTTATTTATAGACATGGCTTTGAAACTGGTAGAAATCGCAGGCTATAGTCTGGCACCCATCGGAAGGGGAAAGGGGCTGCAAAATTTTGACTGCACCATCTCCGAGGGGGATGTGATCTACGTTGAAGGGGATCGTTTCGATGATACCCATCTTTTTCTGCGGGCTCTGGCGGCCCTTGAAAAGCCCCTGGAGGGTGTATTTTGTTATCGTGGTGCGGCCCTCGATTTCTCCGATTACCGGAAGCTTCTTCCTTACAAGAGGAAGGTCGGCTACATATCGGCGGATTCAACCCTTCTGTCGAACCGGACGATCGGGGAGAATATCATGTGGCAGAAATACTACCTGGAGGGTCGCAGATCCCTGAAGGTGGGCGATGAGGTTATGTATCTCTGCCGCATTTTCGGCATCGAGGACAAGCTGGACCTCAGGCCCTCACAGGTTTTCCGTGACGAGGTCAGGGCGGCCATTATCATCCGTGAGCTTGTCAAGGGGGCGGAGATCCTTCTCGTGGAGCCCGCAAGAGAGACCCTGACGCGGGTCCACTACGAGAGTGCCGTTCAGCTGACGAAAGAGTACCTGTCCAAAAAAGTGACCGCTGTTTTTTCATTCAGTGATGAAGCCTTTATCCGGGAGGCGACGACAAAAAAGGTGAGGATCATCGAGGGGAAGCTGGAGGTCATCACCCTGAGGTAGATGGGCCCGTGACTTCCCGGCGGAGCCGGGATTAAACCGTGGGGGGAAGTGATGGAACTTAAATTCAGTCGAATTGAAAAAACCGTCGGGCTTTTCATGACGGCAGTGGTTTTGTTTGTTCTGGTCACCGTTGTCCTCATCGGGCGGGGTCAGGACTGGTTCAGGAATTACGTGACCTACTATACGACGTTCAAGGAAGGTTACAACCTGCAGGTTGGCGCGCCGGTGAAGCTCTTCAAGACGGATATCGGCAAGGTTAAGAAGATCACCCTCGTCGAGGACAAGGTCCGCGTGGAGCTGGCCATTCTCGAGGAGTACGCGTCACGGATCCGGAAGGATACGGTGGCCACGGTGGAAAGCCCCACGATCATCGGCTCCGAGTATGTCTCGATCCGCCCGGGTCCACTCAAGGAAGCGCCGATTCCTGAGCGTGGAGAGATCATGTCAGTGGACAGGAAATCCCTCGATGACATCATGCAAGAATTCGAGGTGGAGAAGACGGCGAAGATGCTCATCAGTGCCATCCAGAATCTCTCGGACATCGTGGCAGAGCTCCAGGATCCCGAGGGACCGCTCTTTTCCTCTCTGCAGAACGTCGATGCGACCCTCAAGGACGTGCGGACCATCGTTGCCGGCGTCGAGGCCGGGGAGGGCACGGTTGGTGGTCTTATCAAGTCCGACGAGCTTCTCGAGAAGATCAATGACGCCATGGACAAGATTGATCAGATTCTCGCCAATGTTGAAAGGGGGAGTGAGGATGTGCCCGCGATCACGAAGTCCACAAAACGAGGCCTCCAGGAGACCCGGGATGCGGTGAGAGAAATCGACCGGCTGGTAAAGGCGGCACAGAAAAACATGCTCATCCGGAAGGACATTCCGCCTGCTCCTGAGGGGAAAAACATGGACGCGGGGTTAAGGAGGTAAGACGGCCGATGAAAAGAAAGGCTTTCGTTATTTTTCTTCTGATCATTCCGGGACTGATTGCCTGCGGCGGCAGCGCCGTCAAGACGGGGCCTCCGCATCTGACAGCCGGTCAGGAGCAGATCGCCAAGGGGATGCCCTATTACCAGAAGGGTTGCTACAAAAGAGCGCTGGAGTATTTTCTGAAGGCCCACGAGATCTTTACCTCCTATGACCAGAGGGAGGGTATCGCCATGAGTCTCAACAACCTGGGTGCGGCCTATCGAGGAATCGATGAGCCCGAAAGTGCGCTCATTCTCTTCCAGGAGGCCCACAAGATCTATTCCGGCATCGGGAATCCCGCCGGGGCAAGGCAGGCCCTCTGCAACCAGGCGGCCGCGTTCATCGATCTGGGCGACCTTGCGAGTGCCGGGAAAGCGCTGGACGAGGCCTCGAAAGTCCGCATCGAGATCGCGGGTAAACCCTTTATTCCCCTGATCAGCAACCAGGGGATCCTCCTCACAAAGAAAAAAGAATACGCAAAGGCGGAGGAGATCCTGAAAAATGCCCTGGCGGCATCGGATCCCGAAAATCTTTCGGACATCGCCGTCGTGAATTCAGCCCTCGGACATCTCATGCTGGAGAAGGGAGACATCCGGCAGGCGATCGGCTATTTCGAAAGGGCCCTCGATGCGGACCGGAAGGCGGGTTTTCACAGAGGGATCGCCGATGACCTCCGTTATATCGGTGAGGCCTGGGAAAAGCTCCGCGACGATCGTAAAGCCGTGGAAAACTGGCAGGAGAGTGTCAAGATATACGCCCTTCTCGGTGCGGAGGACGAGGTCGACGAACTGATGGAACGGCTCCGCGCGGCCGCGGATAGGGCCTCTGTAAACATTGAGCTCACGGAATTTTTTGTCAACCACTGGCTGGAGGGGCGGATGACGGAGGGCCTTTGCGATTAAGCCTTCCGCGAAGGCAGTTTTGAATTTTGAGTTTCGAGTTTTGAATTAATTAATATTTCTCACCACTCACCACTGAACACTCTTCACTGATTATGGGGGCCTTGCATCTGGGCATTTTTAACCAGCCTGCATAAATGTTGTTTTCCCCCTATGAAGGACCAGCGTGCTGTAAGATTACATCACGGGATTTAGAGGGCCTCTGCGATTAAGCGCCCATGAATGGGCTTAATTATGAATTATGAATTTTGAATTATGAGTTGAAGGATTAATTTTTAAACTCACCATTTCAATTCAAAACTCAAAACTCAAAACTCAAAA
>CAZJPV010000009.1:0-10966 GCA_964547985.1 uncultured Syntrophaceae bacterium
CTGGAGATTGAAAAGATCTTCGCCCGCGAAAGGGCGCTCAGGGACGTGGAGCTCTTGGGCCATTTCATCCTCACGCAGTACACCCTCGCGCCGGTATTCGTTTACCCCCGGCCGGACCGGCCGCTCGTCGTCGGAAACTTCATCGGCGCCCGGCCGGACCAGGCGCTCCTCGACCATTACGGCCTCGTCCCCCTGAAAGACTTCGGAGACGGCCTTATCCTCTACCGGCGAAAGGAATAGAACGTGATCGCCCTCCTCGTATCCTCCTTCCTTCTTCCCGTCGCCGTCGGTGTCCTCATCGGCCTCCTGCTGCTCCCTCCGCAGAAGTACCGGCTCTCCCCGGCGCTCAGGCTCCTGATCGGCGGGGGGATGGGACTGGGGATCACGTCGCTTGCGGGATTCCTCCTCCTGCCCCTCGCGGGCAGTCGATACTTCCTCCTGCGGGAATCCGCCCTTCTGGCCCTAGCGCTCGCCCTCGGCTGGCTCGCCTACAGGAGAGGGGGTTTCACGGGGGCCTTCGCGCGTCCCGAAAGCGCCGGGCAAAAAAGGTCCGGTGTCTTATTTTATTTCGTGCCGGTTGTCATAACCGTCTCGGCGGCGGTTTCCTTCGCCCTGACGACACTCGCGGAGCCCCACGGAAAGTGGGATGCTTTCCTGATATGGAACATGCATGCCCGGTTCCTGTTCCGGAGCGGCGCGGACTGGATGGATTATTTCAGAAGCGGACTGGAATGGACGCACCCGGATTATCCACTGCTCATTCCGCTCGCCGTCGAGAGGGCCTGGGAATACTGCGGCGGGGAGACCCTCGTCGTCCCCGCCGTCATCTCGGCGTTTTTCACTTTTTCTGTCGCCGGCCTTGTAGCCTCCGCCCTGGGGACGCTCCGCGGCAGGGACCAGGGTTGCCTCGGCGCGGCGTTCCTCCTCGCAAGCCCGCTTTTCATCCTCATCGGCGCATCGCAGCTCGCCGACGTGCCGCTCGCCTACTACATCCTGGGAGCGGTCACCCTGCTATTTCTCCATGACCGCCTGCCGGAACCGCACGGCGGCGCCCTGGCCATGGCGGGCCTCTTCGCGGGTCTTGCGGCCTGGACGAAGAACGAGGGGATCCTCTTCTGCGCGCTTTTCCTCTCCGTCCGGCCGATCGTATCGCTGTTATCGGCGGGCCCGGGGAGGGGCATCAGGGAGCTTCTCCTGCTCGCGGCGGGCGCGTCCCCCGCCCTGATCGTCCTGATGATATTCAAGATCGCCCTCGCGCCGGTAAGTGACCTCATCGCCGGACAGAACCCGGCGGGCCTCCTGGACAGGCTGGGTGATGCCGGCCGCTACGGGACGATTTTTCTCGGCTATCTTCGGACGGGCCTGACCTTCACGCAGGGCATCCCGGACGTCCGCGCCCCCTTCCACCTGAACCCGGCCGTACCGGGCATCATCCTCCTTGCCGCATGCCTCGTGCTCGCCGGAAGGGAAAGCGACCCCGGAGACCGCGACGGGATCGTCACCGGCTGGGCCCTTGTCCTTTTCACCCTCGCCGGTTATTTTCTCGTCCTCGTCGTCACCCCCCACGACCTGAACTGGCACCTCCTGACGTCCCTGAACCGCCTCCTCCTCCAGCTATGGCCGGCAGCCATATTCCTCGTCTTCATGTCGGCCCGCACCCCGGGGCCGGCCCCGTCGGGGGCACCGGACGGGAAGAGGAAAAAGGCGGGTGTAAAAGCCAAAAGGACAGGGCGCAAATAAAAGAAGGCAGAAGGGCGAAAAAGAGTGAAGCTTTCGATTATCATTCCCTGCTACAATGAACGGCAGACGATCCGTGAGGTTGTTCGCGCGGTGCTGGCTTCACCCGTGAAGGACCGTGAGGTCATCATCGTGGACGACTGCTCGAAGGACGGCACCGCCGATATTCTTCGCACGGAGATCACGCCCCTTGTGGAGAGGGTGATCTACCACGAAAAAAACAGGGGCAAGGGGGCGGCGCTCCGGTCCGGTTTCGCCGCGGCGACGGGCGACGTGATCATCGTGCAGGACGCGGACCTCGAGTATGACCCGCAGGATTACCCCCTCATCCTGGAGCCCTTCCGGACGGGGAAGGCGGACGTCGTCTTCGGGTCCCGCTTCATGGGTGGACGCCCTCGCCGTGCCCACTTCTACGGGCATTACGCGGGCAACCGGTTCCTCACGCTTCTGTCCAACCTGTTCACGAACCTGAACCTCACCGACATGGAAACGGGGTACAAGGCCTTCCGGCGGGAGGTGATCCAGTCCATCACGCTGGAGGAGGACCGCTTCGGCATCGAGCCCGAGATCACGGCGAAAATCACCGGGATGGGGCTTCGCATCCACGAGGTGGGGATCTCCTATTACGGACGCTCCTACGCAGAGGGCAAGAAGATCGGGTGGAAAGACGGCATCCGTGCGATCTATTGCATCCTGAAGTACAACCTCTTCAAACCTAAGCGCCCCGGCCCACGGGGGTCTTGACATCACCCCGGGAATGGGGATATTAATATCAGATACGAGGTCTGATCCAGTTTTGAATTTTGAGTTTTGAATTATGAGTTTAAAAAATTCTCACTTCCTATTCAAAATTCAACATTCAAAATTCATAATTCGAATGACGGCACGAAGTGCCGAATGAAGGAGTTTCGAACATGCCCATCTATGTCTACGAATGTAATGGCTGTTCCCACAACTTCGAGGTCATTCAGAAGATCGGCGAGGGTAGCGAGAAGCTCGCCTGCCCGAAATGCGGCAAGAAGAATCCCAAAAAAATCGTGACCCAGTTCCGCACGCACGCCTGGTCGGAGTTTCTCGACAAGATGGAACGGAAAATCAGTCCGCACAAGTTTAAATAAAACAGGCTTAAGGCACAGGGCTTAAGGCGTAAGGGTTTATGAAAAAACCTGTGGCCTTACCCGCCATACGCCATCCGCCCTAAGCCTTACGCCCTTCCTTTGCAGGAGGCTGTAACATAAACAAAATTTATGGAAATCTTTCCGGCCTCAGGGCCGGACAGCTCCGGAGAATCGAACAGCTCTACCGGAGAAAAGTCCCTCCCGCCAGAGTTCTGACCCACGAACTGGCCAGAATCCTGAGTGAACTCTCCCGGGAAATCAACCGCCAGCTCGCCGTCCTCGTAAGCCGTCAGGGTGAAGTCCACTACGTCATTGTCGGGGATCACCGGGAGATCATGATCCCCGGTCTCGACGCCTACCGATCTTCCGCCACCCGCCTGAAGGGATTGCGGCTCATCCACACTCATTTAGCCGGAGAGCCGCTGACCCGCGACGACCTGACCGACCTGGCCCTCCTGCGTCTCGACCTCGTCTGTGCCATCCATGTTGACCCGGAGGGGTTGCCGGGAAAGGTCCTCGCGGCCCATCTCATCCCCGAGAACCCCGAGGGCAGGTACTGGCTCCTCATGGACCCGGTTCCCCCCGCGCAGATGAATCTCGATTTTGCCGCGTTCATCCAGGCCCTGGAGGACGAGATCGTCAGGAAGCAGGGAACAAGAAAGGTCGCATCCCGGGAACGCGCGGTCCTGGTGCGCGTTGAGACGAATGCCGGAGAGGAAGGCATGAACTCCGTCACGGAGCTGAGGGAGCTTGCGGGCTCCTGCGGCGTGGAGGTCTTCGACACCCTGATACAGAAAAGGCCCGAGATCGACCCCAAGTTTCTCCTCGGCAAGGGGAAGCTCTCGGATCTCGTCATCCGGGCGCTCCAGATCGGGGCGAACCTGCTCATCTTCGATCACGAGCTCACCCCGGCCCAGGTCCGCTCCATCACGGATTTCACGGATCTCAAGGTCATCGATCGCACGCAGCTCATCCTGGACATCTTCGCCCAGAGGGCCCACAGCCGGGACGGGAAGATACAGGTCGAGCTCGCGCAGCTCAAGTACCTGCTGCCGCGGCTCATCGAAAAGAACACCGCCATGTCAAGGCTGACGGGGGGTATCGGCGGGAGGGGACCCGGAGAGACGAAACTCGAGATCAACCGGCGTCGCGTGCGGGAAAAAATTCACCGCCTCGAGCAGGACATCAAAAACATCCAGAAAGGAAGAAACCAGAGACGGGTGATCCGGGACAGGACAGGCATTCCCGTGATTTCCATCGTCGGTTACACGAATGCCGGGAAGTCCACGCTATTGAACACCCTCACCAAAAGCCGCGTCCTGGTGGAAGACCGTCTCTTCGCGACCCTGGACCCGAAGAGCTCGAGGCTCCGGTTCCCGAAGGACACCGAAGCCGTCATCACGGACACGGTGGGGTTCATCCGGAACCTCCCCCGCGATCTTTTTGCCGCATTCCGGGCAACCCTCGAAGAGCTTCACGAGGCGGATCTTCTCCTCCACGTCATCGATATCAGCAATCCCCGCTTCGAGGAGCATATCCGTGCCGTGGAGAAAATCCTGGAGGAGTTGGAGATCTCAAAAAAACCCACCCTGCGAGTCTTCAACAAGATGGACCGCTTCCCCGACGGGGAACTCCTCCAGACCCTCTGCCGCCGCTTCAACGCTATCTCCGTGTCGGCCCTGGACGCCCGGACCCTGCCGCCCCTCATCAGAAAACTCGAATCGGTGATCCGTCGACTGAACCCGGCCGGCGCGGAGCCTCCCCTCGCACCGATGGTCTTTCAATCCTCCTGACCTGCAGAAGCCCCGCTGCAAAAAAAATTGTCATTTGCACGGCGAAGTCATCTCTGTTATGAAATGCCAGCACTCGAAGTCAGGCGTCTGCGACAAACCGCGCGATTATAGTGAGCCGGGGTCGTGAAACATGTTCAAGGGAAAGAAGATCATCGTCGTCATGCCGGCCTACAACGCGGGCAAAACGCTTGAAATGACCTATCAGGAAGTCATGGCGCAGGAAATCGTCGACCACGTGATTGTCGTTGACGACGCGAGCCGCGATGAAACCCTCCGGATCGCCAGGGGACTGCCCCATGTCACGGTTTTCGCCCATTCCAAAAACCGCGGCTACGGCGCCAACCAGAAAACCTGCTACCGCATGGCCCTGGAAGAGGGCGGCGACATCATCGTCATGGTACACCCGGACTACCAGTACACGCCAAAGCTCATCCCCGCCATGGCCACCCTCATCGCGAACGAATTATACCACTGCGTGCTGGGGTCAAGAATCCTCGGGGGATACGCCCTGAAAGGCGGCATGCCGCTCTGGAGATACCTGGCGAACCGGTTCCTCACCTATGCTGAGAACATCCTGATGGGGGCAAAGCTTTCCGAATATCACACGGGGTACAGGGCTTTTTCCAGAAAGCTGCTGGAACAGCTCCCCCTGGAACAAAACTCCGACGATTTCGTCTTTGACAACCAGATGCTGGCGCAGGTTTTATGGTTCGGCTACACCATCGCCGAGGTCAGCTGCCCCACGCGCTACTTTGCGGAGGGGTCGTCCATCAATTTTCGCCGAAGCGTCAAATACGGTTTCGGCTGCCTGTGGACGGCCCTGGCCTTCCGCCTGGCCAAAGCACGATTTCTAAAGTCGAGAATCTTTCCCGTCCATGAACAAACCGGTGCGAACATATCCTGATCCGGTCATCCGTGCGGCTTGACCCGGACTAAAGCCTTGCCCGGGAAAACCTGAGCCAGATCCTAATGCCTGGTGCCTTACCCTTCTACATAACCCCCTTGTACCAGCCCCCGTCGATCTGGATGGCTGCACCGGTGATGTAGCCCGCCCGAACCGATGCGAGGAATGTGACGAGTGCGGCGAATTCCTCCGGCGTCCCGATCCTCCCCATGGGGATCTCCGACGCCCACTTCTGGATGACCGCCTCCGGTGTTGTCCCCTGCTTCTGGGCGACGACCTTGGAGAGATTTCGAACCCGGTCCGTCATCGTGTATCCCGGACAGACGCTGTTGACGGTGATATTGAACGGGGCCAGTTCATTGGAGAGCGACTTGGCAAACCCGATCACGCCTGAGCGGACGGTATTGGAAAGAATGAGCCCGTCGATGGGCTGCTTGACCGCGATCGAGGTCATGTTGATGATCCGCCCCCAGCGCTTCGACTTCATGACAGGGACGGCCTCGCGCGTCATCACGATCGTGCTCAGGAGATTCAGGCGAAAACCCTGATGCCAGAGGTTGTCATCGATCTCGAGGAAGGTCATTGACGGGGGGCCGCCGGCGTTGTTCACGAGGATATCCACGGTTCCGTAATGCTCAATGGATTTTTTGACAAATTTTCTGGCTTCTTCCTCCTTGGATACATCCGCGGGAATGGTAAAGATATCAACCCCCGTTTCCTTTTTGATGATCTGCGCCGCCTCCGGAAGATTCGGATCGTCGAGGGCGCAGATGGCCACCTTTGCACCCTCCCGGGCCATCTCCATGGCTACGGCCCTCCCCAGCCCCTGGCTTCCGCCCGCGATCAGGGCGACTTTTCCCTTCAACCCAAGATCCATGATTCCCTCCTTATTTCGTCTATTTCGTTTTTTCGTTCGTTTCGTTGATTTCGTCTATTGCCTAAAGGCAAGGTCCGTCTAAGTCTGTCTAGGTCCTTCTAGGTCTATCCAAGTCCATTTAGGTCTGTCTAGGCCATGCCGGAAAGCGGCAGGCATCAGGCTCATGGCTAAGGGCTAAAGGCCGAAGGCCCGATCTCACCACTCACCACTCTTCACTCACCACTGTTTCTATTGCCCTGCACCTTTGAGCAAAGCTCAAGTCATATATCAAATATGCCCTGCGCCGTCAACGAAGGCATGGAGATTGCAAATTATCTGTTGACAACCCCTTTTCTATGTTATAGAAGGAACAATCATTTTCTAAAAGGAAAGGTATCACTGAGTGACGATGGGCAGCACAAGGAGAGGGCGTCTGGATTTGACCGCACTATTAGGTTTGTTGCGACTCGCTCTCCTGTGCCTGAAATTGCATCCCTCGCCCATCGTTTTTAGGAGGAGAATATAGGGAAGAAGAAAAACAAATCCTAAAGGCCATGGGTAAAAATACCATGGCCTTTTTTTTGGTGGCGAATGCTATGGATGAAAAGAGGATGTATGAAGTAATCTGGCACGGCAGAGGTGGCCAGGGGGCGGTGGTGGCAGCCCAGATCCTCGCCGAAACGGCATACCTGCAGGGCTATCTGGGTGTCACGTCGGCGCCAACCTTCGGGCCGGAGCGAAGGGGGGCACCGGTCAGTGCCTCCACGAGAATCGCCCGCGATCCCATCCGGATCGTGTCACAAATTGATCTGGCCGACATCGCCGTTGTCCTCGATGCCACGCTCTTCGGGGTCATCGACGTCGTCGGCAGGCTGAAGCCGGGAGGGCTCATCATCATCAACACGCCCCTGAAGCCCGATGATTTCAAAATGAACGGGAGCCGGGATGTGGCCTGCGTGGACGCCGTCGACGTCGCCCTCAAGCACCACCTCGTCCGCGAGGGGGCACCGGTCATCAATACGGCCATGCTCGGAGCTTTTTCCCGGGCATCGGGACTTGTCTCTCTCGACAACATCGAAAAGGCGCTGAAGCGAAAGCTTTCGTCCGACGCGGCCACCTTGAACTTCGAAGTCGTCAGATCCGCTTACGCGGGGACCACCATTCGAAAAAAGACCTGAGGGGCAAAGCCCCCTGGATCCGGCAAGACCGGAAAAACACAAGAAAGAAGAACGCAACCCATGAAGAGTCAAGACAAAAGCGTTTCGGCCATGGCAGACCCCGCCGTCGGTGAGGCGGGAAAAACAGGAGACTGGCGGGACCTGAAGCCCGTCATCGATTACGGAAAATGCATTCCTTCCGTGAAAAACCGTCCGGCCTGCTACCTCTGCTGGCTTTACTGCCCCGAGGGCGTCGTCAAGGCGGGCATCCGGGTGGAGATCGATCTCACCTATTGCAAAGGATGCGGTGTCTGCGCGGAGGAATGTCCGTCCAAGGCCATCAGCATGGTCCGGGAGGAGAAAGGCCATGAGTGACGTCCAGATCATCACAGGAAACCAGGCGGCGGCGATGGCCGCCCGGCTGTGCAACGTCCAGGTGGTTGCCGCCTACCCCATCACGCCCCAGTCCCAGCTGGCCGAGATCCTCTCTCAGTACGTCGAAAGCGGCTCGCTCCGGGCGGAGTACGTTCGTGTGGAGAGCGAGCACTCGGCCATGACGGTCTGCATCTCGGCCTCCACGGTAGGCGCCCGCGTCTTCACGGCCACAAGCGCAAACGGCCTCCTCTACATGCACGAACAGCTCCACTGGGCCGCGGGCTCGAGGCTTCCGATCGTCATGTGCGTTGTCAACCGGGGTGTCGGGGCGCCCTGGTCCATCTTTAACGACCAGCAGGACTCCCTGTCCCAGAGAGACACGGGATGGATACAGATCCACTGCCGCGACAACCAGGAAATCATGGACAGCGTCATCCAGGCCTATCGGATCGCGGAGCAGGTGTACGCACCGATCATGGTCTGCTATGACGGATTCGTCCTCTCCCACACGATGATGCCCGTGCACATCCCGGGGGCGAATCCGGTTCGCTCATTTTTACCCCCTTACAAGCCCCATACGATTCTCTCCCCGGAGAATCCCAAGAACATCAACCCCGTTCTCCTGCCCAACCCGAGGATGAGCGCCGAAGGGATTCTCTGCGACGGCTACATGGAAATGCGCTACAAGCTGCAGAAAGCGATGGAGGACTCCCGGGAGGTGATCATGAAGACCAGCCGGGAATTCGCCGATGCCTTCGGGAGGGACAACGGCGGCATGCTCTGGGAATACCGCACCGACGATGCCGAGGTCATTCTCTCCGCAATGGGTTCCGTTGCCGCTGAGGCCATGGCGGCAGTCGACCAGTTGAGGGCGGAAGGCATCGGGGCCGGCGTGGTCGGCATTCGCGTGTTCAGACCCTTCCCCAAGGAGGACGTTGCCCGGGCCTTCCGTAAAGCCAAAGCGATCATCCTCTTCGAGAAAAGCATCAGCTACGGTTACGAGGGCGGTCTCAGTTCGGAGCTCAAGGCAGCCTTCTACCGGACAGACATCCATGCGCCGGTTCATGACTACATCGTGGGGATCGGCGGAAGGGATGTAAAGGCGCGGGAACTCGTCGAGGCCGTAAAATCCTCCGTAGAGGCCATCCGAACGGGGACCCCGGAAAAACACACCTCATGGCTAAACTGCATTACGGAGTGAAAAGGCATGCCTGAAAATCTTTTCAAGATGAACGCTAAAGAATACATCCTGCCGGGAAGCCGCTCCTGCCAGGGATGCGGATTATCCCTCGCGTATCGCTTTGCGCTGAAGGCGCTGCGCGAGAATACGATCGTGACGCTCCCCGCGAGCTGCCTCTGCGTGCTTCACGGTCTCTACCCGAACACATCGGTCAACATCCCCTGCCTGAACTGTACCTTTGCCAGCACCGCCGCATCGGCATCGGGCATCGTGGCCGGGCTCAACGCCCTGAATAAGACGGACACCACCGTCGTGGCCTTCGCGGGTGACGGCGGGTCCTTTGACATGGGTATTCAGTCCCTGAGCGGCGCCGCCGAAAGGGGGACGGACTTCATCTACGTGAGCTACGACAACGAAGGATACATGAATACCGGCACCCAGCGCTCCAGCGCCACCCCCTTGGGGGCGCTCACCTCGACAACACCGGTGCTCACCAAGCAGCAGCACAAAAAGGATTTCCTCAAGATCATGGAAGCCCACGACCTCCCCTACGCGGCCACGACCTCTCCTTCGTACCCCATCGACCTCTACGAAAAATTTGTCAAGGCCAAGCGAATCAAAGGCACCCGCTTCATCCACATCCATGTGCCCTGCCCGCCCGGGTGGTCCTACCCCACAAAGGACACCGTCCGGATCGGACGCCTTGCCGTTGAAACGGGGATCGTGGTTCTCTTTGAAGTCGAAAACGGGAAGCTGCGCTTCACGGGCCGCAGCAGAACCCTGGCTGAAAAAGGCAACAAGCTCCCCATCATCACCTACATCGAGCGGCAGGGGAGATTCAAAAAGATGAGCATCGAGCAGCTGAGCCAGTTCCAGAAATGGGTGGACAGCCGGTGGAATGAATTTCTGCGAAGAGCCGCAAACTGATCTTAGGCATCGGGTTCAGGGAAGAAGACGGGTCAAGGGCATGCAGCAATTTTGAATTATGAATTTTGAGTTTTGAATTAAAATAGCTTTTAAATCTTGCTAACCACTAATCACGGATTTCTATATCTTGTGCTCACAACGCACAATTGACAACTCACAACTTAGTTTTGCTGCCTGCTAACGTATCCACAATCAAATCCGCGTATCGCTTCGAAGCCCCGCGGTTGGCCATGACCCTCAGACGGCCGCCGGTCCCTCGCTGTTCGAGCGCTTCCGGATTGCGAAGAAGCCAATCGATACGTCCATGAAGCTCTTCGCCGTTTCGAACAGTGATACCAGCGCCGGCTTCCCCCAGCATGGCTTCCTCATCCAGGAAATCATCCATGGAGGGCCCGTAGAGGACGACCTTTCCCCAGGCGGCCGCCTCCAGGATGTTCTGCCCTCCCTTCGGGACGAGGCTTCCGCCGCAGAAGACAACCGTGGCAAGCCCGTAAACCTTGAAGAGATCGCCGATGACATCGATGATGATCACCCGCTCGCCCGAGAGCTTTCGCCCGGCACGGATTTCCGTCATCAATATGGCATCCTCGAATCCGTTTTGCCTGGCAAGAGCGAGAACCGCCTCGCCCCTCTCGATGTGCCTCGGCACGACGATCAGGCCCAAATCCGGATGATCCGGAAGCAGTTTCCGATAGACACTAAAAACGACGTCCTCTTCCCCTTCATGGGTGCTCCCGGCCACAAGAAACCGGGGTGCTCCCTCCACGCCGATGGCACGGGCGATCTCCTCTCTCAATTCCGGGTTCACCCGCGAGGCAAGACCGTCATACTTGGCATTCCCCAGCACCTGAACCTTCTCCGGAGCGGCACCCATGGCACGGACCCTTTCGGCGTCGACCTCGGAGATCACGCCGATCTT
>CAZJPV010000009.1:11066-54811 GCA_964547985.1 uncultured Syntrophaceae bacterium
GGGCAGTGGTGATATTCCTGAGTCAACCCCTAAGGGACCGCACGTTATGTTAAAAATATAATTGAAACATCGTTTTCGGTCCCACTGAACTTTCAAATAAAGGAGGTTTTCGATGACATGTAAAAAAAGAGCTCTAAGGGTTTGGGCCGTCCTGATCGCCCTGGTCCTGGGGCTTTTTGTTGTTTCCTGCGCAACCTACGAAAGACAGGTCGTACCCTTCAAGATGCCTGCGGCATACCCGAACGCGACGGAGGTGGCCGGTGCAACCATCGCCTCCAGGGCCTATGACGATCCGAAGGAGGCCGGCCAGGCCTTTGGCTTCTCCATCAGGGAAGCGGGAATCCTTCCTGTCCAGGTCATTTTCGACAACAGTGGATCCCACCCCCTCGAAATCGTGTCCGAACAGACCTTCCTGGTAGACACCGATAACAACCTCTGGCCCATCCTCGATTCCAGGCTGGTTTATGACCGCATTGCCCAGCAGACCGAGCTGGGCCAGGTTATGCCCGAAGGTGCCAAGGCGGGCATGCTGGGAGGCGCGGCAGGCGCCATCATCGGTGCGGCCATCGGCATCGTGTCCGGTGAAAATGTCGGCGATGCCGCCATGAAGGGCGCCGCCGTCGGCGCGGCAGGCGGCATGGTCCTCGGCGGGTCGAAGGGATTGACCGACGTGGAAGTCCAGAGACAGATCCGGGAGGACCTCAGGACGAGATCGCTTGAGCGGCGGGCCATCACGCCGGGGGAGGTCGCCTACGGTTTCATCTTTTTCCCCGGCGAGGCCAAGAAAGCAAAGGAGTTGAGGCTGAGACTCAAGGAGGGAGACACGGGATTGGTCTATCCTCCCCTGTACTTCAAATATTAGCACACGCCAGGTTCCGGGCCTCTTCAAGGGAATTCATGCTCAAGATTGCGCCATCCATATTGTCCGCCGACTTCAGCAGGCTGGGGGAGGAAATCAGGGCCGTCGAAGCGGCGGGGGCGGACCTGATCCACATCGACGTCATGGACGGGCATTTCGTCCCGAACCTCACCATCGGGCCGGCTGTGGTGTCCTCGTTGAGGAAGGTCACGATGATCCCCTTTGACGTCCACCTGATGATCGAAAGCCCCGAACGATGCATCGACGCTTTTGCTGCGGCCGGAAGCGACATCATCACGGTCCACGTGGAGGCGTCCACTCACCTCCACCGGATTATCACCTCCATCAAGGAAAAGGGGAAGAAAGCCGGGGTCTCCCTGAACCCGGCCACGCCTCTTTCAGCCGTCGAGCAGATTCTCCCCGAAGTTGATGTTCTGCTCGTCATGACGGTCAACCCGGGTTTCGGCGGTCAGAAATTCATTGATGGCATGATCGACAAGATTCGGAGGGCAAGAGAACTCATGAGAGCTTCGAACCCGGCGGTGATTCTGGAAGTGGACGGGGGAATTACCCTGGAAAACATTCGGGCTGTTCAAGAGGCGGGAACGGACATCGTCGTCGCCGGCGCCTCCGTTTTCGGTTGCAAAGACTACGCAAAAACCATCGGCGAGATGAAGACCCTGACAAAAAGGGCGGTCACTTAGACCTCGCGGGGCAACGGCGGACTAGAGATTCTGCCCCTTGAAATCCTTTCTCTTGACCTCCGTCAGGAACCGGGATATCAGGATGTCCTGGATCTCCTCGGGGGTTTTATTCAGGTTCGATATGGCCCCGGCCTTTCCGCCGGCAATCATGTTGTGACCGCCGCCCATACCGATCCCCGCAACCATCTTCTGGGCCACCCGGTCGGCGGAACCCCGCCTTTTCTTCGTCCGGAGCGAAAAGAACTCGTTTCCCCCACTTTCCCCCAGGCAGAGAGACCATTTCACGCCCTCCACGAGCAGGAGGAGGTCGGCCATCTCGGCGATCAGGTCGACATCGTCGGTGTGGTCTAGGTTCAGGATGACAACATCCTTGTCAATCTGGGCATTTGTGATAGCCTTACCCAGGCGCTGAAAATAGGCACGGGGGAGTTCCGGGTGTTCGATCTTTGCCAGGGCCTTGAAGAGGATCTTGGGATAGAGGAACCGTAATGTGTCGATATCCTTGGGGCTCGTCGCCCGTCCGAGATCACGGGTATCCGACTTGATCCCGTACATGAGGGCCGTGGCGACCCTCCGGTGGATATCCGGGAGGCCCGCTACCATGAGGTATTCGGCCAAGATGGTGGATGTACTGCCGTAATCGGTGCGGATGTCGTAATACTTTGCCCTCATGGATTTGGCCCGGATGGGGGAGTGGTGGTCGATCACGATATCCGGGATCAGGTACCTGGGCAGGGCGTTGTTTCCCGCGCCGGGCTGAGAATCAACGAGGGCCACGACGCTGAAGTTCTTGATGATGACATCCTGCAGGGGCCTGATATCAATCCTGAGCTGCCTGATCATCGCCCTGTTTTCAGCCCGGCCTATGATGCCGCCGTAGGCAATGACACTGCCGACACCCCATTTTTCGTGAAGGAGGTACCTCAGGGCCAGGGCCGTAGCAAGGGCGTCCGCATCGGGGTTGTTGTGGGTGACAATCAGGACTTTGCGTTTTCCCTTGACGATTTCCTGGATTTTTTCAAGCCGGGCCCGGATGTTGTTCCCTTCTTGATCCATCTGATTTCTCGACCGGGGTAACCCTGGCCCGTCAAATGAGCGACCAGGCTTAAACAGCAAGAAGCCCGCCTTGACCAAAAGAAACCGTCGGGATGGCGGCCCTTCATCGCCCTGATTTTCAATAGATTTCAGGGGGGAGTTAATAAATGAATATTAAACTACAAGAACCGTGGAAAGTCTATAACTGTTTTTCCCCGGCAGGGTTGCCGAAGCTTGATTAATCCGGCTCAAATCGGTAAAAAGACTAGTAAAATGAAGGGATTTTAAAACCGTGCACATCCTTGTCGACGGCTACAACTTCATCAGGCAATCGGAGACGCTCCGTCTTTTCGAAAGGCTCAGCCTGGAAAGGGGTCGTCTCGAGCTCATCCGGAGGCTTTCGGGATACAGAAAATTCAGATCCCACCGGGTCACAGTTGTCTTCGACGGGTGGCTGAGCGGATCGCCCGCGGAGGAGCGCGACCGTGAATGGGGTATCGACATCATCTATTCCCGGAAGGGCGAAAAGGCCGACGATGTCATCAAGCGAATCGCCAGGCATGCCGGAGAGGAGATCGTCGTCGTAACCTCCGACAGGGGGATCCAGGATGCCGTGATCCGCTGCGGCGGTGCAGTCATTTCATCGCAGGATTTCGAAGAACGGATGGTTCGCGCCGGGTGCTCATCACAACCGGCCCCCCTTCCAGCGGAAGAGCCGGAAGAGGCCTATGGCCGTGAAACACCGGGGACAAAGAAAAAGGGCCCTTCCCGGCGAATGCCGAAGAAAAAACGGGTCGAGCTGACGAGATTGAAAAAATTGTAGCATGTCTTCCCCGATTTCTACCGGCAGAGATCGATGATCAGCCTCTCGAGCATCAGCCGGGGGTCCCTCCCCGTCGATTTCATGGCCACATCCGTCGCCACAAGCTGATCCACGTGGCGGATCAGCCTCGCCTGGGAAAATTTTCCCGAATTCCTGAGTGCGTTGTAAATCACGAACGGATGCTGATTGGCGAGAAAAAGTCCCTCCCCGCCGGCCTCGGCTGCCATTTCTTTCAGCCGGGGATAGGCCTGGGTGGAGAACTGGCCATAATCCATACCCGGCCGGAAAGATCGCAGCCTGCCGGAGGACAGGACAATTTTAGCATGGAGCAAAAGGCGGACCTCCCGGCTGAGCATGGTCAGGATCATGAGGTGATGGACTCCCTGCCGGAAAAGATCCTTGAGATTTGTAAGCGCTTTATTCAGATCCTTTTCCAGGATCGCTGAGATAAGCTCGAAGACCGTGTCTTCCCGGGTCTTCCCGATCACCTCCTCGACGTCCTTCTCCTCGATGAGCGCGCGATCTACGCAATACGTCACAAGCAGTTCCATGGCTTCCACGGATTCCCGGAATCGAAAGCCCGTCTTCCGGCCGAGGGCTTCCCAGGCATCGGGTGAAAGCTTTTTGCCCCGCTCCGACAGGAACGCCTCGACATTATCAACGAGCATCCTTTTCTGCTGCGCCTCGCCTCTGGCTTTGACGAAGGGGATCACGACACCCCGGTCGGCAACCACCTTGAAGACCCTCTTTCTCTTATCCACGGTGTCGGCGGTAAAGATCAGGACATGACCGTCGGGCATCCCGCCGGAGATGATTTCCTCGATTCCTCCGGCCATATCCACCGGCGCCCCGCCTGAAGAGGAATGGGCCAGGCATACATCCACGATGCGGGGTACCCACTTTTCACGGTCCCCATCCACATCTTCCCCAAGGGCCTTTTCCCAGTCCTCATCGGTTATTTTCGTCCATCCCCCATCCCTGAGGTCTTCGAGGCTCCACCCGACCATGGAGAGAAAAGCCAGGAAACTCCTTGCCGCGATCGGCGGATGGGTGTCGAGGTTATCCACGACCCTTCGTATGAGCTCCGGGGCTGTTGATCGGGAATAGAAGAGGCGGGTATTTTTGAAGACGAAGACCTTCCTCCCGGGGAGCAGGGGAGGAGTGAGGATATCGCTATAGACGTCCTGGGCCTCCACGGGATCCTCTTCCATGACGAAGAGGCTGAAGTCCCGCGACTTTTGCGGCAAAAGGAGATCAACCATCTTCTTGAGGGCTTCCTCGATGAGGTAATCCTCATCGCCGTACAGGAGATAACAGGGGTGCGTTATCCCCCTTGCGATTTCACTGAGGGCTTTATTCAGTGTTCCCTCTGCTTGATGCTTCTTTTCTCCCCTGGCGATCATGGGACACTCCAACAGGATTCCAGGTCTTCGAGGCAAGGTCCTGTCTTCAGCGACAGGGTGTCTCGAGTATGTCAATGGAAGATCCGCTATTCAAGAGTCCGATGGGATTGGAATTGTAATGAGAAGACGGGGCAAAGGCAAGAAATTTACAGAATAACAAATTTCTGTATGTGCCGGACAACTTCCTCGGGGTCATCGAGAACCTGGATGAGGTCCAGATCCTCGCGGGCGATGTTGCCCTCGGCCACCATGGTATTTTTCAGCCAGTCCACAAGTCCCCGCCAGTATTCACTCCCCATGAGAACGACGGGGAAGCTTTTTATACGCCTGGTCTGAATGAGGGTGAGCGCCTCGAAGAGCTCATCCATGGTCCCGAAGCCACCGGGAAGAATCACATAGGCCACGGCAAACTTGACAAATATGACCTTCCGGATGAAGAAGTACTTGAAGCTGATCCTGAGGTTCGCGTAAGGATTTGGAACCTGCTCGAGGGGCAGGCGAATGTTCAAACCGATGGAAGTCCCGCCGGCTTCGGCCGCTCCCTTGTTGGCCGCTTCCATGATGCCGGGGCCGCCGCCGGTGATCACACTGAATCCCTTCTGCACAAGAAGACGGGCCAGATATTCTGCTTTGACGTAATACTTATCCTCGGGTTTTGCCCTGGCGGACCCGAAGATAGTTACCGCACGTTTGACTTCGGAGAGTTCCTCGATGGCCTCGACAAACTCGGACATGATCCGGAACATCCGCCAGGATTCACTGATCGAAAGGGCATCGATCAGATACTGCTTATCATCCATCCTTTGATGCCTCAGGAATTCAGAGAAAAAAGACAGGTTGAAATAGGATGGGCAAACTCTTTATTCCGAGTCCGTGAGGGGCCTCCTCGCACCGTCTGCCCGGTTGTAAATTGTTTATCGATACCTTCTTCTCTGGACCTTGGCGAGTCTCCGGCGCGCCTCGATGGCCTTCCGTTTTTTCTTGACGGAAGGTTTTTCGTACGCCCGGCGCAGCTTGAGTTCTTTGAACAAACCGTTCTTGGACAGCTTATTCTTGAGAACCTTCAACGCTTTGTCGACATTGTTATCAAAAACCTTAACCTCCAAAAAAAACACGCTCCCTTCATTAATTATTCTATGATTGCGTTGCTGCAAGAAGGACCCGGTCTTGATCAATCCGGACGCAAGATACCTCACATCGAGACCGACCTGACGCGAAAACCCTCCTTTAGACGACTAAAAACTTGAGGATTTTATTCAAATATTTCCCTTTTGTCAACATAAACTTTACCATAGCCTCCTTCCTACTCGAGACCCGCAAGAGACATCGGTCCCGCCTTCACGGGAAGATCGGAGCAAATAGCAAGCCACCGGCTGTCTGGAAGCATCAGGATAAAAAGGGGCGTTTTCCGATTTCCCGGAGTCGATCATACCATATCCGTCGGGACCGTTTTTCCCCGGGAGAAATGCCGGCACCTGTCAGGTTAGGGATTGGCGGCCTAACCGGGGCCCTGACCCTCTATATTCCACTTCTCGAGGGTATATTTTTCCCTGAGAAGGCGTGCTTTCATGGTCCTCTCTTCCGGTGTGAGTTCACCCGGCATGATTCGGACGTGGAATACCTCCTCAAAACCTTCCAGAAGAACCCGGGTGAGTCCCAGGGGGCTTATCTTCTCTTTGAGATGGCCCCGGAGGGACGTCACAGCCCTTTCCATTTCCCTTATCTTCTGTTCCGCGCTCTCCCCCGAACCCAGAAGCACCGCCGCTGTTCTGACCGGGTCGAAGTCCACGAGAATGGATCCGTGCTGCAAGAAAACGCCCCTTGAGCGTGTCTGGGCGCTGCCGCAGATCTTGCGACCCTCCACAAGAAGCTCGTACCGGGAAGGTACGGAAAAGCAGAATGCTGCCAGCCCATCGGGGGCACGCGATCTGCCATCAGCCGTCATCTCCGCTTCCACACCGAGTTTGGAAAGGGCCTTCAGAATCGCAGAGCTTATCACCTGGTAGGTCCCGAGGATCCCCCGGGGAAAGAGGGGATGATTCTCCCCGGCAACAAGGGAATAAGTGACGTCACAATCATGAAAAACGGCCTTTCCCCCCGTGGGCCGCCGTACAACATCGATGCCGTGCTCACGGCAGTACGAAAGGTTGACCTCTTTCATGGCGTCCTGGAAATAACCGAGAGACACGGCCGGCGGATCCCAACCGAAAAAGCGAAGGGTGGGGACAGCGGGTGCCGTACCGGCATGGCGAAGCAGCGCCTCATCTGTCGCCATGTTCTCGAAGGCGCCCGACTCCGCAAAGGGAAGATATCGCCAGGTTTCCATGATCGGCATCAGACTCAAGACAAAAGGCAAAAGAAAGAGGATTTTCTTGCGGCGCCCGGTCATGATGTAAAAGCGAATGACGGGCAGCAGCATCATCGGGACCGGGGAGGGGCGACTTCGGAGAGGAGGGGGGTATCAGAGGATCCTCAAATCCTTTGGAAATCGGGTGAGAACTTCATGGCCGTCTTTCTTAACCAGTAGTTTGTCCTCCAGACGGATGCCCCATCGGCCCGGAATGTAAATGCCGGGTTCGATCGTCACGACCATACCCTCCTGGAGGTGACCGTTCGAGGCGATCGAGAGACGCGGGGCCTCGTGTACGTCAAGCCCTACCCCGTGTCCCGTGCCGTGGGAAAAATATTTTCCGTATCCCCTCTTCTCAAGACACCGACGGGCGATGCCATCAATTTCCCTGCACGCGGTGCCGGCCCTGACGGCATCCATCGCCCGGTCATGGGCCTCTTTGACGGCTTCGTAAGCATCTGTCTGGGCGTGGTTCAACCGCCCGACTCCGAAGGTACAGGTTTCATCGGAGTGATAACCCCCGTAAACGGCACCGAAATCAATAACCACGAGATCCCCCTTCTTGAGCCTGCGGGACCCCGGTCTTGCGTGGGGCAGGGCTGCGTTTTCCCCCGAGGCGACGATGGTTTCGAAGGAAAGGGATTCGGCGCCTTCCTGTCGTATCCGGTAATCCAGTTCCAGCGCGATATCCGTCTCCTGCACACCGGGCTTAACAACAGGAAGGGTGGACTCCAGAGCTCGCGTCGAAATCTGCACGGCCCTTTTTATAAAGGCAATTTCCCTCCTACTCTTGATGGACCGAAGCCCTCCGAGGTGGTCTTCAGTGATTGCCCTTAACTTGATGCTTTTGAGCTTTTTTAAGAGGTTGGCGTAAAAGTCATAGGTAATAGCGGCCGCTTCAAAACCAAGGGTTTTCACCCGCAGCCTGGAGGCAACCTGCACGATACCCGCCACCTTCTCCCGGTATTCGAAAACCCGGATGCGGCGGGTCTGTTTTCTGGCCTGAGTGGTGTAACGGCCGTCGACCAGCAGGACCGTTTGTTCTTCAGATACGATCAGGGCCGCGTCACTGCCCGAGAAACCCGTAAGGTAGCGAATGTTTTTGAGATCGAGAAAAAGGACGGCTTCCACACCCCGGCTGGCCATGATGGCGTGAATAGCAGCAAACCGGCTTCCCCGGTGGATGGAATTATGCACCATGATCCCTCGTTCTCTCGAGGTTTTTCAGCCACCTGTTGAGCTCCCGGACAACCTCTTCACGGCTTTCTTCGGGGTGGCGGCTCTCGATCTTTGCCGAAAGGAGGTTCTTCAGACTTCCCAGTTTCTGTCTCACTTTCTCGTTGCCGGGATCCTTCGAGAGAATTTCTTCCAGTATATTCCGGGCCTGATCAAAGTGACCCTGTTCAATGCAGAGGTCAGCAAGGGTCAGCGTGCGAAATTCCGGCGACACCCGCGAAATGTCCGTCCCTTCCGGGGACGCCTCATCCTCCCTGCGCTGTGTGGCCGCGGCATCCCTCCCGGGGGCAACACCCTCGGAGAGCTCCAGTGCAAGAGATTCTTCGGGGTTGAGCATTCGAAACTGCTGGTAAGATTTCCTGGCCTCCGCCAGGAGTCCTTTTTTCTGGTAGATATCCCCCATGTACCTGAAGACGTAGGACCAGCGCTGAAAATCCTCCTCCAACCCCCGAAGGATATTGAGGGCGCGATCAAGTTCCCCCAGTTTGAACCACGCGTACCCGAGGATGACCCGGGCTTCCACGTCACCGGGATACATCTCCAGTCGCTCCTGGGCGAGATCGATGGCCAGGTGGTACGAGCCCTGGTTCAGATAATACTCGGCCTCCCAGATCAGATCCGTCATCTCCTTGAGATTTCCGTCCTTCAAGGGAACCTCCTTTGAGGGCCGTGCCAAAGCTGAGACAATTGATCAATAACATTCATATCTTACTGCCTGATGATCCGTAACACACCCCCCGGGGTGTGTCAAGGATGAAATGCCGCAAAGCCGCATGGGCCTCACCCTGGTTATCCTTGCAGCCATCGGGTGGTCTGCTGCGCTTTGATCTTGGCCCGTAAACCGGGAAGGAATGTATGGTGATAATAGACATTTATTTGACGCATGTCAAATAATAGACGCTTACTTTAATCAGGAGTAAGGGTGGATCCAGAGGAGGTGTTAATATTAAGTAACTGATTTTTATGTGTTTTATTATGGGACGCTGCAATACCGGACCAGGAGCTCAGGCAGTAGATGATTGAAAGTGGTGAGGGAGGTTTTTTGCAAGCCTTCATCCCGCATCGATGCGGGATGAAGGCTTGCAATGAACCGGAAAGTCACGACTGAAAGGAGGGTCAATTCTTAGCCAGGCCTTCTGCCTCTCTGAGGATCTTCGGTGTCACGAAGATCAGGATTTCCCTCTTGGTGTTATTGATGTCCTCGGCCTTGAAGAGCCACCCCAGAAAGGGGATATTCATGAACCAGGGAACCCCGGCCACGGTCTTTTGTTCGTTGAGCTTGCGGATGCCGCCGATGACAAGGGTGTCTCCGTCCTTCACCACGACGGTGGAATCCACTTCTTCTTTATTAATGGGCGGATTTCCCAGGACCTGCCGTGTGTAATCGGCGAAGTCATTGTTCGCCTTGACCTCCATGGCGATCTTTCCTTCCGGTGTCACCGAGGGTTTCACGTCCAGCTTCAGAACCGCCTCTTTGAACTGTACCGTTCTTGTGACGACACCGCCGGAGACCGACTCGATCACGTAGGGAATTTCCTCACCCTGCTTGATCGTCGCCTTGATGCCGTCGAGGGTTGTCACCTTGGGAGACGAAATGATCCTCCCCTCGGTCGTGGACTCCAGGGCATGAAGCTGTACATCCAGGATGTACTTGCTGGAACCGGCGATCACACCGAAGGTGGGTACGCCCGAAAAGATGAAGGGGAAGTTGACGGCCAGACTGCTGTTGGTCACACCGACGCCTGAACCCGCGGAGTAGGGGGGGTTCGAGAGATAGGTGTTGATGGTGTTCGGCAACGACGTCGGGGTCGGTGCATATCCGGCGCTGCCGCCGAGGGCACCGACTGACGAGCTGTTCCAGGATCCCAGGGCGCCGGCACCCCACTGAACACCGAGTTTCCGGATGAAGGCTTCATTGGCCTCGACGATCTGGGCCTCGATGGAGATCTGCGGCAGTTTGCCACGGGACACGGCCTCCTTGAGCCTCATCTCCTCCGCCTTTTTGACCTTATCCGCCGACAGGACGGTGATGACGTTGCCCGTACGTTTCATCCCGAGACCATGGGCATCCATGATCGTCTCCAGGGCCTGATCCCAGGGGACTTCCCGGAGCTGCATCGTCACGGTCCCTTTCACATCATCGCCTGAGACGATGTTGAGACCGCTCGCCTCGGCGATCAACCGGAAAACGTTCTTGATGTTCGCATCCTGGAAATCGACGGTGAGCTTCTGGCCCGTGTACTGTCGTTCGCCGGCAACGGTCGTCCGTGAGCCGTTTTTAGCCGGTGCATAGGCCTTCTCGACATTCTCAGCCTTTGCGACATCCCTTCTTTCCTCGGCCGGATTCTTCTGCGCCAGGGCCGAAACATCAATATCCACAAAGACCTTGTTGGCTTCGTCTTTCACAACGTAGGGTGCCATCTCCCTCAGGTTGATCTTGAAATAGGCCCAGGTTCTGCCGTCGACGGTCTCGTAGGTTGCCACGATACGGTCCACACTTCTCAGCGTCACGTCATTGAGCTTCTTTATCTTGTCAGGCGGGACCTGAACATTCTCGAGTTTCACGGCCAGCGTTTCGGCCGATTCCCGCGCAACGTTGTACCCCGTGAGCTTCGATACAACGAAGGTAATTCGCTCTTTGCCCTCCAGTCGCTCAAAAATCACATCCTCCAGGGTGCTCAGACCTTGGGGCTGTACCGGAGATGCGCTTTCCGTCCCGTAGAGAACGGTTGCGAATCCGAAAACGGTGCAAAGCGCGATCAGATAAGGAATCCAATTTGGTATTCTTTTCGGTTTCATAATCTACCCTCTTTTTCGTCTTTATGAAGCTTTATGACTGTTCGCTGCGTCTTGTTCTTTCCCGTTCCATCAAAGAATCTTTCCTCGACGATCATCCGGTCCCGGAGTATTTCGACGACCCGGCCCATGTTATGCCCTATGTGAGTTCCCTCAGAGATGATATAGCCCTTCCCTTTGGGATCCTCCACCATGGCCACCTTTTTGTTGCCGCCGAGGGCGATGCCGACCATCTTGAACTGGTCCAGCCCTATCTCCTGGAGGGGTGTCCTTGGGACATTCCGGTTGGGCTTGCCGGTCGTAACCTTGGCCACCTCGAGATTCAGAAAGGGCTTAAAGGGATCGGTTTTACCCTTCGGATCGTAATGATAGGAGGCTGCCTCATCCGCCGGCTTTTGGGTTTCAGCCGCCTTTTCTGCTTGAGCGAAACTCTGGACAGGCC
The DNA here is from genome assembly GCA_964547985.1 of uncultured Syntrophaceae bacterium. GTDB lineage: Bacteria > Desulfobacterota > Syntrophia > Syntrophales > UBA2192 > JAPLJU01. The sequence goes on from CAZJPV010000009.1 coordinate 22,715, forward strand.
ATGAAATCAGCATGGCCGAGAAGAAAAACACGGCGGACCCCTTCCAGCACATGTTGGCCTTTTTCAATAACGTTCTGTTTCGATGCCCTGATACGGGCCGCAGAAAATGATTGCACATGATCAATTATCCTTGCGGTTGCTTGATGTTCTTTTCCGGTGGCTTCTTGGTCTTGTCGTCGACTTTTTGGGCCGCCTCGGCTTTCTCTCCGAACATGTAAGTCTTGATCAGGCATGTCGTCGTGAGACTGGACTTGCTCTCGTTTTTCGCCTTTTCCATCGCGATGTTGGAGATGTTGACGATACGGGGCAATTTTGCGACACGCTCGAAGAACTGGGCCGTGTCGTGATATCCGCCATTCACGGTGATCTTGACGGGGAGTTCCGCATAGAATTCCTTCCATACGGGTGCCATCGGTTCGAAAAGAAGGAACTCCACGCCACCGTATCCACCGGCTTCCGAGACGGAAATCAGCAAGCCCGGGATCTCCTTTTGCTCCGGAAGCTTGGCCATGGCGATGTCGAGATCCTTCTTCAGGTTGGCGATCTCTTTCTCAAACCGCTTCATCTCCTCTATCACCAGTTGCTTCTGGGCAATCTGCTGCTTCAGGCTGGCGAGATTCTCCTCGAGCTTGCCCTTGTCCGAGAGGGCCTTCTGGAGATAGACGGAGTAGTAAGCAAATCCGAGAAGAAGAAAAACCACAATGAGGAGCATGGCCTTCCGCTTCGGCGGCATGTTCTTGATGTCGTCTAATGTGAGTGCCATTCTTACAATCCCTTCTTGAGGCCGCAGGACAGCGTGAACTGTTTCACCTTGTAACCCACGAGCTCCGTTTGCTTGGATGAGATAAGATCGACCGATCGGAAGAATCTGGATTTTTCCAGGTTCTTCATGAACGTTGCGATCGTGATGTTATCCTTTGCAAAACCCTCAATCTTCATCTCGACGTCCGTCTCCGTCATGGCCTTGATCCACAGGTGTCCGGCCGGAACCATGCCGGTCAGCTCATCGAGGAGATAGACGGGGTCCAGCCTGTCGTGATCCAGAGCGTTGATGATCTGCAGTTTTTTCTCGAGGAGCTCCTTGTCCTTTTTGAATTTTCCGATGTCCATGGTGAGTTGGGCAAGTTTTTTGAGCTCGTCATCGCTCTTGCGGACCTCGGTCCTCAGCTTGTCAAGGCTCTGCACCATGTAGAGGTGAACCGCGCCGAAAAACAGCAGAACAAGACCGATGGTCAGAAAGAGGGCAAGCCTCTCACGTTTTGTGTGGACCTCTTTTTTCTTTTCTCGATAAGGAAGAAGGTTTATTTTAATCATTTGTCTCCAATCCTCCTCAGGGCCAGACCCACGCCGACAGCCGCCTGCGGACCGATATTCTCAATATCCGCCGGGCTGAATACCTTCCGGTCATAGGAAATTTTCTTGAAGGGGTTCACAATTTCCGCATCGATATTCAACCGTTCCGTGAGGGCGCGATCCAATCCAGCCAGTTTCGCGCTGCCCCCGCAGAGGAGAACCTGTTTGATATACTTTCCGGGGTAGGTTGACTTGAAATAATCCACGGATCGTTCAACTTCGAGGAGGAGTGGCTCGGCACAACTGGTCAGGTCTTCCCGGAGATTATTGTCCGGTTGGCCGTTTCCCTTGGCCGCTCCCAGTTTGACTCTTTCGGCCTCCTCGAATGAAACCTTTAATTTTTCCTGCAGGTTTTCCGTGACGGTGTATCCGCCCATGGAAAAATCCCTCGTAAAAATAGAACCACCCGCCTTGAGGACATTGATGTTGGTCATACTGGCGCCGATGTTCACGAGCACGACCACGTCGTCGAGGGCAAAATCATAATTCTCCTCATACATCGTTTCCAGCGCAAAGGAGTCCACATCCACAATCGCCACTTCCAGGCCGGCCTTCCTGACGGCACCGACGTAGCTTTCAATGACCTCCTTTTTTGATGCGACGAGCAGTACATCCACTTGACCCGGGTTGACATCGCTCCCCCCGAGAATCTGGAAATCGAAATTCACCTCTTTCATGTCACCGAAGGGCAGGTACTTCTCTACTTCGTCGCTGATCAAATCACGGAGCGACGCCTCGTCCATGGAGGGAAACCCGATTTTCTTCACGATGACGGAATAACCGGAGAGGGACGTCACTACATTTTTGGTCTGGCAGCGGGATTGTTTGAAGAGGTGTTTCAGCCGGTCGATGAGAACCCCCGGCTGGACCAGGTGACCGTCGGCAATGACCCCCCTGGGGAGCGGGACCTGACTGTAGTTATTCAGGGTGTAACCCTCCGAGTTTTCACTGATTTCAATCAGCTTCAAAGAACTCGATCCGATATCCAGTCCGGCAATTTTCTTCTTTCCCGAGAACAAATTCTTGAATGTCCGCATGAAATCCTCTTTCGGAGTCCAGGTTATATTAATAAATCATGGTTGGGCTTTTTAAGCTTTCCCCTCATGGCCGAGGCGTTTTTCGAAGCCGCTGTTCGATGCATTTACACAATGCACTTCACAGTCCTCGACCAACGGCCATAAAATTAAGCAAGCAATGTGCCATGTTTCGGGTATCTCTAAGAAATCGGGGAGGTTGAACCTGGGTGGGGGCAAGCAAGTTACTGGGACTAAAGATAAAAGACCTTCACTCTGCCGGGGAAGGTTTCATTTAAGAATCATCGGGGGACTCCATTTTCGCCCCGAGATCTGACTTTTTGACAGTTTATTTCATGGCTTGTTTTCGTCGCTCATTCGGTAAATGATGTCACCTTTTTTGACCATTCCGAGCTCGTCTCTGGCGAGTTGCTCGATGTATTTAGGGTCCTTGCGAAGGAGAATAATTTCATGCTTCAACTTGTTGTTTTCTTTGAGCATCTGAGCATTGGTTGTGCTCATTTCCGCAACCCTCTGCCGCATCTTATAATTGTCGATGAGCCCCTTCTTGCCAAAGAGGATCAGGAAACCCATCACCAGAAGAATGATCACGATGAACCTTCTTCCAAGCTTCATGGCTTTGTCCCTGACCTCCCCTACCGCATCGCGATAGAGACATGATGGAGCCGTCCATGCGGCAGATTCCGGAGGTTTGCCCAAAGGGGATAACGGCTGCCGTCTGTGGAGTTCTGGAAAATAGGCGGCTTGCCTCCGGCCGCGAGAATGACAATCAAAATTTATCTCGCCTGCGGCAGACCGTCGGAGGGAAGAAGCTCCTGAGGCTCTCCCAGGATAAATTCTCCCTTTTCAATCCAGGTCTTCAGGATCTCGGCAATCTGCCTTGCCTTGTAATAGCTGGACAGCGGGGCTGTGGGAATCTCCTTGTTGTTTACGACGATCTTCCCGCTTCTCAACGCCTTGTAGCTGACCTCGCCGAGACTCTTGAGCTCGCCCCCGTGCGGATAATCCTTCCCGTAATCGTAAATCTGAGTGTAGATGTCCTCATCCTTTACGGCGGTATACCTCGCGAGATCCTCATTCAGGATGGGTATGGGGATGCCGATGCCGACATAGAGCGATACCCCGTATCCCAGCATGCTGGCACCGACAAGCCACTCGGCACTCATGTCCTTCAGATTGCCAATGGCTGCGATGGTGCCCGCGCCGCTTTTCGGCACGCCATTTTCACCTCTCGTCACCCGCGGGTTGTGCTGTGTGCCCGGCCAGGCGACGAAGCCCTGCGCGCCGCCCAGAAAGATTCGTGTTCCGATGCCGATCGTCATGTAATAGGGGTCGTTGAATAGCGGGCTCAATTGCCCCGATGTGGAATAATTCGCATTCGCCATGCGGGGCCGGATGACCCCCATGTAGGTGTAAATCGCCTTGTCCGACTGGTTGACGGCACAACTGTAATTCTGGTAGGCATTCCTCGGGTTGAAGAGGATGGCGTCCCGCAAGTCACGCAGGGTAATGTTCCGTTCGGACCGGCGGGCGGGGTAGCAGTCCGTGCCGTAGCCCTCCGCTCTGAGCCGGATGCTGTTGCCGGCCACCAGGTCTTCAATGACGTGACCGCCGCCGTAATTGAATTCTCCCGGGTGGACGCTGTTGAGGGGGTCGCCCTCAACAACCTCCGTCGCACCGATGTAACAATCCACGGCCGCAATGCCGCCGTAAGCCGGCACGTCGTTGAGCCACACCTTCATGGCCTTCAGCCGGGGAGAGGCGTGACCGAAGTTCAGGAAAGCCCCGGAGGAGCACATGGGCCCGAATGTCCCCGTCGTCACGACATCCACCTTCCTGGCGGCCTCCACCTCGCCGTGCCGCTCGACGATGTCGATCATCTCCTCGGCGGTGACCACGACAACCTTCCGTTGCCGGATCTTTTCGTTGATCTCCTGATAGGTCTTCTGGACTTTCCGCTTCTTCATGGTTTCAACCATCCCCCATCAGAAAAAAATCTCTTCACCCGGTGTGCCCGAAACCGCCGTCCCCCCTGACGGTGGGTTGCAGGAAAGAGGCCGAATGCCACGAAACCCTGCAGACCCGATGGACGGTCATCTGGGCAATGCGATCACCCCGTTTGACTTCGAAGGGATCCCGCCCGTGATTAATCATGATGATCCCGATCTCACCGCGATAATCCGAATCGATGGTCCCGGGAGTGTTGAGAAGCGTGATCCCGTTCCGGATCGCCAGTCCGCTTCTCGGTCTGATCTGGGCCTCGTATCCCGCGGGAAGGGCGATCCGGATTCCCGTCGGAATGATCTTCCTTTCCCCCGGCTGGAGGATTTCCGTCTCCTTCACGGCTGCAAAGACGTCCATCCCCGCTGCGCACTCCGTCATGTATCGTGGGAACTCAATGTCATCACAACCGGGCAGTTTCTCGATGGACACCTGAATCTTTTCCATGGCTACAAATGAGCGGCGCCTTCCAAGTCCTTTTCGGACACGTTTCCGAGTGCGGCCATCGAGAGCGTCGACGCATCGAACATTTCAGCGGCGAGACCCCGGATATCCTCCTTCTGCACGGCATCAATGTGACGAACGATCTCCTCGAAGGGAATGTGGCGCCCGAAATAAATTTCATTGGTTGCGAGCTTGGACATCCGATTGTCCGTACTCTCAAGCCCGAGCAGGAGATTCCCCTTGATCAGTTCCCTGGCCAGTACCATTTCCCGGTCCGTCAGATGCTCCTTCTTCATCCGCCTCAACTCATCCAGGATCAGTCCGATGACATCCCTGACCTTGCCCTGAGGCGTCCCCACATAGATGTTCAGCATCCCCACATCCCGGTAGGAAACAATGTAGGAACGGATGGCGTAAGCGAGTCCCCTTTTTTCCCGGATTTCCTGAAAGAGCCTCGAGCTCATGCTCCCGCCGAGGATCGCATTCATTAGGATTCCTGCGAATCTTCTGGGATCCGCAGTGGACGGTGCCGGTGTCCCGATGATCAGGTGAGCCTGCCCAAGGTCCCGCTCAACACAGGCCCTTCTCGATGATGGGGTCGGCACAGGCTCCTGAACCCCTTCTTGAAATCCCTCCATGACCCCGAAAGCACCCCTGACCAGCTCGACGAGCCCCTCATGCTCCAGACGCCCGGCAGCAGTCAGCACCAGGTGCTCACCCCGGTAATTCCGCTTGAAGAACTCGAGAAGTGCCTCCCTCGTAAATTCCTGGACGGATCCCTTCGTCCCGAGGACGGGAAGTCCCAGGGGGTGGTGATCCCAGAAGACCTTTTCGAAATAATCATGGATATATTCGTCCGGCGTGTCCTCCACCATGTGGATCTCCTGCTGCACGACGGACTTTTCCTTTTCGACCTCCTGCGGGTCAAAGAGCGAGTGGCTGAAGATATCCGCCAGGAGATCGATGGAAAGTGGCAGGCGATAGTCGGGGACTTTCACGTAAAAGGCGGTCAGCTCTTTGCCCGTGAAGGCATTCATGATTCCGCCGACAGAATCGATCTCCGAGGCGATATCAAAGGCTGATCTTTTCTCCGTGCCCTTGAAGAGCATGTGTTCGATGAAATGGGCCGTTCCACTGATGTCTTCGTTCTCATAGCGTGAGCCGCATCGGACCCACACACCGATGGACACGGATCTGACGTGGTCGATCTGTTCCGAAATGACCTTTATCCCATTATCGAGAACGGTTTTTCGGTACATTCTCCCCCAGGGCATCCTTGCGGCTCAATCGGATCTTGCCGCTCCGGTCAATCTCGATCACCTTGACGGGGATCTTGTCCCCTTCATTGACCACGTCGGTCACCTTGTTGACCCGCCTGGTGTCGAGCTGGGAGATGTGGACCAGCCCCTCTGTGCCGGGCAGGATCTCCACGAAGGCGCCGAAATCAACGACCTTCTTGACCGTTCCAAGATAGGTTTTCCCGATTTCCGCCTCCTCTGTCAGCCATCGGACCATTGCGATGGCTCGCTCGGCCGCTTCCGCGTCATTGGAGGCAATCATCACCGTGCCATCGTCTTCCACATCGATGCTCACGCCCGTCTCACTGATGATCTGGCGGATATTCTTCCCACCGGTGCCGATGACGTCCCGGATCCTGTCGGGCTTCACCTTGATCGTGGTGATTCTCGGTGCGTAGACGGACAGACTCTCCCTCGGCTTGTCGATGGTCGCCTTGATTTTCCCGATGATGAAGAGCCTCCCCTCCCTGGCCTGATGGAGCACCTTCCTCAGGATGTCCTCCGTGATACCATCGATCTTGATATCCATCTGCATGGCCGTGATGCCCCTTTCCGTGCCGCAGACCTTGAAATCCATGTCGCCGGCGTGATCTTCATCTCCGAGGATATCGGAAAGCACGACCACGTTCTCACCTTCCTTCAGGAGTCCCATGGCGATTCCTGCCGCTATCCCTTTGACCGGGACCCCGGCATCCATGAGGCACAGGGCTCCCCCGCACACGGAGGCCATCGAAGAGGACCCGTTGGAGGACAGGATGTCGGAGACGATCCGCATCGTGTATGGAAACTCCTCCGGCGTCGGAAGGAGCGGGAGCAAGGCCCGCCTGGCCAGGGCGCCATGACCGATTTCCCGTCTGCCCGGGCCTCTCAGCGGTCTCACCTCGCCCACACAGTACGGCGGGAAATTATAGTGCAGCATGAATGCCCTGTGCTCCTCACCCGTGACATAATCCATTCGTTGCTCATCGGACGATGTGCCGAGCGTGATCGAAACCAGGGCTTGCGTTTCGCCCCTTGTAAATAGGGCCGACCCGTGCGTCCGGGGAAGGATCCCGACTTCACAGGAAATGGGCCTGATGTCGGTGTTGCTTCGACCGTCGATTCTGCGCTTCTGCTGCAGGATCATCTCCCGGAGGATCTTTTTTTCCAGTTCATCAAGGACGAAATTGATCTGGGGGCCGCGTTTAGGATCATCTGCCGTCATCTGCGAGAGGACCTCCTCCCGGATTTTCTCCAGTGTGGAGTGCCTCATCTGCTTCACCGGGATCACGTAGGCCTCCCGCATCTTCTTTTCGACTGCCGAAACGACCTTCTGCCGGAGGTCTCCTTCGATCGGGATTGCCTCGACGACCTTCTTGGCCTTGCCGGCAGCCTTCCTGATCTCTTCCTGTATTTCAATCAGAGGCCGGATGGACTCCAATCCAACCCGTATGGCTCCCACGGCGACATCTTCGTCTATTTCGCGGGCGCCTCCTTCCACCATGACCAGGTTGATATCAAAGGGACGGCCCCCGGTGCCGGGGACCACTTTTCGGCCCACCATGAAAACGTCAATGTCGCTGCCCTCCATCTGCTTGCCCGCAGGATTACAGACATACTTTCCGTCGATACGCCCGACCCTTGCGCCGGCGATGGGAATATCGAAGGGAATACTCGATATCTGCAGTGCAACGGACGCGCCCAGCATGGCGGCTACATCGGGATCGTTTTCATTATCCAGAGAAAGCACGGTGGCGACGAGCTGCGTCTCATCGCGGTATCCATCCGGAAAGAGAGGCCGGATGGCTCTGTCGATGATCCGGGAGGTCAAAATTTCCCGCTCGTTGGGCCGGCCTTCCCTCTTGAAAAAACCGCCGGGAATCTTTCCCGCCGCAAAGGTCATTTCCTGATAGTCCACGGTCAGCGGCATGAAGTCCAGGCCCTCCCTGCGGCTCTTGGCGGACACCACGGTGACGAGAACCACCGTGTCTCCGTATGTGACGAGAACACCGCCGTCGGCCTGGCCGGCCAGATAGTTGATTTTCAGGGAAATCTCCCTTCCTGCAAAGGACGCTTTAAATATTTGATTCATTCTCTGTACACCCCTTCATTTAAACTCAAAGTAGGACCTCCGGTTCGAGTGTGCATGAGGCCCCATGAATGTTTATTGCATCACTTTCTGAGCCCCAGGCGTTCAATCAGCTGACGATAACGATTGACGTCTTTGTCCTTCAGATATTCGAGAAGCCTTCTTCTCTGCCCGACAAGTTTCAGCAGCCCTCTGCGGGAATGATGATCCTTCTTATGGACCTTGAAATGCTCCGTGAGATACTCGATCCGCGCGCTGAGAAGCGCGACCTGCACTTCCGGAGAGCCTGTGTCTTTGTCGTGGGTCTTGTAGTTGTTGATGATTTCCTTTCTTTTATCCAAATCCAACACCGCTCTGATCCTCCCTTTTATAATTTTCTTTCCAGATGTCGTTTCACCATCACTTCAGAATATACCTGGTTCTCTTCTCCTCAGTCGTTAAACACTCTCAGGATCTCCATGAACCGCTCCTTCGGGTCGGCAGAAACCATCTGATCGGAAGAACGGATCATCCTCACCAGTGCTACCAGCTTGAAATCATGAGTAATTAACTTTATCACATCTCCGGCAGCAAGAGAAGGGATTTCCTTTCCCGTGAGGCTTTCAACTGTCGGCTGGAAACCTCTCCGCAATCGGTCCGCCATCGCATTCTCAACCACGACTTGGGCCAGTTCGGACAGGGCCTCCGACATGGTCACCATCTTCTGTTCCAGGCTGTCCCTGAGGCGGTCCTCCTCTCCTCTGTCGAGGGAGGCCGCCATGGTCTCGACGAAGGGCCCGCTTTTCGTCCTTCTTAAGGCATAGAGGCAGGCACCGCAACCCAGCCGGTCCCCGATATCGGAGCACAACGACCGTACATAGGTGCCCCTGGAGCAGGAAACCTGAAAGACCACATCGGGAACTTGAATCGACTCAAGGGTTATCCCGTATATCATGATACGCCTCGGCGCGGCATCCACGGGCTGCCCCTTCCGGGCCCATTTATACAGCGCCTTTCCTTTGTATTTAATGGCGGAATAGCGGGGCGGACGCTGCTCGATTTTTCCCGTAAACCCCATGAGGACCCGCTCAATCTCGCGATCGTCCACGGCGATTTCCTTCTGCGTCAGGATTTTCCCCTGGATGTCGAGGGTATCGGTCGTGATGCCCAGCCGCATGGTCACCTGGTATTCCTTGCGTTCCTCCGCCAGGAACGGCACCAGCTTGGTTGCCTCATTGGTGCACACAGGGAGAACACCCGTCGCAAGCGGATCCAGAGTGCCCGTATGTCCTGCCTTCCTCACACGAAGTATCTTTTTCACGCGCTGTACGACATCGTGGGAGGTCATACCGGCCGGTTTATCAATCACGACGACTCCGCTCAGCTGCATTGCTGATAACCGCCTCTACGAGCTGTTTTCTTACGGCCTCGAGATCTCCGGTGATTCTGCATGCCGCGGCGTTGTGATGTCCCCCGCCGCCGAAGGCGCCTGCAATGCTCTCCACGTCTATGTTCCCTCGCGAGCGGAGGCTGACTTTGAAAAAGCGATCACCGATTTCGCTGATAAAGGCGGCCACCTCAACCCCTTCGATGGACCGGGGGAATTCGACAAACCCCTCCGTATACTCCCAGAGGGCCCCCGCTTCTTCGAGCATCTTCTTGGTGACATGGATGACAGCGATCTTCCGGTCCCAGAAAAACGCCATCGTGTCGAGCGCCTTCGCCAGGAGCTTCATCTTCTGTGCGGGATGATTCTCGTAGACCTTCTGGGAGATCCACCAGGGATTCGCACCCTTCGCGACGAGCTCGCTGGCGATCCTGAGGGTCCTTCGATCCGTATTGGAATAACGGAAAGCCCCTGTATCCGTCAGGATGGCGGTGTAGAGATTGATGGCAACATCTTTTGTGATGTTTACCCCCAGTTCCCGCATGAGCCTGTAGACAAGTTCCCCTGTTGAGCTGGCCGCTGGATCCAGCAGGGAGAGATCGCCGAACGACCCATTGGAGATATGGTGGTCAATGTTGATGATGTTCCGGCTGGCACCCACCCGTGGCGCTTCCTCTCCCACCCGATCGATGTCACTGCAATCCAGGATGAAAACGGCATCAAAAATTTTCCCTGTATCCATGCTATTTATAATCTGGTCCGATCCTGGAAGAAACCGGTACATCTGCGGGGTGGCATCTCGATTGTAAACGGATGCTTCTTTCCCCATGTCCCGGAGTATGAGATAAAGCGCCAGTTCCGATCCGATCGCATCCCCGTCGAGCCGGACATGCGATGTGATGAGGAATCTCCTGCCCGACCGGATGATATCAATGATCTTCTTGAGTGTTTGTCTTGTCTTTCTCATGAATTTCCATCAAGAGTCTGTCGATACGGGAACCGTATTCAAATGATTTATCGTAGAAGAAAAATACATCGGGCATGTAACGGAGACTGAGACGCTTGCCGAGCTCCCTTTTCAGAAATCCCTTGGCCTTCTCGAGTCCCGCCTGAAGCTCCGCATCCAGCTTGTCCTTGCCCATCTGAACTAAGTAAATCTTCGCTGAACGCAGATCGTCACTCATCTTCACATCCGTAATGGTGAGAAGCCCGATCCGCGGATCCCTGATCTGCCTCAGCAATATATCCGAAAGCTCAGCCTTGATCAGATCCGCGACCCGATCGGCCCTCTTGAAAGTCATTTAAAAGATCCTCGAATTCATCTGCCTCAAGGTCCTCGACGATATCGCTGTAATTGGTGATCTCAATTTTCGTCTTGAGGACGTCGGCCAGATGCATATGCTGAACAAACTGGAGAATGTTGTCGATCTTCCCATTGACAAAACGTCTGTCATTTCCAACAATGCTGAATCCGATTCTTCCCTTTTTCCAATGGTCGTTGTCCCCGATTTCCGCGATCGAGACGTTGAACCGGTTTTGCGTTCTCCGAATGATGCTTTTGAGAACGCCCCGCTTAGCCTTCAGAGAGTTACTTTCGTGGATCCAGATATCGATGATGCCGACTCCGACAACCATGATGCGGTCTCGCTATGCTCGACATGGAATGATGGAATGCTGGAACATTGGGTAGGAAAAACGCTTCCTTCTTGGATCACACCCATTATTCCAATATTCCATTACTCCAGTATTCCAATCAAAGTTTGCGCTCCACCTTTTCCTTCGTATACGCCTCGACCACGTCGCCCGCCTTGACATCATTGAAATTTTCTACGGCAATACCGCATTCAAGGCCTGCGGTTACTTCCCGTGCGTCTTCCTTGAAACGCCTCAGAGACAGGATCTTTCCGTCATAAATGACCACACCCTCCCTCAGGAGCCGAACGTTGGCACTTCTTGAAATTTTCCCGTCGGTGACATAGCTGCCGGCGATGGTCCCCACTTTGGTAATCTTGAATACCTCGCGGACCTCTGCGTGACCCTGGATCATCTCCTTGTACTCAGGCTCGAGAAGCCCTTCCATGGCCGCTTTAACGTCATTGATGACATCGTAGATCACGTCATAGAGTTTTATTTCAATGCCTTCCACTTCTGCGACCTCGACCACACGGGCATCCGGCCTCACTTTGAATCCGATGATAACGGCATCCGATGCCGACGCCAGCATGGCGTCCGTCTCGGTGATGGCACCCGTGGAACTGTGAATGATCCTGACCTTGATGTTCGGCGTACTCAGCTTTGTCAGGGCTTCGGCCAGGGCCTCGACGGAACCCTGGACATCGGCTTTCAGGATCACGTTCAATTCCTTAACACCCTCTTTGATCCTTTCGTAGAGCTGTTCCAGCGTGATCTTCGAAGTGGCCGCCAGCTCTTTCTCCCTTTCCTTCCTGATAAAATGCTCGCTGATACCTCTCGCTTTTTTCTCATCCTCCACACAGATGAATTCTGAGCCTGCCTGTGGCACGTTGGAAAAACCGATCACCTCCACGGGCATGGAGGGTCCGGCCTCTTTGATCCGCTGCCCCTGGTCATTGATCATCGCCCGGACTCTTCCAAATTCCCTTTTCGACACGAAGGCGTTCCCTTCCCGAAGGGTTCCTTCCTGAATGAGGACCGTTGCGACCGGTCCCCTCCCGCGGTCGAGTTTCGCCTCGATAATCACACCACGGGCCGGTCTGCCCGGATCGGCTTTCAACTCGAGAATATCGGCTTGCAGCAGAATCACCTCCAGAAGGTTTTCGATACCCACTTTTTTCTTGGCCGATATCTCCGCGAAGAGAACGTCGCCGCCCCATTCTTCGGGAACAAGATTCTGCTTCACCAGTTCCTGCTTGATTTTTTCTGGGCTGGCACCGGGTTTATCAATTTTGTTGATGGCCACCATGATGGGGACGCCGGCCACCCTGGAATGATTAATCGCCTCGACCGTCTGCTCCATCACGCCGTCGTCGGCTGCGACAACGAGGATCACGATATCCGTCACCTGGGCGCCTCGGGCCCTCATGGCCGTGAAGGCCTCGTGCCCGGGCGTGTCCAGAAAGACGATATCGCGGTCCTTGACGTGAACGTGGTAGGCACCAATGGCCTGCGTGATCCCTCCTGTCTCCCCATCGATGACATTGGTTTGTCTGATGGCATCCAGCAGGGACGTCTTCCCGTGATCGACATGCCCCATGACCGTCACGACCGGCGCCCTCGGCCTCAGATTCGCGGGAGAGGTTTCGGCCTTGTAGAGGGCCTCATCGAACTCAGAGGCCACCGCTTCCACCTGGTAACCAAATTCCGTCGCAATAAGCGAGGCGGCATCGATATCGATGGACTGGTTGATCGTAACCATCATCCCCAGACCGAGGAGTTTGTTGATCACATCGCTTGCCCGAACACCCATCTTCTTGGCCAGATCACCGACCCGGATCGCTTCTTCAACCTTGATCCTCCTCTTGATCGCCTTGGGAACAGTGATCTCCGTCTTTTTCATTTTGACGACGGGGGCTTTTTTCTCCCGCCACTTGGCGGTCCGGTCGCTCTCCTCTTCAACCTCTCTGCCCTTCCTCTTTTCCTTACGGGCAACCACCTGTTTGATGAAGGCCCTTTTGCGCTCGGGGACTTCATCCATGATAACTTCGACGGGTTCCTGCTGGGCGGTCTTCTTCCACGGCTTCACAATGGTGACCTTTTCTTTCTTGTCGGTCTCCTCTGCTGCCTTTTCCTCCGGCGCCTTCGGCGCCTCTTTCCGAACCCCTTTCCGGACTTCCACAGGTGCCTCGGCGGCCTTCTCCGGAGGCTTGACTAGCTTCTCTTCCTTTTTCTCGGCAACGGCCTTTTTTTGCGGCTCCGTGACCGCCGGCTTCGCCGGCTCAACGGGTTCTGGTTCAGCAGCTTTCGCCTCTTCGACGGGCTGACGGACAGCCCTTCTGCGGATCACCGTCGTTTTAATCCTTTGTTCCACGATTTCCTTGGCACCTGGTGCGGTAAACTCCTCGCGGACTCTCTGGACTTCATTTTCCTCGAGCGTGCTTGAATGGGATTTCACGGTGATGCCGAGGCTTTTCAGGCGGGCGATGAACTCCTTGTTGTCCATCCCGAATTCCTTGGCAAGTTCATACACTCTTGTCTTGGACATTATCGAAACTCCCTCGTAGGTCTTGATGCCGTAAAGATTAGCCTCCCGCGTTATCTCATGCGCTGTCCCTGTTGACCTGCTGATTCATGATCTGCTCAGCGCTTGACACCCACTCCGTTACCTTTTGCTCATCCACACCGGGAATCGCCTTCAGCATCTCCGGGTCCGCCGAGGCAATCGCGGAGATACTCTTATAGCCTTCTTTGAAAAGAAGCTCTGCATCGGCTTCCTGGAGCCCGGGGATCTTCAAGAGGATCTTGGGACCCTCCTCGGCCTGCGCTGCCAGCATCGACTCGTTCTTTACATCGATCTTCCACCCCGTCAGCCTCACCGCCAGCCTCACGTTCTGACCACTCCTGCCGATGGCCAGCGACAACTGATCGTCCGGGACAATGACCTCCATGGATTTATTTTCATCGTACATGAAAACTTTGCTGACCTTCGCCGGCGACAGTGAACTGCAGATGTATTTCACCGGATCCTCGGAGAAAGGCACAATATCGATCTTCTCACCCTTGAGTTCCTGTACAACGCTCTGAACCCGCGAACCCCGCATACCCACGCAGGCTCCTACGGGATCGATGTCCTTATCGTTGGTCTTGACGGCGATCTTCGTTCGATTGCCGGGCTCCCTGGCCACACTGACGATATCAATAAACCCCTCGGAGATCTCGGGAACCTCGACCTCGAACAGGGCCCGGACAAATCCCGGGTGGGTCCGGGAGAGGATAATCTGGGGCCCCTTGGATATCTTTTTTACGTCGATCACATACGCCCGGATTCTTTCACCCCGCTTGTAGGACTCGCGGGTTATTTGCTCGGAAGGGGGTATGACAGCCTCGGCGCGGCCGAGATTGACGATGATGCTCCCGCCTTCAAACCGCTGGACGAAGCCGTTGACGAGCTGACCTTTTCTGTCTTTGTATTCCTCATAGGTCTTGTCCCGCTCCGCGTCCTTGACCTTCTGGATGATGATCTGTTTGGCCGTCTGCACGGCGATCCGCCCGAAAGAGGCGGCGTCCAGCCTCATGCCGAGACTGTCCCCGGGCTGTGCCTCCTCGTCCAGTTCCTCTCTGGCCTGCTGCAAAGATATCTGGGTTTCCGGATCCAGGACCTTTTCGACAACGGTCTTGAACTGGAAGACCTCGAGCTCTCCTGCCTCCTCGTTGTAGTGGGCTTCCAGCTCGACCTGGGCCCCGAGTTTTTTTCTCGCGGCGGTCAGCATCGCTGATTCCAGGGCTTCGATGATGATCTCCTTCTCGATACCCTTGTCTTTGCCCATCTGTTCGATCAGACGTTTCAATTCAGGTAACATGCAATGTTCCTCCCGTTTTGCTCAACCCACACACAGGACAGACGCTTTTCATTCTTTGCTCAAAAAAATCTCGTCTTTCGGATCACCGATTTGGTGTGACGCTTACGGCTCGTATTCGAGATTCGCCTTCGCCACCGATTCTCTCGGGATCCGGTATTTTTTCCCATCCACGGTAAGGATGATGACTTTCTCTCCGTTTTCTTCCAGAAAATCCTCCAACGTGCCTCTGAAGTTCCGGATCCCCTCGATTTTCCCGGTCAGTCGGACCCTGACCTTCGACCCTTTGTACCGGATGAAATCCTTGTCCCGGGCAAGAGGGCGATCCAGTCCGGGCGAGGAAACTTCCAGGGTATAGGGACCGGGCGGAATATCGTAGATATCCAGCAAGTCACCCACCTCATGACTGACGTTTGTGCAGTCAGCGAGGGTCACGCCGCCTTCTTTGTCGATGAAAAGGCGAACCAGCCACCGGGTTTTCATCCGCAGGCACGCGACATCGACGATCTCCATCCCTTCATCCGACACCATGGGTTCGATGATCTCGATGATTCTTTGCCGATAATTTTTAACGATGTCGCTCATCCGTCCCCCCCCCCACGTTTATATCCTGAATGTACGAACCCACAAAATAAAAAAGTGGGCGGTGCCCACTCGAATATAAACCATTCGAATTTCAGGTGCTTTCTAACACACAAAAACGATCGATGCAAGCAAAAAAACGTATTGAAACGGTGAGATGGGTCAGGTCAGAAGTAAACATAAAAATGGAGCGGGCGATGGGACTCGAACCCACGACGTCCAGCTTGGGAAGCTGGCATTCTACCGCTGAATTACGCCCGCTCTATGCGTCTGTTTTGTCTAATTTGTCGTCTTGTCTGTCTTGTCCATGCCGGCTGCCGCCGCGGATGCAAGGACGACGGACAAAGAACTTTTAAGGGTGTGAATTAAATAATTCCGGGCAAAAATTGTCAAGGCCTTTTTGATTCTAACCGCCTCGCAATCGAGCGGCCATGGGCCTCAAGCCCTTCGATCCGGGCAAAGTCCTCGGCCTCGGGCCCGTATTTTTCAAGCGCCGCGGAGGTAAAGGAAATCACGCTCGTCCGTTTCACGAAATCATAAACGCCAAGGGGGGAGGAGAACCGGGCGGTCCCCCCTGTCGGCAGGATATGGTTGGGCCCTGCCAGATAATCTCCCAGGACCTCCGGTGTACTGGGCCCGAGAAAAACGGCCCCGGCATTCCATACCTTCCGTAGGATCCGCCTTGGATTCCCGACCACCAGTTCCAGGTGCTCCGGCGCGAAACGGTTTGCAATCGCGACGGCTTCATCGAGATCACCGGTGAGGATGATAAGCCCGTATTTCTCAATGGCCTTTCGCGCGATATTCCGCCTGGGAAGCTCTCCGAGCTGAAGGTCCACCTCCCGGGCCACCGACCGGGCAAAGGCGCGATCGATCGTTATGAGGATGGAGCTTGCCAGTTCGTCGTGCTCGGCCTGTGAGAGGAGATCGGCGGCAATAACGGCGGGGTCGGCCTTTCCGTCGCAAATAATCATGATCTCGCTGGGCCCGGCAATCATATCGATACCGACGGCCCCGAAGACCATTCGCTTGGCCATCGCCACATAGGCGTTTCCCGGTCCCACGATCTTGTCCACCGCAGGGACGGACTTTGTCCCGTAGGCCAGGGCGGCAATGGCCTGGGCGCCGCCCATCTTGAAGACACGGTCGACGCCCGCAATCTCCGCTGCGGCGAGGATGAAGGGGTTGACGCCGCTTCGGCCAGGCGGGGTTGCCAGGAGGATCTCCCGGACACCGGCGATCCTGGCCGGTATGGCGGCCATGAGCACCGTGGAGGGGTAAGCGGCAAGCCCCCCCGGGGCGTAGATGCCCACCCGCTCTATCGGCCGGATCTGCTGCCCGAGATCGATGCCTTCTGCCTCTCTGCAGGACCAGGAGCGGGCAACCTGTTTTTTATGATATTTCTCAATACGCAGGGCCGCAAGCTTGAGGACCTTGAGCGCCCGCTTATCCAGTTTCGAAAGGGCTTCTTTGATCTCCGCCGGCTTGACCTCGATGGTGCGGGGTTCGAGGGATACCCCGTCAAACTTCTTCCCGTATTTAAAAAGGGCCCTGTCCCCCCGGCGCCGGACATCATCAAGGATCTTCCGGACAGCGACCTCGAGCGCCCTGTCGCTGACCCGGCCGCGGCTCCTGATCCGGTCGAAGACCGCTTTGAAACGCCTGTCTGAACTCCCGATAATTTTCATGTCAATCCTTCGCTCGAGCGATGTCCGCCCCGAGAGCTGAAAGTTTCTTCTCAATCGACTGGTATCCCCGGTCGATGTGGTAGACTCTCGAAAGGTCGGTCCGGCCCTCAGCGGCCAGCCCCGCGAGGACAAGGGATGCCGAGGCCCTCAGGTCCGTCGCCATGACCGGCGCCCCCCTGAGCTTTCTCACACCCCTGACAATTGCCCGGCTCCCTTCGATCTTCACAAGGGCACCCATCCTCATCAGCTCCCCCACGTGCATAAAGCGGTTCTCGAAGATGGTCTCCGTGATAACGCTGACCCCTTTTCCGACGGCCATCAGGGCCATCACCTGGGCCTGGAGATCCGTTGGAAACCCCGGATAGGGAAGGGTCTTGATGTCAACGGACCGTATCTCTTTGCCGCCGGTCACCCGCAGGCCGCCCTGAACCGGCTCTATCGAAACACCGGCTTCCTTGAGCTTGGTGATGAGGGCATCGAGGTGCCCCGGCTGACATCCGTTAATCGTGACATCACCGCCGGTGATCGCCGCGGCGATCATGTATGTCCCCGTCTCGATCCGGTCCGGGATCACCGTCGCCTCAGCGGCATGCAGGCTGTTGACGCCTTCGATGACGATCACATCGGTTCCCGCGCCGCTTACCTTCGCACCCATCCTGTTCAGGGTCTCTGCCAGGTTTATGACCTCGGGCTCCTTGGCCGCATTTTCGAGAACCGTTGTCCCGTGTGCGAGTGCCGCAGCCATCATGATGTTCTCCGTGCCCGTGACGGTCGATATGTCGAAGTAGATCGTCGCCCCTTTCAACCGGGGGGCCTTCGCCTCGATGTAGCCATCCCGGAGCTCGATCTCGGCACCGAGACCTTCGAGCGCTTTCAGGTGAAGGTTGACAGGCCTCGCCCCGATAGCGCACCCGCCCGGAAGGGAAACCCGCGCCTGCCCCATCCGCGCGACGAGCGGCCCGAGAACGAGAATGGAGGCCCGCATAGTCCTGACAAGGTTATAGGGAGCCTCGCAACGCTTGATATTCCCGGTGTTAATCCGGAGTGCTTCGCCTCCTTCGATCGTCGCACCGAGGTTCCCGAGGAGTTTCTTGATCGTCTTGATGTCGACCAGGTCGGGGATGTTGTGATAGGTGTTCCAGCCGTCACAGAGAAGCGAGGAGGCAAGAAGCGGAAGGGCCGCATTCTTGGAGCCGCTGACCTGCACCTCACCCCGGAGCATCCGGCCGCCCTTGATGACGAATTTATCCACCCTTCTTCAACCTCCTTCGGACCGCAGCAACCCTCTCGATCCCGGCATAATCCCTGGTGAACCGGACCGCATCATAATACCCTGAGTGAACGAGCAGGGCACTGACCGCGTCCTTCTGGTCGAATCCAATCTCCAGAAAAAGCCAGCCGCCGTCCTTCAGGTACGCCCCGGAATGGCGGATGATCGCGCGGTGAAATTCCGTCCCCTCCGGCCCCGCAACAAGTGCTCCTCTCGGCTCGAAATCCCGGATCTCACCCGGGAGGCCTTCATATTCCGACTCGCTGAGGTAGGGGGGGTTCGAAACGATCATATCAAAGGATCCGCGAAAAGGCCCGAGTAAATTACAGGCGAGAAAGGAAATTCTGTCAGCCACACCATGCCTTGCCGCATTCTTACGGGCGATCCCCAGGGCTTCCAAAGACAGATCGGTCGAGACGATCCGGGCCGACTCGAGCTCTCTGGCCAGGGCGATGCTGATCGCCCCGCTTCCCGTTCCGACCTCGAGGATACGAAGAGAGGCTTTGCCGGGACGCCTTGCCGTCTCGAGGACAACCTGTACCAGGATCTCGGTTTCAGGCCTCGGCACGAGTACCGCGGGGCTGATCTTCAAATCCAGGGACCAGAATTCCTTTCGGCCGACGATGTAGGCGACGGGTTCCCCCCGGAGCCTTCGCGCAACGAGGTCGTTGAAGGATTTCAGCTCCCGCGGTGCTACCGGCCGGTCCATGTCCCTGAAAAGGCCTGTGCGTTCCATGCCGAGACAGGAGGCCAGAAGGATCTCCGCATCGAGCCCCGGCGATAAGTAACCCTTCTGTCCGAATCGGCGTTCAGCGTCTCTGATGGCCTGGCGGATCGTCATCGGTTCACGCACCATGACCCCTGGGTATTCTGTAAAAGTGGGATAATGAAAAGTCCCGTGTCAGGCTGCCGAGTGCTTGATGGCCTCGGCCTGAAAGTGAGCCGCGAGACTGTCAATGATGTGCTGGAGGTCCCCGTCGATAATTTTCTCCAGATTGTAGAGGGTCAGTCCGATCCGGTGATCCGTCACACGCCCCTGGGGGAAATTGTAGGTCCGGATCCGTTCGCTGCGGTCCCCCGTCCCCACCTGCTTTTTCCTCGTCTCGGAGATCTCCGCATGACTCTCGGCCTGCATCCTGCCGAGAAGCCTCGCGCGAAGCACTTTGATGGCCTTTGCCTTGTTCTTGTGCTGGGACTTTTCGTCCTGGCAGGAGACGACAAGGCCGGTCGGAATATGGGTAACCCGGACGGCAGAATCGGTCGTATTGACGCTCTGGCCGCCGTGGCCGCTGGAACGGAACACATCGATCCTGAGATCGTTGGGGTCGATCTGGACCTCTACCTCCTCCGCTTCGGGCAGGACGGCCACGGTGGCTGCGGAGGTGTGAATCCTTCCCTGGGCCTCCGTCGCGGGAACGCGTTGCACCCGGTGTACACCGCTTTCGTATTTCAGCCGGCTGTAAGCGCCTTTTCCTTCAATGAGAAGAATGATTTCCTTGAACCCGCCCATGCCGCCTGCCGCGCTGGAGCTCAGGATGTCCACTTTCCAGTTCGCGCCTTCAGCGTAGCGCGCATACATCCGGTAGAGGTCGGCCGCAAAGAGCCCCGCCTCGTCACCACCGGTCCCGGCACGGATCTCCAGGATCACGTTCTTGTCGTCATTCGGATCCCGGGGGATCAAGAGGATTTGCAACCGCTCTTCAAGGATGGAGATCCTCTCCCTGAGCTGTGGTAATTCCTCCTTGGCGATCTCCTTGAGTTCTTCATCATTTTCACGGAGTATCCTCTGGCATTCTTCGAGCTGGGCGTTCACCCTTTCATATTCGCGAAAAGTATCAACGAGCTCTCGGAGATCGGCATGCTCCTTCGCGCACCTCTGGTACTCGCTGCGGTTTGAGACCACGGACGGATCGCCGAGTTTCTTCTCCAGCGTTTCGTATCGACTCTCGATATCCTTCAGTTTCTTAAACATGGCATCCTTCGGGTGAAATATTGACTGACGACCACCGGGGGTACCGGGGCTGTCTATGAAAAGTCGTTTTGGTGCGATTGAGGCGCTACAGGAAATGGGAGGTCCGTAAGGGAAAAAGGTCAATCGGGCAGGTGTGATCCCTTACCCCGGCGTTCCGGTATCCGGGGCCAGGGGTGCAGGGGGAAAGAATAGATGCTTTTTTCACGAGCTTACTTGGCATTCTCTTTCTTGGTTTTTTTCACATCGGCGTACTTTTTCTTGAAACGCTCCACGCGACCGGCGGTATCCATGATCTTCTGTTTTCCCGTCATGAAGGGGTGACATTTCGAGCAGATTTCTACCTTGATGTCCTTCTTCGTCGACCGGGTTTTTATAACGTTGCCGCACACGCAGCTGATCGTCGTTTCGACGTACTCTGGGTGAATCCCCTGTTTCATATGACCTTCTTTCCTCCTTCCGGCGGTACCCCTTGATATCCGGGGTTCGCGCAAGGGTTGGAAGTATAATCAAAATTTCAGCAATTTCAAGAAAAATATTTCAGCACCCTTCGCTTCGCTCGGGATGCCGGGTTCAGGGTTCAGGGTACCGGGTCCCGGGAATGAAAAATCTTTTCCTTATCTCCTGATGCCTGAAGCCCGATGCCTGTCCTATTGATTCATCGAGTCCAGAAACTCCTGGTTGGTCGCCGTCTTTCGCATCTTGTCGATGATAAACTCGATGGCATCGATCGGGTTCATCTCCTGCAAAAGCCTTCTCAGGATCCACACTCGGTTGAGATGCTCTTTAGGGATCAGGAGTTCCTCTTTCCGGGTCCCGGAGCGAACGAGGTCGAAAGCGGGGAATACCCTGCGGTCGGCGATCCTGCGATCCAGGATGATTTCCATGTTGCCGGTGCCCTTGAATTCCTCGAAAATGACTTCATCCATTCGGCTTCCCGTGTCGATCAGGGCCGTGGAGATAATTGTCAGGCTCCCGCCCTGTTCGATGTTCCGGGCCGCACCGAAGAATCGCTTGGGCTTGTGCAGGGCGTTGGAGTCCACACCACCGGATAGGACCTTGCCGCTGGGCGGGACGACGGCATTGTAGGCCCTGGCGAGCCTCGTGATACTGTCCAGCAGAATAACCACGTCCTTTTTATGTTCCGTGAGGCGTTTTGCCTTCTCGATAACCATTTCGGCAACCTGAACGTGCCTTGTCGCCGGCTCGTCAAAGGTCGAGGAGATCACCTCTCCCTTCACGCTTCTTTCCATGTCTGTCACCTCCTCGGGACGCTCGTCGATGAGGAGAACCATGAGAGTCACTTCTTCGTGGTTGGCCGCGATGCTGTGAGCAATGTCCTTGAGGAGTATGGTTTTGCCGGCCCTGGGCGGTGAAACAATGAGCGCTCTCTGCCCTTTGCCGATGGGGGTGAAGAGGTCCATCACGCGGGTGGAGAAGTTCTCGGGATCGCTTTCCAGCTTCAATTTTTCTTCTGGGTAGAGGGGCGTGAGGTTGTCGAAAAGAATTTTGTCCTTGGCGTACTCCGTGGTTTCAAAGTTGACCGTATCGACCTTCAAAAGGGCAAAATATTTTTCCCCCTCCTTTGGAGGCCTCACCTCTCCGGAAACGGTATCTCCCGTTCTCAGGCTGAAACGCCTGATCTGGGAGGGCGATACATAAATGTCGTCGGGGCCGGGGAGATAGTTGTAGTCCACCGCCCGCAGGAACCCGAACCCGTCGGGCAGGGTTTCCAGGACGCCCTCGCCGTAGAGGGCCCCGTTCTTGTCGGCCTGGGTCTGCAGAATGGAAAAAATGAGATCCTGTCTCCGCATCCCGCCGGCACCGGGCACATTGAGTTCCTTGGCCAGAACCGTGAGTTCGCCGATGTTTTTTTTCTTGATCTCGACAATGTTCATAACAGGCTTCCTCGTTGTCTTAAAATTTCTTCATGGGAACGATTTGCGCGTGCTGACAGAGAATGGACGTCTTCTTGATCATCCCGCTTCCAAAAGTGCCATATGCACTACGAGAATCTACCTATGATAAATGAGCTTCCGGTGATGAATGTGATGGTTTGCAAAGCTGACTTCTAAGGGTTACTCCAATGGAAGGGCATTTATAAGCCACTTTGAGATGGCTGCGATATATCTCATCACCATAACCATGTCAAGCGCTTTTTGATCGCGAAGCCCCCGCCGTCCCGCGGATCATGATGAAGTTCAGATGCCTCCCTGTTTTGCCCTTCTCACGCCGGTGGGAAAAGAAGAAATCTCCCCGGCAGGCGGTACAGATACCCGATGTGAAAATGTTTCCGGAAGGAATGCCCGTCCTCTCCAGTTGCAACCTGTTTGCCAGGGAAAGGTCGAGCATCCACTTTCCCTTTTCACGGCAGGGACGGAAAAGGGAATCCTGTCCGGACTGATCGCTCATGGATCCAAAGACCACTTCATCCACCTGGTAACAGCAGGGACCGATCGCCGGACCGACCGCAACGATAAGATCAGAGGGTTTTGAAAGATAACGACTCACCAGCGCGTCCACTGCCTTCGCGGCAATTCCGAGGGAGGTTCCCTTCCAGCCGGCGTGGACCGCACCGATGACCCGTCTAACCGGATCTACCATTAATATCGGCACACAGTCTGCAGTCTTTATGCCAATCGCCAGTCCCGGCCGGTCCGTCAGGATGGCATCATACTGCAACGGTTGATTTTCACTCGGCTTTGGATGTTCTTCATCGATCAGGAGGATCCGATCCTCGTGAATCTGATTGACGACAAAAAATTGCCGACGGGGGACCTCAAAGGCGGTCGCCAGAATCTCCCAGTTTTTGTCGACCCGATCCGTCGGATCACCCTCCCGAAAGCTGAAATTGAGATTTTCATATGCCCCCTGGCTGATACCGCCCCATCGCGTGCAGAAGCCATGGACGATAAAATCCACATTCAGAAGGGCCTCGGATTCGAGGTATTTGATCGATCCTTTCTGTAAAAATCCGAACATGGAAAAATGAAGGATGGAATATTGGAATCATGGAAGAATGGGACCCGTGGGATGATAACTTTACAAAACAACCCATCATTCCAGTATTCCAACACCCCTTTTATCCCTCGTCTCTCCTTTCTCTGAGGCGTTCGAGGACACGCTCGATGTCCTCGGGCAAAGGGGAGGTGAATTCCATCTGTTCCCGGGTCAGGGGGTGACAAAAACCCAGGGTGCCTGCATGGAGGGCCTGCCTTTTCATCTCGGCGAGCTTTGCTCTCAAACCCCTGTCCGAAATCGATGCGAGCCGTCGGGGGTTCCCGTAGGTCCTGTCCCCGATCACGGGATGTCCGATGGTGTTGAGATGAACCCGGATCTGATGGGTCCTTCCCGTCCTGATCATCACCTCGAGGAGTGTCACGTCGCCGAAACGCTCGACGACGCTCCATTGCGTCAGTGCTTCTCTCCCCCTCGGGCTTCTAATAGACATTCTTTTCCGGTCCCTGGGGTGCCTTCCCACCGGCAAGTCGACAACACCCTCGTTTTCCCTGACGTCACCATACACGAGAGCCAGGTATACCTTTTTGACCTCTCGCTTCTTGAACTGATCCGTAAGCCCCTTGTGGGCAGCATCGTTTTTGGCAACCACCATGACCCCCGACGTTCCTTTGTCGAGCCGGTGAACAATCCCTGGACGCAACACGCCCCCCACCCCTGAAAGATCCTTCAGGTGGTGAAGAAGGGCGTTCACGAGGGTACCCCGGACATTCCCGGCGGCAGGGTGGACGACCATGCCGGCCGGTTTTTCTACAACGGCGATGGCTTGATCTTCGTAGAGGATCCTGAGGGGAAGATCTTCCGGAACAAGTTCGTCTTCAACGGGTGGGGGTTTGATAAGGATGACGGCCTCGCCGGCCCTGAGCTTCAGGCCAGCCTTCGTTTTCTGGCCCCTGATTTGAACCAGGCCCTGATCGATCAGCTTCTGAACCCGGGAACGCGTCATGGAGGGGATGTTTGTCGTGAGAAAAACATCCAGTCTCGTACCGGCCTCCGGCGCAGTCACGTGAAACTCAAATTTCTCCTCTTTCCCGATGTTCAACAAGTCCTCTTGTCAGTCGCAGTTCATGACCGCGTGATCTCACGGCCGGGCAAGCCCCTCCAGGGCGCGCCGGATGATATCAAGCTCTTCGGTATCGATGGTTCTCAGATCGAAAAGAACTTCCTCTTCTGCAATCCGGGCGATGATAGGGGTATCGAATCGGCGCAGCCTCTGCTCCACGGCGTTCGCCGAAAGTTTCGAGGATCGAAGACTCAGGAGGACCGACGGGATCTCCTGCGTCGGCAGGGAGCCTCCGCCAGCCATGGAATTTCCCTTTTTGAGCGAGAGCGTCAACCCCCCGATTTTTGCCTTCTTTAAAAGTCTGAGCAGCTTTTTCGCCCTTCGCTCCACTTCCTCCACCGGTTCCGTGAGGACACGGAGACCCCGAATGCCTGTCAGTGCCTCTCCCTCGTGCAGATAAAGTCGCATCGTCGCCTCAAGGGCTGCAAGCGTCATCTTGTCGATCCGGAGCGCCCGGTTCAAGGGGTTTTTCTTGACCCGTTCCAGGGTCTCGCGCCGCCCGAGAATAATCCCCGCCTGGGGCCCTCCCAGAAGCTTGTCGCCGCTGAAGGTGACGACATCGACGCCGGTTTTGAGTGTTTCCTGGACCGTCGGCTCTTTCTTCAAGCCGAATTTTTCCGTCTCGATGAGACACCCGCTCCCGAGATCGCTCATCACGGGGACTCCCCGATTTCGCCCGAGGTCCGCAAGTTCCGGAAGCTGAACCTCTTCGGTGAAGCCCATAATCAAAAAGTTGCTCGTGTGCACCTTTAGCAGAAGCCCCGTCTTTTCCCCGATGGCCTTTTCGTAATCCGAAAGGTGCGTCCGGTTGGTGGTCCCCACCTCCCTGAGGATAGCGCCGCTTTTTTCCATGACGTCGGGAATCCTGAATTCGCCCCCGATTTCAATGAGCTCTCCCCTCGAAACAACAGCTTCCTTCCCCGCCGCCAGCGTATTGAGAACGAGAAGCACTGCAGCTGCGTTGTTGTTGACGACAAGGGCATCCTCGGCACCCGTGAGGTCACAGAGTATCTTCGCGACATGGTCGTAGCGAAGCCCCCGCTTGCCCTTCGCCAGGTCATACTCCAGGTTCGAATATCCGCGGCTGACATCGATCACACGATGAAGGGCTTCCTCGCAGAGCGGCGCGCGTCCCAGGTTGGTGTGCAGCACAATCCCCGTCGCGTTCACCACCCGCCGGAGACTGGGCCGGTGAAGATTTTCGACCTTACGGGCAACCGCTTCTGCAACCTGGTCCAAAGAGGGGGCTATGAAGCCCTTGCCGCCCTTCTTGCTCTTCAGGATGGCTTCGCGCAGCTCACCGACGGCGGAACGGCAGGTGTTCACCACGATCTCCCTCGGTGCTCTCTCTAAGATCTTTTTCTGTTCCAGCAAAAGGATGATTTCATCGATCTTGGGCAATTGACGCAGGAGTTCTTTTTGCCGATCATCCATCTGCATATATTTCCCGTCCTTCATCCTTCAAATCAGGCGGTGTCTTTTACACCGCTCCGACACAACCCTCAAATATCATACCCCCGACAGAAGTCACGAAAATTATTCACGGCAATGAAAAATTCCCGCATCATGACGACCCAGAAATACCGTCCCCGGGGTGTGAGGGACAGACGGCCCTTGGAGCAGTGAACAGCGCCGGCGAGCATGGAGAGAAAAACCATGGGCCAGAGATGCCGTCCGAGCATATTCCCGTATTTTTTTCTCAGATCCCCCAAGGTCACTTCAGTCCCGAAGAGCTTCATCAGGAAATCGTACTGGACCTGCTCCCGGGTGCCGAAGCGCCTCGCGGCCATGAGGGGGATCTCACCGGCATCGAGACGACGGATGTAATCCTCGATGGAAAACGTGTTGGCATAACACGTCCCGCCCATGTAGCCGATGGAGCCGCTTCCCAGCCCGGTATACTCGTCATAACCGACGACGTATTCGTCGATCATGGCGGGTTTCCGCGAGAAGCACCAGACGGAGGAAAAATGATAGGGGGGTATCAACCGGGCCGTGATCCGGCGGTAAAATCTTTCTTCTCTATTCGTGTCCACCGGTCCAAGGGTCCGGTGGATCTTCTCCCGGGTGGAATCGGAAACCATGAGCGGGTAATACGTGATCTGATCGATCCCGATATCGATCAGCGTCTCCAAGTCCCGCGCCAGGATTTCCGGCGTCTGCGTCGCGAAGTTGAAGATCATATCGGCGTTCAAAGTATCAAATGCCCCGAGCGTGTCCTTCAGCCTGCCTGCGATCTCCGATCCGCTCCCGTACTTTTCATAGCGGTCCATGGCCCGGAGGAGCCCGTCGTCGAAACTCTGCACCCCCACCGAAAGCCGGTTCACGCCGGCCTCTCTCAGCGCACGCACATTCTCCGTCGTCAAATGGTTGGGGTTGGTCTCGACGGAGATTTCCCGGATACCGAAATTAGCGCGGGCCAGAAGCAGGGTCTCTTTTAGTTCATCGATCTGGACCGTGGGCGTGCCGCCCCCGACATAGATCCCGCTGAAATCGTAACCCCGCTCCCGGTAGAGATCGATTTCCTTCCTCAGGGCCTGGAAATAGTTCCTGGCAAGCGGTTCCACGAAGACGACGCGGTTGAAGGAGCAGTAGGGACAGAGTTTTTCGCAGAAGGGGATGTGTAGGTAGAGGAGGCGGTCCTTGCTGGCGGTTCCGGAGGGGAGTTCCGGATGACCTCCTTCCTCGAAAGTCATCGCCCGGGAGAAGGCCCTGCGGGCCCGTTCGCCTATGAATCGAGCAATCAAGGCAACCTCGATGTAATCGAAATGGTTATGGAATCGGCAAGTTAACAGAGAAAGACGAAATGATCAAGGTCCGATTCGCCTCCAGCCATCCTTGAAAGAGCCATGCGATCGTGCTATAAGGATGCCCCGAAGCGAAACGGCAATTCTCATGATCGGGGATGAAACCATGACGACACAGAAGACCTGGATGCTCTGGAGAGACGGAACAACCGTTGATGAAGAGGCCCGTTTGCTGAGGCGGCAGGCCGATGACTTGCCCGTTCCATTTGACGCCCGGGCAAAAAAAGATATCGCCACACTGATCAACGCGTTCACGAAGCGGGACGATGCTCTGGGGCTGGCGGCACCGCAGATCGGGATCAGCAAAAAGATCGTCATCTTCAAGAACAAGAATTTCGACATAAAAGGGGCCCCGAAAAGCAAAGACGATTACGACGTCCTCGTCAATCCTCGCATCACCCAGATTCGCGGCGACCTCGAAACGATGAACGAGGGGTGCCTCTCCTGTCCCGACGTCAGCGTGGAGGTGAGTCGGGCCACGGAAATCAAGGTAAGGGCCTATGACCAGGATGGACGCAAGGTGAACAAACGCTATACCGGCTTCTTGGCAAGAATTGTTCAGCACGAACTGGATCACACCGAGGGACGGCTCATTATCGATCATGAGGGGACGCTCTCCTACCCGAGGGAGAAGCGGGAATTTTTCGAAAAGCTCTTTAAATAAAACGGGCATAAGGCAACGGGCAAAGGGTATCGGGGCCAGGGGAGAGGAAGATTAAAAATCCGGACTGCTACAGTCCTCGCTCCTCTTAGGATTTGAAGTTTCGGGCGCGGATCAACTCGACCACGGTCGGGATGACGGAAATAACGATAATGGCAAGAACAACGAAAGTGAAGTTTTCCTTTACGATGGGGATGTTGCCGAAAAAATACCCGCCGAAGACAAAGGTGAGGATCCAGGCAACACACCCGATGATATTGTAGAGCTGAAACCGCCCGTAGGTCATGGTCCCCACCCCCGCCACGAAGGGCGCAAAGGTGCGGATGACCGGGACGAAACGGGCGATGACGATTGTCTTCCCGCCGTATTTCTCGTAGAATCGGTGCGTCCGGTCCAGGTATTCCTGTTTGACCCACCTTATTTTTTTCCCGGCCGAGACCTTCGGGCCCAGCAGGTAGCCCACCCAGTAGTTCACGGTGTTGCCGGCAATCCCTGCGATACTGAGAAGAACAGAGAGCCAGACGGCATCAAGCGACCCTCTGGCAGCGAAGGTTCCCGCCACGAAGAGGAGGGAATCCCCGGGAAGAAAAGGGGTGACCACCAGGCCCGTCTCGCAGAAGATGATCACGAAGAGGATGAGGTAGGTCCAGAACCCGTAATTCTGGAGGATAAGACCCAGGTGTTTGTCGAAATGCAGCAGAAAATTAAAGTATTGTGCAATAAATTCAATCATATGACAGATTTCTGATCCCCGATCCCCTTCAGTTTGATTTGAAATTCACGGTGTCCTCAGGCTCGGGGCTTTATACGCCAGCCAGCCGAGTTCCGTCAATGGAAATATCCCCTCTCAAAGGCCGTGCCTCAACCGTTGTTGACAAAAGAAATTGTTTTAAATATAGTCAGTTTCAATTGGAGGTGGATGCGCGGAAGAGGGGTGAAAATCCCCCGCTGCCCCGCAGCCGTGATGGAAACGAAAGCCTTGGATTGCCACTGTCCCGGAATGAGCCGGGATGGGAAGGCAGGTGAGTAGGTCGTCCTGAGCCGGAAAACCCATCCATCTGAAACCTCGAGGGGGGTAAACCTTCCGTGTCTATTCATTCGGGTCATTGCACTGCCGTCATCGGTCTTCTCCCGAAGGTTTGCCCGGTCCATAAGACAGGCTTATCAATCGGGGGGGCTCCATGGTCTTCCGGACGGTAAATCTTCCCAAAGTACTTGAAATCAGTTTCGTGCTCTTGATGATCCTGGCCGGTTCCATCGCCGTGTCGCTTTTTGTCGGCGTCACCGACATCGGCATCGTCCGCGGGATAACCGGCCTCTTCTACGGTTGGCGTGAGGGATATGCCGGGTTCACCCACCTTGAAAAAGAGATCATTTTTTCCATTCGCCTTCCCAGGATTTTATTTGCCGGCATCGTCGGCGCGGCATTATCGATGGCCGGTGTAGTCTTCCAGGCCCTTCTTCGAAACCCCCTTGCCGACCCCTACATCCTGGGTATTTCGGGTGGAGCCGCCGTCGGAGCCATCATCGGCATCCTCATCGGTGCAAGCCTGCTTCCTTTGGGCATCCCGGGCCTCGCCTTCCTGGGCGCCGTCCTCACCGTGATCATCGTCTTCGGAATTGCCCGAACCGGAGCCCAGCTTCGATCCAACACACTGCTTCTGGCCGGAGTCATCGTCAATGCCTTTTTCTCCGCCATCATCATGTTTCTGATCTCCACGAGCACCAGTTCGGATGTTCACAACGTGATGTTCTGGCTGATGGGGGATTTATCCCTTGCCACCACCGGGGAGATCGTTCTCACGGGAACCATTCTTCTGGCTGGTTTTGCCGTTCTCTACACCTACGCCCGCCCGATGAACCTCATCGTTGTCAGCGAGGAAACGGCCCTCCAGCTCGGCATCAACGTGGAGAAGGCCAAAAAAATTCTCTTCGTCGCGGCGTCTCTCATCACCGGCGTGGCCGTATCGGTCAGTGGAATCATCGGTTTCGTCGGACTCGTCATCCCCCACCTGATGCGGATGGTGCTCGGCCCCGATCACCGCATGCTTCTTCCCGCGTCTTTTCTCTTCGGCGCATCATTCCTCGTAGTTGCCGACACCATCGCCAGGACGCTGATGGCCCCGGGCGAACTTCCCGTCGGCGTCATCACTGCCATCTGCGGTGCACCCTACTTCATATACCTTCTCCGGAAAGGAAGGGGGTTCTGAGCCATGATTATCATGCACGCCGACAAGGTCGGGTTTCAATATGGCGAACAGTGGGTGCTCCGGGATGTCACCTTCGAAGTGCGGGAGGGGGAAGTCCTCGGCATCATCGGCCCTAACGGTTCTGGGAAAACGACACTTCTTAAAATCCTCGACGGAATCCTCACGCCCCGGGAGGGTCGTGTGTGGCTCCGGGACAGGGATATCTCGCAGATAGGAAGGGAGATTCTTGCGAAGGCGATCGGTGTTGTTCCCCAGGACTATTCGATGTACTTCCCTTTCAGTGTGGAGGAAATCGTCCTGATGGGAAGAACGCCCCATCTCGGGCTCCTTCGGTTTGAAGGGCAGAAAGATTTTGCCATTGCCCGTCGGGCCATGGAGATGACCGACACGACCGGCTTCAGCCGGCGAGGCATGGGCGAATTAAGCGGCGGGGAAAGGCAGCGGGTCCTCATCGCCAGGGCCGTGACCCAAGAACCCCAGATCCTGCTTCTCGACGAGCCGACGACCTACCTCGACATCAAACATCAGGTGGCCCTGTTCCAGTTGATGAAGATGCTCCACGAGAAGGAGAATCTCACGGTCATCGTGGTGACTCAGGATATCAATCTGGCCGCACAGTACTGCGACCGTATCCTCCTTTTAAAGAATGGCAGATATTTCAGCATGGGCCCCCCGGGGGAGGTTATTACTTCAGAGAATATTCAAAAGGTTTATGAAACAGACGTTCTCGTTGATCCGCACCCCCAGACGGGTCTGCCCAGGGTGACGTTGACATAAAAAACGGGCAAAGGGCAAAAGGCTCAGGGCTAATGGCTTATGGATGGTTCCACAATCTTTTGCTTTTTGCCTTAAGCCTCTAGCCTTTAGCCGGCAGCAAAGCTGCTAACGCTGTCAGATCAAGGAAGCCGGTCTAAAACCGGCGCTGCCCCGCACCTGTAGGCGGAACGAAATCCACCGGGTGCCACTGTCCGGCAGGCAGGACATGCCGGATGGGAAGGCGTGGAGAGTAGGTCCCAGTGCCGCGAGCCAGGAGACTTATCTGACAGGCTGAATAACTCAACTTCGAGGGGAAGGAGGTTATTGAGAAATGTTATTCAAAAACTTTTTTGTTTTCTTTCTGTCAACCGTCCTAATGGCTGTGTCAGCCGGACCGCTCCAGGCTCAAACCCCTGGGGAACAGAAGGTCTTTCGGATGGACGAAGTGGTGGTCACCGCCACGAGGGATGCCCAGGAGATCCGGAAGGTCCCCGCCAACGTCACGGTCATAACGGCAGACGACATCCGGAAATCGGGTGCCACAAATGTTCCCGAGGTGCTGACCGGGCTCGCCGGCGTCAACGTCACCAGTTACAGCGGTAATGCTGCGCAGGCCATCGTGGACATGCGCGGCTTCGGCATCGAGGCCGGCTATCTGCGAAACGTGGTTCTGCTCGACGGCCGGCGCCTCAATCGTCCCGACATCGCGGGGATTAACTGGCTCGAGATACCGCTCTCGGAGATCGAGCGAATCGAAGTTGTTCGCGGCGCCAGCAGCGTCCTCTACGGGGATTCGGCCATTGCCGGCGCCATCAACATCATCACCAAGCGCGGCGAGGGGAAGCCGAAGGGCGATGCGAGCTTCATCGGCGGAAGCTACAACACCTACAACGGACGAGCCGGCATCCGGGGTTCCGCGGACAAGGTTTATTACACGCTCAGCGGCGAGGGTCTCACGACCGACGGATACCGGGATCGCTCCAAGTTCACCTCGGGAAGCGCCGGCGGCAGCATCGG
>CAZJPV010000009.1:54911-59501 GCA_964547985.1 uncultured Syntrophaceae bacterium
TCGACAAGGATACCTTCCCCGACCGGGATCAGACAAGCCGGACTTTCGAAGCTGAGCTCGAGAGGCAGACGATGGGGCTTTACGCCCGGGACGAATTCAGCATCATGAAGGAACTCATCCTGGCCCTCGGCGCGAGGACAGAAAGGGCCAATATCGAGGGGAACGAGACGGACCTCGGGACAGGAGTGAAAGTCTTCGACGCCGAGAAAATCCACAAGGGAACAGCCTGGGAGGGTTCGCTCACGTATCTCTTCAGCGAAAAGTCGAAGGCCTGGGCCAAGTACGCCACGGTCTACCGCTTCCCCTCCCTGGACCAGCAGGCTTCCTATTTCGCCTTCGGCGGCGACACCTTCCTGACAGACCTCGAGAAGGAGACGGGCAAGAGCTAC
This sequence comes from uncultured Syntrophaceae bacterium, assembly GCA_964547985.1. Lineage (GTDB taxonomy): Bacteria > Desulfobacterota > Syntrophia > Syntrophales > UBA2192 > JAPLJU01. Next base: position 55,301 of record CAZJPV010000009.1, read on the forward strand.
GAGGTGGGCACGCAGGTTAACCCCCTGAAGGATCTCAGGCTGGGTCTCACGCTCTACCGCATCGACATGGAGGACGAGATCGCGTATGTTATTGTAGATCCAATATTCTTTATCGGCCGTAATGTGAATCTGGACAAAACGAGGCACCAGGGCGTCGAGTTCTCCTTCGACTGGCAGTTCCGAAAACTGGCGCGGCTCTTCGCCAATTACACCCTCCAGGAGGCCTTCTTCCGCGAGGGGACGAACCGGGACAAAGACGTCCCGCTCGTGCCGAACCACATGGCCAATGCCGCCCTGGAGATCTACCTGCCCTATGCATTTACGCTGCGGCCCGAGGTCCGGTACGTGGGGGAGCAGTACTTCGGCTCCGACAATAGTAACAGCTTCGAAAAACTCGACAGCTACACGATCGTCAACCTCTACCTGCGCTGGCAGCCCGACTGGAAGATGCTCGGAGTCGCGAAACCGAGCGCCTTCGTGGGCGTGGAGAACCTCTTCGAAAAGGAATATGTCCCCGTGGGCTATTACTATGGCACTGGGTTCGATTATTATTATCCCGCGCCGGAAATCAACTTCCGGGGAGGAATCTCGCTTTACTTCTGATCAACATTTTCCTTGAAAAACGTCGTCGAATCGTTTTAGGTTAGATGAAAATTTACGGGAAGGAGCAGGATCATGACGAAGGAAGAAAAAGTCGAAGCCATCAAGTCACGGGCGAGAAAGAATTTTTCTCTCGGATACAACTGCGCCGAATGCGTCACGGAGGCGGTTCTGACGGTCATCGACACGGGCCTTCCTCCTGAGACTAAAAAGGTGGCCACGGGCTTCGGCGGAGGCGTCGGACTCTATGGCGATACCTGCGGGGCCATCACGGGAGCCATCATTGCCGTGGGCTGCGTTCACGGCAGGGATAAATTGCCGCAGGACAGTGACCCGAAACAGGCCGTGAAGAAAGCGGCGAACGAGCTGTACGGCAGTCCTGGCCTTTATCGGCTGTTCAACCAGATCCCGAACAAATTTTTCGACAAATACGGCAACACCGCCTGCAGGGACCTGACGACCAAGTGGCAGGACAGCTGGCTCTGCAGGGAGCACGCCCTGTACTGCAGGGAGATCATCACCGACGCGGCGGTTATCGCAGCGGAACTCATCATGACGGACCGGGATGAAGCGGCATCGAGGCCCTTTGGTAAAAACGTGGAAAAACTCGAACAGAGCGGTGAGGCTTGCGATCTTTCCGGGAAAGGTACCTGAGGGGCCGCCGCATCATGAGCAGGTCGCTCGTCAAAAACTGAAATCACGGAAAACTCCGGAATTCAAGCCGGGGTTTTCCATCTTCACGGGACCCGTATTTTATCCCTTTTTTATCGCTGATCTTCGTTGAGCGCTCGATCTTGAACGATTTCTTTTCCGTCTTTTCAATAGGACGAACCTGAAGGAGGTGAGGTATGACAAAAAAACTGGTCATTATAGGAGGGGGGGCGGCGGGACCTTCGACCGCTGCCGAGGCCAAGAGACGGGACAGATCTCTCCAGGTGACGATGATCGAGAGAGGGGATTTTGTTTCATACGCCGCATGACCGATGCCCTATTACATCGGTGATGTAATCAAAGACTACAAGCGGCTTGTGATGCGGACACCGGAAGAATTCGGGAAAACGGGAATCGAGGTCAAGATCAAGACCCGTGTCGATGGAATCGATCCCGGGAAGGGGATGGTCTACCTCTCCGACGGCGCCAGCCTGCCCTACGAGATCCTGGTGATGGGCACAGGGGCGGATGCCGCCCGTCCGGGGATTCCCGGTGAGAATCTCGAGGGAGTATTCACGCTGAGAAACCTGACCGACAGCCTCCGCATCAAATCCTATCTGAACGAAAAAGGCTGCCGGAGGGCCGTCATTGTTGGGGGCGGATATATCAGCATGGAGATGAGCGAAGCCCTGCGGAATCTCGGCATCGAAACCCGGGTTATCCATAGACGCCCTCTGCCCGTCAGAAGATGGGATCCCGAGCTGTCCAAGATGATCGTGGAGGAACTCTCAAAAAACGAGGTTTCTTTCCACCCCGAGACCCGGGCAACCGCCATCGAAAAGGGAAAGGATTTCCGGCTGCGCCTGACCACCACCAGCGGCGAAATGGATGCGGATTTGATATTGTACGGCCTGGGCAGCACTCCGAACGTGGAGCTCGCAAAATCAATCGGCCTCCAAACGGGCGAGAGCGGAGCCATCAAGGTGGATTTCTCTCAGCGGACTTCACGGGAAGAGATATACGCGGTGGGTGATTGCTGCGAGGTGTTCAATCTCGTGAGCAAAAGGTGGACGTACAGCCCTCTCGGCGACGTGGCCAATAAGCAGGGCCGGATCGCCGGGCAGAATATCGCCGGTCATCCCTCAACCTTTCCCGGCATCGTGGGGGCCCAGTGCTTCAAGGTCTTCGGCCTGGAGGTGGGCATAACGGGTGTTACGGAAGAGGAGGCGAAGCAGTACGGTTTTCAGCCTGTCAGTACCCTCATATGGGGCCTTCCCGTGGGTCGGCCGATGTCGCGGGGGGAAAGACTGGGCATCAAGCTCACAGCCGAAAAGTCATCGGGAAAACTTCTCGGTGCCCAGGCCATCGGGGTGAAGGGGGCTGTTCAGCGGATCAACAGTCTGTCCGTGGCCCTCTGGTGCGGTCTCGATATTGATCAAATCGGCTATATGGATCTCGCATACGCGCCGCCTTTCGGCGGCGCCTGGGACGCGATACACGTCGCAGCCCAGAATTTGAAAAACAAGATCTGATATCTTGAGTGAGGGTCGAGCACGCGAAAGAAAAAGGCCCCCTATTAAATCTCGAGGGGCCTTTTTCTTTCAGTAAACCCTTGTTCCTTTACCCATCTCCCGATGTTCGAAAGCCGTTTCCCGCGGCGGGCATCGACCCGCGGACTACCTGCCTTTGAAAACGGGATCCCTTTTTTCAAGGAAAGCACTCGTTCCCTCTACCGCATCCTCGCTTTTCTGTAAGCTGTCCATGATATATTCGGCAAACTCATAGCCCTGCATGCCCTGATTCACTGCTTTCTTGACAGCGGTGAGTGAAAGGGGCGGCATTTTCTTAATCTCTTCAGCCAATTCAAAGGCCGCTTCCATCAACTTGTCATGGGGAACCACCTTGGTGATGAAGCCCCAGCGGACGGCCTCCTCGGCGCTCACGAATTTTCTTGTCATCAGAACCTCTTTGGCACGAAAACGACCGACTTCCCCCGGAAGCCGGATGATACCGTAAGGTCAAAGTATGCCGAGATAAGTCGCGGGCCATCCGAATCTTGCCTTTTCCGAAGCGACATTTAAATCAAATGCCAAGACCCATTGTGACCCGTCGCCCGCGGAAACACCGTTAATCGCACCGATGACCGGCTTTTCAAATTCATAGTAGGCTCTCGCCATGGCAATCAATTTCTTGTTCAGGAATCTCTGGACTGCCACATCCTTCCCGGACTCTTTGAACTCGTTGATATCCGCCCCCGCGCAGAAGGCGCGACCGGCCCCCGTCACGATGAGGACCTTGACCTTTGGATCCTTTTCCAGATCATCAAGGATTCCTAGTATTTCATTCCTCATCTCCATGTTGACCGAATTTAAGACATCGGGGCGATTCAGCGTTAAGACAGCTACTCCATCCTTTCTGTCAAGGATGACCGTTTTGTAAGCCATGCCTATACCTCCTTTCGCCATCGCAGCATGCTCTGATTGTCAACCATCCTTTTAAAAAATTCTGCATCTATTGAATGGGACTAAGCCAATCACCTCCTTTTCCATGCCTGTTTTGAATTCAGAATAGGAACAATTATTCGCAGAGGATCAAGCCGCCGGTTGTGAATTCGGCAGTTCAGCAAGTGCATGAAACGGAAAACGATTAATGGCAAAAAGCCGAAACAGGATGCGGCGAGCGCATTTTACTTTCCGCCACCTGTGACGGTTAATACAATATATTATTAAATGCAAGCCTTAAAGTACAATCAAAGGGACCCCAACGAGATACGGACGAATAAGCTTTTCAGCATAAAACAAACAGCGTTGTTAAAACACGAAAGCATCCACGGTCAGAGATGGATCCGGCTCGTGATATCTGATCAAGGCAACGTGACTGCCCGGGTATTCAAAAACAGGCGGCCATGTGGCTTCCATGGCCGCCCGCCAAGGAGGGAAATCAGCAGTCT
>CAZJPV010000010.1:0-58540 GCA_964547985.1 uncultured Syntrophaceae bacterium
ATTATAAGTATTATATACCAAGATTGCATGTGGGCCTTTCGTTGAAGGGCTTATGCAGTAAAGGCTGGATGTAAACATTTTGTAGTGTAGGGATTAAACCGCCATGCTCTCCGAAGTGTGGTGGTTTTTTTTAATTCTGCCATTGTTGTAATCCGCCTTGGAAAATCTCAAGAAAGGAGGATGAAAGCAATGTCAGAAGGCAAAGTCAAGTGGTTCAATGAGCGCAAGGGCTTTGGATTCATCGAAAGCGATGAAGGCCAGGACGTGTTTGTTCACTTCAGTGCTATTCAGGATAACGGCTTCAAGACCCTTCAAGAGGGTCAGCGTGTAAGCTTCGACATCCTGAACGGCCAGAAGGGCCTTTCAGCGGCCAACGTGAAACCCATGTAAATCCACACGAAGAAAAGGCTTTCCACGATGTTGGAGAGCCTTTTTTTCCCTTTCGATCTGGAGCATTATTTTTGCGAGGGGTCTCTTGAGGAACTTGATGCCTCCGCAAACCCAGGATGGAAGGATGAAAACAAGAATCGAAAGGAACAAGAAATGAATAAAAAATTGTATATTGGCAATCTGGCCAGCGGCGTCACGGAGCAGGAGCTGAAGGATAACTTTTCCACGGTGGGAAACATTGTATCTCTGGCTATCATCAAGGACAAGTTCACAGGACTGAGCAAGGGTTTTGGTTTCGTCGAGATGGAGACAGAGGAGGCCGCCAAGGAGGCTATCACGCAGTTTAACGGCGGAGAGCTTCAAGGGAAGGTTATTGTTGTCAATGAGGCCAGACCGCCAAGGACCCAGGGCGGTTCAAGAGGCGACAGCCGTTCCCGGCCCGGTGGCGGTGGTGGATTCAGGAAAGGCCCGGGAGGGGGAGGAGGACGGAGATACTAATAAATAATGTGAAAAAGGCAGGGTGAGCCCTGCCTTTTTCAATATTCAGGCAAAAATCTTCGCCACAACGCCTCTTGAATTTTTGCAGGCCATTCAGTTAAAATAAATATTGACTTAAGGCATTGAGTATAATAGCGTGATGTGGACATTTGGAATTTGCACCGTGTTTGTTATCGGCAGGGCAAAGCTGGGAAAGTTGGACGAACATTTTGAGACGTAAAGGCTGACCACCATGCTCTCAAGAGTTTTGGTGGTTTTTTTATGATGCGATGTCGATCCGACTTTTAAAAAAAATAGAAGTAAGGGGGATTTGTAGTATGGCAGAAGGTAAAGTAAAATGGTTTAATGAGAAAAAGGGTTTCGGCTTCATCGAGTCCGATGAGGGTGGAGACGTTTTTGTGCACTACAGCGCGATTCAGACCCCGGGCTTCCGGACTCTCGCCGAGAACCAGCGAGTTAGTTTTGATGTCGAGCAGGGGAAAAAGGGACCGTCTGCCACGAATGTCAAAATTCTGTAGGAACCGGAAAGAGCGAAAGGCGCTTCTTATGTTGTTTGTCAGGGAAGCGCCTTTTTGTTTCCGGCGAGAGTGTACGTTGTCGACAGGTCCGTGAAGAAAGCGAGAATCGAGAATGACAAAATCAAAGGCCAGTTTTGAGAAGCGACAGAAAGAAAAAGCGCGACAGCAGAGACGTCAAGAAAAAGAAATGCGTCGGAAGGATGCGAAGGAGCGAAAGGCCAACGCACCCCCCAGAAGCAAAGACGAAGACCCGGATATCGCCGGTATCAGGCCCGGACCCCAACCGCTGCCGGAGCAGTGGCAGCAATAGGGCGAGCGACGCAGACCGTGCGTCAGGGTCACCGGTTATGAGAACCGGCCAGGCGGAACGCGATTCATAAAATAGACGGCACAGTACAAGAGAGAGGAGATTTCCAGTGAAGGGAAGCAAACTTTATGTCGGGAACATCAGCCATTCTGTCACAAATGAGGAATTGAAAGAACTGTTCTCCAGCCATGGGACGGTTCAATCCGTCAATATCATTCAGGGCAAGGGGTTCGGTTTTGTCGAAATGTCAAACCAGTCAGAAGCGGAAAACGCGAAAAAAGCACTGGATGGCTATGCCATGAAGGGACGCTCCTTGAGGGTCAACCCGGCTCAGCCCCCCAAGAGCAGATCGGGCGGCAGGGGTGGTTACAGAAGTTATTGATCCTGTCCACATCCACGCTGTGCTTCGACCGGATGGACCCATATATATAAGCTTGACTTAATTACATTTGAGAGCAATAATATAAATGTAATGGACGTTGCCCAGCAACTCATCACTCCGCTACCCCAAATAGGGGTCATCCTCCGATGAATGAAGCCCGGTCTTTTACAGAAGACGGGCTTTTTTTGTTTTCTCCATAAGAGGTAATAATCAACAGGATCCGCATCCGGGGCGCTTTCATGACCCCTCGGAGAAAATCCGGGCTCATGTCTCTGATATGAAGTTCATATCCCATCTTGGACATGAACATTTCAAAAGACAAGGATGGTGCAGAATGGAAATACATTTGATTGAAAACCTGGACAATTTTGCCAAGCTCAATAATGACCTTTGGGAATGCGGCTGGTGGAGACTCAAGGAGGAGAAAGCCCGGCAGCTCATCGGGGGTAAAATTTATTTTCACAAGAGTCGAGTGGAACCCTCTTTCTATGGTGGAACGATAGTGGGGTACAGGGTCGAGAACGGCGGACAGCATGAGGGAAGAATTGTTTTCGAATTCGAATATAATGCCGCGTGCAGAAACATACGGACAGATAAATACGGGTGGTCCATGGAGATGAAGATCATAACAGAACCGAAACAGGCGTAGACAGGGCAAGACAAGATAAGGAAAAAGGCAGGGCCAGCAGGCACTGCCTTTTTTATGGTTATCGTTCGAAGGGAAGATGACCCGGAAAAATCAGAGCCAGCAGTTCTGGAGGCTCTTCCGGGGCCTTGGCGGGCTTCGGTGGCTCGCAGGTCGTCTCATGCGGTCGAAGCCGCCGGTTCCCGTCGGTGCCGGCACGTTGTAATCGAAGCCATCGAGCATTCGTCTTTCGATTTTTTCCCCGATTACCTTTTCGATAGCCCACACAAAAGCCCGGTCCTGGCGCGTCACAAAGGTAAAGGCGTCCCCGGTTCTGGCCATGCGGCCCGTGCGGCCGATCCGGTGCGTATAGGCGTCGACGGTGTCCGGCATGTCGTAATTGATGACATGGGAAATCAGCAAAACGTCGAGGCCGCGAGCCGCAATGTCAGTGGCCACGAGGATCTGATGCTTGCCGTTGCGGAAACCCGTGAGCGCCGCTTCGCGCTGGTGCTGCGACAGGTCTCCCTGGAGATACGTTACGGGAAAACCGGCTTTCTTCATCTGCCTCGCGAGACGCGTCGCACGGTCCTTGGTACGGGTAAAGACGAGCACCGACTTCGTGTCCGTGCAATCCAGAAGCTTCATCAGAAGAGCCGTTTTCAGGTGTGGCTCGACGGGATAGAGGTAGTGGGAGACCGTGGATACCGGGGCCGTCTCACCGACCTGGACAATGACGGGGTTGCGAAGGATTTCCTGCGCGAGGTCCCGGATGTCGTCGGGCATGGTCGCCGCGAAAAGCAGGGTCTGCCGCTCGGCGGGAATGCGCTTCATGATCTCCCGGATATCCGGTAAAAAACCCATGTCGAACATCCGGTCTGCCTCGTCCAGGACAAGAACTTCCAGGCCGGATAAATCGATTGCGCGCTGGTTCATGAGGTCGATCAGGCGTCCCGGGCAAGCCACAACGACCTGGGCGCCGCCACGGAGCTTCCCGATCTGGGGGATTTTGCTGACACCGCCGTAAACGGTGACGCTCTTCACCTTCGTAAATCGGCCCAGCTCGCCGACCGCCTCGTGTATCTGCTCCGCGAGCTCCCGTGTCGGGGCGATGATCAGTGCCCGGACGTGCTTCTGCGGCCCTTTCATCAGACGCTGCAGGATGGGAAGCGCAAACGCTGCCGTTTTCCCCGTTCCGGTCTGGGCGAGACCCAGGAAGTCCCGGTGCTGCAGGATGGAGGGGATGGATTGAACCTGAACCGGTGTGGGCGCCGTGTAGCCCAGAGCCGTGATACCGGATTCGATCCGGGGGTCTAAATTAAACACTTTGAAATTCATTCATACTCCTGTATTTTTATTCTTGGACCGGGCACATGCCCGATCCGTCCGCCTCCGGGGCGAATTAAGGCGATTTAATATCAGGTCTAAAAAAATCCCCAGCGGCCTTTCTGCAGGCTCTGGGGACAGGGACCAAAACCGTCTTAAAAGTGAATTTAACATAAGCCTTTCGGGCGTCTATGTCAAGGATTAATTAGGCAGGCATAGAAGGACGGGCTGCTTCTTCAACGCGGCAATATTCGATCAACCCTGGTTTTTTTCTCCAGCCGCAGCGTGTGCGTGATGCACGGCGGGTTCTCATGTGGATAATGGGTCACGAAGATGAGGTGCGTGCGTGTCTCCGATCCGATGTCGTTGATTAGCTTCAGAACTTTTCTGCGGTGATCCCCGTCCAGTCCCTCACAGGGCTCATCAAGGATCAAAAGACGCGGCGATTTCACCATGGCCCTTGCGATCAACACCATCCTTCTTTCGCCGTAAGAGAGCTCATCGAAGGCCCGGTGCGAAAGGTTCGACAGGCCCAGCCGATCCATCCAGTGACGGACCTTGTCGTTTTCTTCCGGGGTCGTGAACCGGTAGATCCCGATGGAATTGAAAAGACCTGATGCCACCACCTCGCCGGCGCTGATCCCCTTCCGGTATTGAATCTGCAGGCGGGAGGAAACCATCCCGATCTGTTCTTTGATCTCCCAGACCGTCTCGCCCGAGCCCTTGCGCTTTCCGAAGATGTAAATCTCGTTGGCGTAGGCCTGCGGGTTATCGCCATGGATCAGGTCCAGCAGGGTCGTCTTGCCCGATCCGTTGGATCCCGTGATCGCCCAGTTTTCACCCTTTCTCATGACCCAGTCGAGCCCGTCGAAAACGGCAACCTCCCCGTATCGGACGGTCACGTTTTTCATCTCCACAAAAATGTCCGGGTCGCTGACGTCGGTCTTCTTGCCGCCCGTCCGGTCGGTCGCGGGTGAGCAGCGTCCGGGACCTTCCCTGCGATAGAGATTATTGATCAGTTCGTGGGTCAACACGTCGCTGCGCCTGCCCTGGCGGACGACCCTGCAGTCTTTCACGCAGAGGATGTGCGTGATACCGGGAAGGATCTCTTCCAGGCGGTTTGTCACGAGGACGACTTGTGTCCCCCCCTTCATCAGCCTCTCGAGCGCTGCGGCAAGCCGGGTCTGGGACGTCTCGTCAACACCCCCGAAAGGTTCGTCGAGGATGAGGAGTCGAGGGGGTTTGAGCAGTGCACGGGCGATCAGCACCCTGCGCATTTCGCCTGTGGAGAGAAAGGCCGTCCCCCGATCCAGAAGATGGCGGATCCCCATGAGGTCGACAACTTCATCCAAAGGCGCCCTGCCGCCTTTTTTCTCCAGAGCGGAGAGGATCGTCTGCCGGACCTTTTCATGGGAATCGAGCCGTCCAGAAAAGGACCGGGCATCCTCCAGGCGGTCTTCCCGGGCCATGAACCATTCATGAAGCTCGAAGGAGACGTATCCGATCCCGCGCTTGTCTAGGCCATGGCGGATGATTTCCCCGCGGCTGTAGGGGATGTCGTTGACGAGAAGCCTTGCGAGGGACGATTTGCCCGACCCGTTGGGACCGAGAATGGCCCAGTTCTGGCCGGTCCGGATCTCCCAGGATGTGCCCGGAAGGATGTGACGGTCACGCACGCGGATGGTGACATCCTTGAGTGTCATGACGAGTCTCGCGACGGGCCCCGGGAGTCCGTCGCTCTGCCTTTCCCGGGATTTTATTTCCTTTTGCTTTTTCGGATTGCCCGACATGTTCAAGACGCGTTCCTTCGATTCCTTCAAGGCTTTCTGACATATCAAAATATCCCATGAAATGGAAGCCCCTCGTCGAAGGCGACATGGAAAGGAGGGATAAGGAAATCTCACCGAAAAGATGAGAACGATCTGAAAATACGTGGTATAATAAGTCATTATTTTTGCCGTGGATGTGGCCGTTTCATTTAGTCTGAAGCCGCTTTTACTGAATATTGTATAACGCCATTCGGGGGATGGCTTTTCGCCCTGTCGGAAAGGAGGTGAGGGTATGTTAAAGAAAGCAGTACTCACAAAGCAGATTTATGTGACCGTGGACAACGAGATCGGGATGCTGAACAAGTTGGCAGATCATATGGCGGATCGGGGGATCAACATCGAGGCAATCGCAGGCTATGAAATACAGGGGACAAACAAAGCCCGGATCATGATGGTTGTTGAGGATGTCCGCCGGGCATGCGACGCTCTGAAGGAAAAAGGATTCGCTGCCGTTGATGTAAAGGAAGAACTCCTCGTTGAGCTCGATAACAGACCGGGGGCTTTGAAGATCGTGACGGGTCTGCTGGCGTCCAAAGAAATCAATATCAGGCAGATTTACGGAACCGCGAGTCCCGGGGAAAGTCCCGTCCGGGTGATCCTGGCGACCAGCGATAATCAAAAGGCCCTTGTGGCATTGAAAAAATCAATCAAGAAATAAGCAGGTAAAGAGGGAAGGCGGCTCATGTCCGGGGAGGGGAGACATGGAGCAGTTCAGGATCGTCACGGTATCAAGGCTCATGGGCAGCGGGGGGGGCTATGTCGGCTATCTCGCTGCGAAGGAACTCGGCTTCAGGTACGTCGATCGGGAAATCCTGCGAGAGGCGGCAAGAAAACTCGGAACGGATGTGCGCCTGCTGGAAGAGATTGACGGGAGATCTTCAAGCCTGCTCAAGAGCATCGTGAGGAGCTTCGGCATGGGGGCGCCGGAAGCCATCAGCCAGCCGCCCCCGACATTACCGGTCTATGAACGGGACCTCTTTGACCTGCAGAGCCGGATCATGCGGGAAATCGCCGATCAATATGACGCCGTTATCATCGGCCGGGGCGCATTTCATGTCCTGAGAAGCCGGGAGGGGGTCATCCATGTCTTTATTCACGCCCCGGAGGCGTTCCGGGTGAATCGCGTAATGAAAGTCCAGAATATCACCGATTTCAACAAAGCCCGGTCCCTGGTCCGGGAGTCCGATCAGGGAAGAAAAAAATTCATTCGGGACATGACCGGCAGCGACTGGATGGATGCACGCAATTATCACCTGTGTGTGGACACAAGCACGGTGGGTTTGCCGGCCTGTGTTGAGATGATTGTCAAGCTCGTCGGCTCCTCGAGGCCTCATTAGTCTACGTGGTCCTGTGACGACCCGACAGACCTCCGATCAGGGATCGGTGAGAGGATGTTGATAGAAAGCCCCGCGAATGCAGCGGGGCTTTTCGTTTGCAACGGGCCTCAATGAGTCCTGGGCAAAACAAGGAGAGGGCACGTCGCCGCCTTTATGAGCTGGTCCGTGATACCGGCCAGCAGGCTCTTCAGTCCTTTTCTTGGGTGAGGCTCGATGACGATGAGGTCGACCCCCTTTTCCTTTCCGTAATTCAGGATCTCGTCGCGGGTCGGCCCGTGCCGTTCTTCGACCTCGATCTCGACGTCCGCCTCCATGGCCACCTTCCTGATCTCTTCGAACATCTTCGCCTTTGAGACCCTCTCGTCCTCTTTTTCAACGGCCCTGATTGTCTGCTCGCTGACCACGTGATCGCCGCCGACGATGGGGACGCTTTCGTCCACATGGAGAAGGAATATCTTCGCGTTGAGGGACCTGGCGATATCGACGGCTTCCCTCAGTGCTCGATCCGAGTCCTCGGTAAAGTCCGTCGGCACAAGGATTCTTTTCGGTGCAAACATCTCGATCACCTCCTTCATCGATTTGCGGATGTTGAACAAACTCTACAAAGACCGCTCAGTGAAAATCGTGTCGACAGGATCGTTCAACGTGAAAAAGGGTCCTTTGATCATTTCCGGGACGGGAGGACAGATGGTGCGGGGAGAGGGAACGATGATTTCCACGAATGGATGACCGGTAGCAAGATAGGCGGTCTGGAACGGTTGTATCTCAGTTATTTTATACCTCTCCTGCAGTTTATTTGTCAAATGGATTCCATGATATCGGGGCCGTGGCCGGGACGAAAACCGGGGCGCCATATCTTGATTGCTGCATGATTCGCCTTTCAATCTATGGCACCTTCCCGCAAACCCGTTGCTTCCGCTTGTCGTTTATGTATTAATAAATTGAAGGGATGGAATTTCGGGATAAAGGACCGGTCATGAAAGTCCTCCTCATCTCCGCAAATACGGAACGGATCAATATAACGCCGCTCCCTCTGGGCTTGGGCTGCGTGGCCTCGGCAACGCGCAGGGCGGGTCACCGTGTCCGGATGATCGACCTCATGGCCGAAGGGGATAACCGGCTGGTGGTCGAGAAGGCGGTCGAGTTTTTCCAGCCCGATGTCATCGGGGTCTCCGTAAGAAATATCGATGACCAGAACATGGAGCATCCGAGGTTCCTGCTCAGTGAAATCAAGAGGGTCGTGGACGAATGTCGGCGCGTCTCGAAGGCGACCATCGTCCTGGGCGGAGCCGGCTATAGCATTTACCCGGAGCGCGCCCTCGAATACCTCGGGGCCGACATGGGGATCCAGGGGGAAGGCGAAGCAGCCTTTCCCATTCTCCTGGAACGGCTGCGGAAAAAGTCGGACCTTCGGGGAACGCCTGGCCTTTACCTGCGCCGTCTTGGCCTCCAGGGGGAAAGAGCATACGAGAAGAACCTGGATACATTCCCCCTCCCCGATTTTCCTGTGCCTTCTCTTTCCACCCCGGCCGGGGAGGTCTGGGTGCCCCTTCAGACGAGCCGCGGGTGTCCCATGAATTGCAGTTACTGCTCCACCCCCACCATTGAAGGCAGGGCCATAAGAAAAAGGAGCCCGGAAATGGCGGTCGAAGAGATTTCCCGACATGTCGAAGCGGGGTTTAAACATTTTTATTTCGTCGACAATGTCTTCAACCTTCCTCCTTCCCATGCCGGGGCGCTTTGCAAGAAGATCACTGAACGAGGCCTCAGGATATCCTGGCGTTGCATCCTCTACCCCGGGAAAATGGACGACGAGCTGGCGGACCTCATGGCGGGTGCCGGTTGCGTAGAAGCCAGCCTGGGATTTGAAAGCGGATGCGAACGGATTCTGCGCGGAATGAACAAGCGGTTCAACCCTGAGGCCGCCCGCCGGGCTTCGGCAATGCTCAGGGCTTCCGGCATCAGGTGCACGGGATTTTTGCTACTCGGCGGGCCCGGCGAAACGAAGGCGTCTGTTGAAGAAAGTTTTGCCTTCGCGGATTCCCTGCCGCTGGATGCGTTGAAGATCACTGTGGGCATCCGTATTTACCCCTATACCCAACTTGCGAAAGTTGCCGTTCAGGAGGGTTTCATATCCCCCGGGGATGACCTCCTGATGCCGAGTTTCTACATCGTCAAGGACATCAGGGATTGGCTGTACGAGACAGCTAGGAAACGGGCTGCTGCAAGGCCCCACTGGCTCATCGACTCCGATTAGTCTCAGCAACATCAGGGAGGTGCAATGTGGCCAAATTTACAGATAAGGTCATCGTCGTGACAGGTGCATCGGAGGGCATCGGGCGCGCTCTCTGTCTTGCCCTGGCTCCGCAGAAACCCAGACTGGTCCTGGCTGCCAGAAATGAGGGGCGACTCCATGAGCTGAAAACGGAGGTGGAGGGCATGGGCGCACGAGCACTGGTCGTGCCGACGGACGTGACCAGCGAGGAAGCCTGTGGGAGATTGATCAGGACGACCATTGAGAAATGGGCGTGCCTGGATGTCCTGGTCAATAACGCCGGCGCCTCCATGTGGAGCCGGGTTGAGGATATTACCGATACATCGATATTCGAGAAGATCATGCGACTCAACTACCTGGGAAGTGTTTATTGCACCTACTATGCACTGCCAGACCTGAAAAAAACCGGAGGGCTCATCGTCGCGGTTTCAAGTGTGGCCGGGTTAACAGGCGTGCCGACACAGTCAGGCTATGCAGCGAGCAAGCATGCCCTTTTCGGTTTCTTTGACTCGCTCAGAATCGAACTCGAGAGGACGGGCGTCGATGTGACGATCATCGCGCCTGATTTTGTCCTTTCAGAAATTTACCGGCGGTCCCTAGGTCGTGACGGGAAGCCGATGGGGAAGAGCCCCAGGGGGGACAAGATCATGACGGCCGAGAAATGTGCGACCCTGATCGTCAGGGCTATGGAGAACAGGGAGAGAATGCTTCTGACATCCACACGCGCCAGGTTGGGGCGGTGGGTGAGGATGTTCTCCCCGCGGTTCATCGATTACGTCGCAAAAAAGGCCATTCGGAGGGAAAAATAAGCCTATCAGGAGGTAAAGCCTCTGAGGAGCCCCGCCATTCAGGCGGGGCTTTTTATTAGGACCATCACGCTGAATTCCCCCGTGTCAGTGATAGGCATTTTGCCTGGAATAATTGTTGCTCTTCCCGGGTATGAGATTGCCTTTCACAGGGGGTTGTCAGTAATATGGAAGATCAATTATTATTAGCATTTTCAATATCTTGGGCGTTATGTATATGGGCAACTGTGAACAGAACTATCAGGGACATGATACTGAAATTTCACACAGAGTGTGTGCGCCGGGCACGGTCGGGCAGGAGGAGGGTCAAATCTTCATCCACGTTCTTTGACGCCTGAATCGAAGCCAGGTCTTGACAAAGAAAGCCCCGCTTTTCCGGCGGGGCTTTCTTTGTTTCTTCCCGAGAAAGGGTCATGATACCCCGGGATCTTACGGGGGCGAATAAGGCGTCTTCAAATAAAACCGGGCCTCCACCTGAGCGGCACCTTCTCCCCCGGTTACCTCCAGAGCCTTCAAATAGCACTCCTCAGCCTGTCCTCTTTCTTCTCGTATGTCGTGAATCATCCCCAGGCGCACGTAGGCCCAGGTACGAACCCGGGCGTTGTGTGGCGTGTCGTCCTTCAGAGCCCTCTCGAGATATTGCGCAGCCTCGTCATATTTTCCCTGATTGAAAAGGATCCTGCCTATGAGCTGATCGTAACGGGGTTGCAACCGGGGTGAAAAAGGCGGTTTGCCCGACCGGATGCCTTGATCAATTTCCCGGGCCATGGCAAAGGTTTCCTGGAACCGGTGGAGCTCCGCCAGATTGCTGGCCAGCGCAAAGAGGAAGTTGTAATTACGGGGGAATTGATTCTTCAGTCTGCGGGCGATGGGCAGCGACCGCGCAGGCTGTTTTTCAAAATTCAGATAGGCCGCGACAAGTTCGGCCTGCGCCAGTTCCTTCAGAAGGTCACCCTTTTTAGCCGCAAGTTCAAGTTGCTGAAGTCCCTTCTGGCTGTCACCGGGTGTGATCAGGAGGGCGGAAAAACAGCGCGTCAGGATCGGTAGATGATCGATATGGTAGTGGATCACGCCCATCAGGAAATAGACGTCATAATTTTTCGGGTCATACTGATTTGCCTTTTCAAGATACGCCCAGACATTCGAAGTCTCCAGGGCCATGTTAAGATAATCTTTCTGCCTGATCGTCAGGAGCACTCTCGTAATCTTTGCCAGGGCTATGGCGAAGCAAGCCTGCCCGTCTTGCGGATTCATCTTAATCCTTTTGTCCCCCCGGGCTGAGGCTTCGCTGACGTAACGAAGCATGGAAGCCTGATATTGCTCCCGCTCGCCGGGATCAAAGCTCAACTCACTGAAAAACATGTGGGTCATAGCCAGCAGGGCGTAGCTTGTGGGGTTCTCCGGATCCAGTTCCACGGCTTTCTGCATGCAGGCGTTGGCGGCCTGCTTTTCCAGGTTGAATGCCTTTTCGACGCCCTGCCTGAGAAGGGAGTGGACCTGGTTTGGCTGTCGTTGAGCGGCCTCTGCCCCCGATGAGATCGCGGGGACAAGGAAAGAGATAAAAAAGAAAAGAAGGCATATGAACGTTGCCCGATTTTTCATAAGAGGAGTTTCGACATGTGTTTTTCCGGCTTACCCAGAGTTCTCGTCCATAGCAGAATTCGACGCGGCATTCAAGTGTCGGGATTGACTCGCACTCTTCGAGAGAAATAGACTGGGCGAATGCTTATGCGGGCGCTTACCCTTCACATTCCCGTCGCCGTCCAGGCCGTACTTTTTTCTAACATGTTGATCTGAAACATTTCTTTGTTGATTGATTATTTCCTTTTACTACTTTTTCCCTAGCTGAAATTCATCCTTCAAAAAATATGAAATTTGTGGTAGTCAACATACCATAAATAGCCAGCGTTATTTACCCCGGCTCAATTCTTCTGCATTTCTTTTTGTTCAATCCCGGCGATTACAAAAAAGCGTCGATCTGCTTCCTTTTGCCTTTTGAGTTTATGAGGGAGGTGCAGATTTATGACGAAATCAAATGCGATTAAATATCTGGTCCCGTTGATTTTCCTGGTTGTAG
The DNA here is from genome assembly GCA_964547985.1 of uncultured Syntrophaceae bacterium. Lineage (GTDB taxonomy): Bacteria > Desulfobacterota > Syntrophia > Syntrophales > UBA2192 > JAPLJU01. The sequence continues at coordinate 12,371 of CAZJPV010000010.1, forward strand.
CCCTTACCGTGACGATCGGCTGTGGGGGAGGTGGCGGTGGCGGGGGAGATTTCTCCTCGACGCTCGCACCAGGGACGGTGGCGGTCTTCATCACAGACGGGCCGGCAGATGATTATGATAGCATCTTGATAACAGTCACGGAAGTGTCCCTGATACCTTACGACGGGACGAGACCCCTCGTGATCCTCTATCAGTCAGCCGACGGTGTGGAGGTCGATCTTCTCTCCCTGCGGGATGAGGACTACCTGCTTAATATCCATCAAAATGTGCCGGCCGGTCTTTACTCGAAGATCAGGCTTCGCGTTTCGAACATCGAAGTCTTTGGAGGCCCCTGTGAAGAGATGGAGATCAAGTTGCCGAGCGGGAGGATAGACCTGAATCCCCGGAGCCCTTTCGAGGTGGCGCCGGGCGGCACCGTGTCTATCCGGCTCGATATTGACGCGAACAAGTCCATCAATCTACACGAGGCGGGAAACTCGAATCGTTGCATCTTTCGGCCGGTGGTCTTCGTTGATATCGAAGAGGGGGCCATCACGCAGAGATGTCCCAGAATCCTCTCCGGGACGGTCGAAAGCCTCATATTCGATAATCAGACAAGGACCGTGGGATTTGTCCTCGCGCTGGGCGGCGACCGGGGAACGATCATGGTCAGACTCCTTCCGGGCACGGATATCTTCGGCGATAACGGTGAATTTGTTGACGCGTCGGCCCTGAGAGTTGGCCAGGAAGTCAAGGTCAGAGGAAAACTTAAGGGCGATGGAATCCTGGAATCTTCCGTCGTAGTCATCGGCGACGTCGTTGTCGTCGGCGGTGAGGCGAATGGGACCGTGGATGCGTCAACACATCTCTTTCCGTTTACGGCGGCCCCGGGGGAGGAACTCGTAGGCCAGTATGACGTCAGGGTGGTAGAAAATAAAACGCTTATTCTTGTCGGTTGCGATACGCGAGTTGGGACAGAAGCCATTGAGGCAGGGGTGACGATGCAGGTTATCGGAAAGTTATACCGACAGGGCTCATTGACTGAACTGCGAGCGGTGGCGATCGTCCTCAAGGAGAAAACGGTCTCCGGGGTGGTGACTGACGTACACACCACGGACAGCGGTAGAACGATTTCAGTCCGTCAAAGGAACGGCACCTCCGCTGATGTTTTCGTCCCCACGGGCGTGCCCATTTACCTCGAAGGGGACGGCATATTGCCCATCGATCCTCTCTGCATCAACCGGCAGGTTCGAATCCTTCTCAAGCCTGACCCTGTGACGCCCCCGGTGGCCAGACTGGTATATGTCGAGGGAGAGAGATATGAGGGGGATGTGGAGGCTGTAAATGTGGACGGCAGAACCCTTGTGATCGGTGGCCGAACGGTCATCGTTCCTGATGGGGCGGTCATACTCTCCACACAGGGGAGTGAGCAGGTGCCGATCGACATCGGGGATATTAAGGTTGGCGATTTTGTCGTTTACTTCGGGCTTGACGCGTGTCCCCCGGCCAGCGGATTCTATGCCCAGGTCATTTTGGTGACGGGATGATGTCTGTGGCTCTCATGGCTGGATAGGTGGAATGATCCAAGCAGAATTGCCTGCGGAGCCGGAGTAAATGAGCATGGATTGACAACGCTTACGGGCATTTTCACCGGATTTAAAATAAAAGGCCCCCGGGTATCCCCGGCGGGCCTTTTATTATGAACTTCGTCCCCCGGTGTGACCCGGGGGTCATTAGATCAACTTTTCTTTTTGCAGGGCGTCCAGGATAATCTTTGTAAAAGAGGTGCTTTCCCGCTCCGCTTTGCCGGGGTCGACTGTTTCTGTGTTCATATACCAGACGAGCTTTCCGGTCCTGGTATCGAAGAGCCTCGTGCTCATGGTGACGACTTCATCGCGCTTGAACATCGGCGTTTCGTAGGATCGCGGTGCGGCCGTAAGCCTGTAACTGTCGATGCCGGCGTAGTCCCCGATGGTGGGGCTTTCGTTCCGAACCGATTCGGTCCTCGTATCCGACCTCCTCAGCTCCACGACGAGCACACCCTCCACACCGGTTTTTCCCGCGGCCTTGACGACCTCTTCCCGCGTCAGATTCTTCAGGTCGGGGATGCAGGAATAGCATGTCACGGGATTGACACCCCTGGCATTAAGCTGACCGGCAAACTCGTCCTCGATGCGCTGGCGTGTGTCAGGACGTGGCATGAGGGAAACAACCATGATCTTCTTGAAAGCGGGCCCCTTGAATTGATCATCCTTCCATGTGTCGATCAATTTCGTCGATGCGCAGGAGGTCAGAAAAAACATCAGCGTCAGAAGCAAAGCAAATGAAAAGGGTTTTCGGCCGGCCATAAGGATCTCCTCTCAATTCGATTATTCTAAATATATCAGCAAATACAGCGGGGCGCAAGGATGCTCACAAGCCACTTATGTGACTGTACCGGGAGTCCGCAGCATTTCATCTATTGTTCCTTTGCATCTAATCTGTTATCGTATACCAGTAACCTGCCTTGTCGCATGTAGGATTCAACTCGGAATCACATTTTGATCATAGGGTGAACGAGCCCCTTTGCGACCGGGCGCCTTCTCACGGTCACATCCCGGGAGGCATTCAAGCCATGAAAACTCGAAAGCTGGGGGAAAAAGGCCCCGTTGTCTCAGCCCTCGGACTGGGTTGCATGGGCATGTCGGAATTTTACGGTCCCCGGGACGATTCCGAATCCATTGCCACCATCCACCGGGCGCTGCGCTGGGGGTGAGCTTTCTCGACACAGCCGATGTCTATGGGCCCTTCAAGAACGAGGAACTCGTCGGGCGGGCGATACGTGACCGCAGGGACCGTGTTTTTCTTGCCACCAAGTTCGGTATTCTCCGGGGCGTCTGCGGCAGACCCGACTACGTGCAAAAGGCCTGCGAGGCAAGCCTGAAACGACTCGGCGCGGAGGCAATCGATCTTTACTACCAGCACCGAATGGACCCGGAAACGCCCATCGAGGAGACCGTCGGGGCCATGGCGAGGCTGGTCGGTGAAGGTAAGGTGCGTTACATAGGTCTCTCCGAGGTCGGGCCAAAGACCCTCCGCCGTGCCCAGGCCGTCCATTCCATAACGGCCCTTCAGAGCGAATATTCCCTCTGGACGCGGGACCACGAAGAGGGGGTCCTTCCAATCTGCCGGGAGCTCGGCATCGGATTTGTCGCCTACAGTCCCCTGGGCCGGGGATTTCTCACGGGCCGGATCGGAAAACGGGAGAACCTTGCAGAGGATGACTTCCGCCGCACCAATCCCCGCTTTCAGGTCAATACCATGGAGAGGAACCTGGCCCTCGTCCGGCGCCTGGAGAAGATGGCCGCAGAGAAGGGCTGCCCGGCCGGGCAGCTTGCGCTCGCGTGGGTACTCTCGAAGGGGGAAGACATCGTTCCCATTTTCGGTACCAAGCGCCGGACCTATCTGGCGGAAAACCTCGGGGCGCTGAACGTCAGGCTTTCCGGGCAGGACGTGATGCGTATCGAGGAGCTGGCGCCGAAGGGGGTCTTTGCCGGGGAGCGTTACGCCGAAGCGATGATGAACCTTATGAAGAAATCCCACTGATCAGGGAGGAGGGCACACCTATGGGACAGGGCTACATGGGGAAGATCCTGAACGTGGATCTCGCAAGCGGTGTGATCGGCGAGGAGACCATCGCGGATTCGGTCTATGAAAATTACCTCTCGGGAACGGGGCTCGCCGCTTATCTCCTCTATGACCGTATTCCTCCCGGGGCGGATCCCTTGGGGCCGGACAACATCCTCGGGTTTGTCTCCGGGCTGCTCACGGGCACGGGAAGCCTGTTCACGGGGCGGTGGAGCGTTGTCGGCAAATCCCCGCTCACGGGCACCTGGGGGGACGCCAACTGCGGCGGAAACTTTTCCCCGGCCATCAAGCGAAGCGGTTACGACGGCATTTTCTTCCGGGGGATCAGCGCGAAGCCTGTTTACCTCCACGTGAAGGACGGAAAGGCGGAGCTTCTCGATGCCTCGGATCTCTGGGGGCAGGACACGAACGATGCCGAGGATATGCTGATCAAAAAACACGGGAGTTCCGCCCGCGTCGCTGTCATCGGCCCGGCCGGGGAGCGTTTATCCCTGATATCGGGTGTCTGCAACGACCGGGGACGGATTGCCGCGCGCGCGGGCCTCGGCGCCGTCATGGGATCGAAAAGATTGAAAGCCCTTGTCCTCGACGGCGAGGGGAAAATACCCGTCCACGATCGCGAGGCCATATTGCGCCTGAACGCAGTCTGCAACCGCTGGGTCCAGATGCAGCCGCCCTTTATCTACGGATCCGGTATGGCCTATCTCGGTGCGCTGATGCGCATTCTGCCCGCCCAGATGGCGTTCGACGGGATGCTCTACAAGATCTTCCTGAAAAAATGGGGAACGGGGAGCATGAACCAGATGTCCGTCGAGATGGGCGATGCCCCCGTCAAGAACTGGAAGGGAAGCAACGTCGACTGGGGGATCAAGCGATCGTCCACGGTCAATCCGGACCGCGTGAAGGCCGTCGAAAAGAGGAAATACCACTGTTACGCCTGCCCGCTTGGCTGCGGCGGCATCTGTGTGACGAAGAACGGGGAGGTCCACAAGCCGGAATACGAGTCGGTGCTCTCGCTGGGAGCCCTCTGCATGAACGGGGATCTGGATAGCATCTTCCGGATGAACGAACTCTTGAACCGGGCCGGCATGGACACGATCTCCACGGGCGGCACCATCGCCTTTGCCATGGAGTGCTACGAACGGGGCATCCTGACGAAGGAGGGGGCGGACGGGCTGGATCTCACCTGGGGAAACACCGCGGCCATGATGGCTCTTGTTGAAAAGATGATCAGGCGGGAGGGCATCGGGGAGCTCCTGGCCGACGGCAGCAGGGTCGCCGCCGAAAAGATCGGAAAGGGCGCCTCTCAGTATGCCATGCATGCCGGGGGGCAGGAGCTCCCCATGCACGACGGACGTAACGACCCGGGGTTCAACATCCACTATTCCGCGGAGCCCACGCCGGGGCGGCACACCCTGGGCGCCCAGATGTACTACGAGATGTTCCAGCTCTGGAAAAAGGTGAAGGGGCTGCCAAAACCGCCGCTTCTCTATTTCAAGGGCCGGAAATACGCGGCCGATGAAGAGAAGGCCGCCATGGCTGCGGCCTGCAGCAGGTTCATGAGCGTGGCGAACGGCTCCGGTTTCTGCCTTTTCGGACTTTTCCTGGGCTCGACGAGGATCCCGTCCTTCGATTGGCTGAACGCTGCGACGGGGTGGAGCAAAACGCCCGAAGAATACATGGCGATCGGGGAGCGCATCCTTTCGACCAAGCAGGCCTTCAACATCAAGCACGGGGTTGATCCCCGTTCCCTGCGGGTAACGGACCGCGCGGCGGGAAGACCCCCGATGACGGAGGGGGCCAACAGGGGGAGGTCCATGGATATCGAGAAGATGGTGAGCGACTACTGGCGGCAGTTCGGCTGGGATGAGCGAACGGGAAAGCCGACGGAGGAAGTCGGTCCGTCCTGAGCGAGGTGAATTAGGACCTTGACAAAGAGACAAAAACATGTATGATACAGAAACATTTCCGGAGATGACTCGATGATGGACAGACAAAGATCAAGCAATTCCTATTGGTGGTTTGGCTTTTATTATTACGGCGGACAGGTCTGCCCATCGGCGAGGAGGACTTTAACGTAAGGTCGCAATCATAGAAAGCTAAGCCATGGGTAGATCGAAAGATGCTATCCATGGCTTTTTATTTTGGAAGGCCGTGGAAGCAAAAACTCCACGGCCTTTTCTAATGGAGGTAAGGCAGCCATGATCATTGTTATGAAGAAAAACGCCACGGACGGTCAGATCGACAAGGTCATCGAATGGATCGAGTCCGTCGGCTACCGGCCCCATCTTTCCAAGGGTGTGGAACGGACCATCATCGGTGCCATAGGGGACGGCAGGGGAAAAGATCAGCTCATGTCTATCGCCTTTCTCTCAGGTGTGGAAAAAGTGATGCCGATACTCAAACCCTACAAACTGGCAAGCCGCGAGTTCAAGGAGACGGCCACAGTCATCCGGATCGGCGACCTCGAGATCGGAGAGCCGCGATTCATCGTCATGGCCGGCCCCTGTGCCGTGGAGAGCGAGGAGCAACTTATGGAATGCGCTTATGTGGTGAAGAAGGCGGGGGCCCATATCCTGAGGGGCGGCGCCTTCAAGCCCAGGACCTCGCCTTATAGCTTCCAGGGGATGGAGGAGGAGGGCCTGAAGCTTTTGAAGAAGGTCCGTGAGAGAACAGGACTTCCCGTCGTCACGGAGGTGATGAACACGACAGAAGTGGACATGGTCGAGGCCTATGCCGATATCCTCCAGATCGGCGCCCGTAACGTCCAGAATTTCGCACTTTTGAAAAAGGTCGGCCAGGCAAAAAAACCTGTCCTCCTCAAACGCGGGATGATGACGACCATCGAGGAGCTTCTCATGTCGGCCGAGTACATCCTCTCGTCGGGCAACAGCCAGGTCATCCTCTGCGAGCGGGGTATCCGGACCTTCGAGACGGCCACCCGAAACACCCTGGACTTGAGCGCCGTGGCGGTCCTCAAGGAGATGACTCACCTGCCGGTGATCGTCGATCCCAGTCACGCCGCCGGTTACTGGAAGTACGTGACACCGCTGGCCCGCGCCGCTGTGGCTGTCGGGGCTGACGGCATCATCGTGGAAGTGCATCCCGAGCCCGAGAAGGCTGTTTCCGACGGCATGCAGTCGCTTAAGCCCGAGAAATTCTACCAGCTCATGGAGGAGGTCACACTCCTGGATAACATCATGAAAAAAGAGATGAGGGCGCACCCATGAACAGGATCAAGGTACACCTCGAGCGTAAGTTCTCCGCTTCCTATGATATCCACATAGGCCGGGACATCCTGGACCGACTGGCCCTTATCCTGTCCAAAAACAGCTGGGGCTCAAGATACTTCATGATCACGGACTCCCGCGTTTCTCATATTCACGGGGACAGGGTCGCCGGCGTGCTGGGTGAGATGGGGCTTCTTGTCGAAAAAATAGAGTTCCCGGCAGGCGAAGCTTCAAAGAATATTCAGACCTGCATCGGTCTTGCGGAACAGCTGGTCGAGCGCGGCGCTGACAGGACCTCGGCCCTCATCGCCCTCGGCGGTGGCATCGTCGGGGATATGACCGGCCTTGTAGCTTCCATATTCATGAGGGGCATCCCCTACGTGCAGGTTCCCACAACACTTCTCGCCCAGGTGGACAGCAGCATCGGTGGAAAGACCGGCGTTGATGTTCCGGCGGCGAAGAACATGCTGGGGACTTTCTACCAGCCCAAGGCGGTTTTCATCGACCTCGATTTTCTGGAGACTCTTGCCCCCCGTGAGTTCGTGAACGGCCTGGCGGAGATTGTCAAGTACGGAATCATCGAGGACCCCGACCTCCTGGAAGATCTGCAGACCGGCATCGAAGCGCTCCGCGAGCGGGACATGAAATTCCTGGAAATGATCGTTTCCAGGTCCTGTCGGATCAAGAAGGGGATCGTTGAGATCGATGAGACCGAGAGAGGTCTTCGCCGCATCCTCAACTTCGGCCATACCGTGGGCCATGCCATCGAGGCCGAGTCCTCATTTGCCGTTTCACACGGCGAGGCAGTGGCCATGGGTATGGTTGCTGCGACGATCCTCTCGGAGCGATTGAAATACCTCTCCGGCGAGGACCAGGAGAACCTTCTCTCGGTCATCCGGCATATGGGTCTTCCGGACCGCATCCCCGTTACCCTGGACACGGGGGGGATCCTATCCCGGCTGAAGCGTGACAAGAAGAAAGAGGGGGAAAACATCCATTTCGTCCTTCTCAAGAAGCCCGGTATGCCCTTCGTGAACGGGGGCGTGCCTATGGGACTGGTCAGAGAGACGATCGAGGCCATGAAGGCATGAAGAAAAAAACGATGGAGAACATCAGGAAAGAGATCAGGGAGAGGGACAGGAAGATCGTCCAGATCCTGAACGAGCGTGCATCGCTTTCTCTGGAGGTGGGCAAGATCAAGAATCTTCTGGGGGTAGAGGTTTATAACCCCTCGCAGGAAAGCAGGGTCCTTGGATACCTTGCGGACATCAACAAGGGGCCCCTGGCAGGAGAAGCCCTCGAGAAGATCTACCGGGAGATCCTCTCTTCTTCACGGCAGATCCAGGCGCCTCTTTCCGTGGCCTGCCTTGGACCGGAATCATCCTTCAGCCACCTGGCGGCTCTTTCCCATTTCGGCGGGAGCGCCCGGGTGATCACGAAGAAGACCGTCGGTCAGGTCTTTGACGAACTGGAGAAGCGAAGGGTCTCCTTCGGCGTCGTACCCCTGGAGAATTCCGTCGAGGGGTCCGTGAAGCTTACCCTCGACCGTTTGATTGACACCTCCCTCAAGATCCGGGCGGAAATATTCTTGAGGATTTCACACTGCCTCCTATCCCGGGGCGCAAAAGGGAGTGTCAGGACCATTTACTCCCACCCGCAGGCGTTGGCCCAGTGCCGGTCATGGCTTGCAAGGAATCTGCCCCGGGTGGAACTTGTCGAAACGGACAGCACGGCGAGCGCCGCCGTCCGGGCCCTCGAGGACCGGCGTGGAGCTGCCATAGGAAGCCGAATCGCATCCGAGACGTACGGCCTCCGGATGATTGCGGAGGGCATAGAGGATCACCCGACGAACACGACGCGGTTCATCGTTCTCGGCAAAGGGCAGAGTGAGCCCACGGGGGAAGACAAGACCTCGATTCTCTTCGGGACCCCTCATATACCCGGCGCGCTCCACGCGGCGCTCGGGCCCTTCAGCCGGGCGGGGATCAATTTGCTGAGGATTGAATCGTACCCGATCCGCGGCCGGATGTGGGAGTATCTCTTCTTCGTGGATCTGGCGGGCCACACTGCGGAGAAGGAGGTGGGGGCTTGCCTGCGGCGGCTGGAAAAGAGAACCATGTTCCTCAAGATCCTCGGGTCCTACCCGAAGGGGAATGAAAGCAGATGATCTGTGTTTCCGTTCTGGCTGAAAAGAACAACGACGCCCTGCGAAGAATGGAGAGGGCCTTTGCCGTTGCCGACGCGGTAGAGCTCCGCATCGATCGAATGAAGGCCCCGGACCTTCCTTTCCTCATCGGCGCCAGGCGAGGGAAACTCATCGTGACCAACCGGATGAAGGAAGCGGGCGGTTTCTTCGAAGGAAATGAACGGAGCAGGGTGAATCTTTTAAAGGAGGCTGTGGCCCTGGGCGTTGACTGCGTGGACATTGAAGCAAGCACGGCAAAGACGCTGATCGGCGAGCTTATCGAGGCGATCAAGGTAAAAGGAGGAATCACGGAAGCGATGGTGTCGCATCACGACTTCAACGGTACGCCATCCTGGAAGGTTCTCCTGGGAAGGCTTAACGCCTGCAGGGTCCTGGGCGCCGACGTGGTGAAGATTGTCACCTACGCGAACGCCGTCGAGGACAACCTCCGCGTCCTTCAGCTCATCCCGAGGGCCCTGGGCGAAGGACAGAGGATCGTCGCTTTCTGCATGGGCCCGATGGGCCGTGTGAGCAGGATCCTTGCGCCATTATTCGGATCGACGCTCAGCTACGCAAGCCTGCGAAAGGGAACCGAGACGGCCCCCGGGCAGCTCACCGTTTCCGAAATGAGAGAAGCGCTGCGGTTCATCGGGGCCAATGGTCCGGAACCATGAGGGAATTAAAAGCATGACAGGACAACAAGAGTTATTCGCCCTTTTCGGGAATCCCGTTGGGCAGAGCCTCTCGCCCCTGATGCACAATACGGCCTACGGGGTCATGGGGCTTCCGGCCCGCTATGAGGCATTCCAGGTACGAAATCCGGAAGAAATCATCCGGCTGTTCCACGAAAAAAATATCCGGGGTGCGAGCGTGACGATCCCTTTCAAGACGACCCTTATGGCTATTTTGGATGAGGTGGACGAAGACGCGAGGGTCATCGGTGCCGTCAACACGATCCGGAACCGCAACGGGAGTCTCAAGGGTTTTAACACCGACTGGCTCGGCCTGACCCGAAGCCTTGCGGAGCGCCTGGAAATACGGGGTAAGAGGTTTGCCGTACTCGGGTCCGGTGGTGCCGCGAGGGCGGCCGTTTTCGGCATCGCCCGGAAAGGGGGCATTCCCGTTATATTCTGCAGGAATCCGGAAGCCGGAAAGGCTCTCTCCAGGGATCTGGGATGCCTCGCGCTGCCCCTGTCCCGCCTGGATACGGTGACGGCCCATTGCCTGATCAATGCAACACCCGTCGGCATGGCGCCGGGCGGGGGAGAGACACCCGTGGACGCAAATGTCCTGGAGCGCTTCAAGTGGGTCATGGACATGATCTACAATCCCCTGCGGACAAAGCTCCTGGAGGATGCTGAGGCAGCGGGGTGCGGCGTGATCGACGGTCTTTCGATGTTCGTTCATCAGGGGGCCGAACAGATCCGTATCTGGACAGAGATGAGACCGCCCGTGGACGTCATGGCCGGCCCCGTCAGGGAGGAACTGCTCCGCCGAGGGAGCATGAAAAATGCGGAAGACAAAAAGAATCGTGACAGCCGATATGCCGAATCTTGACGAGATCAGGACCATTGAAAAACTCGATGCCGTCGTCAGTGTCCCGGGCTCCAAGAGTTATACCCAGCGGGCCCTGGTGATCTCGGCGCTCGCCGAAGGGAAAACATTCCTGAGGAATCCTCTTTTTTCCGAGGACACACGGTACATGATGGGAGCCCTGCGGCTCTTCGGCGCGGAGATCGTATCCTCAGGTGAAGACATCATCGTTACGGGGACGGGCGGAAAAATCGCGAATCCCGGTACTGGGATTTATCTCGGGAACAACGGGACGGCCATGAGGTTTCTTGCTGGTGTGGCCGCCCTTGGAAAAGGTGATTTCCTTCTGACCGGTGATCGCCGCCTCTGCGAACGGCCCATGAAGCCTCTGCTCGATGCGCTCCGTGTTCTGGGCGTCGAATCAACCTGCCAGTCAAAGGAAGGATGCCCCCCTGTCGTCATTCACGCGGGAGGGATCCAGGGGGGGCGGTTGCATTTTGACGGTGTTGAAAGCAGCCAGTTCATCTCGTCGATCCTGATCAGCGCTCCCTATGCAAGAGGCGACGTGCAGATCGAGCTCAAGGGGCCCGTTGTCTCACGGCCCTACATCGACATGACGGTCGATGTGATGAGAGCCTTCGGTGTGCTCGTCGAGAAAGAGGGCGGAAACGGCTTCCGCGTGCGGGGCGACCGCCGCTACGAGAGCGGACGCTTCCTCATCGAAGCGGATGCCTCCAGCGCCTCCTACTTCTTCCTGGCGGCAGCCCTCTGCGGCGGCAGGGTCCGCGTCGTCAACATGAATCCGCGGACACTGCAGGGCGACATCGGGTTTCTCCGAATCCTGGAGGATCTTGGCTGCGCGGTGTCCACCGGTGATTCCTGGGTGGAAGTCACCGGGAAAACGCTCCGTTCGGGGGAGTGCTCTTTTGATATGGGAGACATGCCCGACATGGTACCCACCCTCGCGGTACTGGCCGCTGTGCGGCCCGGCAGAACCGTTATCAGGAATGCAGCCCACCTCCGGATCAAGGAGAGCAACCGGCTGGAAGCTCTGGTAGAGGAACTCAGGAAGGTCGGTATACAGGCCGGGGAGACGGAAGACGGAATGGTGATCGAAGGGGGAAGGCCCCGAGGCGCGGAGATCGAGACCTACAACGATCACCGCATCGCCATGAGTTTTGCCATGCTCGGGCTTGTTGTCCGAGGCATTCACATTCGCGACAGGGAATGTGTCCAAAAGTCTTTTTCGGGCTTCTGGGAGGAAATGAAAAAATTATACCTCAGGCCATGAACATCATATTAATCGGATACCGGGCATCGGGGAAGACCGCCGTGGGGAGGAGGCTATCGACGCTCCTGGGCATTTCTTTCTACGACACCGACGAGATGATCAAGCAGCGGACCGGTAAGTCCGTCCGGCAGATCGTGACTGCAGGGGGATGGCCGGCTTTCCGGACGGTCGAAAAGGCCGTCGTCGCGGGGCTTGCCGCAGTGGACGGGGTCATCATTGCCCTGGGAGGCGGTGCCGTCACGGAGAAGGAGAATGTGGAAGTCCTGAAAGGAAAGGGATTTTTTATCTGGTTGCAGGCGGACGAGGCGTCCGTCCTCGAACGCATGATGAACGACCATGTGAACGAGGAACTGCGGCCCCCTCTCCGGGTCGGAGGGATAAAAGAGGAAGTGCGGGAAATGCTTGCGGAGAGGGTTCCAGTCTACCGCGCGCATGCCGATCTCGTTGTCGATACGACGGGCAGAAGTGTTGATGAGCTGGTTGTTGAAATCGTGAGCGTGATCAAGGCGCGGGGTGTCGAGATCGGTGCGTGAACCAATCCGAAATACGGGCGCAGGTTTTGAAAGGAAAAAGATATGTCAGGGAATACCTTCGGAGTTCTTTTCCGGGTGACCACGTGGGGGGAGTCTCACGGCGCGGCCGTCGGTGCTGTCATCGACGGGTGTCCACCGAACATCCAACTCGCCGGGGAGAACATCCAGGAAGAGCTCGACCGGCGAAGGCCCGGTGCCGTGCCGCTGGCCTCACAGCGAGGCGAAGAAGACCGTGTGGAAATCCTCTCGGGCGTTTTTGAGGGCATGACAACGGGGACACCGATTTCACTGCTCATCCGGAACAGGGACGTGGACAGTGCCTCTTACGAGGAGATTCGGGATGTTTTCAGACCCGGTCACGGGGACATCACATACTTCAGAAAATACGGCATCCGGGATCACCGCGGCGGAGGGCGCGCCTCGGGCCGGGAAACGGCGGCACGCGTGGCTGCGGGGGCCGTTGCCCGAAAGGTTATCGCCCGGGAGGGGATCGAGGTTCTGGGTTTCACGGAGGAGATCGGCGGTGTTGCGATCGAAACATTTTCTCCCGAGGAGATTCGGAAAAACGACCTCCTGTGTCCTGATGCCGTGGCGGCGGGAAAAATTCGGGAGAGGCTAGACACGGCGAGGATGGAGGGTGACTCGCTGGGCGGTATCGTAAGGATCCGGGTGAAGGGATGTCCCCCCGGCCTGGGGGAGCCCGTTTTTGATAAGGTCGATGCGGCGCTTGCCGCGGCCCTCATGAGCATCGGGACGGTCAAGGGTGTGGAAATCGGCGCGGGTTTCCGGGCGGCGAGGATGAAGGGATCGGAATGTAACGACCCCATCGGGCCGGAAGGATTCAGGACCAATCACGCGGGAGGTGTCCTGGCGGGCATTACGACCGGTGTGGAGATCGTCATCCGCGCAGCCTGCAAGCCCATCCCGTCTATCCGTCTGGAGCAGGAGACGATCGATGTTCGGGGGAGATCCCGGAAGATCTCCATCCAGGGGAGGCACGACGTGTGTGTGATTCCGCGCATCGTCCCGGTCTGCGAGGCCATGGTTTGCCTCGTGCTCGCGGATCAACTACTACGTCAGAAGGCCATTTCCGGGGATCGGCTCAATAAGAGAAACGCGGAGTGAACGGTGAGACACGAAGGAGATTCGGGGAATGGATAGATTTTCTATCGGCATCATCGGCGGCACCAGCGGTATCGGACGTTCGTTTGCTGACTTTCTCACGCAGGAAGGACACATGGTTCACGTGACGGGAAGAATGACGGGCATGGATATACCGGATCTTGCCATGGCCTGCCAGATCATCATCGTGAGTGTTCCCATCGGCGTCACCTGCGAGGTCATCCGCAAGGTGGGACCCTTTTTGAAAGAGGACGCCCTCCTCATGGACCTGACTTCGCTCAAGGCGGAACCGGTGCGCGCCATGCTGGCCTCTTCTGCCTCCGAGGTCATCGGTCTCCACCCGCTCTTCGGGCCCGGCGTATCCTCTCTCCAGGGGCAGAATGTCGTTCTTTGCCCGGGCCGGGGAGAGCGCTGGCTTCCCAGGTTAAAGGCGCTTCTTGAAAGAAAAGGTGCCCGTCTGGTGGTGACGACACCGGAGCGGCATGACGAGATCATGGCGGTTGTCCAGGGGCTCAATCACCTGAATACGATTGTCCTGGGACTCGTTCTGCACGAAACGGGCATGAAACCGGCAGACCTGGAGGCTTTTATGACGCCCATCTTCAGGGCGAAGGTGGAAATCATGGAGAGGGTCTTTGAACGGCCGGGACTCTATGCCGAGATCCTCACCCTGAACCCCCACGTCGAACGAATCTGTGGCCTCTACGAGACGAGCCTTGCCGAATTGAGGGAAAAAATCAGAAAAGGCGATACAGCAGGACTCAGGGCCTGCATGGAACGATGTGTCTGATTTGAAAAAGGCACTTCTTCTTTTTTAAAAAGGGATTGACAGGCGACACAAAGCCTGTTATAAGGACTGCACTTTCGGAGATAGACGATATGAACAGACCGAACATTTCAAGAACCAGCTGGTGGTGGCAGCGCTTCATAGGAGGGGTCTGCCCGCTGAGCGTTTGATGACATAGATTATCGAAACGAAGGCCGTGGGGGACCCCGGAGGTGCTCCACGGTTTTTTTGTTTATGATAAGGGGAATGAAAGGCCGTGCATAGGAGCACGGCCTTTTTGTTTTAGGCAGGCTGTTGAAAAACGCCCATCTGCTGTGTTTCCCTCATCCTTCGTCGCTGCGACGTACGCTCTTAATAGAGGGGTCCGTTGTGAGTGAAAGGAAAAAATATTTTTCAAAAAATGCCAATCACTAATCACTGATCACTATTCACGCATCATAGGGGCCTTGCATCTGGACATTTTTAAACCGCCTGAAAGGATACTTTATAAAATCAGTCGGGGAGAGACCATGTACCACCCACCACTTGATGAGTTCAAGAAACTTTCGAAGAGGGGAAACCTGATCCCCGTTTATCGTGAAATACTGGCCGACGAGGAAACACCCGTAACGGCTTTGATGAAGCTGCAATCCAACGCCAACGTTTTTCTCCTGGAGAGCGTCGAAGGCGGAGAGAAGTGGGGGAGGTACACCTTTCTCGGTGCCGACCCGCGGATCGTTTTCAGGGTAGTGTCCGATGAGGTCGAGATCCGGGAAAACGGAAGCACACGGCGCCTGAAGCACGGCGGAAATCCCCTGGCCTGTCTGAAGAAGCTGCTTTCCAGATTCAAACCTGTTTCGGTGGGTGGACTGCCGCGTTTTTACGGTGGTGCCGTCGGCTACCTCTCTTATGAGATGGTTCGCTACTTCGAGAAAAAGCTGATGAAGGCTTCGGCCGGCAAGACGGAAGATAGCGATGCCGTTTTTCTCATCAGCGACACGCTCCTTATATTCGATAACGTTCGTCACACCATCAAGGTGGTCTCCTGCGCGTGCGTCGAAGAAGGGGATGAGGAACTGGAAGGCATTTACAGAGAAGCGGTCGGGAAGATTGACGGTATCATCGGGTCACTCCGCCAGTCCCTGTTCCGGGATGCTTCGTCGGTGACGCAGGGCGGCAGGCCGGATGTCGCATTTGAGTCGAACATGTCAGCTGCAGAATTCGAGGAAATCATCCGGCGGGCCAGAGACTATATCGGCCAGGGGGACATCATCCAGGTGGTCCTCTCCCAGCGTTTCGAGACAGGGAATTCCCTCCATCCGGTTGACCTGTACCGGGCCCTCCGATTCGTGAATCCGTCGCCGTATCTCTTCTTTCTGAAGCTCGACAATCTCTACCTCATCGGCTCTTCGCCGGAGGTCATGGTCCGTCTCGAGGACGGTGTTGCGGAATTGCGGCCCATCGCCGGCACGAGGAGAAGGGGCAGCACGGAACAGGAAGACCGGATGCTGGCCGACGAGCTCCTGAAGGACCCGAAGGAACGGGCGGAGCACGTGATGCTCGTCGATCTCGGGAGAAACGATCTGGGGCGGATCGCGCGTGTCGGAAGCGTCCAGGTGAATTCATTTATGACCGTCGAACGTTATTCTCACGTCATGCACCTGGTCTCCAACATTCAGGCCCAGCTTGCCGAGGGGAAAGACTGTTTTGATGTCCTGAAAGCCGCCTTCCCGGCAGGGACGCTCACAGGTGCCCCGAAAATCAGGGCCATGGAAATTATCGATGAACTCGAACCTTCCGGAAGGGGTCCTTACGGCGGGGCGGTGGGCTATTTCAGTTTTTCCGGGAACATGGATTTCTGTATCACCATCCGGACGATGGTGCTGCAAGGCGGCAGGCTCTATATTCAGGCGGGTGCCGGCATTGTCGCCGACTCCGATCCGGAACGTGAATACGAAGAGACGATGAGCAAGGCGGCCGCGATGATGAAAGCGGTGCGGATGGCGGCATCGGGTTTTGAAATAACGGAAAAAGAATAGAACAGGGGAGGCAAACCATGATTCTCATGATCGATAACTACGATTCCTTCACCTACAACCTGGTCCAGTACCTGGGCCAGCTCGGTCGTGCGACGGCGGTGTACCGCAATGACGAGATCACCCTGGGAGAAATCGAGGCCATGAAGCCGAAAGCCATCTTTATCTCGCCGGGTCCCTGCACGCCGAAGGAGGCAGGGGTCACCGTGGATGTCATCCGTCATTTTTACCGGCGCGTGCCGATCCTGGGTGTCTGTCTGGGTCACCAGGCCATCGGTTACGCCTTCGGTGTCGAGGTGGTCCGGGCCGGAAGGCTCATGCACGGAAAGACATCATCCGTCTTCAACGACGGGAAAACGATCTTCCGGGGACTCCCGAACCCTTTCACGGCGGGACGTTATCACTCCCTCCTGGTGGAAAGAGAAACGATGCCGGCGTTTCTGGAGGTGAGTGCCCAGACGGAGGAAGGTGAAATCATGGGAATCCGGCACAAGGAGTATCCTGTTGAAGGCGTCCAGTTTCACCCCGAATCAGTCCTGACGCCGAACGGAAAAAGAATTTTAAGAAACTTCCTGGACCTCAACGTCCGGGGGAAAGCAAGGAGGATGATGAGATGATCAAAGAATCGTTGTCGAAGATCGTACAGGGAAAAGATCTTCAGGAATCGGAAATGATGGGGACCATGACGGAGATCATGGAAGGTCAGGCCACGCCGGCGCAAATCGGTGCCTTCATCACGGCCCTGCGGATGAAGGGAGAAACCGTCGAAGAAGTCACGGGGGCCGCACGGATCATGCGCCAGAAGGCGACGAGAATCGATGCCCGCTCTTCGGTCGTCGTCGACACCTGCGGGACCGGCGGCGACGGGCGGAACACCTTCAACATCTCGACGACATCGGCCTTCGTGGTGGCGGCGTCGGGGCTCATGGTCGCGAAGCACGGGAATCGCGCCGTCTCCAGCGGTTGTGGAAGCGCTGATGTGCTCGAGGCCATCGGTGTCAACATCGACGCACCGCCCGACATCATCGAGGAGTGCCTCCAGCAGATCGGGATCGGTTTTCTCTTTGCCCCGAAACTGCACGGGGCCATGAAATACGCCATCGGTCCCAGGCGGGAGATCGGGCTGAGGACGGTCTTCAACATGCTGGGGCCCCTCACGAACCCGGCCTCGGCCACGGCTCAGCTCATCGGTGTCTACGACTCGAAACTCACGGAGATGTTTGCCGGGGTGCTGAAAAACCTCGGAACGAAGCGGGCCTTTGTCGTACACGGATTCGACGGGCTCGATGAGGCAACCATTACCGGGGAGACGAGGGTATCGGAGCTCAGGGACGGCATCGTCACAACTTATAATGTCAACCCGGTGGAATTCTTCGGCGAAACCTTCAGGGCCGAAGAGCTTGTGGGTGGAGACGCCGCCACCAACGCGGAGATCACCAAGGGGATCCTCTCCGGCAACAATGGGGCCAGGAGAAAGATCGTCCTTCTGAACGCGGCGCTGGCCATGGTCGCCGGGGGTAAGGCGGATACCATCCGCGAGGGGATCAAGATGGCCGAGGATTGTATCGACAGCGGCGCCGCCATGAAAAAGCTCCGATCACTGATCGAACTCACGCACAGTGGAGAGAGGCTTTCATGATCCTGGGCAGAATCATTCGACACAAGATCGAGGAGGTCAGCCGGAAGAAGGCCGCCCTGTCACTGCTGGAGTTGAGACGGAGGATCAGCGACATGAAACCGGTTTGCGACTTCAGGGCAGCCATTGACTCCGGGGATGTTGCCATCATCGCAGAAGTCAAAAAGAGTTCCCCTTCCAGGGGACGGATCCGCGAGGACTTTGATCACTTGGCCATCGCACGCACGTACGAGGAAAACGGCGTCGCAGCCGTATCCGTGATCACGGACCATCGTTATTTCGAGGGGCGTGTGTCATTTCTCTCCGAAATTCGGGATCGGGCCGGTATTCCTCTCTTGAGAAAAGACTTTGTCATCGACCCCTACCAGATCTACGAGACGATCCTCTTCGGCGGTGACGCGGTCCTTCTCATTGCGAGGATTCTGGAGTTTCAGCAACTGCGGGATCTCATCGAACTCTCGTCGGAGATGGGGCTTGCAACGCTGGTGGAGATTCACGACGAGGCCGACCTGGGAAAAGCCGTTTCCGCGGGCGCGCGGATCATCGGTATCAACAACCGTGATTTGTCGACGTTCAAGACCAACCTGGAGACAAGCATTCAGCTTGCGCCCCTGGTGCCGGGGGGGATCATCATCGTGAGTGAAAGCGGCATCCGTTCGCGGCAAGACGTCGAAAGATTGATGCAGGCGGACATCCGGGTATTTCTCGTGGGAGAGGCCCTGTTGATGGAGAGGGACATCGCCCGGAAGATCAGGGAACTGATGGGAAAGGATGGGAGGTCATGACGGAGATCAAGATCTGCGGGATCACGAGCCTGGAGGATGCAAGGATCGCAGCCCTGGCCGGTGCAAATGCCCTGGGATTCATCTTTCACCCCGCAAGCCCGCGGCATGTGACTCCCGAGCGTTCAAAAGAGATCGCCTCGCTGCTGCCGGTGAGCGTATGCAGAGTCGGGGTTTTCGTTGACTGCGATGCGGGTGAGGTCCAAAGAATTTCGCGGTTCTGCAAGCTTGATCTCATTCAGCTCCATGGCAATGAATCACCTGATTACTGCAGGCGCTTTCCCCGTTCCGTTCTCCTCAAAGCGGTGACCCTCCGCTCCGAAGAGGATCTTGCCGTCCTGAACGAATATCCGGTGAAGGCTATAGTCATTGATGCCTATGATCCCGGACTGTCGGGCGGGACAGGGAAGACCTGCGACTGGAACCTCGCGAAGCGGGCTGGAGAGAGGTGCGCGCTCATTCTTGCCGGGGGGCTCAACAGCGGGAATATCCATGCGGCCATCGAGCGCGTGAGGCCCCGGGCCGTCGACATCGCAAGTGGCGTTGAAGCGAGGCCGGGGAAAAAAGACCCCGAAAAGATCAGGGCATTCATCGCGGCTGTAAAGGGCTCCGGGCCGGCGAGAACCCCTGCCCCGGCGGACAGAATTTTTCAGAGGGTATAAAGGACAGGAAAAATATCGGAGGTATCATGAGAAGAAATTCACAACCGGACAAACGGGGGCACTTCGGTGTCTTTGGCGGCAGGTATGTGGCCGAGACGGTCATGCCGGCCCTGATCGAGCTTGAAGAGGCCTACCGGGGATGCCGTGCCGACAAAGATTTTCGGAGGGAGCTTGACCGTTACCTGCGGGAATACGCCGGCAGGGAAACCCCCCTTTATCTCGCGAGGAACCTGACGGAAAAACTCGGAGGCGCCCGGATCTATCTCAAGAGGGAGGATCTCAACCACACGGGATCCCACAAGATCAACAATACCCTTGGGCAGGCCCTGGTGGCCGGACGCATGGGGAAGAAGAAGGTCATCGCCGAAACCGGTGCCGGTCAGCATGGTGTGGCCACGGCGACGGTGGCGGCCCTCTTCGGCATGAAATGCCGGATCTTCATGGGAGAGGAGGACATTCACCGCCAGGCACCCAATGTCTTTCGCATGAAGATCCTGGGCGCTGAGGTTGTCCCTGTGACTGCGGGCACGGCGACGCTCAAGGATGCCATGAGCGAGGCGATGCGGCACTGGGTCACTCATGTCCGGGACACTTTCTACATCATCGGCTCCACGGCGGGGCCGCATCCCTACCCCGTGATGGTACGGGATTTCCAGAGCATCATCGGGCGAGAGACGAGACGCCAGATCCTTCACATCGAGGGACGCCTCCCCGATTACCTGATTGCCTGTGTCGGCGGCGGGAGCAACTCCATGGGTCTCTTTCATCCCTTTCGGAATGATCGCGATGTCCGGATGATCGGCGTTGAAGCGGCCGGTCGGGGGATCGAAACCGGGATGCACGCGGCGACGCTTTCGGCCGGTCATATTGGTGTCCTTCACGGGAACAAGACGTACCTCCTGCAGGATCAGGAGGGCCAGGTCCATGATGCCTACTCGATTGCTGCCGGGCTCGATTATCCGGGCGTGGGGCCGGAGCACAGCTATCTCAAGGAGACGGGAAGGGCGTCCTATGTCTCCATTGAGGACCGGGAGGCCGTCGAGGCCTTTCTTCTGCTCTCTACATGCGAGGGGATCATCCCCGCCATGGAAAGCGCCCACGCCGTCGCGTACGCCATGAAGCTGGCGCCGACGCTCGACCGCAACAAGGTCATCGTCATCAACCTGTCGGGGCGGGGGGACAAGGACACGGGGATCATTTCACAGATCACGGGAGGTGCCGGGCGTGAAACGCATTGAGAAGAAATTTTCCGGGTTGAAAAAGAAAGGGGAAAAGGCCCTTGTGGCGTACCTGACGGCCGGGTACCCGGACATCAGGGCGACGAGGGAAATCATTCTGGCTTTTGACAGGGCAGGCGTCGATGTTCTGGAACTCGGGATTCCTTTTTCCGATCCCACGGCCGACGGCCCGATCATTCAGGGGGCCTCTCAGGCGGCGCTCAAGAATGGCGTGACCCTCGCGAGGATTCTCGACCTGGTTGCCGATCTCAGGGGTTCGACTCAGATGCCCGTCATTCTGTTCAGTTATTACAACCCCATCTTTGTCTTCGGTGCAGAGCGATTCGCCCGGCAGGCCGCGGCGAACGGCGCCGACGGGGTGCTGGTGGTCGACCTTCCAGTGGAAGAGGCGTCGGAGTTAAGAAAGAGCACGGATGAAGCGGGTCTGGATTTCATCACGCTTATTGCGCCCACGACGGGAATCGACCGGGCGAAAAAGATGGTGAAGCGCGCCTCCGGCTTCATCTACTACATATCACTCACCGGTGTGACCGGGAGCGGGAGGCCCGTCCTCGAGGAAATCCGGGACAAGGTTTCCGCCCTACGGAAAATGTCGGCTCTTCCCGTCGTTGCGGGCTTTGGAATTTCAAGTCCCTCACAGGCGAGGGAAATCGCCCCGGCAGCAGACGGCGTCGTCGTGGGAAGCGCCATCGTTCGCCTCATCGGGGAGCATGCCGGAAGGCCGGACCTGGCACGTACCGTCGAAGCCTTCGCCCGAAGCCTCAAGGAAGCCATCGGGTAAGGGCGGGGGAGAAGAAATCCTTATTTGTTTGACTCACTGGTGATCACGGTTGTATAGACACGGTCATCAAGGAGATGAATGTTCGTTTACCTGCCCGTCGTTCTTTAAGAATACCCGTGCAAAAACCGAAAAGGAGCGGATATGAAAAAAAGACGCTTCGTGGATCTGAGTATTGCCATCGAGGCGGGGCTGCCGAGCGACCCCCCGATGATGATCCCGAAGATCGACTACGTGGACCATGGCCAGGGGGCCGAGCAGATGAGGGACTTCTTCCCTGGAGTCAGAAAGGAAGAGCTTCCCGGAGGGCTCGGATGGGCGCTGGAGTTCATGACGCTCACCACCCACAGCGGGACCCACCTGGATGCCCCCTATCACTACCACCCCACGATGGACGGGGGCAAGCCGGCTTCCACCATCGACGAGATTCCCCTCGAGTGGTGCTTCAGCGACGGTGTCGTCCTTGATTTCAGCCGCAAGAAAGACGGTGAGCGCATTACCGTGAAGGACGTGGAGAGGGCCATCGAGAAAATCCAATACAGGATCAAACCCCTCGACATCGTTTTGATCCGGACGGGCGCCGATCAGGCCTGGGGTACACCCGAGTACCTGGTCAGGGGGGCGGGCATGGACCGGGAAAGCACACTCTACCTCCTGGAGAAGGGCGTCAAGGTCGTGGGGATCGACGCATGGAGCTGGGACCGGCCCCTTCCATTCATCGCCGAGGAGTTCAAGAGAACGAAAGACCCGAAGGTCATCTGGGAGGCTCATTTCGCAGGCATCGAAATCGGCTATTGCCACATGGAAAAAATGGCAAACCTCTCCGCCATCGGGCGATCTCACGGCTTCACCGTCTGCTGTTTCCCCGTCAAGATCAAGGGGGCAAGCGCCGGTTGGTGCCGCCCCGTGGCCATCGTAGAAGCATCCTGACCCTGCGCCGGCGAATCCCGGCTCTATCGAAAGGAGGCCTGTCATGCTCGTCCAGTTCAGTGTTGTGCCCCTGGGCACCGGTGAAAGCATCAGCGAAGGCGTCGCGGAGGTCATCCGGATTATCGATGAAAGCGGTCTTCCCTACAAGACGAATCCCATGGGCACCGTCGTCGAGGGGGGATGGGACGAGGTGATGACCCTTATCAGAAAGTGCCATCAAGAGGTGTTGAGGGGCGCGTCGAGAGTGCTGACGTCCATATCCATTGATGACCGGCCGGGAAAGCCGGACCGCATCACGGGGAAGGTTCAATCGATTGAGAAAAGGCTCGGGCGGGAAATAAAAAAATGAGCGGGGGTCAGGGCAGGATCCTCTCCACAATGGAGAGAAGCTCCTCATATTCCCTTGCGACACGCTCTGAAAGTTCCCGGCTCGGGATCCTGCTCCGGGAGATGTACTCGGAAATTTCCTCTTCGCTCATGTCCTCATAGTCCATCGCCGCGAAATTGATTCCCAGCGGCATGAGACCCACGCCGTTTTGGAATTGCGCCAGGATCGGGAAGACCACCTTCCAGTCTTTCATCCCCGGGTCCTTCCTGTTCGTCTGCATCCAGACCACGCAGGCATTCCGGATGAATTCTTTTTCATAAGGGAGCATGGTGGCGTCGTAGATCATGCCCGGTATGGCGTTATCGAGGGCAAAATGCATGAAAAGCCTGGCCACGGCATGGGATTCCGCGATGATGACTTCTGTCATCCCCTTGATGAAATGTCTGTGCCCGGCCGTTTCTGACATGAATTTCCGTTGATTATTGCTTAGTTAGATGATTCTCACGATTCATCGACACCGGTCTGATGCAACATGCGTCGATGCTGGAAATATTTTCTCGATCCTGCGACCGGAAGCCATACATTGCAGTTTTCCTGCCATGTGAGGGGCTACGAGCCGGATTTTGACCGTTGAGCCCTAGTCGTGCTATGATTTTTAATCATGGCATTATCGGAGTTCACACGAAAGCTCGTGGAGACGAGGCTTTCCTGGTTCTGCCGGGAGAAAATACCCCTTCATTACAGAAGCAGGCTCCGGCTTGGCTTCAAGATCGAGGAGGATTCCGTTACGATCTTCGAGCAGCGGGCGGGGTTTGACGATCCGAGTCAGTGGGTGGGTCTGGATGTGGCGCAGTTCCGATGGATTGAACGAGAGAAGATGTGGTCGCTTTACTACAAGGACCGCGAGTCGAACTGGCAAGCCTACTACCTCAACCCCAAGGCGGACTTCGAGATCCTCCTGAGGGAAGTGGACGAAGACCCCGTGGAGGTCTTCTGGGGGTTTTGAAAAAGGGTGTCTTCATCACCGTATCTCAATAAAAATCATGCCCTTCAGCAACGATTTGTGCTAGGTGAAGAGGGCTATTATTGGGCGAATTCTCAAAGCGAAGGAGGATAGCTATGTTTTATACTGAAAGATGTGATTTCTGCGGAAAATGCCTCGAGTTCTGTCCCTATGTCGATTACGACCTGGAGCGCGCCCAGAAGGAAATGAAAGAGCTCGTAGCGGGGGGGACGCCGCCCATCGTGGGTCTCTGCGTCACCTGCGCATCCTGCAACCTGGTCTGCCCCACCCAGGCCAATCCCTTTGACCTGCTCAACGAGCGCCAGGAAAAGACGGGCGCGCTTAAGATTCCCGAACAGGCCATGCAGAATTTCGCCAAGCTCCAAAACCTGCCGACGGTTGTCAAGAAGGGCAAAAAAGGTGCTCCCGTGCTGAATCTCTGTATCGTCGGGGATATGGTTCGTGAACTCCTGGACAACCCCCTCTTCGAGGACCTGACAATCGTCGAAGGCGCAGACTACTTCTGTACCGTGGGGTACATCCATCTGGGAAGACCAAGTCCGGTCAAAAAAGAAGCGAAGCGGTTTATCGACAACCTCGCCGCCCTCGGGGCCAAGGAGGTTGTCTGTTTCCACGATGACTGTTACACCCTGCTGACAACCCTGGCCCAGGAGTACGGACTGAAGGTGCCCTTCCGGCCGATCCATATTTTTGAGTATCTCTACAGGGAAATGCTGAAAAGAAAGGACAAGATCAAGAAGATCCCCCTCAAAATCGCCTACCAGTCTCCCTGCGCCTCGCGATATACGCAGGGGAAGGACATCTATCTCGATAAGCTCTTCGAGCTTCTGGGTGTGGAAAGGCCGGCCCGCAAGTACGAGAGGGTCAACGCGCTGTGCTGCGGCGCCCCGTTGATGGCCCGTGACAAGGACCGCGCGGCGGCGGTGAAGAAGTGGAACATCGACGACGCGAAAAACGTCAAGGCCGAGGCCATGGTCTTTCTGTGTCCCATGTGTTACCTGAACCTGCGGAAACTCTGTCGGGATGACGGCATCAATCCCGTGTTCATTACGGAGCTGTGCAAGAAAGCTCTGGCGGCCTGAGAAGGATACACCCGGAGCTGGGATATCCGGCGGTACGCTTCAGTTCAGGATGTTCATGATTTCCGAGAGTTGGAAGATAATCCCCGGCGCGGAGGCCGGGGATTATCTTCAGGGAGGGGTTAGTCACCCTTGGGTCGGAGGTCGGAGACGGTATAATATTTCACGAATGAACGGTCGTTATTCTGCAGATTTTCTTCTTCGCATTTTTCTCTTCCCACACAGATCATGAAAGCGAGCGCCAGCAATACGAGAAGGATCGCACCCGACGCCCTCGGGTATTTCACGCCGTAGACGAGCGGTGAGAGGGCCCATCGTGTCACTGACCGCAGGTTTTCATGCTCCCGGATAAAATCGGCGATGGGGGGGGAAACCCGGTAGTAGAACCTCACAAAGGCCTTCCCGGGAACATTTGTGAGAAGGACATGATCCCTGAACTGACGCAGGACCATGACCTCCGGGGCCAGATAACTGCCGTACGCTGCCGTGGCGATGAAGCAGCCTCCACCGCTTCCGCCTTCATCGGACGATGACGAACCCGGACCAGATGGCACAGCAGCGGGAACGGCATAGACGATCTCGTCGGAGAATCCGCTTTCGTTTCCCTCGGAGTCGTAGGCCGTAGCCGCCAGGTAGTAGGTGACACCCGGCTCGAGATTGGAGATCACGCAGTGGGTGTTGTTGCCGACGTCGGTTGAGGCGGTGTAGTTGCCGCTCGATGTCCCGTAGTAGACCATGTAGCCTGCCAGATCAGCTTCTCCGTTGGCGTCCCATTCAAGACTGATCTGGGCGGCGTGGACCGCGGACGTGAAGATATGGAGAGAGAGGATCGACGTGACCAGGATGGCAAGGCTGATCACGGGGAGAAGACGACCGATCCCCCGGGCAAACTTCACCCGCAGATGTGTCGTCAACATGACAACAGCACCTCCATATGGCTGAATTTGCTGGGCCGACGAAATTCAGCACAGGAAAGTGCTGCTTTCGCCTGGCAACCCGGCTACCCTATCCGACGGCTTCGGATTTAGGCCCGTGGCTTTGCGTCCCACCCTTTCGGCGTGGTTTGCCTTTTTCAGACGCATGAACTCTGTTTTCTATATCGGCACAAACCTGGAAAGCTTTAGGACGATGATTCGTGCCGATTGCTGGCCTTATGAAAAAAAGGCTCCGGCCCCTCGGGGAGAGAGACCGGAGCCTTTCAGGTATTACCGGGAGAGCCCTATGGGTCCAGAGCCGCCGACCGTGTAGCGAACGTACAGATACGGTCTTAAGTCATTCCGGAGAGCGTTTCTGGAATAGAAGGCGATAGCCGTTTCATCGCTTCCCGTCGTTGCCGCGGACTTCAGGAACCAACCGAAGTTTTCGTCGGGGGTATTGACGAAGATCCCGACGTCCTCTTGGACGTTCCAGCAGAACCAGCCTTCTTTCGTCACCGATTTCAGATCGCTCGCCGTTGGCTCATAGTTTTGACCATTCGTCCAGCCGCCCCACCAGAGCTCACCACCCTTGTACGACTCGTACCAGGAGGCTTCGAGCTCCTTCCAGTCTTTCTTCATGCGATGGATGGAGACCTGTTCGCTCCAGATCATGTACTGATAGAGGCACAAGTTGGCTTCCTCGATCGTCGCGTCCGGTGAAACCTCGGAAAGGTCGAAACGGATGAGGCTTGCCCTCCAGTCGGAAAAGCTTCGGAATAGTCCGAATTTGCCCCGCACGATCGCCAGGCCGCTTGAATCGCCGTAATTGACATATTTTTCATAAGTGGAGTAGGGGCTCCTGTAGTCCCGGTAACGCCTGTTACTCGAGCTTACAAAGGTGTCGGCCGCGGGCGAGAGGGTGAGCTCCTTCTCGACCTGTGGGCTCGCGATCTGCACCATGATGGCCGCACCGCCATAACTGCCGGGACCGCAGACTGCGCCGCTGCAGAACTTGAAACCGTGGACAGAGCCTTCTACGGAGACTGCCTGGTCCCAGTAGACGTTTGACCAGTTGGCAACGTCCAGGGCGTTCGTCCCGCTCTCCGGGTAGGCATTCCAGACATACTGGCCGTTATTCTTGTCGCAGGACATGAGATGCGCTTCGTCTTCGACCGCACCGGCAAAGACGCCGATATAATAGATGGCCCCGGCGGGGAAGTAAGGTGACCACAGATCCGCGGGGAGATCGTAACGGTAGGTATGCGCGCCCTGGGGCGCCCCCGGTGAAATGGGCGTGTATATCTCCGCATTGGTCCTGTAGCCGTCCCACCACCAGTTCGGTGTGGCTGCCACGGGTACCGTTGTGCCGACGGGCTCACTGCTTTGTACCGTCACTTCAAGATAGCCCGTTAGAGGCTCGCCCGGCTGGACGACGATGAGCCTGCTCGCCGTGATGTCCTGGCCGTTTATTTCGGCCCTGTCGAGTGTGATGGAGATTTGCGCCATGGCCGGGGTTGTAAGTAAGGCCATGATGAAGAGAATGACCGTGAGAAAAGTGCGCTGTCTCATGATGCCCCCTCCTTGTGCGAGAAGCCGGAATAAACCACCCAATCATATATGTCTCAGGACCCTTCATCGGTTCTTGAGAAGGGAACCTTTACAAAACGAGCGCGATTTGTCTGTCTGCTCTGGCCGGGGTACGACAAAAATCGGGCTTCATAATATCGTTTTGACATCGCGGGATGCAAGAAAAATGATCATTCCCGGCCCTGAGTCCTGGTTTTTCAAAGGGGATTTCATCTTACCCGGAAGGCTCCCCTCACGGCCTTTCTCTTGAGATGCAGGATAGTTCACTCCCCCCGTATCGCTTTGTAAGAATAGGGGTCGTCTTGCGGCGCCTTCGAGGATGCCTCAAAGGGGGCATTGACAGGAATGAAGGGAAAAGGTAATTTTAAATCGCTGAAATCATTGTGTCCCAGGGCCGGCATGGCTGTTTCGGGGGACTTCAAGCGATGAAATGCAGGGCGACAACATATGGAAAAAGATAACGAAAAAATCCGGGGAAAATTAGACAGGCTTGAAGCGGAGCTCCTCGAGCAAAAGAGGGAAGGAGAGCGATACCGGAGTATCATCGAGCATCAATCCGAGTTGATCTGCCGCTATCTTCGTGACGGGACGCTCACCTTTGTCAACGACGCCTATTGCCAATTTTTCGGCATGACGCGGGAAGAGCTCATCGGCTCCGACTTCAAAAACCTCGTTCCCGAGCAGGACCGCAAGCAGATCGAGGACATGATTGACGGGATGACCGGAGGAATGACTTTATTCGCCGTTGAGCACCGCGTCTTCATGCCGGGCGGAAAGATCGGCTGGCAGATGTGGACGAACCGGGCCGTCTTCGATGACGGGGGCAATATCGTGGAGTACCAGGGTGTCGGCCATGACATCACGGACCGCGTTCGGGCTGAACAGGCCCTGAAAGAATCTGAGATCAGGTATAGGACCATCTTCGAGACCACCACAGCAGCGACCATGATCCTGGAGGAAGACATGACGGTATTCATGGTGAACACGGAGTTCGAACGGCAGAGCGGTTACACGAAAGCCGAGGTGGAGAAAAAGATGAAATGGACGGAGTTCATAGCCGATGGTGAGGGCATGCTCGAGCGAATGATCGAGTACCATTATCTCCGTCGCGTGAACGAGGCTGCCACACCTCGGAATTACGAGTTTCGCTTCAGGGACAAAGCCGGCAGGGCCCGGGATGCGTTTATGACGATTGCCATTATTCCCGGAACAAGGATGAGTGTGGCCTCCCTTCTGGACATCAGCGAGCGCAAGAAAGCGGAGATGGAACTGCATGAGAGAGAAGAGGAATTGGAGATTAAGTCTCGGAACCTTGAAGAATTGAACACGGCCCTCAAAGTTCTTCTCAAGCACCGCGAGGATGACAGGGAAGAACTGGAAGAAAGGATCCTCTCCAATGTCAAAGAGCTCGTCCTTCCCTACCTCGAAAAGCTCAAGAAAACAGCCCTCAAGGGTGACCAGCTGGCTTACACGGATATCATCGAGTCCAACCTGGACGATATCCTTTCCCCCTTTCTCCGTAAGATGACCTCCAAATACCTTAATCTCACACCCCGGGAGATCCAGATCGCGACCCTAATCCGGGAGGGGAGGACGACGAAGGAAATATCGGAGGTCCTCAACATTTCCAGCCGTGCCGTGGAGTTCCACCGCGACAACATAAGGATCAAGCTTGGATTGAAAAATAAAAAAGCAAATCTGAGGTCTTTTCTGCTCAGTCTCACATAATATCAGTTTTGACC
This sequence comes from uncultured Syntrophaceae bacterium, assembly GCA_964547985.1. GTDB lineage: Bacteria > Desulfobacterota > Syntrophia > Syntrophales > UBA2192 > JAPLJU01. The sequence goes on from CAZJPV010000010.1 coordinate 41,376, forward strand.
TGATATCTTTCCAGTATTATTCTATATGTTATTCGCCTTGCTTTTATGTCATACTGTAATTGAAATGACGCAGCCGATAGACCCAGGTTCGTCAATTTTCCCTTAATGGTTTTTGAAAGACGCCCATGTCAAAGATCGACATCTCCACAGAAGCCATAGATAAGCAGCCCGGTCGGCCCGGGGATCTGACCCAACATGAGTCGGCCATTCTACGCGCCAACATGCGGTATTTCGGAAATGGCTCCGGCGCCCCGGCAAAAAAGAATGACTGCGAGGTTGCCATCAAGGGGGCCCTCAATCGGTATTTCAAAGTCAACATCGCGGAATAGCTCCCGGGTGCGGCCATGGTGTGCAGCACACCTGTCGCCCTCGAAGCGGACAATCACTGTTTTTAACGATCTCGGATCGCCTTTAAAAAAAGAGGCAATGTTTACATGAAATATCAGGACATTCAAAAAATAGCAAAAGCAAGAGGGATCAATTCCTTCGGCATGAGAAAGACGGACCTCATCAGGGCCATACAGCGGAAAGAGAATAACCCCGAATGTTACGGTACGGACCGGGTCGAATATTGTCGCGAACTTTCCTGCCTGTGGAGGAAAGACTGCATCGCTCTCAAATTCCAGGACACGCCCCTTGGGGCGGCCGCGAGCTAGGAGAGAACTGCGGTTCTATCGTGATGTCGTGGGATATACGATATTCCTGCCATAGCGGAGGAACTTAAACTGAGGTGCGGCGATGACGGATTTTCGAAGATCGCCGTTTTTTTACTCCAGTCTCCAGGGTCTATGGCCAGGCACCTGATCAACGATGCGAGAAGGTCGTTCCGGACCTGAATGATGGGGCCTTGAAATAAGGGGCCCTATTTTTTTATATTCCGTTGGAGCCTTGGAGGGACGATACCGATGAAGAGGGTGGAAATAATGAGGGTGATGTTGTATGGTATCGCGCGGCGAGCAGCAACGATTCAGGGTGAAGGGATACGCGGAGAAGTACATGACGAAACCTGTAAAGACCATCGAAAAGCTCCGGACGACCGAGTCGGCAACCATCGTGGCCATCGGGGATTCCCTCACCTACGGCTGGATGGTGAAAAAGGGCTACCTTGATTTCCTGAAGGAGATGCTCACGGAGCAATATCCGAAAACCGGATTCAGGCTCATCAACAAAGGAATCCCCGGCGACACGGCCGAGGGAGGTCTTCATCGCCTCGACCCCGATGTTTTTTTCTACAACCCGGATTGTGTTCTCCTTCAGTTTGCCCTGAACGATGCCTTTGTGGGCTACACGCCCGATGATTATCGTCTGAACATTGAGACCGCCATCAGCGAGATCCTGGGAAATACGAAGGCCGAGATTGTCCTCGTGACCTCATCCTATATCGGCGAGAACGAGTGGAACGAGGTCATCGAAAAGTCATTTTACGGCCGTCTCGAGGATCTGGCCCGGACCTACAAACTTTCGATCGCGAGGGTCCACGAGCACTGGAAGCGGCGGGTCAGGGAAGGAGTTGATCTGGGAGAACTTGTGCAGTTTGACGGCGTCCACCCGACGGTCATGGGTTACAGGCTGATGGCCGAGGCCGTCATGGAGATCTTCGTCTAGGAGGCCATGGCGCATCCCCCGGTTTTAAGCGCTGGATGCTGAGTTATAAAGGATCTGAATTTATTTTAACTCAAATTTCAAAACTCAAAACTTTCGAGATTCTTTCTCGAGAATCTTACGGTACGTGTCCAGGTATTCTTCTTTGCGATCGATCGCCAGGGTGTCTTCGATGATTTTTCTTGCTTCGCCGAGACGTCCCTGCATAAGAAGGGCGTTGGCGAGGTTGTTCATGACATCGGGATTCCCCGGCGCCCGCTCGAAGGCCTCGCGGAAAAAACCCTCGGACCGGCTGTAATCACCGCGTTTGTAGCAGAGATTCCCCAGATTGAAATAGGGGACCATCCATTCCTCGCGCTTTCCTGCGGCCTTCAGGTACTCCTTCTCCGCCAGGTCGGCGAGACCCTTCTTCTCGTAAATCACCCCGAGGTCGTTGTGTTCCTCCGCCGTCAGTGTGTCCTCGAGGATGATGATCTGGGGCATCGCGCAGGCGCAGATGAGACAGAGGAGTAGAACAAGGGCTGCCGTCAGCGGTAGATCAAAAGGTATGTTGATCCTGCCTTTGTCCATATCTTCCGGAATTCCGTGTAGGGATATCGTTGAGAAGCCTGGTATCCGTTGTGGGCAGTGAATCCCGTATCGTCATAGCCGAAGACTACCAGATAGTGGGGTTGAGACACCACCCAGAAACCCTGATCGACCAGCACGATGACGGGTGTTCCCCCGGAAACGGCCGATTGGATGTCCTCCAGCGTGCCGCTGCCCGACCGGGTCCTGAAGCCCCGGGCGCGGGCGAAGTTCTCCAGATCGGTGATCAGGGCTCCTTTGAGTTTTTCGCAGTACGTTTCCTTGCCGATGGTTTGCTGGTCGACGGGATCACCGTAATAGCTGAGGATGGAAGAAAGCGAAGCAGGACCGCAGTACTGTGAGTCCTGCTTCACAAAGGGTACACCCTTAATGACGTGCGTTACTGCCGCTGCGGCAATGAGTAAGGAGAGAAAAAGGGACTTCAATGTCGGCTACTTGACAACGATCTGCTTGTCGTAGAGCTTGAGGATCAGAATGACCAGGAGGATGATGACCAGAATGGCGATCACGAAGCCGAGTGCATCACCGCCGACGAGCAGTTGATCCGATGCCTGGGCCAGCAGGTGGATCTGTTCGTCCGACATGCTCTGGAGTCTGTCGCTGATTTCCCCGGGGTTGAGTCCGTAGGCCTTGAATTTCTCGATCAGGATCTCATTTTCAAGGGCCCGTTGAACCTTGCCGATCTCCTCGCCCCTCATCGTGGTCGCCATCTCCGGTGAGGAGGTGAAGGAGGAGACCATTCCGGCTAAAGCCGGGGAAGTCGTGAAGATGGTCATATAAACGGTTACGACAATGGCCAGCAATGATTTCCTGAATCTTTTGATCATGACACTCTCCTTGGTTGGATTTTGCCCCCTTTATTATCATTTTACCGACGCGTTGAACAACAATTTTTTGTCTTCCTTCCGTCGGATGCCGTCCTTCGCTTTCTCTTTCCCCCGATCTTTTTTTGAGGCCGTTTTTCCCTTTGCATGTCTCATGCATTTTCTGTCCTGTGTTGCCACGGCGACGCTGTCAAAAATACGACGGTAATAAACCCGAAGGGGTACGCAGGGTCAAGCATCGACGGGTATCCATCGGTTCAGGGATATATTTCCTGTAGAACTTTTTTCTCTCTCAAGCGGGTGTAAAAACGCAACCCTCCCTTAACATTGGGGAATTGAGTCTTGAAGTGATGGTTCCATTCCCGGATTATATGGCACAATTTTCGCACTAAAGTCTGAGCGGTTGGAATCCGATATTAGAGATGGCAAAAAACATGGGTCCCTCGACTAACTTCAGCACATCAAGATAAACCGAAACCCCGTTATCGGGCGAACGGTTATACTATTCGGCGGGAGTGTAGATCAGAGACTCATGGGGCTCACTGGGATACACGCGTCGGCAAAGACGTCGGTATCCTGGTTGCCCTTTGCTCGGAGGTTGGGGAGATGATCGAATATGTCTTTGTAGTCCTGATCAGCTTTTCCGTTTTGGGCGCCTGGTTGTATGCCCTCATGGAGTAGGTGCGAAAAAACGGAAAATGGTCACCCATGGTCCGGCCCTTCGGTTTGAAGAGGCCGGCATTTTTTTCCTGCGCCGGCTCTCCCGATCCTACATCCACTGCATGAAGTGCTCTTCGTATTCCTTCTCCAGGGTTTCCTTGTGGCATCGTTCCTCGTCGGTCAGCTTCGCGAAGGCGCCGGCGAGCTTCGTCCCCTCATAGTTCTTCAGGAGTTCCTGGTAGAAATCGTAGGAGAGCTTCTCCATCTGCATCGCGAACATCATCACATCCTGAGGGTCGCTGTCCGGTTTCAGCTCCCGCTCGACCATGTAATCGGTCAGCTTCATGTCCGCCACTTCGCACTTTCCACCGATGGAATGCATCTTGTGCGTCTTGAGGGCTTCCTCCAGAAGCTTCCGGTGACCCGCTTCCTGATCCGCCATCTCGCCGAGCAGTTTTTTGGCAGCCGGGTCCTTAACCTTTTTCTGGAACATCAGATAAAGTTTGTTTGATTTTGTCTCCTTCCCGATGGCGAACTTGAGAACATCGTCGAGCGTCTTGAACTTCATAAAAACCTCCTGAAATGAAATTTTGAAATACGCTTTACTCTGAAAGCGATGAGGGTTGCCGGTAGGTGATCCGGTAGATGGCGTTCGCGCGGTCGTCCGAAACGAGCAGGGAGCCGTCGGGCATGACGAGAAGATCGACGGGACGGCCCCAGGCCATGAAACCCTCCAGCCAGCCCTCGGCGAAGACCCCGTACCTTACCGCCCGGTCTTCCTTCAGCCTCACGAGCGTGATACGATAACCGACGGGCGCGCTGCGGTTCCACGACCCGTGCTCGGCGATGAAGACCTGGTTCTCATACTCCCGCGGGAACATTTTCCCCCTGTAAAAGCGCATGCCCAGTGCCGCCACATGGGGCCCAAGCTGAATGGCCGGCGGCGTGAAATTTTCGCAGCCTTGCTTTTTTCCGAAATCCGGATCGGGGATGGTGCCGCCGTGACAGTATGGAAAACCGAAGTGCAGACCCTTCCGTGGTGCCCGGTTCAACTCGTCCGGCGGCAGGTCGTCACCCATCCAGTCCCGTCCGTTGTCCGTGAACCAGAGGTCTCCCGTGCCGGGGTGCCAGTCGAAGCCGACCGTGTTTCGAACGCCCGAGGCAAAGACTTCCAGGCCCGTGCCGTCGGGTTGCATCCGCATGATCGTTGCGTAGGGCCTCTCAGTTCGCTCGCAGATGTTGCAGGGCGCCCCCACGGGAACGTAGAGCATGCCATCGGGGCCAAAGGCCATATATTTCCAGCCGTGGTGCCTGTCACTCGGAAACTGGCTGCTCACCACAACGGGATTTGGCGGGTTATAGAGCCGGGTCTCGATGCCGTCGTAGCGGAGGATCCGGTTGACCTCCGCGACATACAGGGAGCCGTCTCGAAACGCGACACCGTTGGGCATGTTGAGCCCTTTCGCGATGGTGAGGACCTCGTCCGCCACATGATCCCCGTTCCGATCAACGATGGCATAAACCCTGCCGGCCTCCCTGGTGCCAACGAAGAGAACCCCACCGGGACTCATGGCCATCGACCGGGCGTTCTTGACATTCTGCGCGAAGAGCTTCATTTCAAATCCCGGGGGCATCTTGATACGGTCGGGATGGGGGCCGCGGCCCTTGATGGCGGGCAGAAACGCGACCAGGCAGGGCAGAAGGGCAAGCAATGCGACCGTGAGAAGCCACATTCCCTTCGTATGCGCAAATGGATGGTGACAGGATAGGTTCATCCCTCTCCTCGGATTCAATGTTCCCGGTGAGTGCCCGACAGGGCACGTACCGTAAGGCGTGGGGACCATCAGGTTAAGAAAAAGATGAAAAAACCGGCGGGCGTATAGAAGGCCCGGTGAACTTAAAATACTCTTAAATCCCTTAGCGTGTTATATGACGTATGGATCATGATCGGCCCCCCTGGGCCCGTCATGGGATTATATCCGGTGATGGTATATACCACAAAAGCCTCCGGACTTAAACAACTCTCCCCCGCGGGATAGAAAATTCCTGGAGCGATCGCAGTCATGTATGATCCTGTCAGGAAAGCCGAAGAAACATCGCGGGTCATCTGCCGGGGTGATTTGCGCAAATACTACCGTTTCAGGGCTGCGAGGTTCTACGACGGTATCGCAACGGCGGACTGTGTCGGTTGCTGCCTTCGTTGTCTCTTCTGCTGGGCCTGGGACGAGGTTGTCTCTCCGGAAGCTTTGGGGCGGTTCTACTCACCCGCCGAAGTTGCCGGGAAGCTTGTCGGCATCGCCCGCAAAAAGGGCTTCAAGCGGCTTCGTATCAGCGGGAACGAGCCCACCCTCGCGAGGGATCATCTCCTCGGGGTACTTGGAAAAATTCCGCCCGGTTACCAGTTTATTCTCGAGACAAACGGGATCCTCATCGGGGACGACCCGTCCTATGCCAGAGACCTGTCGCGATTCCCCTTCCTCTGCGTGAGGGTGAGCCTCAAGGGGACAAGCGAAGAAGAATTTTCGCGGTTAACGGGTGCGGATCCCCGGGCATTTCTTCTGCAGCTGAAGGCCCTGGAGAACCTCATCGGGGCGGGTGTCCGGGCTTATCCCGCCGTCATGGTGAGTTTCTCGACGCCCGAAGATGTTCGAAGCCTTCAGGAGAGACTGGCGGCCATCGGTATCGACGAGACGGAGGTCGAGGAACTTGTTCTTTACGGGAATGTGGAGAAAAGACTCCGGAAGGTCGGTATCCCCTGTGTGGCCGGATATGATCCGTCAGGGATTCCGCCGGAGCAGATATGATCGACCGCTTCGGTTGATACCGAAAAAGGCGGAACCTGGTTTTCAGACCTTGATGTCAAGGAGGTTTTTTTGCATCTCCTCCTCGGCCTGGATGGTCTTGAGGTTGGCGCTGAAGGTGTAACGCGTGACGATGAGGTTGACCATCTCCTCCTCGAGGGAGACATTCGAAGATTCCTGGTAGTCCGTTTCGCCTTCGGCAGGGGGAAGGGGATCTCCGGGGGTGTCGATCTTTCGGATGGATACCTTGACGCCGTCCGGCGCAACCTCCTGGAATTCGGCGCGGCTTTTTTTAAAACCGCTGGTGTTGGCATTGGCAATGTTGTTGGCCGTCACGTCTAGCTTCGTGAAAAGGGTCTTGATGGCCGAAAGGGCGATGCCAAAGGCATTCGACATAATTCGTCCCCACTGGTTATTTCCATAAGATCATCGGCAGATTACGATAAGACTTGAGTCCTTATGCGCGGTCACGAAGGACCTTTCCCCGGCTGAAGACCCTTCCGGGTGTTTTTTACCCGGTGCTTTTATGATAAGAATAACCGGGCATGTGATTTCAAATCACACCCGTTTGTGACATTCGTCCCGGGATGGAGGAGGGCGCCAATGGATGTGGAGATCTTCAGGCGGCTGGCCTTGCGCCGTTACAGCGAGATCCAGCGCTTGCTCGCGATTGTCACGCAGGGTCTTCTTTTCGGGGCGTTAGGCCCCCTTGCTGTCGTTTTTCTTTCTCAGTTTCTGGACCGCAGGCTGGGGTTTGTGGGATTCCGGGGTGAGGGGATGGCGATTGTCTTTGGTGCTCTCTTCGTGATCGAGGGATTCGCCTTCGCAGCCTGGACGGTTGTGACCCAGCACAGGATCGGCAAAGGGACACCCTCCCCGCTGATGCCGACCCGAAGGCTGGTTGTGGAAGGGCCCTTCGCCCTCTGCAGGAACCCCATGACCTTCGGCACTTTCTTTTTCTATCTGGGCATGGGCCTTCTGGCCGGCTCTCCCATGGCCGTTGCCGTGACGATCTTTCTTTTTTCTTTGCTGGTCCTTTACATCCGGATCATCGAGGAGAAGGAATTGGAACTCCGTTTCGGAAAGGCATACGTGGACTACAGGCATAGGACCTCTTTCATCATCCCCCGCCGGCCCAAGGGGTAGTGCGGACAGAGTCCCCTGGGGTTCGCGTCCTTTGTTTCAGCCTCACAGGGCCTCGGCGGCCTTTCGGGCCGCGATGATGACGGGGTCCCACACGGGCGAATAGGGCGGGGCATAACTCAGGTCCAGATCGATCATGTCAAGAACGGTGAATCCCGCGTGCAGGGAGGTGGCGAGAACATCGATGCGTTTGGCGGCGCCTTCGACACCGACGATCTGCCCGCCGAGGAGCCTTCCACACCCCTTCTCGGCGAGAACCTTGACGGTTACTTTTCCTGCATGGGGGTAGTAGTGCGCGCGCGTCATGCTCTCGATCTTGCCGGTGACGTACTGAAGGCCCAGTGCCTGGATCTCCTTTTCCTGAAGCCCCGTCCGGGCAACCTCCACGGCGCAGATCTTGCTGACGGCCGTGCCGACCACCCCGGGGAATGTGGCGTATTCCCCGCCGATGTTGATGCCGGCCACGCGCCCCTGCTTGTTGGCAATCGTCCCCAGGGCGAAGTGAACGGGCCTTCGGCTCACCAGGTGGAATGACTCGGCGCAATCACCACCGGCCCAGATGCCCTCCATCGAGGTCTGCATCCGTTCGTTGACCTTGATGGCGTCCCTCGCGCCGAGCGGTATGCCCGCCTGCCGGGCAAGGTCGGTATTGGGGCGGACGCCCAGACCTGTGATGACGATATCGGCAGGGATGGATCGCCGGTCCGTGACCACGGCGGCCACCCTACCATTCTTCATGTCAAAGCTCTCCAGCGATTCATCCCGGTAGAGCTTGACGCCTATTTTCAACAAGGCATTGGATACGAGGGCCCCCATGTCGGGATCGAGCGTACCCATCACCTGCGCGGAGCGCTCGACGAGGGAGACGTCCATCCCCCGCATGACGAAGGCCTCCGCCATTTCCAGACCGATGTAACCTCCACCGACGATGACGGCGTGTCCCGGCTTTTCCTCATCCACCACCCGTCTGACCTCGATACCGCTCTGCAGCGTGTGAACGCCGTAAATCCCTTTGGCATCCGCACCCGGGACATCCGGATACGTCGGGACGGCGCCGGTGGCAATCATCAGGATATCGAAGGGCTCCCGGAATTCTTTCTGCCCACGGAGGTTCCTCACGTGGACCCGGCGATTCTGGAGGTCGATTTCCGTGACCTCGTGAAGGGTCCGGGCGTCAATGTTCCTCTCTTCACGGAATTCTTCAGGCGTGATGGCAACGAGGGACTCCAGGTCGTCGACGACACGGCCGACGTAGTAGGGGATGCTTCAGGCCGAGTACGACGTGTGCGGGCTGCGCTCGAAAACGACGATTTCCAGATCCTTTCGGCGGCGACGGGCCTGTGAAGCCGCGCTCATTCCAGCGGCATCTCCCCCGATGACAACAAGCCGCTCCTTGTTCATGTCATTTACACTCCCTTCGGGATTTTGGTCCCGGACGTATGTCCCGGTTGCTTTTTCATCTTATAGGGGTTTCATCCTCATGATCAATCAAAATTCGACCGGTGAACCCGGTCGGACGCCGTCTGTTATTTTATCTCCGTGGCTGTTAGCGCCGGTCAAAAGCCATGTGTCTGAATCCAGAAAACAAAAAGCCCCGCGGTCGTCATCGGGGCTTCTTGCACACTTCGACTGATGATGCTGAAGGTTATGTCTTCAAGAGGGTCGGAAAATAGGAGGAGTTATTTCTTGACAGGGCAGGGAACGAGTTCTCCCCACCAGCCCTCTTGCTTTGCTTTCTCCATGTCCTCCGCGGTGCAATTCTTATATCCGCCTGCGCTGAATACCAGGTGATCCCAGCTCTTATACGAATAGTTGCCTGTTGCTCCGCAACCGATGATGAACAGACTTATAATAATCAGTGCAAGTAAACGTTTCATCTTGCTCGCCTCCTTTTCAAGATCGAGTTTGGGTATGAAGGTCATACAAAATCAGGGGCTGGATGTCTTATTTCTTCGGCGTCACGACGAACACGGCCCTTCTGTTCTTCGCCCAGCAGGATTCCAGCATTTCCGTGCAGACGGGCTTTCCCTCACCGTAGCTCACCGTGGAGATTCTCTTGGCGTTGACACCCTGTTTCGTCAGATAAGCCTTGGCGGCATTCGCCCTCCTCTTGCCGAGAGCCATGTTGTAAGCCTCGGTGCCCCTTTCGTCGCAGTATCCCTCGACCTTGACATCATAGCCGGCGTTCTTCTTCAACCAGGCGGCGTGCTTCTTGAGAATATCCCCGGCAGCCGGCGTGATGCTTGATTTGTCGTAATCGAAGTAGATGTTCGAGAAGGTATATTCTCCCACCATGGTTGCCGCACCCGCGGCTGCGCCTGCCGCACCCGTTGTCGCTGTTCCGGGAAGCACGGGCGTCTTTGCGGTGCAGGCCCAGAGGAAGACCAGGCCGAGCGCAAGGACGATCACGATTCCGGAACCTCTGCCGTTTCTAATCATCTCTGACATAGAACCTCTCCTTTCATGATCAATTATTTTTGATGGACCCCGAATCCCCCTTTTTCACCTCCTCCTTTGTAAGTCCATCAATACATTTTCCAACGTCAGGACATCGACGGGAGTGATTTACCGTCAGGTCCCGTGACGATTCGTCGGGCGAACAGTCACCCCCCTCTGACGGGAAGTCGTTCTTTTAAAAAAAGTACTTGGAGAAATCCACCAAAAGGCTACGGACCAGTCGTTTGGCTTGGGAAAAAAACGGACGTGCTCCCCGTTCAGGGAAGGGTGAAATTAAATTTCTTATAGCATCTTTCGAGGTCGATGTGAATAGAAAAGTGACAGAAACGGAAAAAAATCCCATTTAATTGCGCTGTATTAGAAATGGGGTCAAACAACTTCTTCCTGGCCGAGGAGCACCCGCAGAGCCCCCTCTGCCAGGGCGGCCATTTCATCTTCACCGGGGTAGAGTAAAATGCTCGCGATGAACTGAGTGCGCTCCGTGATCCAGCCCACGAGCCTTTTTGAATGGGCGAGCCCTCCGGTCAGGACGATTCCGTCCACCTGTCCGCTCAAAACGGTTGCCATGGCGCCGATATCCTTGGCAATCTGGTACGCCATGGCCTGGTAAATGAACATTGACTTTTTGTCGCCTTTATCGATCGCGGATTCGATGGCAATAGCATCCGTCGTGCCCAGGTAAGCTGCCAGCCCGCCCTGGCCGACGAGCTTCCGCTGCAGGTCTTTCGGCGTGTATTTTGCGCCGAGGACAAGCTCTGCGAGTTCGAGGGTCGGCAGACTCCCCGACCGTTCCGGCGTAAAGGGCCCTTCGCTCAGGCCATGGGTGCAGTCAATGACGCGGCCCTGGCGGTGAGCCCCGATCGTGATACCGCCCCCTAAATGTGCCACGACAAGGTTCACCGTATCGTAGCTCTTCCCCATTTTCTCGGCAGCCTTCCTGGCAGCGGCCTTCTGATTCAGGGCGTGAAAGGCGCTTTTTCTTTCGATATCGGGAAGACCGGATATCCGTGCCATGGGTTCGAACTCATCGGTGCTGGGGGGGTCAACGATGATCGCCCGGATCCCCGAGGGCTTCGCCATATCTAGGGCAATGGCCGGTCCCAGGGCGGAAGGGTGCTTTCCGTAACGGCCCGCCAGGAGGTCCTCGCACATGGCCTCGTCGATGATATAGGCCCCGGCAGGCCCGGGTTTGCCCAGGCCCCCCCGGCTGATGATGATATTGAGCTGATCGAGGGCTATCCCGTTTTTCTCCATGAAGGTCACGACGTCCTGCCTTCTCCGGGGGAGTTGATCGCGAAGCTCTGCGTAGCCCGCAAGTTCCTGACTACTGTAGGCAATGGTTTTCTGAGCGACGGCCTTTGCGCCCTCGAAAAAGGCGACTTTGGTCGACGTGGACCCTACATTGATGGCAAAAATCCGATGTGCTTTGTTCATTTTTATCTTCCTGACAGGAGAACGGCAAGGGCAATTTCCACAAGCTTGTTCTCGCCCGAGGTGATGGGCACATGGATGATGACGGGGTGAGATGTACCCATGAGAACTCCCGCCATGGGCATCCCGGCAATGAAAACGGAGATCTGGGCCGTGAGGTAGCCCGCCTCGACGTTCGGGACAAGGTAGATATCCACCTGGCCGGTGACGCTGCTCTGGACGCCCTTGCGCACCGCAGCCTTCCCACTCACGGCGCAATCAATGTCCAGCGGACCTTCGATGATGACATCCCCGAATTGTTTCCTCTCAGCCATCTTCGAGAGGATGGCCGCATCCATGGTGGAGGGGATGGCCGGGTTGACCTGTTCTATGGCGGACAGCGCCGCGATTTTCGGTGATCCGATGCCGAGAACGCGGGCCAGCTTGATGGCGTTCTCCGTGATGGCGATCTTTTCCGTGATGGAAGGGTTGTTGTTGATATAGGCGTCGGTGATCATGGTGAGCCGATCCAGGGTCGGCGGGTCGAAGATGGACACGAAACTGGCGACACGGCCCTGCATCAACCCCTTCTCCCTGTCGAGCACGAGGTCGAGGAAGAGCTGATTTTCCATGGTCCCCTGCATGACGATATCCGCCTTTTTCCCCCGCACCATGTCCAGGGCGAGCATCACACATTTCCGGGGGTCCTGTTCGCTGATGATTTCAAAGTCGTGAGCAGAGAAGCCTTTTTCGCGAAGTGTTTTATCCGCCGCAGAGCGTTCACCGATGAAGACAGGCGTGACCCATCCCTCCCTCACGGCATCGTAGAGGGCTTCCGGTCCGCCCTCGGGCCCCGAGGGGGTGAGGACGATCCTTTTCTTCCCCTCTTTCCGAGCCGCTTCCCTGATGTCTTGAAAGTTCCGTAACATCTCCCTATGCCTTCCTGACCCTGTCGGCGGTTACGACACCAAGCGCGATTTCACCCGTGATGGCGTCGTGGAAATCCGACCTGGAGGGGATGATCACGGGACCCCTCGACGTCATGACCAGAGAACGTCTTCGGACACGGGGAATGACGAAATCGAGCTTCACCAGGATGTTGCCCGTGGAGAGGTTGGGCATCAGTATGATCTCGGGAAAATCCGTCTTCCCGATGTCGATCTCGGAGAAGCGTGAAAAGACCTTTCTGCCGGGCAGGAAGATTTCGGTAAAAGATGTGGCTTCGATGACTTCACAGGATCCGAGATCCCCCTTTTGCGCGGTCTCCCGAAGCCTTGTGAAATCGCGGTAGGATTCCAAAGTGCCGCCTATTTCCCGCTGACCGGAAAGGACGGAAATCCTCGGTTTCGGATATCCCAGCAGGTGAAAGAGGAAAACCGCGTTTTTCAGTATTTCGGTCTTGCTTTCAAAATCCGGGTTGATATTGACGCCTGTATCCGTCAGGGAGGTCAGGTGACCGAGCCCCGCGATGTCCCACAGGGAGATGACACTGACCATCGTGCCTTTCCGGACCTTCGATTCCTCCCGGATGATGGAGCGGTAGATGAAGGCCGTAGGGATCTGGCCCTTTCCCGCCATGTCGACGTCCCCCGAAAACAGCATGGAGATGCCAAGGTTGGCGATCCCCTGGCGGTCTGATTCAAAGATCTTTTCGAAGGGGGCGATATCGAATTCCACATGGCCGGCCAGCCTCTCGATCTTTTCACGGCTCCCGATGAGAACGGGCTCGATGTATCCCCTCTGCCAGCTGTGCTTGACAGCCAGCATGAACTCCTCATCCTCGGGGGCAAGGACGATAAACTTTTTGGGACCCTTATCGGGGGCAAGTCTGTCGAGATCTTCGAATGTCCGGATCACGGTTTCATCCTGAAAAGGCAGAAAAGGAAATGGTTTGAACGTCAGGTGAAGACTCGGGATAATATAAAAATAAATCGTGAAGAATTATTTGGCAGACAAAGGAATGTTTGTCAAGGACAAAGAAATGATGGGCATGGATTTTCAGGTCGCGGCGGTTCTTTTTTGCGACGGGAACGCTACGGAGACCTCAGGAATCTTGCGAACAGGACGTATCGCCTTCCGAGATTTTCCAGGCGTCTGCGGATGTCCACCCGGTCGGTTTTTTCGATAGCGTAGAGTTCCGGCAGGAGTTTGAGCTGCTCAATGTGGAACAGGATGCGCCTGAGAAGACCCTCGCAATCCAGGCCGGTGTAGCTTTTCAGGAAGGGGGTGTTCACAACCATCTTTTCGGTGACTCTTCCCTTTTGGATCCGTCGGAAGTCGAAGCCCTCATCGAAGGCCCTGGAGAGATGTCCTGTTTTCAAGTGTTTAATGATCTTCCCGGCGTCGGCTTTACGGGTCAGGTAATGATCGAGGATGAGACTCGTGTTGAACTGTGCCTCGGAGAGGACTTGGTATTTGACGCCCTTCGTCTTCTTTCTGGCCTCGATCAGAACCCGGATGATGCTTTCGCTGTCTTTCCCGATCCCGAAAAGATCCTTGATGATGTTCAGCATGTTGGATTGCACCTGGAAGGTTGTTGCTGCAAAGGGCTCATTGCCGCAGGGCCTGCGGCAGGCGGTCGAGCCATCCCATCTGTAAAGCCCCCCAGAGGCCGATGAGAATCGCCTCCGCCGTGTCGTGTCTCAGTGACTTGAGAAGCCGGATGCCGGACCATTCGATGATCTTCCGGGCGAGATCCCTGGAGCGGTTTTTCGCCGCGGTGCCGCTTCTCTGCTCCCTGGGATAGAGGATGTGCCGGCGCCAGGTCTCTGCGCTGACCCGCTTCACGCTGACACCCTGCCGCGAAGCCTCCCGCTCCCAGAGGTCGGCAATGTCACCGCCGCCCTCGAGGAGAACAAGCTCGAGGTCGGGGATACTTCCGACCAACCGGTAGATGGCGCGCCTCAGGCTCGTCATGTTGCCGTAGTGCTGCGAGCGGTACCAGCGCAGTTTTCCGCACCGGTCGTAGAGTGCAAGACCTGTTGTCAGGCCTAAATCGACAGCCAGTAGAGCGCCCATCCTCTGTTCCGTTTCGCCCCTCGCGGCGGGGGAACTAATGTTTTTTCTTGCCCGATGGCTCCAGTTGAATAATCCCGCTTTTCAAACCCTGGTGGAGCATCGGGGACGTATAGAGTGCGAGTTCCCAGTTGTCCTCTTCCCGCCTGTATTTGAGCACGTATGTGTTCCCGTCATCAGCGAGCACCTTGAAGTAATCGTCCTGCTCACCATACCAGCGGTCCAGCAGCTCTTTGACCTCCAGCTCCTTGTCTCCGATGTAGAACTTGAGGGGTCTTTCGTTCGCCTTGTATCCGTGATAACCTATCACTTGGATTTTCATGACCTGCTCGCCGGGACAGGGGAAACATGAAGATTTGGGTGCATTATAAGGGCTCGCTCACCCGATAGCAAATGGATTTGGGAGGACATTGAACGGATGGATCCATCGACTACTATTTCAGCTTCTTTTGAAGGGTTTCCCAGTCTTTCACTTTTTCGGCGTTGTCGACCTTGTCGAACCAAAAAGCGGGGGGCTTGTATTTCCCGGCCGATTCGATGATGTGCGGCCCCCCGACCAGGGCTCTGATTTTGAGTCCCTTGCGACTTATCTCGTCGAAGATGGCCCCGCTATTCCAGGGCAAGACGGGATAGGCCTCGTACTCGTTCTCCCGGAGCCAGAGTCTGTGCATCCTGGCCCCGATCATGCCGGACTGCAGAAGCACCACGGGGTAGCGAGAGCCGATCTCCTTCAGAGCCCTGCGGCTTCCGGGCTTTGCCCTGCCGGGGGTTCCTTCGACATAGAGCCCGCTTTCGATATCGACAAAAACGATTTTTGACCCCTTGGTCAATGAGAGAAGAATCCCCTCGTCCTCGTCGCTCCCCGATTTTACCTTGACCCTGTGGACACCTGTTTTAAGCACCCGGTAGGGCTTCAAAGCGACACCGCCGCTGCCCGACAGGTTCTTTCCGATGGATTTTCCGTCAACGAAGAACTCCACCAGCACCCCGCCCTTCTCGAAGAAAAGACCTTTCGTGTCAGCCCTCAGCATGACCTCTTCCCCCTTCACCGCGACGAGGTCGTGGGCGACGACATCCGCGGCCGCTGTGCCTGTTGAGAACACTACCAGCAGGGGGACAAGAGAAAAGATCATCAGGGTTTTCATGGGTCCTGTCCTTTCATTGCGGTTTGCCGCTCCTCAAGCCAGATGAGGGTTTCGCGCACGATCATGTCATGGACGGACGGATCGGGAGAACCGCCGTGCCGATGAAAGGAGTGATCCCCACCCTCGATCGTGCAGAGTTTCCAGGGGGCTCTGATGCGGCTCAGGACCGATTTCAGGAGGTCCGCATCACAAAAGGGGTCGCGGGTGCCCGCGAAAAAGAGCATGGGGATGCGTATGGCGTAAAGAGGGGCGTCCCTCAATTTTTCCCGGTCCCCCGGCGGGTGGAGGGGATAACCGAGGAATATCAGGCGGTCGGCGGGAAGGAGGCCCGCGGAGACCATCCGGGAAGCGATCCTCCCGCCGAGGGATTTCCCGGCGGCAATGAAGGCGTTTACAGGCAACCCCGTCTCTTCTTTGATGAAGCGATAAGCCGCCTGCCATGTCTCCCCCAGTGTCTTCTCGTCATCGGGGGTCTTCGCGCCTCGATCCCGGTACAGAAAGTTGAACCGGAGGGTGAGGTATCCAGCTTCCGCAAGGCCTCCCGCGAGGGAAGAAATGAGGGGGGTTTCCATGTCGTTTCCCGCCCCGTGGGCCACGACGACAGCCTTCCCCTCCCTGTATCGACCGGGTATGGCGAGAAGCCCGGAGGTGGTCCATTTCGCACCCACGGGAATACTCACTCTCTGAAGGGAGAATGCTTTCAATCGACACACCTTATGCCTGTGTCATTCTGATGGAAACCGTATGAACACTTTTATTCTTAAACGATTACCCGGGAAACTTCAACGGGACAAAATTTTTTGAAAAAATTTATTTGATGTTATAAAAAGATTAAGTATATGTCTCAAAGAGGTTTTTCACAAGAAGGGGTAAGATCATTTCGGAGAAAGGAGGTTAACGGTTATGGCAAGAGCGGAAGACAACGGCTGGAGCCCTTATCTGGCGGGTGCGCTCACCGGTGTTGTTTCGACGCTTTCGGTGTGGTTTGTCGGGCATTATTTCGGCGCGTCAACGAGCTTCGTGCGTTTCGCGGGTGCACTGGAGAGACTCTTTGCGCCCGAGCGGGTTCAGAGCCTCGAATATTTTGTGAAGACACCACCTGTTATCGACTGGCAGTGGATGTTTGTCACGGGCGTTTTGCTCGGGTCATTGATTGCCTCCACGACCTCCCAGAGCTTTGAGTGGAAAGCCGTTCCAGACATGTGGCAAAAGCGATTCGGCCCGAGCATCTCGAGACGGGCCGTCGCTGCTTTCATCGGCGGAGCCATCGCTATCTTCGGCGCCCGCCTGGCCGACGGGTGACCGAGCGGTCATGGGCTGAGCGGTTCGCTTCAGCTTGCCGTTAGCGGCCTCATTGCCTTCATCGGCTTTTTCCTGGGCGGCATCCTTATTGCCCGTATCCTTTATGGAGGTGAGCGCAAATGAAGATGCTGATCTACGGGTTGATTACAGGGATTCTGTTCGGCTTTCTTTTACAGAAAGGCCGGGTGCTTCGCTACGATAAACAGATGGGGGCCTTG
>CAZJPV010000011.1:0-56505 GCA_964547985.1 uncultured Syntrophaceae bacterium
TGATTTCTTTGTCATTCCGGCCCACCTTCACGAAGTAATACGGGTCACAAAATAATCTATTGACAATTAAAAATATTGTAGTATATATATCAAAAAATAATTATTGTTTATTAATAATGGCCCCACAATATTAAAATGGACACTTGATGCACCATAACGAGACGATAGACTCCAAAAAGCGCGTGGAAGAGATGTTGTCCAAGCTGAAAGACCGTGATTTTCGAATCACACCGCAGCGTCTGGCAATTCTCAGGATTCTGGCTGCCAGCGAGGAACACCCCACTGTTGATGACATATATAAAGAGGTAAAGGTTGAATTCCCCACCACGAGCCTGGCCACGATTTACAAGACGATTTCTCTCCTCAAGGAACTGAACGAGGTCCTGGAGCTGGGTTTCCCCGACGGGAGCAACCGTTACGACGGCAACAACCCGTCGCCTCATCCGCATGCGATCTGCGTCAAGTGCAAGAAGATCATGGACCCGGAACTGATGAACATCGATGCGCTCAGTGAGGAGATGAGCCGGAAAACGGGTTATAAGATATTCCATCACCGTCTCGATTTCTTCGGTCTCTGCCCGAAGTGCCAGCAGAAGAATTGATTACAAGCGTGCTTTTTTTGCTCTGTAATAAATAATTATTCTTTGTAGATATTAAGAATCATGCGCGACATGGTAAAGTTGTATGGCAAGAGAGATAACGACAAGTCACAGAACGGAAGGAGGAAATAGTATGGCTGAAGACAACAAGTGCCCGGTAACGGGAAAGACAAACAAATCCATTGCCGGCGGCGGCACGTCGAATCGGGACTGGTGGCCGAACCAGTTGAACCTCAGGATTCTTCATCAGCACTCTCGCAATAGCAACCCGATGGACGAGGCGTTCAACTACGCCGAGGAATTCAAGAAGCTCGACCTTGCGGCCGTGAAGAAGGACCTCTACGCGCTGATGACCGACTCGCAGAAGTGGTGGCCGGCCGACTGGGGTCACTACGGGGGGCTCTTCATCCGGATGGCGTGGCACAGCGCCGGCACCTACCGCATGGGCGACGGCCGCGGGGGCGCGGGGTCCGGCTCCCAACGCCTTGCGCCCCTCAACAGCTGGCCGGACAACGTGAACCTCGACAAGGCGCGCCGGCTACTCTGGCCGATCAAGCAAAAGTACGGCCGGAAAATTTCCTGGGCCGACCTGATGATCCTCACCGGCAACGTCGCCCTGGAGTCGATGGGATTTAAGACCTTCGGATTCGCCGGCGGGCGCGAGGATGTCTGGGAGCCCGAAGAGGACATCTACTGGGGCAGCGAGGACACCTGGCTTGGCGACAAGCGCTATTCCGGTGACCGGGATCTCGAAAACCCGCTCGCCGCCGTGCAGATGGGCCTGATCTACGTGAACCCCGAAGGGCCGAACGGCAACCCCGATCCGGTCGCCTCCGGCCGCGACGTCCGGCAGACCTTCGCACGTATGGCGATGAACGACGAAGAGACCGTCGCGCTCGTCGCCGGCGGGCACACCTTCGGCAAGTGTCATGGCGCCGGCCCCGCGTCCCATGTGGGGCCTGAGCCCGAAGGCGCCGGCCTCGAAGAGCAGGGCCTCGGCTGGAAGAGCAGCTTCGGCACTGGCAAAGGCGGCGATACGATCAGCAGCGGCCTCGAGGGCGCCTGGAAGCCGAACCCGACCAAATGGGACATGGGATATCTGAACACGCTGTTCAAATACGAGTGGGAGCTGACAAAGAGCCCGGCCGGCGCGCACCAGTGGGTGCCCAAGGATAGCACCGGATCAAAAGCCGTGGAGGATGCCCATGATCCTTCGAAACGGCACGCGCCCATGATGACCACGGCGGACCTGTCGCTTCGCTTCGACCCGATCTACGAGCCGATCGCACGGCGCTACCTGCAGAACCCCGAGGCTTTCGCCGACGCCTTTGCCCGGGCGTGGTTCAAGCTGACGCACCGCGACATGGGCCCCCGCTCGCGCTACCTCGGCCCGGAGGTTCCCGCAGAGGTGCTGATCTGGCAAGACCCGGTACCCGCAGTCGATCACAAGCTGATCGGCGTGAAAGACATCGCAGACCTGAAGGGCAAGATCCTCGCCTCAGGACTGTCTGTCTCACAACTGGTCTCGACGGCGTGGGCGGCGGCGTCCACCTTCCGTGGCTCCGACAAGCGCGGCGGGGCGAACGGGGCGCGCATTCGCCTCGCACCGCAGAAGGATTGGGAAGTCAACCAGCCTGCCCGGCTGGCGAAGGTGCTCAAGACCCTGAAGGGCATCCAGAACACGTTCAACAGCGCGCAGTCCGGCGGGAAGAAGGTATCGCTTGCCGACCTGATTGTCCTGGGCGGCTGCGCGGGCGTCGAGCAGGCTGCAAAGAATGCCGGCCACGATGTGACCGTTCCCTTCTCGCCCGGACGTACGGATGCGTCACAGGAGCAAACCGACGTGGCGTCCTTCGCCGTCCTCGAGCCGAAGGCCGACGGCTTTCGCAACTATCAGAAGGCCCGCTATGCTGTTTCGGCCGAAGAGTTGCTGATTGACAAGGCGCAACTGCTGACCCTGACCGCTCCCGAGATGACGGTTCTCCTTGGCGGTATGCGCGTCTTGAATGCCAACTTCGGACAGACCCGGCACGGCGTTTTCACCAAGCGGCCGGAGATGCTCACCAATGACTTCTTCGTAAACCTGCTCGACATGGGCACAGAGTGGAAAGCGATATCGGACGCCAAGGACATGTTTGAAGGACGCGATCGCAGGACGGGCAAAGTCAAGTGGACCGGCACCCGCGTGGACCTCATCTTCGGTTCCAACTCCCAGCTCCGTGCTCTGGCCGAGGTCTACGGAAGCGCGGATGCGCAGAAGAAGCTTGTCCAAGACTTCGTGGCGACCTGGAACAAGGTGATGAACCTTGATCGCTTCGACCTCGCCTGATCGTAGCATAAACGTCTTCGAGGGCTTCTGGCAGGGCGGTGAAAAAGCGGTCGGCTAAGACCCTGTTCAGCGCTATCGCCGAGGTGCCGCGGGAGATTAAGATCCGCTGCATCGGCAACTGCCTGAAGGCCGACGCGGCCTACGGCAAGGGGGTGGCCGACGCCATCGGCATCCCGCTCTCCGAAGTGCCCAAAGCTTGACCTCTGACCCCCATGTGAGGGAAGGAGAGCGGTGGGTGGTGATGCCCCGGCGGCAGCGGGGCATTGCCACCACGTGCTTGAGAGCACCATGGCAACGCCTTCCGGCTGGCGGCCGGGCAAGGTCACCCTCAAGCCGGGGCCGGATCTTGTCGGCAACGTGTGGAAGACTTCCATGGCCTTCGTCTGAAATCCTGTCAAAAGCTAAAAGAGTGCGAAGGAAGTGCTGATCTGTCTTGAGGTTTAAAAGAAAAAGCCATAGTCAAAGAACCATGGCTTTTCTCTGTCGTTCTTCTTTTTTCTGGAAATCAGCTCAGGGCTTTGGTTTTTAACCTTTAGCCCTTCGCCCTTAGCCTCAAGCCTCTTCGTCTATCTCCCGATCACGTAGCGATAGGGGTCGATCTGCTCTCTCAGGATGTCGAGTTCCTTCTTGGTCGGCGGTTTGTTCTCAACGATCTTTTTCGCCTTGAGAAGCTCGAACCCGCAATTATCCTGGACGTCCTTCTCGGAGTATCCGGGGTTAATCGCCATGATCCTCATCCTCTTGGACGTCGGTTCGAAGTCCATGACGGCCATATTGGTGATGATCTTGTAGGGACCCGCTCCCAGGGGAAGACCTGATTTAGCGCGGGAATCCCCGCCCTGGAGCCAGCCCGGCGAAGTGATAAACTGGCATTTTTCGGCAAATCTCTTGGGGTCCTGGGGAGTCATGACGAGCATCCTCCAGCAGAAGGACGCCAGGTCGTTGGCGCCGCCGCTTCCCGGGAAGCGGACCTTCGGTTTCTGGTGGTCAGGACCGATGCGGGTGGAATTCAGGTTCCCGTACATATCGATCTGTGCGCCGCCCAGGAAGGTGTAATCT
The DNA here is from genome assembly GCA_964547985.1 of uncultured Syntrophaceae bacterium. Taxonomy (GTDB): domain Bacteria; phylum Desulfobacterota; class Syntrophia; order Syntrophales; family UBA2192; genus JAPLJU01. The sequence continues at coordinate 3,988 of CAZJPV010000011.1, forward strand.
ACCAGCCCCCGGCAGCAGGTTTCCATGATCTCACACATACCGCTTGCCATAATGGCCTTCCAGGTCGTCCTGGAGTCCCCGACGGAGATGGGCATTTCGGGAATCAACGGGGCCGCCCCGCCTGCCTCAAACAAAATAACCAAATTGGGGGACCCGGTTTTTTGTGCAAGCATCGCTGCCGCATTCGGTGCACCGGTGCCAACGACAATAGAAGCACCATCCTCCAGCTCCCTTGCCGCCGTGCATATCATGAGTTCCATCACATTATAGTCAGCCATAGCTTATTATCTCCTCCTTTCTAATCTCTGGCTTTCTTGAACAGCCATTCCTTTTCTCTCAAGGCAAGTATCTTGTGCATACCGCCGTTTTTCTCGATGTATTCGAAGTGATCCTTGCAGCTGTAAATGTTCTTGTCCAGGAACTTCTTGAATTCCTCGGGATTCTCCTCCACCTTGAGCCATTCTCTCAGGTGATCCTCGTCGGAGAAGTATTCCTGGTACATGTTTCCGGGATAGCTGCCGTAGGGCACTTCACAAACGGCGTCCACGCACCAGTAAGGAATAACGGTGTAACTGGGATCCCTGCGTATTTCGTCATTCGGAATGATTCTCTCGGCAGTGATAATCAGCCTTTTGCTCGCCCTGGCTACGTCAAAGTCCGACACGGTGATCCCCCTCGCACGGCAGTTGCCGTAAATGTCCGCCTCATGGACGTGGATGGCCGACACATCGGGGAAGATGGCGGGAAGGGCGACATACCTCGTACCGGTGAAGGGGCACTGTATAATCTTTCCGCCGCTATATTTGAAGGTGTCCGTCCCCATCACGTCTCTTGCCGGGTAAAAGGAAACACCGGCCGCGCCCGCCTTGAACCGCACGGCCAGGCTGTAGTTCGTCCACTCGCTGACCTCAACTTCGCCGCTTTCCATGTATTTCCTTGCATTGGGTGAGAGTCCCCTCGCCTCGAGGCCTACAATGTAGGCGACGTCACACCGGTTAAAGACTTTCCCTGCCGCAAGGACCTGGAAATCATGGGTCGAGGTATGACCGGCAAAACCCATTTTCTTCCTGCCCTGCCTGACGATCTCGTGGACGACGGCCATGGGTACGCGGTTGGCACCAAATCCGCCGATGCAGAGATACTCGCCGTCGTGGACAAACTTTTCGACAGCTTCCTTCACCGACATAACTTTAGGTACGAGTGCGCGACTCTTCTTCCGGAAAAACGCCCGTGCTTTATCGGCATCGGGATCTGTAAAAAGCCTTCCTACTCCCTGATCAAGAACTTCCACGGTACCATACCTCCTTCTTTGAATGTTAAGACCTTTGTCTTTTCGTTTTGAATAACGCTTTCGGAGCCTTGGGGCGCTCCCGGGACCGGAAAATTTTCCGAATAGGTATTGTGTTGCAGTAATCTGATAAAACGTTCGCTAAATAGCACAATCGATAGGACGAATCAAGCGAAAAACAGGCAACTTTAAAAGGAATTTTGGCTCTCGAAGGGGCATGGATGGGGTTTAACTTTTCTTCTTTTTTTCCAGGGCCTTTCTGAACTTTTCCCTCAGGCTTCCAAGGCCCGATTTTTCTTCAGTATCACCCGTGTCCGAGCGGTATATCGTCTCGGCCTGACGGCCCCCGGATGACCCCTGCAGGTATTCCCCCAGAAGCCCGCGACTGTGGACATCTTCGTGACAATAAACGCAGAGATTTTCCCAGTTGCTGCCATCGGGAGGGTTGTTGAAGTGATTGCCGTCTTTGTGGTGAACAGTCAAAAGATTTCGATTTGATTCATCAAATTCACGGGCGCAGCGCGCGCAGATAAGCCCGTGGATGGCAAGGGACCTCTCCCGGTAATCTTCCCCCGGCTGTATCTGCTGGCCTGATCTGATATCCCGAACGACCTCTTCCGGGGACTTTGTTGCCTCCGGCTTCGCCTGCTCTTTTTTGACGGTCACCCGCTTTCCTTTTTTGCCGAATGTCACCCTGCCCACAGGATTGATACCTCTCTAATATCTTGATTCCAAATGGCTTTTTAATAAAAAATGGTGCTTATGTAAAATAAAAAATGAGGCCCGGAGATCCCCTGCGTTCTATTTTTTCAATACTTTGCCGACAAGGGCAAGCGCCTGGCTCCGGTTCCCGATGACTCCCTCGAGCTGTGCCGTCCGGACAGACGTGAGGATCTTTCCGATGACCGGCCCGGGCTTGAGATAAAAAGAGTCCATAAGATCCGCTCCATCTATCAATGGGGGGCTTTGCAGTATGGGCTTGATCTCTTTTTCGTACCGAAAAAGCAAATCCAGAGTTTTCTTTTTCGCATCCTGGAGGCCGGATTTTTTGGAAGCCACGAAGCTTCCCAGGTACACAAGAAAAAGGCCAAAGTAGTCATCTTTATTCCTCGAGAAAAAAAGGGCTGCCCCCTTGCGGGAGATTTCATCGGAGCTCATGAGGACGCTGAGTTCACGAGCGCGTCGGGAAATTCTTCGGAGGAAAACCCCTTCCTTTCTTGACAGCCTCAACCTGAGGATCAGATTATCCCATGCCTCCGCCCCCGATTCGCCGGGCGAATCTTCAACGCCGAGCAGCGCTACCAGCTTGATGAGCGCCGCTTTTCCCCGGCCGGGTGCTATTTCGTTGACTATATAAGCCCTGAACTCACTGGCATGACCCTTAAAATAATCTCCCGGCTTTTCCATCACCGTCTCGAGGGCATGAAGAGCCGCGAGGGCGTGCTTCCACGGATCGACGCCGCAGATCTTGGTCCTCCCCTCTTCCTTCATGGCTGAAATCTCCGGGAAGAGGACCTCAAGGATTCCCACACGGTCCATTTCAACGACGATGGGGCGGGAGGGAAGGCACGAGAGGATCCGGCAGAGCTCATCCCGGATGCGCTCGCTGGAGACGCCTTCGAGGAGGCGCCGGTGAGTCCTGATCCACCGCAGGGTCTCGGGGTCAATCCGAAAATGAAGTTCCGCCGCGAAACGAAAGGCCCGCAGCAGCCTCAGGGGGTCCTCAAGAAAAGACCTCTCGGAGACAGCGGATATCCTCTGCTCCCGGAGGGCTTTTCGCCCGCCACGGGGATCCATGATCCTGTCCCGCCTTCCCCCGATGAAGTCTCCCAACGGCAGGGCCATGGCATTGAACGTGAAATCCCGATTCGAGAGATCTTCTTCAATGGATGCCCCTTGCATTCTTGTGAAGTCAAAGACGAGGGGCGCCTGCCCCTGGATGATAACCCGTTCCGTGACCTGGTCCTGCTTGTCATGAAGGAGGACATACCTGCCTTTGACACCCCTGGCAAAATCAGCCGGGAGACCCCCGAGGTTGTGAGGCACAACGATATCGATGTCCGGTGTTTCTCTGTCGAGAAGAAGGTCCCGCACAGGCCCCCCGGCCACGTAGAGCCTGCCATGGTATTCCTCAAGGAGCTTGAGGCAGGAGATATATTCTTTTTTCATGGCGTATTTAATTTCCCGGACACCCGAGGCTTATCTACCCCCCCTGGAAAAGCAATATCAAGGAAAATTTGACGGCACAGAACCGGTGTGATAAAAAGTTTAAGGGCACAGGGCGCTGGCCTTTTCTCTTCGTCAAGTATCCCTCGCCTTTCGTCTCAAGCCTTCAGCCAAAAAAGGGTTCACCATGATACTCGGTATCGATGTCGGCGGTACGCACACCGACGCTGTACTTTTCGAAAATCTGCAGGTCAGGAAAAAAACCAAGGTCCTCACAAAACAGGACAATCTCATCGAGTCCCTCCTCGGTGTGACGGGCGAAATACTTCAAGGCGAAAACTTGAAGGCGCTGAACAGGATTGTTTTCAGCACAACCATTTCCACGAACGCCATCGTGCAGGGCAAGATCGACCGTGTGGGTCTTGCCATCGCCTGCGGCCCCGGCCTGCCATCGTCGCTTCTCAGGATCAGCGATGACACCCATTTTGTTTCGGGATACATCAACCACCGTGGCGCTGAAGTGGCATCCATCGATGCCGGTGAGATCGGCCGGATCGGGGAGCGTTTCAAGAAAGAGGGGATCCATCACCTGGGTGTTGTCGGTAAATTCTCAACGAGAAACCCCATGCAGGAAATCCAGATCCGGGATCTGTTGAACGGTGATTTCAGGCACATCTCCCTGGGCCATCAAATGTCGGGCAATCTCAATTTCCCCAGACGCATCGCCACCACCTTTCTGAATGCGGCCTTATGGGAGACCTACAACAACTTCGTGCGGGAAATTTTGAAATTCAAGAGGCAGATGGGGCTCGAAACACCCATATACATCCTGAAGGCGGACGGCGGCACCTTCGAGATCGGACATTCCGCCGAATTTCCCGTTTACACGCTCCTCTCCGGCCCTGCGGCAAGCATCATGGGCATCCTGAGCCTCACGCAATGCACGGGTGATGCTATTGCCATCGATGTGGGCGGGACCACGACGGATATCGCCGTCTTTAGCAACGGTGTGCCCCTTCTGGAGCCCCTGGGGGTCACCATCGAAGGACACAGGACCCTCATCCGTGGACTCAAGACACGCTCCATCGGCGCGGGAGGGGACAGCAGGGTGCGGTACAAAAACGGCGAACTCACCATCGGCCCTGAACGGGACGGGCCGGCCGCCGCCTTCGGCGGCCACCAACCCACACCGACTGATGCCATGATCGTCCTCGGTCTCACGGATATCGGCGATCCCCACAGGGCCGCCGAGGCTGTCGGCCATCTCGCCAAGTCGATGAAAATCCCCCTTCGGGAGACGGCGGACGGAATTTTCCAGGGAACCTGCCAACGGATTGCGTCTGCCGCCAGTGACATGCTCGGCGAGATCAATAACAAGCCCGTCTACACCATCCACGAGATGCTGGAGGGAAAGAACATAAGGCCTGAAATGCTTTATATTGTGGGGGGGCCCGCGGGGCCCATGGCCGCCAGGCTGGGTGAGCTCCTCGGCTGCAACGCCGTTATTCCACCCCACGCCGAGGTCGCCAATGCCATCGGGGCGGCGCTTTCGCGAAACACGACGGAGGTCACGCTTCTTGCCGACACGGAAAGAAGGATCATGACCATCGCCGAGGAAGGCCTCCAGGCAAGCATTCCCGCAGAATTCTCGCGAGAGGATGCCATCGAAGTCTGCCGTGAAAAACTCAGACAGAGGGCATTGCAGATCGGCGCCGTCGGCGAAGACATTGAGATGGAGATCGTCGAGGACCTGGAGTTCAACATGGTGCGAGGTTATTCCAGGACGGGGAAAAACATCCGGATCAAGGCCCAGGTCAAGCCCGGGCTCATTGCCGGTTTCCGCGGGAAGGAAAAAATATGAGAAAGAAAAGGAAAAAGACCGGCCTCATATTCTTCCCGGCCTTTGACTGGGCCATTTCGCCGACTCACCCCGAAAGAGAAGAGCGGCTTCTCTATACCCAGGACCAGGTCTTTGAGGAAGGGCTCCTGGACCTGGAGAACATCATCGAGTTCAAGCCGGCAGTGGCCACCCTGGAGGACATCAACCGGGTTCACATCTGCGTTCCCGACGCGAAGAGCGTCATCACGGAATCGCATCTCATCTCCGCGGGCGGCGCCATCACCGCGGCGGATAAGGTCCTCATGGGGGAGGTGGATAATGCCTTTGCCCTGGTCCGCCCGCCGGGCCACCACGCCATGCGGGTTGTTCATGGCGCGCGGGGCTTCTGCAACATCAACATCGAGGCCATCATGATCGAAAGCCTGCGGAAAAAATACGGCCACAAACGCGTCGCCGTCGTGGACACCGACTGTCACCACGGCGACGGCACCCAGGATATCTACTGGCACGACCCGAACACGCTTTACATATCCATTCACCAGGACGGAAGGACGCTCTATCCGGGCTCCGGCTTTCCAGAGGAATTCGGCGGACCGAACGCCCTGGGAACGACGATCAATGTTCCGCTTCCGCCGAACACATCGGACGAAGGGTTTCTCTATGTCCTTGACCATCTCATTTCACCCGTCCTGGAAGAGTTCAAGCCCGACCTCGTCATCAACTCGGCAGGGCAGGACAACCATTACTCCGACCCCATCACCAACATGCGCTTTTCCGCCCGGGGCTACGCCACCCTCAATGACCGGCTCAAGCCGGACATCGCCGTCCTCGAAGGTGGTTACTCCATCGAGGGGGCACTGCCCTATGTGAATGTGGGTATCATCCTTGCCATGGCTGGATTGGACTACAGCGCGGTGAGGGAGCCGGATTACGACCCGGTGGCGATGAAACAGTCGAAAGAAATAACGAAATACATCGAGGAGGTCACGTCGGACATTTACATGTTATGGAAAAAGAGAGGCTCTCTCAAAGCGGAGCTCCTGGGTGATGCCAGATATACCAAGCGCGAGAGGGATATCCACTACGATACCGACCGCATCCGTGAGCAGCAGCAGGAAATCGTGAGGGTCTGTGACGACTGCGGGGGCCTTGTCACCCTTGATTCTGCCGCCAGCACGGGGAATCACATCTTCGCGATCATCATACCGAGCACCGCTTGCCCGGCCTGCAGGGAAGAAGGGGAGAAGATCTTCGACTCCATCGACAAGGCGAAGCACCGGATGAACCATCTTTACTTTCAGGACCGCGATCGGGATATCTACATCGTGAAGTAAACCTTGGAATTGCGTTTTTTCGCCCTTGACAGGGCGTCCCGTTTTAAAATAAAAGGGGCAACCTGATAACTCGCTGATCGGGCGGCAAAAACTCAGGGACATCCATAACGAATATGTGAAAGGAGGACCAAGGCGGTGGCAGACGACATCAACAAGAAAACACAGGAGACAGCGGCAAAGCTCTTCGGGAAAGGGATCAAGATGGATCCCCCCTATCTCACCTGGAGGCAGTTTGACAAGGATCTGGCCAATGACCTCTCCCGGCACATCACCGGTAACCTTTACTCGCGAACGGTACTGACGATTCAGGAACGGCAGTATGCCGCCTGCGCGATGCTCGCGGCCCTGCGCGCCACGGAGGAATTCAAACTCCATGTCAACGCGGCACTGAACGTGGGGTGCGATCCCCGGAAGATCACGGAGATCATTTTCCAGGTATCCACCTACGCCGGGATGCCGGCCGTTAACGAGGCCATGGAGGTGTACCGCGAGGTCCTCAAAGAGCGCGGGGAGTGGCCGTTGAAAAAGTGATGCGTGGCGAGTGAAGAGTGCTGAGTTAGAAAAAAGGAAGGGGTCTAAAATGACCCCTTCCTTTTTTCATGGGCATGTTCACTTTGAACACACGATCAAAGACTCTCTCAGGGCGATTTGACGGCAACCGTGTGAGATTGTCCGGCTGCTATTTTGTTTATGTTGTTCAAGCCGGGAACCTGGACGGGGGTGTTGCTGTTCGTTGTGCCTCCATTCCCGAGCTGACCGCTTGTCCCCTGTCCCCAGCCCCACACTGTTCCGTCAGAGCGTAAGGCCAGTGAATAATAATTCCCGGCTGCGATTGCAATCACATGACTTAAATCACTGACCTGAACAGGAAGAGGGCTATCCATACCCTGGCCGTCCCCAAGTTGACCGATCGTCCCCTGACCCCATGCCCAGGCCGTATTCGGGGTGGCGTCGAAACTCACACCTGTGATGTCTGAGGCGCTTATGGTCTCCTGCAAGTTTGTCGGCGTGAAACCATAGCCGGCTATTGAAGGTGTAACCGTGTAGTTGCCGCTTGAAAGTCTTGTGAACTGATAATTGCCGCTTCCATCCGTCGTCGTTGACATGGATGCGGCACCCGTGAGCGAGACGGTCACGCCTGGGAGTGCGACACCATTAGAGGTCACCGCGCCTGATATCGAATAGGTGACGGGAGTTCCATTATCACCGCCGCCTCCACCACCGCCGCCACCGCAATTAATCATCAGAAGAACAGCAACGACGATAAAAGCTGTCCATCCCCCCCGGATTCTTCTCTGATTGAACATGATGCCCTCCTTTTTTTACGCCGATAAGCTTCAAACCGGTTCAGTGAATTCGAAAACGCAATCCGAAATAAAATGCCTTCTTCACAGAGTTGTTCATCTCGTAGGGCCCGTCAGAGCATCAACCGATGATCGGAGACGCCGAAGAACTTTGCGGCTCTAAGGAGGCCCTTTTTCCCCATAGACAAGTTGATCTCGAAAATCAAGTGGAATTTTCAGAAAAATACAGAGGGCGGCCAATGAAATAGTGGCGAGCGGATAGCGGAGAGTGGTTAGTTAAAAAAGAAGAAGGGGTCTTTGAAGACCCCTTTCTTTTGACAGAATATTATTTTTTCGCACTCAATCCTGCATTTTGCAGACACCCTTCCTGAACTCATCGTAAGAGACGGGCGTCCAGTTATCGTCACCCGCCAGATGGCAGAGTTTGAAAAATTGATCGACATCCACGGCATCCTTGTAAAAGTAAAGATGGCGATCGATGACGAGGGCGGTGGAGAGCCCCTTGCATTTTCCCGTGTACACCTCATAGACCTTCCGGCACTGATCCCCTGTCAGCCTGATTTCCTTCACCTCCAGGGTTTTCGTGATATTTCCGCCGCTGTACCTGTAGAGCGAGTACGTACCAACACTCTCCCTCAATTTAAGAACAATATCCTGCCCTTCCTGCCGGATTTCACCCTCGGCATCGTAGCAGGCAGGGATCCAGTCCGACACCCGGGGTTGATCGGATTTCCTGAGCGTGACAAAATTAAAACCTGCCGGACAATTCACATTGCCGGGCACGGACACGACAGCGACGTCGGCGCCGGTGAGCTTGAAGACTTTTCTGATTTTTCCCTCGAGTATCTTATTGCCGTTTAACTCGATGACATCCACGCCATTGACGTTCCTGCCCACCAGTTTCCCTGCCTGGGTATCGTATGGGCCCCCGATTCCCTGGGCCGGGCATTCCGAAAAGTTTACGACTACCATCACTAATATCCCCGCAATGAATGCTGAAAAAATGACGATTTTTTTAAACACGGATTTCACCTCCCTACTGATTGTTTGGACAGCATCTCCTTGAATGAAACAGCTAGTGCACCTCTGCCAAGAATCCAGTCATCGGCGTGGCGCTCCGCTTGGTTATAGATGCGGACCCGAGAAATCCAGTCCTTTAATCGATACTCACTTCCTCAACCTGCATGCCCACAGCGGTCATGGTCTCCGCCGCCTTTTCCCTCGCCGTCTTTGCCTTGGTAACCGCATCTATCAGGTTGCCGGCTGCGTGGGTGTCTTTTGCCTCGGTCCAGGCCTGCGTGATCGCTGCATGAGCCGCACGGGCTTCTTCGAGTTTTGCCTTGTCCATACCGGGGGGAAGTTTCTTGCGCTTGGCGAGCTCTTCAATTCTTGCCTGAATGGCATCCAGCATGGGAGGCAATTCTTTGCTGGCGGACTCCCAGTTTTTCATCCATTCGATTTTTCGGTTCGCGGAGAGTGTGGCAAGCTGGTTGACCTTGTCGGGTAGCCCCGTGGCCAGCTTGAAGGCCGCATCGTACTCGTTTCGGTCATATTTGTCTTTCGCTGCCAGGATCGCTTTTTCCACCTCCCGGGTCTCCACCGTCGCATACTTCAAGGCCTCTTCCTTGATGGCATTAAAGACACTCTCGGCAGATTTAATGGCCTTTTCAGCCGGCTCTTTGCTGATGGAACAGGCCGCAATGAACAGTCCGACCATGATCAGAATAAAGACCTTCATCCCCCGCTTCGTCATAACGCCTCCTTCTCTGACAGAAATGGCTCCCGCCTCAGGCGGGAGTTTGTTGACTCATGACACATGGCTCTGTAATCCAGGACTCGAGCCCTGACCTGGCCCACCACTTTTCCGATACTCATCATCGAAATCCACGAGGGTCCTTCGGTGAGCTTGACGTGGGTGGCATCGATTCCTGCCTGGCCGAAGGTCGGGTCCACGGCAATCCAGCCATCGGCATAGCTCTCCGCCCATGCGTGATAGAGAAATCCCGTCTCCTCGAGGTACACGAGGCCTCCGGCCAGGCGCGTCGGGATCCCCGATGCGCGGGCCAGTGCCGCGTACAGAAGCGTGTGGGCCTGGCATTCCCCCTTCTTTGTGTGAAGGACCTCGAGAGCCGAAACGCTGTCCACGATCTCGTCCCTGATCTCTTCGGAGACCCACTTTGTGAGACGCCGGATTTTGTCGAGATCTGACGGGGCACCGAAAATGATTTCATTCGCTTTTTTGACAATCTCTGGATGATCGCTTTCAATATGATCCGTGGCGGTGAGATAGATGTAGCGTTCAGCCGCGTTCAAAGACCCTTTGATCTTTATGGGATCGGGACCGGAACTTTTCTCGAGCGTGTAAAGAGCGACCGTCTTCCCCGATTCGATGGTCTCCTGGACGGATTGACCGGGCCCTTCAAGAAGCGGAAGCCCCCCGGCAATGCCCTCAAGAGCAATCTTCAGGTAACTGGCCTGCCGCGGACAGGGAAGTGCACGATCCGTCTTCACGAGGCTGAAATCGAGGATGAGATCCTTTTTGTTCATGCTGGCCTCGGAGAGGAACTGTTTCGCCCGGCCCTCGTCCTCCTTGTAGGTGATGAGAACACCACCCATGGCAAGCTCGAAAATCGTTTCACCTGCTGGGTTAATCCAGCTCGTGACGGCCTGGCCGAGCATGGTGGTCTCCACCCTGAAAGAGGGCTCGATGAGAAGCTTCGGGCTTTTCTCAAAGGCCTCGACAGACTGTGCGACTTCTGTAATCGTCTGCGTCTGGGGGTCGAAAACGTCGTAACGATACTTCGATCCGACGCTCATCCCCGTTATGAGCGGATAGAAATTGACGGCGCCAGCAGGGAAAACAGGGCGGTTCAATTCCTTAACGAGCGTCTTCTTCTCTCCACCCGACTGCTGGATCGCGTGCAACCTTCCGTCCTTGATTTCGCCTTCCAGAAGCAGAATTTTTCCGTCCATATTCATATCGTAGCGGAAGGCCACAAGCTGCAGATCGGTCCAAACCTGATCCTCACTGCGAAGAAAAATTTTCTTGTCAACACCGAGAAACTTAAGATGCATGTGGGCCTCGGAGGTGATGAGAAAAAGCTCCAGATTCTCGAGCGGCTGTATCTTCAAGTAAGTAAATCCAATCTTTTCGCCGTTGAACACAAAGCCCGCCCACTGCTCGCGGTAGGGGAGATCACGGAGGCTGGAAAACTTGACCCTGTCCACGGGGGGCTGAAGTGTCTGAAAGTAGAGAGACGCGCAGGAAACGCTTGAGAGGGAAAGCGCGACGAGGACAAGAGTCATGGCAGACTTTTTGAGGATGCTCGAATCCGGATTTGCCATGATACCTCTTCCTGGATGGACAATTCAGCGGCAGAAGGCGCCCGTCAGGTGGGAAACGGCCGCAGGGAAAGTGAGGCCCATGTGTTTTTCAAAGCCCCGGCTCACCTCGATCAATTTTTTGAGATCAATCCCCGTCCGCACGCCCGCATCGTGCAGCATGCTGACGGTGTCTTCTGTTGCGATATTCCCCCGGGCCCCCGCAATGAAAGGGCAACCGCCAAGGCCCCCCAGGGATGTATCGAAAATCGTCACCCCCTCTTCCAGCGCGGCCCAGAGATTCGCCATACCCTGCCCCCTCGTGTTGTGCAGGTGAAGTGAAATCGATGTCTTGCCCGTGAGTTCCCTCACGCGGCTTATCATATCTTTCATCTGCCGGGGGTTCCCCAATCCCGATGTGTCTGCAAGGCATATCTCTTCCGGCCCTTCGTCGAAAAGACTTCCGACCAATTTCAAGACCTGACGGGGGAGAATTTTCCCTTCGTAAGCACAGCCGAAGGCGTTCATGACACCGGTCCTGACCTTGATGCCCGAGGAACTCGCCTTCCGTATCAAAGTGAGCACTTCCTTCAGGGCCTCGGCGATGGACTTGTTGCTGTTTTTCCGGCTGTGGGTCTCGCTCGCCGACACGAAGATGCCGACATGGGGCACTTCGCACGCCGTCGCCCGGTCCAGTCCCCGCTCGCTAAGGATGAGGGCGGAATAAACCACACCTTTCTTACGATCGATCCTCTTCCAGAGTTCCTCGGCGTCGGCCATCTGTGGGACCAGTTTGGGATTCACAAAGGATGAGACCTCGATTCGCCGCATCCCCGAAGCCACCAGACGGTCGATGAGACGGAGTTTTTCTTCGGTAGAGACAATGTTTTTTTCGTTCTGGATACCGTCCCTCAGGACGACTTCATGAAGGACGGCTTTGTCAGGCAAAGGGCTTTTCATGGATTCAACATCCGCATGAATAGAAAACGGCGCTGAACGCACGACGCTCTCTTGAGGACATGATATATGGTGTCCGGGTACAGTTCAAGACCCAAGCCTTGCGAAAGTCCTCGGCGGAAGACCTCCTCCCGGACATAGTTTCGATGTCTATCGTAGGGATGAAATGAATGCCGGACTGCTACCGATTTTGCGGCCCGGCATCTCCAATCAATAAAGGAATTTTTCTTCCTATTCCAAAACGACGAGAACCTGGTTGGTGTTCACCTTGTCCTGCTCGGCGACTTTGATCTCCTTCACCTTCCCCGCCGACGGAGCGACAATCGGGTTTTCCATCTTCATCGCCTCAAGGATGACGAGCTCATCGTCAGCCTTCACGCTGTCCCCGACACTTACCAGGATTTCCGTGATCGTTCCGGGCATGGGGGCTATCACATCAGCCATTTGAACATCCTCCTCTCTTTATCTTATCCTAATGAATACGTTCTGATCATCTCATGAAACCTGCCGGTTTCGTTGATGGAGCATGGACACAGGGGAATGTAAAACCCTTCCCCTGTTTGAATCCCTGCTGATTACTTCTTCCACGCAGCTGGTCCCCAAACCTGGGGGAGAACGGCTTTCTCAGTCCAGTCAGGCGGGACTCTCTGGCCGGGCTTCTCGCCTACTTTTGTGATTAACTTGGCAAGACCGGGACGGCCAAATTGCGGATTTCCGGCCTTAGCCGTTCGGCCATTGTATATCGCCTCGGATCGGAGCCTGCGGCCGACGGTCTTTTCCATCTTGCTGCCGAGCCACAACACACGGTCTATATCGTAACCATGCTCGATCCCCATCTCATCGATCTGGACAAGCAGGTCTTCAAGCGTGATTAGCCCTACGAACCGGTGATCTTTATAATAATACTCTCCCGTTCCCCGAATGGGAACGTCGTCGAGGAAGTTGGCGGGCTGTCCACCCAGACCGCCCAGGGTCCCCTCGAAGCGGCAGATACCCGCCTGTAGCGCTGCCAGGATTGAGGCCGCGGCAATGCGCTTTGTCTCGTGGAGGTGGCAGAGATGCGCCTCGGGCTGCGGCATGGCATCGAGAATCATAGAGAAATAACGGTAGACCTGGTCCGCCGAGGCGGAACCGTCATGGTCGGCATGCTCGATGTCATAGGCTCCGATCTGGAACCAGCGTTTGGTGAACTCTACAGCGTCCTCGAGCTTGGTGGCTCCGCTGATGGGGCTCCCCCAGATGGTACTCACCGTGCCGACCATCTTCATACCGGCATCGCGGGCCTTCTTGATGCACCGTTCAGCTTCCTTCCAATACTGGGTCAGGGTCGTACCGGAATTGGCGAAGTGATGCTCGGGGTCCGTAGAGACCATCATGAGGATGCGGTCGGGGCCGATCCCCTTCTTCCTCATCTCGATAGCCCAGTCAACGGCCGGCTCACGGATCGTCACAGCGGTCAGGCAGACGTCCTTGTCCAGGTTGATCCCGGCACGCTCGCAGCGCTTCTTGAAACCGTCGCTCCGCAGCGCCGTCATAACCTGCTCGGCGTCCCTGAACTGGGGGATCCCCGCGGGGTTGCCCAGGTTGGTGGCCTCGAGTTCCTTGCAGCCCGCAAGGATCATCTCCTGGCCGTAGAATATCTTGGCCGCCGTGGAGATGGTCTTTTCCTCGTGTTGAAAACCGTCGCGGATGGTGATGTCCCCGATGGTTACTTTCTTCGGCATTCTTGGGAAAATTTTCCAGAGATCATACTCTGTCGCCATAACAAGCAATCCTCCTAACATTAAATTTATTTCGTTTATCAGCTCTCGGTCATAATTTTCCCTCCCCCGGCGGCAGCGAGAGGAGGGAAAATTTGATCTCTTCCTACTCGCCCTTGAAGACGGGTTTCCGCTTCTCGACAAAGGCCGCAAGCGCTTCCAGACGGTCCTTCGTCGGGATGGTCACTTCGTATGCCTTCGACTCGAGCGGCAGGGCCACGCCGAGGCTCGCCTCGCTTCCGAAGTTGATGGCGAACTTGGCCTGGGCCACGCCGATAGGCCCGTTCTTCGCGATCTCCCTGGCGATCTCCAGTGCCGCGTCGATCAGCTTGTCGGGCTCCACGACCCTGCTGACCAGACCGATCTCCAGGGCCGTCTTGGCATCGAATCTCCTTGCCGTGAAAATAAGCTCCTTCGCCTTGGCCACACCGACGATCCTGGGGAGCCTCTGGGTTCCACCGGCGCCGGGGATAATGGCAAGGCTGGTCTCCGTGAGACCCATCAGCACGTTCGAAGACGCCACGCGAATATCGCAGGCGAGCGCCAGTTCTGTGCCGCCGCCGAAGGCAAAACCGTTGATGGCCGCAATCACGGGCACCCTTACCTGCTCGACAGCTGTGAAGGCGTTGCGAATCGTGAAGATGAACCGGCGAACCTGGTCCTGGGAGAGCGTCCTTCTCTCCTTCAGGTCGGCGCCCGTGGAGAAGGACCACTTCTTGGGGTCGTCACCGGCCTTGGAGCCGGTGATGATGATGCAGCGCAGGTTCATGTCGAAGTTGGCCTCGCGGATCACGTCGGCCAGCTGCGCCAGCAGGTCAAAATTGAAACAGTTCATGGCCTCCGGACGATTGAGCGTCAGGATCAGGATTCCATCATCCGTTCTTCGCTGTAACAGTATGTCGGACATACGCTTCTCCTCCTTCTTGCTGCAGGTTGCGGATTACACCTTCAGATCGCCCCAATCGGTCCTCGCAATGGGCACCCTGTAGCAGAGCTCCAGGGCCCTGCCCAGTTTGTTGCGGGCCTCGCTGAAAGCGATGACGCCGTCGTGGAACAGGAGCGACCCGGTCAGGAAGGGGTGGCCCTCCGCGTCATAGCGGTCTCTCATCATCTGTCGGAACTTGGCCATTTCTTCCTCGTTCACCTGCTGGCCTTTGTCGACAATGTTCTTCCTGCGGACCGACTCGACGATGAAGCCTGCGGTCTCACCGGACATAACGGTCGTGCGGCCCCTCATGTTGGTAAAGCAGAAAACCGGCTTGAAGGCCCTTCCGCACATGCCGTAGTTGGCGGCACCGTGGTCGGGACCGATGACGTACTGGATCTTCGGGACGTTCAGAACGGCGCAAGTGCGGACCATGTCGGAACCGTACTTTCCGATGCCGCCCCATTCCTCGGACTTGCCGACCATGTACCCCGGCGAACCCTGCATGAAGAGAACGGGCAGATTGGAGTTCCCGCAGCGGATCATCCACTCCGTGGCTTTCCTTGCCGCCTCGATGTATATAACGCCGTTTGAGCTGGAGGCAATGACACCGACCGGGAGACCTTTCAGCCACATCTTGCCAGCAACGATTGACTCACCGCGGTTGAGACCGTAGGTCGGCTTGTACTCATGGAAGAAGCTGTCGTCGGCCAGGCACTTGAGCGATTCCTTGATATTGATCCCCTGGTAGGTGTTGATGGGATTGTTGCGCATCATCTCTTTGAAATCGAACTTGGGCTCGACTGATTTCTTGCGCTCGGCATAAAGAGCCTGCCCGGGCTCAAACTCGATGATGTCGCGAAGCTTCTGGATCCCCTCTTCCTGGCTCTTCACAATGTGATCGCAACCACCGGAGTGCTGGGTGTGAACGTAAGCGCCGCCCAGGTCTTCTGGGGAAACAGTCTCGCCGATGGCTGACTTCACCATGGGGGGGCCGGCCAGGAACGCGAAGGCCAGCTTCTCGATCATGATGGACTCGGAAGCCAGGTAAACGATATAGGCGCCGCCTGCGGTGTTGCCGCCGGTGGAGAGGGTGTACTGCTTGATCCCCATGGCGGACATGCGGCACATGTTGAAGAACATGCTTCCGAAATGGCCGTCATCGGCAAAGCACCCCAGCTGCAGGGGCAGGTTGATTCCGCCGGAATCCGCGATGTAGATGCAGGGCAGTCTCAGGCGTTCGGCGATGGCCTGGGCCCTCATGTGCTTCTTCAGTGTGATGGGGAAGTAGGTTCCCGCGGCGTAGCGGTTTTCGTTTGCGAAGATCATGCAGTCTTTGCCATGGACCACGCCGACACCGGTTACAAGCCCCGCACCGGGAATGTGACCCCTCTTCTCCGACTCGTAGATCTCCCCGCCGTAGAGTTTGACCTTTCCGATGTTGTAGCCGGCGTCCAGGCCGACTTCGTAAAACTCCGTGCCGGGATCGACCAGCATATCGATCATGGCGCGCATGGGTTTCTTGTTCTGTTTCGCCAGACGCGCGAGCTGCTCCGGACCGCCTATGTTGTAAGCCTCTTCACGATGTTTGAACAGGATGGCATCCTGCTCTTCCCAGTGCTTCAGGTTTGCCTCTTTCTCTTTGGCAAGCCTTTCCGCTCTTGTCAGTTTTTTCTCTTCCGCCATAATAATCCTCCTCTATTATTGATGACTTGTTATTCAGTGGCACGAAAGACGGGTTTTACAGTCTTGAGAAATGGGTTTAAAGGACCCCGTTTTTCGTTGTGGGAAATGCTGCGTGCTAATTAAAGATAACCGGCATCGAAAACCGCTTCGAATTATCATCCTGAGGATAAAAAATCAAGAGAAAATCAGCAACGGCAGGGAAGAAATATCGCCCCTGTCGCTTTGACACTTCATCCAAATCGTGATAAGAATGTTAATTGCTTTATTTCACTAAAAAAACAGGCAGTTATGAAAATAAATCCACCGTCAAAAAAACGTCACATCAGAAACGGAGGATTCGACAGGCTCCTTGAAATCATGGCCCGACTGAGGTCCCCTGAGGGGGGATGCCCCTGGGACCTTCGTCAGAACGAGAGAGCGATCGGGAAATACCTTCTCGAAGAGGCTTATGAAGTCCTCGATGCCATCGAAAGCGGCACTCCCGACGACCTCAGGGAGGAACTTGGAGACCTCCTCTTCCAAATCGTATTTCTCGCCCGCCTGTCTCAGGAAAAGGGATATTTCGACATGGACGGTGTTCTGGAGGAGATTGCCCGGAAGATGACCCGGCGGCACCCCCACGTCTTCGGAGACGCCAAGGTCAAAGACGCGCAGGAAGTCAAGGCCCGGTGGGACGAAATCAAGAAAAACGTGGAGAAGAAAGAGAAGACCGATCTTGTCTTGGGCACCCGTGTTCCCCGTTCCCTACCCGCGCTTGCGAGGGCGCAGAGAATCACCGCGGAGGCCTCCCGTGTGGGTTTCGACCGGAGGGAGACAAAGGACCTCCTGAAAAAAGTTGAGAATGAGTTCGCGGCGTTCAAGAAGGCATGGGGTGCCGGCGATCGAAGGAAGATGACCGATAGGATAGGAGACCTTCTATTTTCCATTGCAGACTTGAGCCGTCTTTGCCGGATGGACGCCGAAGAGGCCCTGAGATCCACCACGGGGAGATTCACGGATCGCTTGGCCGGCATCGAAAAAAAGCTTCAGGAACTCGGCAAGACTCCCGGGGAGATCCCTTTCGAGGAGATGGAGGATCTCTGGAAGAAATCAAACAAATTCATAAAA
Organism: uncultured Syntrophaceae bacterium; assembly: GCA_964547985.1. Taxonomy (GTDB): domain Bacteria; phylum Desulfobacterota; class Syntrophia; order Syntrophales; family UBA2192; genus JAPLJU01. The sequence goes on from CAZJPV010000011.1 coordinate 21,676, forward strand.
AGGACCGGTAAACGATGAGATTCTTTCTCAGCGTCATAGGCATGGTTTTGATTATTGAAGGACTCCCCTACTTTGCCTTTCCTGAAAAGCTCAAGACCTATTTCCTGAAGATCCACACCGTGCCGGATTCCACGCTGAGGATTTTCGGGCTGCTGGCGATGGTCGTCGGGCTTCTCCTCGTTTTCCTCGGCAGAACTTGAATTATCCTGTTGACTTTACCCCTCTTTGCAGTTATCACCGCCCCGGGATAAATGGAATACTGGAGTATTGGAATGCTGGAATAGTGGATGACGGGGTTTTAAACCCTGAAGTGAAACCGTTTTATGTTGAACAACCTGATGTTCCATCTATCTTTCCAATATTCCATATTTTTTTATGAAGATTTCAGATTTTGACTACAACCTCCCGGAGGAGTTCATCGCTCAGGAACCGGCTCCCGTAAGGGATCAATCCCGCATGATGGTTCTCAACCGTAGCGATGGTTCGACAAAAGACAGCCGCTTTTTTGAGATACCGGAATTTCTGACAGAGGGGGATATCCTCGTTATCAACGATTCGCGGGTCATCCCGGCCATGCTCGTGGGCAGGAAGGCATCGGGAGGTCTTATTGAAATGCTCCTCCTGAGAGAAAGAACCGGCGGATCTGCAGAATCCCCCGTTGCTTGGGAAGTTCTCTTGAGACCTGCCAAGAGAGTAGAGGCCGGGACGAAAATATTTTTTGATGCCCCGGCCGAAGCCGAGATCATCGAACGGCTCTCGGACAAGAAGTGGGTCGTTCGATTCGAGACGCCGGGCCCTTTCGGGGACTTTCTTGCGGAATGTGGGAGAGCGCCGCTTCCGCCCTACATCAAAAGGGACCGGTTGACGGGGAAATCCCGACGGGATCTCGAGCGATACCAGACGGTCTACGCCCGCGCCCCCGGGTCGGTGGCCGCGCCCACGGCCGGCCTGCACTTTTCAGAGGCCGTCCTTGAGAAGATCAGGCTCAAGGGCATTCCCATCGCGGCGGTCACCCTTCACGTCGGCTATGGCACCTTTCTGCCGATCGAAGTTCGCAACGTGGAAGACCACCTCATGGAAGAAGAGTTTTTTGAAATGACCGAAGAGGCCGCCTCGATGATCAACAGCGCCCTGAGAGTCGTTGCTGTTGGGACGACGGCCGTACGCGTGATTGAATCGGCCGCCGATGACTCGGGAAAAGTAGCAGCCACATCAGGCTGCACAGGACTGTTTATCTACCCCGGCTACCATTTCCGCAGGGTCGATACCCTGATAACGAATTTTCATCTTCCAAAATCATCACTCTATCTTCTGGTTTGCGCTTTCGCGGGAATGGACTTTGTCCAGGGGGCTTACAGCAGGGCAATCGAGGAGAAGTACCGTTTTTACAGCTACGGGGATTGCATGCTGATCACCTGAAAAGGGGAATATTGGAGTCATGGAGTAATGGAATGATGGGGTTTTTCTTTCTTCGACCCAGCATTCCATCATTCCAATATTCCATCGTGATTATGCCATATCATTTCGAGCTTCTAAAAACAGATCCGAATTGCCGGGCGAGGCTGGGGCGAATCACCACGGATCATGGCGAGGTGAAAACGCCGGTCTTTATGCCCGTGGGGACGCAGGGGACAGTGAAGGCCCTTCTGCCGGAAACCCTGAAGACGCTCGGTGTCGAGGTGATCCTGGGAAATATGTACCACCTCTATTTGAGACCGGGGCACGAGCTCGTCCGTGGTTTCGGGGGACTGCACCGTTTCATGAACTGGCCGGGACCGATCCTCACAGACAGCGGCGGATACCAGATCTTCAGCCTGGGTGCCCTCCGTCAGATCAAAGAAGAGGGTGTCGTCTTTCAATCGCACATCGACGGCTCCAGGCACTTCATCAGCCCCGAGTCGGCCATCGAGATCCAGGAGGCCCTGGGGGCAGACATCATGATGTGCTTCGACGAATGCACCCCCTACCCTGCCGATCAAAAGTACGCAAAAGAATCCCTGGACCTCACCGTCCGATGGGCAGAGCGCTGCAAGAAGGCGCAGAAAGAAAACGGCCAGGCCCTTTTCGGCATCATCCAGGGGGGTGTTTACCCGGATCTTCGCCAAGAGTCCGTAGCGATGATCACCCGGATCGGGTTTGATGGCTACGCCCTCGGGGGTCTCAGTGTGGGAGAGCCCAAAGAGTTGATGTGGCGGGTTACCGAGGAGACCGCACCGCTCCTGCCGGCAGACAAGGCAAGGTATCTCATGGGGGTGGGTACGCCGGAAGATATCCTCGAGGCCGTTTTTCACGGCATCGACATGTTCGACTGCGTCTTGCCGACCCGGGGAGCGAGGAACGGATTCTTGTTTACAAATAGCGGAAAGGTTGTTATAAAAAACGCCCGTTACCGGGATGACGCATCACCATTGGATGAATCCTGCGACTGCTATACCTGTAAAAACTATTCCCGGGCTTACCTGAGGCACCTTTTTGTCGCGAAAGAGATCCTCGCGATGGTATTGAACACGATCCACAACGTCCGGTTCTACATGAACCTGATGGAAAGGGTCAGGACGGCTATTCAGGAGGAGCGGTTTGTGGAATTCCGCAGGGAATTTCTGCACCGATGTGTTCGGGAGCCGGAACCGGAAGAAGATACCTGCGTGAGGCCCGCGGCCGGCGAAACAGAATAAAGGATTTCTTTGACATTCCCGCTTCCGGATCGAACCGGTGAGCGGGATTTGGTATGTACAAAAAATGACAGCACGGGAGGAACAACATTGAACAGTCTGGCTTATGCAATGGGCGGTACGGGGGGGGGATCCCCCGGAGGAGACATCGGCTTTATCATCATGATGACGAGCATTTTCCTCATCTTTTACTTTCTTCTCATCAGGCCCGCCCAGAAGAAACAGAAGGAATTGAAGGAGATGGTCGCCGCTCTCGGGCATGGCGATGCTGTCGAAACATCCGGGGGTATTCACGGAAAAGTCGTCGCTCTCACCGACACGGTGGTGACCCTCGAAATTGCCGAGAAGGTCAGGGTAAAGGTTTCAAGAAGCCACATCGGCAATGTCCTACAGAAGGCACCAAAAGAATAAACGGAAAGGGGCAGTGAATGTTTCAGGATATCAGACTCAGGACCCTGATCGCTCTGGTCGTCTGTCTCGTGGGGCTCTACTTCCTGATCCCGACTATCGTGCCGAATCTTCCGGACTCCATGAAGAACCTGTTTATGAAGAGAAAGATCCAGCTGGGTCTCGACCTCCAGGGCGGCATGCATCTCATCATGGAAGTGGACACCCAGAAGGCGATGGAAAGTACCATGGAGAGGTTCGCCAACAATCTCAAGGAGAGCCTGATGGCCAGGAAGATCAAATTCAGGAACGTGGAACGAACGAGCGGCACATTGATCTCCCTGGATCTCTCCACGACCGAAGCCAGATCGGAATTTGAAAAGATCCTGACGGACCAGTACCCTGATCTGGAAGTGAAGTCTTCCGAGATCATCGAGGGAAGGGAGAGGGTTATCCTCCAGACCAAGGAAAAGCGGGTTGCCGACATGAGGCGGGCCGCGCTTGAACAGAGCGTCGAGACCATCCGCAACCGCGTGGACCAGTTCGGCGTAACCGAGCCGGAAATCGTCCCGCAGGGCGACGACCGGATCCTGATCCAGCTTCCCGGTGTGAAGGATCCCAAGAGGGCCATCAACCTCATCGGGAAAACCGCTCTCCTGGAATTCAAGCTTCTCGATGAAGAAAACAGCCTGGAACAAGCCATCAAGGGAAATGTTCCCCCGGGGGACGTCCTTGTCCGCGGCGTCCGGACCGACGAGCGGACAGGCCAGCGCACGGAGCTCTACTACCTTCTCAAGGATAAAACGCTCCTGACCGGACAGAACCTCGAGTACGCGCAGGTCAAGATCAGCGATCGTTTCGGTGAACCCTACGTCGGCATCAAATTTGATTCCCAGGGGGCCAAGGATTTTGACCGTATCACGTCGGAGAATGTCGGGAAGCGCCTGGCCATCGTTTTGGACGGAATTGTCCATTCCGCACCGGTCATCAAGGAACGAATCTCGGGGGGCGATGCCCAGATCACGGGATCCTTCACACCGGATGAAGCCCGCGATCTCGCGATTGTGCTCAGGGCGGGCGCCCTACCGGCCCCCGTCAAGATCCTGGAGCAGAGAACGGTGGGACCCTCGCTCGGACAGGACTCCATCGACAAGGGCATCATGGCCACCATCATCGGACTGATGCTCGTTGTTATCTTCATGGTCTTCTACTACAAACTGTCGGGACTCGTGGCCAATGTGGCCGTCATACTGAACATCATCCTCATCCTGGGAACCATGGCCGCTTTCCAGGCCACGCTGACCCTCCCCGGCATTGCAGGTATCATACTCGTCATCGGCATGGCCGTTGACGCCAATGTCCTCATCTTCGAAAGGACCCGGGAGGAGCTTCGTACGGGGAAAACACCGAGGGCCGCCATTGAGGCGGGATACGGCAAGGCCTTCCTGACCATTCTGGACTCCAATGTGACGACGCTCCTTGCGGCGATGTTTCTCTTCCAGTTCGGCACGGGACCCGTCAAGGGCTTCGCCGTCACGCTCTCCGTCGGCATCATCGCAAGCATGTTCACGGCCATATTTGTGACCAGGATTATCTTCGACTATTTCGCCTGGAACAGGAAGATCAAGACAATCAGTATATAAACACAACGGCGTAAGGCCCGGGGCTTAAGGCTCAAGGCCGGGGAAAACATTTTTTCTTTTTGCCATAAGCCTTTTGCGGAGCAAAAAATGGAATGGATCAAGCAGAATATTAATGTCGACTTCGTCGGAAAGATAAAAATTGCATATTCAGTTTCGATCGCGGCAATTCTCATCAGCATCCTCTCCCTGATCATTCACGGGGGTCCGAACTACGGTATCGACTTCGCCGGCGGGACGCTCGTTCAGGTCAAATTCCAGAAAGAGACCGATGCCGATAAAATCCGGGGCGCCATGACAGCCATCGGGATGGGAGACAGCGTCCTCCAGCAGTTTGGTGCTAAGGAGAACAACGAATACCTTATCCGCACGGCGGAATCGAGCGAGGATCTCAAGGGGCTCTCCGACCGGATCGAGGAGTCGCTTGCCACCGGATTCGGAAAAGGCTCTTTTGAAGTCCGGCGGGTTGAGATCGTCGGCCCGAAGGTGGGGAGGGAATTGACGGAGAAGGGCATCCTTGCCATGGTTTTTGCCTGGATTGCCATGCTCATCTACATCAGCTGGAGATTCGAATTCCGTTACGCCGTGGGGGCCATCCTGGCCCTCGTGCACGACGTCACAATCACCGTTGGCGTTTTTTCCATCCTGAACAAGGAATTCACGCTGGTGATCGTCGCGGCGCTTCTCACCATCATCGGTTATTCGATCAACGACACGATCGTCGTTTATGACCGGATCAGGGAAAATGTCCGGAAGAGCCCGAAGCAGGCCCTGGATGGCATCATCAATGCGAGTATCAACCAGACCCTGAGCCGGACGATCCTGACCTCCTTCACCGTGGCCCTCGTTCTTATCGCCCTTCTCTTCTTCGGCGGTGCCGTGATTTTCGATTTTTCCCTCGCGCTTCTCATCGGCGTTGTCGTGGGAACCTATTCATCCGTCTTCATCGCTAGCCCAATCGTGCTGGCCTGGGAGCGTTTCAAGCCCGCCAAGAAGAGGAAGAAGTAGTTGTCACCTATCGAAGCCATCGGTCTGACGTTATTCATCCTCACGCTTTTTGCGGGACTCTTTCTCATCATTTTTGGTTTGCCGGGGACCGTGATTATACTCATCGCGGTGATTATTTACGCCCTTGCCACGGGTTTTTCCAAGATTGGCTTCGGAACAGTTCTCATTCTCATTTTGATCACCCTCGTGGCAGAGTCGCTCGAGTTCTTCCTGGGCATGGCCGGCGCGCAGAGGCTGGGGGCCTCCAGAAGGGGGATCATCGCTTCCGTCATAGGCGGAATCATCGGGGCCGCGATCATGACGCCATTCCTGCTGGGACTGGGCATTATTGTCGGCTCATTTATTGGGGCCTTCGCCGGTGCTTTCGTCGCCGAGTACGCGGCGCAACGGAGGCTCAAACCGGCTGCACGGGCAAGTTACGGCGCGCTCCTGGGAAGGCTTGCCGGCGTCGTCGCCAAGGGGTTCTGCGCCGTTACGATGATTGTAATTGCTTTAATGAAAATCTATTCCTGAGGATTATGGACACGATTAAAAAACCATCGAAAATCAAAGAATACGCTGAGGCGATCGTCATCGCCATTCTCATCGCCGTCTTCATCCGCACTTTCATCGTCCAGGCCTTCAAGATCCCCTCGGGATCGATGAAACCCACGCTGGAGATCGGGGATCACATCCTGGTCAATAAACTCTCCTATGGCATCAAAATCCCTTATCTCAGAAAAACGCTGATTCCCACGGGGGAACCGAAGCGGGGCGACATCGCCGTCTTCATATATCCCGTGGACCAGTCCAAGGACTTCATCAAAAGGGTCATCGGCGTGGGCGGCGACATCGTTGAAATCAGAAACAAGAATGTCTTTGTGAATGGCACCGCCATTAGCGATCCTTACGCCGTTCACAATGAAGAGGTCATCTTCCCGAAATCCATCCAGCCACGCGACAACTTTGGACCGGTTAAAGTCCCGGAGGGAACGATCTTCGCCATGGGCGACAACAGGGATCAGAGCTACGACAGCCGCTTCTGGGGATTTGTGAGGCTCCAGGATGTGATCGGCAAGGCCTTCATCATCTACTGGTCCTGGGACAGTGATGACTTCAGCCCCCGGTGGAGCAGGATAGGGAAAATGCTCGATTAGAGGACAGGGTATCGGGTATCGGGAAATATAAAAAATTCCCCCCCTTCTATCGTGAATCCGGCAATCAGACCTGCCATGATCTTGCGGGACTTCCTTTCAAGACTGCGAAAGATCTTGCGTGTCTTTTTGAGAAACGAGCGGGATTTCGGCTGTCTCCCCCCTCCAGCCGCGCACGATCACAAGCACGATACCCATCAGACCACTCGCAATGAAAAGAATATCTGAATTAGCCATTATCGCTGCGGTCTTTGCGCTCATCCTCCTGTGGGGTTGCACCGAAAAAGAAAGCGGCCCCGCCGGTCAAGAATCGCCCGCCTCAACCCGGCCTGCCTATGGCGACATCATGGTCGAGGGTTCCATCGGGGATGCGAGCAATCTCATCCCGATGCTCTCCACGGACAGCACCTCGCACAGCATTGGCGCCCTCTGTTACAACGGGCTCGTGAAGTACGACAAGGACATCCAGATTATCGGTGATTTGGCTGAATCCTGGGACGTTTCTCCCGACGGGTTGATCATTACCTTCCATCTCCGGAAAGGTGTGAAGTGGCACGACGGCCACCCCTTCACGGCCGATGATGTCCTGTTCACATATCAAGTCACCATCGACCCGAAAACGCCAACGGCCTATTCCGGCGATTTCCTGAAAGTCAAGAAGGCCGAGGTCCTTGATCCCCACACCTTCCGGGTCACCTACAACAAACCCTTTGCCCCGGCCCTCATGAGCTGGGGCGCCGCCGTCATGCCGAAGCATCTCCTCGAGGGGAAAGACATCACCAAAAGCCCCCTGGCTCGCCGCCCTGTCGGCACGGGCCCGTACATCTTCAGGGAGTGGCTCACAGGACAGAAGATCGTCCTTATATCGAACCCCGAATATTTCGAGGGAAGGCCCTATATTGATGGCTTCATTCTTCGAATCATCCCCGACATGGCCACCATGTTCCTGGAACTCCGCGCCAAGGGCATCGACATGATGAACCTCACACCGCTTCAGTACACCCGGCAGACGGAAAATCCCTTCTTCAGAAAAAACTTCAACAAGTACCGGTATCTCTCCTTCGCTTATACCTATCTCGGTTACAACCTGAGAAACCCTCTTTTCGCGGACAGGAGGATCCGTCAGGCCATCTCCTACGCGATCAACAAGGATGCCATCATTGAAGGCATCCTCCTCGGTTATGGAAAACCGGCCACGGGGCCCTATAAACCCGGGACCTGGGCACATAATCCCAACGTCAAAAAGTACCCCTACGATCCGCAAAAGGCCCGGGTGCTTCTCGCCGAGAGCGGCTGGAGGGACACGGACGGCGACGGCATCCTGGACCGGAGCGGCCAGCCCTTTACCTTTGAGATCATCACAAACCAGGGGAATGAAATCAGGGCGAAAACGGCGGAGATCATCCAGAAGCAGCTTGCCGAAGTCGGAATGCACGTCAAGATCCGGACCCTCGAATGGGCCGCTTTTGTCAACGAATTCATAAACAAGGGGCGCTTTGACGCAACGATCCTCGGCTGGACGATCCCCATGGACCCCGACATCTACGACGTCTGGCATTCCAGCAAAACGAAGCCCGGCGAGCTGAATTTCATCTCTTACAGGAACAGGGAGGTCGACGAGCTCGTGGAAAAGGGCCGGGGGACTTTCAACATCAAGGAAAGAAAGCGCTGTTACGACCGGATCCAGGAGATCCTCGCCGAAGACCAGCCATATACCTTCCTCTACGTGCCCGATGCCCTTCCGATGATCAGCAGCCGTTTCCGCGGCATCGAACCAGCCCCACTCGGCATCAGCTATAATTTCATCAAGTGGTATGTCCCGCAAGAGGAGCAGCGACTCGTGATGACGAGATAGCCCAACCAAAAAAGGGGACAGGCTACTTTTTCTAAATCATTGAATATTCATTCAATTTCGAACCGAAAAACAAGAACAAAAAAGTAGCCTGTCCCCTTTTTACCCCCACCCCCTATCTTCCCTCTTTTTAACCTACCCTGAGGAACGAGGCCCCCTGTCAGAATGCACTCAAGTTTAAGGCCGGCAGTTCGATGTATGGATTATGGAGACCCCAGCACCTTCGGGAGAGAAACCGCTCATGATGAAACGAACCGGGACCATCATCGCCCTGACGATGCTTTTGACCCTTTATGCCTCGCCTCCCGCGCAGGCTCGCACCTACTACTATCTCGCGGAGAAGTCCCTTCTTTTTTTGTCTTCCGTGGATGCCCGGCTTTTTTTGACACCCTCATGACGGGAGACCGGAAGCATATCCTGAAGGTCACGAAATCTCTCCTAGATGCAGGGCGAATGTCGGCAACGGACCGGAAACAGGAGATGCTCATCGAGGAAATCGATAAAACTCTACCCTGCCTCGTGAGGGTGAAACTGGAGGGGTATCCCCAGAGCCGGTGGGTCATCGACTGGGAGCAGGTCGACATCCCGGCTCTTGAATAGGGAAAATCAAGTAAAGAGGGCCGCCTTCATGGCAGCCCTCTTTACGCACCACTTTTTTTATAAGTCTATTTTGTGCTTTTCATCTTTTTAGACCTTGTGTTTCTGACCACTCACCACCCTGCACTCACCACTGTCCCTATTACTTCCCCGTCCACTTAAGCCAGAGCGCCGTCGTCCACCCCCAGATGGCATTGAAGAAAACGACGAAAAGAGGCGTCCATATCCCGAGATCGATTCCCATCATCCCCTTGTTCAGCCTATAGGGGAAAACGACGAAGAGCTGAACCAGCGTCGGCCCGAGGCTGAAGATGAGTCCCCTCAAGAAAGTATTTTGCTTTGTCAGGGGCATCAGAAAGAGGAAACCCCAGATACCGCCCCAGACGATTCGCGGGTAAAGCCAGGTGGGTGTCATGGGCGCGCCGATTTTGACACCGAAGGCCGACATGATTCCCAACTCGGCAAAGAACCAGATGGCCACACTGTTGACAAGGCCACCGAGGCAGCCCGCCGCGAAAACGAGAGACATATTCTTTGCCAGGTTTTTCATGGAATACCTCCCAACCCTCCCCCAACGCCTCCCGTCAAGAGAGGGGATTTTTTACTTTATCCGACCGGCTAGACCGGACAGACCGAAGAGACGAAAAAGATCGGGCCGAAGGCCCTACACCGCTTCAATGGTTGATGGCGGTTTCGTCGCTATATTGTAAGTAACACTCACAATACCCGGGACCTCGTTCAGGATCCGCGAGGCGATTTTCTCCAGTTTTCCATAGGGGAGCTTTGTGGGTGTGGCTTTCCTCGCGTCGATGCTGTCCCAGCAGCGGATCTCCATTTGCATTCCGAAATCACGCCTGCCCTTGCGCATCCCCGTCACCCGGTCCTCGTGCAGGATGGCCATGTACTGAAAAGCCTTCAGTCCCTTGAGTTCCTTTTCCACGATGGACGTGGCCTGACGGACGAGTTCGATTCTCCTGGGTGTGGCCTCGCCGATGACACGCGCAGCAAGGGCCGGTCCCGGGAAGGGAATCCGGTCGAAGAGGGACCTGGGAAGACCCAGGGCCATACCGACTTTTCTCACACCGTCCTTGCGGAGCTGAACGAGAGGCTCGATGATCCTGTAACCGAAGGCCTTTTTCGGAGCGATACCGATTTGCTCAAAGACGTTGTGCTGGCGCTTGATCCCGGCCGCGGTCTCCTCGACATCCGTAAGAATGGTCCCCTGGAGCAGGAACGTTGCCTTGCTCTTAAGAATGAGATCCCGGAAGACCTTCTTGTAAAAGGTCTGGGTGATGGCCTCCCTTTTTTTCTCCGGGTCGGTGATCCCCTTCATGGCATCGAAAAACTGTTTCCTGGCGCTGATGATCGTGACAGGTATGCCCATTTTTTTAAAGAGGGCGGCCACTTCCTTCGGCTCGTCCTTCCGCATGATGCCGTTGTCAATGAAATAGGTCTTGAGCTTTCTTCCGAGGGCCCGGTGGGCCAGGGCCGTCACAACCGAGGAGTCCACGCCGCCGGAAAGCGCGCTGATGGCGATCCCCGTTCCCACGGTTTTCCGTATCTTGCTTACCTGCTCGTCGACGAATTTCTTCGGTTTCAGATTCTTCGCCTTGATTTCCTTTACCTTCATGTCCCCTCCTTCCAACCTTATTAAAAAAGGGGACAGGCTACTTTTTTAAAACCATTGAAATAAAACGCGCTTTTTGTGGTTAGATTTCAAAAGAAAAAGTAGCCTGTCCCCTTTTTTTGCTCAAACCGTTATATCTTTACGATTTATTTCCCAGTGAAGAATAATCAGTCCTTGGCCTTGAGGGTGTCCTGCAGGTAGGTCCTGAACCGGCCGTAATTACAGGTGAGATTCTCCGGTTCTCCCTTCCGCTTGTCGATACCTCTCATGGCGGGCGGAAGCTCGGGGGTGATACCGAGGAGCTCGATGATCTCGTCGGGGAACTTGGCCGGGTGGGCCGTCTCGAGTGAGACGCACAGCGGGGAGCCGCCTGTTTTCTTCAGATAGACCTCGAGCCCCTTCCAGCCCACGGCACCGTGGGGCTCCAGGAGAACACCGTATTTTTCGTAGGCCTCTTTGATGGTCTCCTTCGTCACGGTGTCGGAAACACTCTCCGAGAAGATCTGCTTTCTCATCTCAGGCAGGTCCGGCTTCACGTACACCTTCCCCTGGCGGTCCACCGTCCCGCCGTAGAGCTCAAAGAAGCGGGCCAGGTTGCTCGGGTTTCCGACATTCATGGCGTTGGAGAGGCAAGCCCTCGAGGGCGATACCTTCTGATAAACACCGCTCTCCAGGAACCGGGGGAATTCGTCGTTTTCGTTCACCGGCATGACCAGTTTCCTCACCGGAATCCCCATGCGCCGGGCGTACTCGCAACCCAGGGCGTTCCCGAAATTCCCCGAGGGGACGGAGAAGACGACCTCCTCATCGCCGTGCCAGGCAAGCTGGGCGTAGGCGTAAACATAGTAAACCATCTGCGGGAGGATGCGGCCGAAGTTGATCGAGTTCGCCGAGGTGAGATTCAGCGTCACGAGGGATGGATCCGCGAAGGCCTGCTTCACCAGGTTTTGACAGTCGTCGAATTTCCCGTCGATGGACAGGGCCCGGACGTTGTCCCCGATGGTGTCGAGCTGCTTCTTCTGCATCCCGCTCACTTCGTTTCGCGGGTAGAGAATGTAGACGCCGAGGCCGGGCACGGCCTTGAAGGCCTCGCCGACGGCGCTCCCCGTGTCACCGGAGGTGGCCACGAGCACATTCAGCTTCCCCTCGCCCCGGAAGTAGCTCATAAGCCGCGCCATCATCCGCGCCGCGAAGTCCTTGAAGGAGGCCGTGGGGCCGCGGTCAAGCCGCATGAGGTACTTGCGGTCGATGACCTGCTCCAGGGGAACGGGGAAATCGTAGGAGTCCTCGACGATACGGCGAAGAACGTCCCGGGAAATTTCTTCCCTCAGGAAAGCTTCGGCCACGAGCATCGCGCTCTCGACGTAAGGAACCCCCTTGAGCATCATGATCTCATCGGGAGGAAGAAAAGGGACCGCGTCAGGCATGAAGAGCCCCTCATCGGGCGCCTGCCCCTGAAGGAGGGCTTCCCCGAACGTCACCGATCCCTTGAAAGGAACGATGCCCTCGACACCGTCGAGGTTGCGATTCGTGCTGTAGTATCGGATAGGCATGGCTGAACCAGATTTTCCTTTAATAAACAAAACCGGCAATTTCTCAGGCCGGCAGGGCTTTTTCAAGCCGATAGTTCTTGATGAAATCGAGAAATAATTTGTGGTGATGCATTAAAGCGAATTGCCGCCGATAAATCAAATAAAAATATCGTTCAATCCCGCAGCCTTTGAGCGGCACCTCCACAATCAAACCGCCGTCGATCTCCCGGGCAATCGCATGGATGGAAATGACAGATACCCCGAGGCCGGCCAGCACCGACTCCTTGACGGCCTCGGAACTTCCCACTTCCGAAATGATGTTGAAGCGAGCCAGCGTCAGCTTCTTCTGATCCCTGAGATATTCCTCGAAGACTTCGCGTGTGGCCGATCCCCTTTCCCGAACGATAAAGGGTTCCTGTGAAAGCTCGCTCAACGTGACAGACCCTTTCTTCGCAAAGGGGTGTCCCGCGGGCACGGCGAGGACCAGCCGATCTTTCCAGAGAGCTTCGGCGTGGAGCCTTGAACTCCGTGGGTCTTTCCCGACGAATCCGACCTCGCCCCGGCTCCCCGTGATCATCTCGATGACCTCGTCACTGTCGGCGTTCTGCATAAAGAAACGGATGTCCGGATGGGCCTTCCTGAAATCGCTCAGGACGCGGGGCAGGATGTAGGTGGCGGGGATGGTGCTTGCGCAGATGAAGATATTGCCCGTCTCGTTCTCCCCGACCCTCTGGATCTTCTCCTTCGCCTCTTCCCGGAGTTTCAGGATCCGCTTCGCGTAATCATAGAGAATCTTCCCCTCCGGCGTGAGGGTGATGCCGCGGCTTCGCCGGTTGAGGATCCTTGCCCCCAGAAGATCTTCCACGTTCTTGATGTGCTTCGTGAGCGAAGGCTGGGTCAGTGACATCTTCCGTGCAGCGCCGCTGAAGGTACGCTCCTCGATAATACAGATGAGCGCCTCCATCTGCTGGAGGGTGATCCCCCTGAACGCTTCATTTTTCATAAGAGAAAGGTAGCATTTTATTTCTTTATAATCAATCAAATACTATAACTTTTATGAATTTGAAGTATTCAATAAATTGAGGTAAAGGTTTCTCGAAATCGGGCAGGCGGACCGGTTTTTCCATCTCTGTTTTCATCCGACCGCAGTCCTCATCCTGGAGGTGTCCACATGGGTAATTTTTGCGCAACGAGAACAGGTATCATCATCGTCGGCGGCTCCATCGGCATCATGGCAACGCTTCTGCAGTACCTCGGTAACCCCCCGAACATGGGAATCTGTGTCGCATGTTTTGAGCGGGACATCGCGGGGGCACTCGGCCTTCACCGGGCCGCAATCGTTCAATACATCCGCCCCGAGATCATCGGTTTTGTCCTTGGCGCCTTCATCATCTCCCTTTTCGTGGGTGAACACCGACCGCGCGGGGGCTCCTCGCCACTGATTCGATTCTTTCTCGGCACCTTCGCCATGATCGGGGCACTTGTATTTCTGGGCTGTCCCTGGCGTACACTGCTCAGGATTGCCGGCGGCGATTTAAACGCCATCGTGGGTCTCGCGGGTCTTGCGATGGGGATATTTGGTGGTGTTCTTTTTCTCAAAAATGGCTACAGCCTCGGGCGCTCCCAGCCACAGAAACCCTGGAGCGGCTACGTTTTCCCGGCTTTCATGCTCGGACTTTTCCTGCTCCTCCTGTTCAGCGTCTCCTTTTCGGAGGGAGGACCGATCTTTTTCAGCGCAAGCGGCCCTGGCTCCATGCACGCGCCCCTCTGGATCAGCATTGCCGCGGGACTCATCGTGGGCGTCATCGCCCAGCGAAGCCGTTTCTGCACCATGGGTGCTTTCCGGGACGTGATGCTCATACGGGACTTCCACCTGATCAGCGGGGTGGCGGCGCTTCTCATCGCCGCCTTCGCGATGAACCTCTTGCTGGGCCAATTCAAATTGGGGTTTGAGGGTCAACCCATCGCCCACACGGATCATGTGTGGAATTTCCTCGGCATGTCCCTCGCGGGACTGGCTTTCGTGCTGGCCGGCGGATGCCCGGGCCGGCAGCTCTTCCTCTCCGGCGAGGGGGACCTGGATGCCGGCGTTTTCGCTCTCGGCATGATCTTCGGCGCAGCCTTCTCCCACAACTTCGCCATGGCAAGCTCGCCGAAGGGTGTGGCGGCCTTCGGGCCCACCGGGGTTATCGCGGGGCTTATCTTCTGCCTCGTCATCGGTTTTGCCATGAGGGAGAGAGTGAAATCCTGAGCCTGTAAAAAATATCTTAAAAGAGGAGACGCAAATGACAGCCAAGAAAATAGACGCAAGGGGACTTTCCTGTCCTCAACCCGTTGTGCTGACCAGCCAGGCGATCCGTGAAGGGGCTGATGCCCTGGAGATTGTTGTCGACAATGAAGTGTCAAAAGAGAATTTGCTTCGTCTGGCAAAAAAATATAATATGCGCGCGGACGTGAGGGAAGAGAATCAGGATATCGTCATCCAGATGTCGAAGTAAATGAAGCGAATCCTGAGCTGGTATCGCACTTCGTGCTGCATTGCGGGTTCTTATGGTTTTTGGGTTTACGAAAAAAAACAACTTTGAGGGGGGTGGTCTCGTCCTTTTCACCAGCGTCGAAGAGGCCATCGCTGCAGAGAAAATCCTGAAGGCAGCAGAGTACGAGACGAAGCTCGTTGCCCCTCCACCTAAACTGAGAAAGGGCTGCGACCTCGCCCTTGAGATCAACCTGATCGAAAAAACGGGCGTGGAGCGTATGCTTCGCGCAAAGAACCTGTCCTTTTTGGAAATCCTTCCCGTGAAAAGCGGCAGCGAACTCCTTCAGGTCGTCCAGGTGACCGATTTCGGCAGCGCCATCATGGTCAAGGCCGGAAACATGAAGCTCACCTTCGACAGTAGCAGCAGTGTCATCCTGAATGTCTCGGGCGGCGGTTGTCCCGACATCCCTTTCCTGCACGCTGAAATGCTCGACAAGAGGCTTGCCGAGGCTCCGAGACCCAGGGACGTAGGCTACACCCTGTGTTCCCTCATGCTCGACCGGGCTTTTGTCGAATCCCTTGACATCTGGTCGAACGGGCGAAAGTAACCCCATGTATCTTATCTGCGGGACTGTCCCGAAAAAGGATTTGCCTCTAACCCTCGGCGAGGTTCAGTTTCTGGGACCTGTGATATCGCTGGACGGTGTTGAGATCCCCTGCACGCAGGGGACGGCGGCCCTCATTAGCGCGGCCTGCGTGACGACCGGTCATTTCCGCCTCTCACCGCCGAGGGCCCTTCTCGTGGGGGACGATGGAACAGGAAAGGGAAGCCGCGTCCTTTACGATTATTTGATCAAGAATATTTCCGCACTGTCGCCGGGTGTTCTTCTCCTCCATTACATGCTCCCGGTCATGGGCCTGATGAAAAAGGTCTGCGAATCCGTATCGAAGGCTAAAAAGAGGCCCTTCATGATCGCCGACGCCGCGGCCATGTATGCCGCCAAGGCGGCAGGCCTTTCCGCCTCCTTCGACCTCTTCACCCCTGACCTTTCGGAGATGGCCTTTCTTGCCGACCCCGATGCCATGCACCCTGCCTACGTGAGCAGGCATCTCTTCGAGTCCGACGCGTCGAAGATCCCGGAGCTCGTCGCCGCGGCCTACCGTCACAAAAACGCGGCGAAGATGCTCATGGTCAAGGGGTCGACGGACTACATCGCGGCGGACGGGAAGATCGTTGGAACTATCTCGGAGCCGGATGTTCCCACCCTGGAGGCCATCGGCGGTACCGGCGACACTATCAGCGGCATGGCGGGCGCTTTCATCCACGGCGGCTTCAGGCCACTCGACGCCGCCCAGTGGACTTTCCGGGCAAACCGGATGGCCGGACAATACGCCGGCGCGACACCCGCGACCCGGATTAGAGAAATCATCGAGGCACTCCCCCGGGTGTTCGACGAGCACCTGGAGGGGTGGGAAAAAACCGATAAATCTTCCTGAAGGAGAAATTTTAAATGAGTGGTAAAAAGAAGTTTCGTCTCACAGAGATGGTCCACGGGTCTGGTTGAGCTTGCAAGATCGGTCCGGAGGACCTGAGCCGAGCGCTGAAAGGACTTCCCGTGCGAAGCGACCCCAATCTGATCGCGGGACTGGAGGGCTTCGAAGACGCAGGGGTGTATAAACTCTCCGATGATCTCGCTCTCATCCTGACGGTGGATTTTTTTACCCCCATTGTGGACGACCCTCACCTCTTTGGACAGATCGCCGCGGTGAACGCCCTTTCGGATGTCTACGCCATGGGCGGAAAACCGATGACGGCTATGAACATCGTCTGCTTCCCCACCAAGAAGCTCGACATGTCCGTCCTCCACGACATTCTTCTCGGCGGGCTCGAGAAGATTCACGAGGCGGGTGTCACTCTCGTCGGGGGCCACAGCGTGGAGGATGACGAGCCCAAGTACGGTCTTTCCGTCACCGGTGTCATCCATCCGAAGAAAGTGCTGCGCAATAAAGGCGCCTGGCCGGGAGATAAACTCATCCTGACGAAGGCCATCGGCACGGGCATTGTGAGCACAGCCCTTAAGGGCGGTGAAGCGCCGGAGAAACTTCTCCGTCGGTCCATCGCGACTATGACGACGCTCAACCGGCAGGCCGCCGAACTCATGGTGGCGACACCCAATGTTCACGCCTGCACGGACATCACCGGCTTCGGCTTCCTCGGGCATGCCTGCGAGATGATCGAGGAAAGCAAAACGGGAATGCGGATCTTTTCATCCACCGTTCCCGTCTTCGAGGGCGTCCGCGACCTGATCGATGAGGGTTTCCTTCCCGGTGGTCTTTATCGCAACAAGAACTTTCGCATGCCCATGATCGAGGCCCAGAAGAATGTTCCGGACTGGCTGCTGGACCTCCTCTTCGACCCGCAGACCTCAGGCGGGCTTTTAATTTCCGTTGGAGCGAAGGAAGCAAAGGGGCTTGTGAAACAGATGCGTGATGACGGGATCACCGATGCGGCCATCGTGGGCGAAGTCGTGAAGGAACCGAAGGCCAAGATCGTGGTGGAGTAAGGGGGCTTTCGCCGGATGTCAAAAAAGAGCTCAGGCCTTCTCGCCTACCGGCGCCGGGCCGGCCATGTGGAGGTCTTTCTGATACACCCCGGGGGTCCTTACTGGGCCAGAAAGGACGACGGTGCCTGGTCCATCCCGAAAGGTGGATTCACCACGGAGGAACCACTGGAAGCGGCGAAGCGGGAATTTACCGAGGAAACGGGGTTTCAAACCAACGGTCCTTACACGGCGCTAGCCCCGATCAGACAGCCGAGCGGCAAACTCATCCACGTCTGGATCTTTGAAGGGGATTATGACCCGGCCGCAATCAGGAGCAACACCTTTCCCATGGAGTGGCCGCCCGGTTCGGGTATGAGGCAAGATTTTCCAGAGGCGGACCGCGCGGGGTGGTTTTTTACTGAAAAAGCCAGGGAAAAGATCATCCGGGGACAGACGGGTTTTATCGACGAACTCGAAAAGCTCCTGGAAAGTAACAAAAAGGCATGACCCTCATCGGAAGGCCCTTTCGGGTCTTCCTCAAATCTATTCACCGCCACGAAACTCCCTTCCCCTCCAGATCATGTATATAACCGGATAGATGACGAGCTCCAGTATCGCCGAGGTGACCACGCCGCCGATCATGGGCGCGGCAATGCGCTTCATGATGTCAGCCCCCGTCCCGTGGCTGAACATGATGGGGATGAGCCCCGCCAGGATGACGCTCACCGTCATGATCTTGGGACGAATCCGCTTCACGGCGCCGTGCATGATGCTGTCTTCAAGGTCTCTCAGGGTGCGCAGCCGCCCTTCCTTTTTCCACTGCTCGTAGGCCAGCTCCAGATAGAGGAGCATGATCACCCCCGTCTCCGCGTCGAGCCCGGCCAGTGCGATGATCCCGACCCAGACGGCGATGCTCATGTTGTAACCGAGAAGATAGAGAAGCCAGAAAGACCCGACGAGAGAGAAGGGCACGGCGAGGAGAACGATGAATGTTTTCACAACGGATCTTGTATTCAGGAAGATGAGGACGAAGATGATGAACACTGTGAGCGGGATGACGATCTTGAGCCTCTCGTGGGTGGTGACAAGGTACTCGTACTCCCCGCTCCACTCGATCCGGTATCCCTCGGGGATCTTGAGATCGGCCACCCGCTCCTTGAGACGGTTCACGTAGCCGCCGATGTCGCCGCCGGAGTAGTCGATGAAAACGTAAGATGAAAGTAGCCCCTCCTCGCTCTTGATGACCGTGGGACCTTTCACGAACCGAATGTCCGCGAGCTGTCCCAGGGGGACCTGGAGGGATCTCGCTTGAACCGCCATTTCCACCGGCGAAGGCTTCTGGTTTTCCATCATGACCGGGACGAGGACCCTTGCGAGGGCATCGACATCGTTTCGAAGATCGCGGGGATAACGGATGTTCACCGGGTAGCGCCCCCTCCCCTCGACGGTCAGCGTGAGATTCATCCCCCCGACGGCCGTCTGAATCACCTCCTGGATATCATCCACGGTAAGCCCGTACCGGGCCGCCTCCTCGCGCCTGATATTGAAATCCAGGAAGTATCCCGTTGTGACCCGCTCCGCATAGACGCTCCTCGTCCCTGGAACCCCCTTCAGCCGGTTTTCGACCTCGAGGCCGATCCGCTCGATCTCCTCGATCTTCGGCCCCAGGACCTTGACCCCCACGGGGGTACGGATCCCCGTGGCGAGCATGTCAATCCTCGCCTTGATGGGCATGGTGAAAGAGTTGGCCACCCCCGGAATGGTCAAGGCGTCGTTCATCTCGTCCTTGAGCTTCTCCACGGTCATTCCCGGCCGCCACTGCGACTCGGGCTTGAGATTGATCACCGTCTCGAACATCTCAAGCGGCGCCGGGTCCGTGGCCGTCTCGGCGCGCCCCGCCTTGCCGAAGACCTGAGCCACCTCGGGGATCTGCATCAGGAGCTTGTCCTGGAGCAGGAGCAGCTTCGACGCCTCGGAGATCGAGGCTGCCGGGACCGTCACCGGCATGTAGAAGAGTGTCCCCTCGTAGAGGGGCGGCATGAACTCGCTGCCCAGTTTGAGGAAGGGGACGACGGTCACGGCCATGATGAGGATCGCAGCAATGATGACCGTTTTTTTGAATCGTAGCGCCAGGTGGGCCACCGGCTCGTAGAGCCTGTGCAGGACGATGCTGATAGGGTTTTTCTCCTCGGGACGTATCTTGCCCCTGATGAAGAGGGTCATGAGCACCGGTGTGAGCGTCACGGCCAGGAAGGCCGAAAAGAGCATGGCAAAGGTCTTCGTATAGGCGAGGGGTTTGAAGAGCCTGCCGGCCTGGGCCTGGAGTGTAAAGACGGGCAGAAATCCCACGGTAATGACCAGGAGTGAGAAGAAAAGCGACGGCCCCACCTCTTTGGCCGCCTCGATGATCACCTCGAGCCTGTCCTGTCCTTTCCCGTGGATCTCCCACTCCTCGAGCTTCTTGTGGGCGTTTTCCACCATGATGATCGAGGCGTCCACCATGGCACCGATGGCGATGGCGATGCCGCTCAAGCTCATGATGTTGGACGTCACGTTGAGGTAGAGCATGCAGACGAAGGAGATGATGATCGCCACGGGCAGCGTCAGAATGACGACAAGAGCGCTTGGCAGGTGGAAGAGGAAGACGGCGCAGACGACGCTCACGGCGATGGTGAGTTTGAGAATTTCCTCTTTCAGCGTGTCGATGGCCCGGTGGATCAGATCGGAGCGATCATAGGTCGTGATGATCTTAACACCTTGTGGAAGACTGGGTTCCACATCCCGCTTCAGGCGCTCCTTCACACGCTCGATGACATTCAGGACATTCTCTCCGAAGCGCACAACGACGATCCCGCCCACCACCTCGCCCTTGCCGTCGAGGTCAACCAAGCCCCGCCGGATTTCGGGGCCGATCTGAACGCGGGCCACGTCCCTGAGAAAGACCGGGGTTCCGCCGCTGCCGGAACCCACGGGAATGTCTTCCACATCTTTTGTCGTCTGGATGTACCCTCTTCCCCTTACCATGTACTCAACGCCCGAGAGTTCGAGTACACGCCCCTCCACATCCCGGTTGCTCTTCCGGATGGCTTCCATCACTTTCGTAATCGGAATATTGAAGGCCGCAAGGCGGTTGGGGTCGACGGTCACCTGGTACTGCTTCACAAAGCCGCCGATGGAAGCCACCTGGGAAACGCCCTGGACGCTTTCCAGGGCAAGCTTGATATTGTAATCCTGAATCGTGCGGAGCTGAGACAGGTCGTGCGTTCCCGTTTCATCCACCACGGCATAGGAAAATCCCCAGCCGAGACTCGTCGCATCGGGCCCCAGGACGGGATTGACGTCAGCCGGCAGTTTGTTTTTCACGGCCTGCAGGTATTCCAGGATCCGGCTTCGAGCCCAGTAGATGTTCGTCCCTTCCTCGAAGATGACGTAGATGAAGGAACTTCCCAGGAAAGAGAATCCTCGCACAACCTGCACTTTGGGAGCCGCCAGGAGTGTGGAGGAAATGGGATAGGTCACCTGGTCCTCGATGAGGTCCGGACTCCGACCAAGCCACTCCGTGTAAATAATCACCTGCGTGTCGGAAAGATCGGGGAGGGCATCGAGCGGCGTGTTCTTCATCGCCCAGTAGCCCCAGGCAATGGCGGCCGACACGAAGAGGATGATGATGAACTTGTTTCTGGCGCTGTATTCGATGATTTTTGCGATCACAAGCTGAATCCGTCCGGTCTGTTTCCTCTACTTTATCTGTCCGATCCTTATGAACCGGCAGCCAAAATGTATTGCCGCTCAGTGCTTGTGTTCCGCTCCTTGAAGAGGCTTGACGCCTTTGAGCTGTGCCTCGGAGTCGACGAGGAAGGCGGCGGAAGCGACAACTTTCTCCCCTGCCTTCAGACCCATCAAGACCTCCCGATATCCTTCCGCTCTCAACCCCAGCATGACTTCCCTCGGTTCGAAATACCCCTCCCCCTTGTCTACGTAAACGACCTGACGGGTGCCCGTGTCAATGACGGCATCGTCGGGAACGGCAAGCTTCTTTCCAAGATCGATCTTCACCTCCACATTGGTGTACATCTGCGGCTTGAGGCGGCCCTCCGGATTGGGAATCGTGAAGCGGACGCGCCCCGTTCTCGTATCACCCGCCAGTGTGGGGTAGATATAGTCAATCCTCGAGGAGAATTCCCTGCCCGGGAAATAACTCAAGATGATGGTGGCCTGCTCGCCCACCCTGATCATAGGAAGCTCGTACTCGTAGATGTCAGCGATGACCCAGAGGGTCGAGAGATCCGCCACGTCGAAGAGTTTCTCGCCGGCCATCACCCGCATCCCCTGGAGGACCATCTTCTGAATAACGTAGCCGGTGACCGGGCTCAAGATCGTGAGTGTTCGCACGGGTTCGCCCGCCTCCTCGATCTTTCGGATCTGATCCTCGGGAATGTCCCAGAGTCTCAGCCTCTGCCTCGCGGCTGCCGCGAGCGCATTCACATCCTTCGAGATCACCGAGGCCGGCGGGTCACCATCCTTCTTCTCCCTCTGCCATCTCAGCAGGTTGATGAATTCCTGCTGTGTCGCGTAAAGCTCCGGACTGTATATCTCGGCAAGGGGTTCTCCCTTCCTGACAAACTTTCCGACATAATCCACATGGAGTTTCTCGATCCAGCCCTCCACCTTGTTGTTAACGGTTCTGAGTTTGCGCTCGTCATAATCGATGCGCCCCACGGTCCGGATGACTTTTTTCATCGGTTTCACCGTCACCTCGACGATCTTGACACCGATGAGTTGCTGCTTTTCAGGTGAGATTTCGACGGCAGGTGCTTCTTCCTGCGCCTTAACCTCCACCGGCTGGCCGTGCTGGTGCCCGGAAGGTTGCGAGCCCTCTCCGCTAGTCTCCGGGGGTTCCTGATGGATGAACCGGTGGTAGCCCAGGTTGACAAGATAGAGGATGAGAAAGGATAAAAGGAGAGCACCAGCGACAATCATCCATTTTTTCTGCTTCATGATTCCTCACTCCGATGGGATAGGGCCTTGATTCGAAGGGTCACCATGCGTTGGGGTTCAACGGGAACCCGGCGCAGTTGACCCGCCTGTGAATTTTCCCGTCAGGGCCTCCACCCTCGCGACCGCTTTCTCCCGCTCCGTGTACTGGCTCCAGTAGGAAAGATCGAAGTCCAGGAGGGCCTTGAGCTTCGCGATCACCCCTCCGGCCTCCGTCCTGCCAGACGTGTACTGCGAAAGCGACAGGTCAAAATCCTGGGTCGCCTTGGGGATGAGGGCGTTTCGATAAAGGTCCATCAGCCGCTCGGCCGATTTGATCATGGCGTGATTTTCACGGATGGCCGAGGCGATCATGAGCTTTGTCGCCTCGATTTCGTGTTTCGACTCTTGGAGTCCCGCCTCGGCCTCCCGCACCGCCGGTTCCTGTTTTGTCTTGTAATACAGTGGGATATTGATCGTCGATGTTGCACGGTACATGTCGCCGAAGTCGCCCCCTCTCGTCTCAACACCCGCGTTCAGCGTCACATCAGGAAAATATTCCCGTTTGGCCATGGAGACCTTCGTTTCGGCAGAAGCCAGCATTTTCTGCTTCACCTTCACTTCGGGGGATGATTCATAGGCTTGCTGGATCAGTTCGTTGGGACTGGATTCATATTTCATCGTCACGGGCGGCGGGGCGGGCACACCCAAGGGCATGTAGCTCTCTCTCCCGAGAGACAGGCTGAGCATCGCCTCCAGAGAAGGTATCTTCTGCCGGAGCATCTCCTCCTTCTCCAGGAGCATGTACCTCTCCGCCTGGGCCATGATGACATCCTGCTGTGAGGCCATCCCTGCTGCATACCTCGCCAGGGCTGCCTCCTCAATCTTCGATAGGATCTCGGCCCTGACCCCCAGGACCTCGAGATTCTTGTGGACCAGAAAGAGGTCGTAGTAGAGTTCCGTCACCCGGGTGATCACCCTCAGACGCAGGGCCTCATAGGAAGAACGCAGGCTCTCGGCATCGGCGGTCGCCATCTTCCCCTTGAGGCCGCGCTTCCCCGCCAAGGGGGAACATCTGGGAGACCTCGAACATCCACTTGGCGTCGGGGCTGTCACCATAGGTGTAGCTCGACAGGCCTTCGTTCTGATAACCGAACATGAACATGGGGTCTGGGAGACTCTCGGCCTGGGAGGTCCGGTACCTCGATGCGGCCACGCGGGACTCCATGGCGAGGAGCTCGCGGTTGTGCTGGAGGGCCTCTTCGATGAGCGGCTGAAGCTCCAGGCGCTCGGCGGACCAGGCAGCGCACGGCATCATCAGGAGCGAGGAGATTACCATGACAAGAAGCGGGACCGACCCTCTAATGGTCCGGATCAGAAAAGTCATAGGACCCTATCTCCTCTCGAAAAGGCTGAACTCCCTGCCTGCAGAAAGGGATTTTGAAGGCTACCCTCCGGACGATGCGGACCCTTGGAAAGGGATTCCTGCCGGGTGGAGGACCCCTTGGTTCCTCATGGGCTTGAAAAACCCTTTGTGTGGATATGAAGAAGTTTATCTCGCATCGAAAGTGAACTTGGTGCTTGTCGTCTTGCCGGCGCGGTTGATCTTCAGGTTGACATACCATGAACCCGACATGGAGATGTTGAGAACGGCCTTATAAACACTCCCGTCAAGCCGGGCATTTGTCTTGTAATTCATCGGATGCATCCCCGGCATGGCGTGCATCCCGTATTCCACGAGCACTTTCGCGTCCGTCACGTTCTTGCCCGCGGTTTCCATGATGGTGACTTCCAGATTGTTCTTCCCCACAGCGGGTGGGTTCCGGTCCATCGTGGCTTCGACACTATATTCACCGGCCGTCTTCTTGACCTCGTAGCCCTTCGCAAAGGCTAGACCCGTTGACAGCAGAATCACAAGGCTGATCAAAAGAAATTTCTTCACGCGAACCTCCTTCTTTTTTTAATTTTATCACATATGCTTCCATCATACTACGCCTTAATAACCTATCCTCACCTTTTCGGTTTTATTGTCCTGTCCCTGTGGGCCGGACCGTAGTGGCGGAAAAACGACCAAGGATCAATCCAGATTGATAAAGAACGGGAATCCGGCGCACCTGCCGTGCAGCCCGCATTTTCGCCAGAATTCATATTCTTTAATGTATCTCCGAAACCTTTCTGTCACTTCCATGCAATGGACTGCGTGGATCGGTATACCTATTTTCCGATCATAGAGATCTTTAGCATCTTCCACACACAGGGCCGCAATCAAATGATCATTGACCAAGAATACCTTCATGGAGATTCTGTCGCGGGCTTTCAGGTAGTAAAAGATGCACAAGGAGTGGCTTCGGGAACCGGTCAGCCCTTCCGGCCCTTAGGTATTCCGGTTTCCTTGCGCAAGTTACCTTTTATGCCACCGTAAATTCGAGCATCCGCATGCCATCGGTTTTCAGCCGATCAAGGTCAGTCCGCCCTTCCTGTCCCCACAGCGCACAAGAACTGTTCAAATTTTTCCCTCCCGAAGGGTGATAGGGACCTCAGATCCTTGATGATGGCGGGCATGACCTCTATGACCTTGTCGATCTCGCTTTCCGTCGTGTAGCTGCTGAGAGAAAAGCGAACCGAGCCATGGATAGCCGTGTAGGGAATACCCATGCTCCGCAGGACGTGGCTTGGCTGCAGGGAACCGGAGGTGCAGGCCGAGCCGGAGGAAGCACAGATCCCATATTCATTGAGCCGCAGAAGGATGGCTTCCCCTTCCACGTATTCGAAACTGATGCTCGTCGTGTTAGGCAGACGATGTTCCCTCTCGCCATTGACGACCGTGTCGGGACAGCATTCGAGGAGCGCTTTTTCAAGCTTATCCCGGAGTCTTGCCACATGGGCCATCCTTCTGGATACGTCGTCCTTCGCTAGCTCACAGGCCTTCCCAAACCCGATGATGGAAGCCACGTTTTCCGTGCCCGATCTGCGACCTCTTTCCTGGTGCCCGCCGATCATGTAGGGGTAGAATCGGGTCCCTTTCCGGACATAGAGGGCTCCGACTCCCTTGGGGGCATGGAGCTTGTGGCCGGAAAAGGAAAGCATGTCAACCGGCAGATCCTTGACGTTTATTGGAAGCTTGCCCAGAGCCTGGACAGCGTCGGAATGGAAGAGAACGCCTCTTCCCTTCACGACATTTCCGATCTCGTTGATGGGGAAGAGCACACCCGTTTCGTTATTCGCGTACATGACGGAGACAACGGCCGTCCGATCATCGAGTGCCTTTCGAAGATCATCCGTATCCAGCCTGCCGAGGGAATCCACGGGCAGATAAGTGGTCCTATATCCGCTGCCGGCGAGGTGCTTGCAGAAATTGAGGATCGCCGCGTGCTCTACCTTTGTGGTAATCAGGTGTTTCCTGGAAGGATTCGATTCAACGGCGCTCATGAGGGCCGTATTGTCGCCCTCCGTGCCGCAGCCCGTGAAGACGATTTCCTCCGGATCGGCACCGATCAGATCCGCCACCCTTGCCCGGGCTTCCTCTATTTTCTGATGAACCTGTCCCCCGAAGGTATGCATGCTCGATGGGTTTCCGTAAAAATCCCTGAAGTAGGGCAACATAGCTTCCAGGACCTCCGGAGCTACCTGCGTCGTCGCGTTGTTATCGAGGTATATTGTTTTCATTCTGCCACCACCTTGATTTCGTCAGCGGTTACTTCCCTTAACCTGTTCTCGATGCCATTGATCGTCATGTTTCCCATGGGACAATCAATGCACATCCCCCTCAGCCCCACGATGACCCTGTTTCCGTCGATGTCGATCAGGTCAAGGTCCCCGCCGTCCGCCTGCAGACGCGGGCGGATCTCCTTTTCCAAAACATCCTGAATGAGGGCCATCTTCTGGATGTTGGTCAGCTTTTTGCGCTCAGGAGGTTTTTCCTTCAACTCCTTGATGGACCACAGCTCCTTCAAGATCTTTTCAATATCGGGGATGCAGGTCCCGCAGCCGCCGCCCGCCTTCGTAAAATGGGTGACTTCATCTACCGTGGTGAGGTGATTTTCGATGGCCACCTTCCTGATCTTCTCTTCCGTGACATCGAAGCACTTGCAGACGACATTTTCACCCGGCCTTTCGACCTTCTTCACACCCTTGTAATTGCGGATGGCGTCCTCGAGAGCTTCCTGCCCCATGACGGAGCAGTGCATCTTCTCATCGGGAAGACCGCCGAGATACTTCGCGATGTCCTGGTTGCTCACCTGGAGGGCTTCCTCCAGGGTCTTCCCCTTGATGAGTTCCGTGAGTGCCGAGGAGCTGGCAATGGCCGAGGCGCAGCCGAAGGTCTGGAACCTGGCATCGAGGATGCGGTTCGTCTTTTTATCGACCTTCAGGGTCAGCTTCAAAGCGTCGCCGCAGATGAGGCTTCCTACTTCCCCCACGGCATCGGGGTTTTCAACTTCGCCGACATTCTTCGGTTTGAGGAAAAGCTCTTTCACCTTGTCCGTGTATTCCCACATATTCTACCTCTCGTTCATGGATGTCATTTTTGTTATCCCTGGCGTTCAAAAAGGAACGACGCCCCTCTTGCCGTCATTTCAAATCAATGATGCAACGTGATCTCCTCTATATCCCTGAGCCGCTCTCGTAATCCTCTTCGCTCGCCTGCGCCTGTGTGATCCGGCTGAATGGAGGCACGCTTCGGACGAGCCAGACATTGCCGCCGATGACTGAACCTCGTCCGAT
This sequence comes from uncultured Syntrophaceae bacterium, assembly GCA_964547985.1. Taxonomy (GTDB): domain Bacteria; phylum Desulfobacterota; class Syntrophia; order Syntrophales; family UBA2192; genus JAPLJU01. The sequence continues at coordinate 48,839 of CAZJPV010000011.1, forward strand.
CGTCACGCGGCCGAGAATCGTCGCCCCGGAATAAATGATCACGTCATCCTCGACGATGGGGTGCCTGGGAATGCCCTTGATCGGATTGCCCTCTTCGTCGAGTTTGAAGCTTTTGGCCCCGAGGGTCACCCCCTGGTAAAGACTCACCCCTTTGCCAATAATGCAGGTCTCCCCGATGACGACGCCCGTCCCGTGATCGATGAAGAATTTCTCCCCGATGACGGCACCCGGGTGTATATCGACCCCGGTGATGCTGTGAGCGTGCTCGGTGATCATTCTCGGGATGAGCGGTACCCCCAGTTTATGGAGCTCGTGGGCCAACCGGTAGTTGGTGATAGCGTGCAGCCCCGGGTAACAGAAGATAACCTCGTCGGGGCTCGATGCCGCGGGGTCTCCCTCGAAGGCCGCCCGGACATCCGTGATAAGAAGTTTCTGCACGTCGGGCAGACGAGAAAGAAATTTTCGTGTAATCGTCCGTGACCGCCTGTCACAGGCCGGCAGGCACACCATATCCCCCTGACACGAAAAACAGAGACCCCGTTTAATCTGTTCTTCGAGTGTATGCTGAATCCGGTCAAGGGTGGACCCCACGTGATAGGGAACGCTTTCCACCCTCAGGTCGGGGAAGCCGAAGTACCCCGGAAATAGAACGGACCTCAGGGCCTCCGAAAGCTCAATGACGACATCGCGCGACGGAAGCGGTTGGTCATGCGGTGTCTTTCTCATGGCACAGGCGATCCCGTTCCCATTGGAGCACAGGACGTCTACAAGAGAAGGAAGACCCTTTCCCCTGTGCTGAACCCCCGTCATGATCTTTTTATCTCTGGCTAGCGTCTTCATAAATTATCCTTTAATTTACTTTGATTATTATTCTTTCACCAGCGCAATCTCATCGCCCGGTCTTACACTGCCGCCCTTGATCACCCTGGCGAAGATGCCGTCCTTCGGCATGATGCACTTGCCGACCTCCCCGAAGATCGCGCACCCCGCATGACAGGCCTTGCCGATCTGGGAGATTTCCAGGATGATATCTCTCGATACCCGGAGCCTAGTCCCGGGCCTAAGGGTGCAGAGCTCTATCCCTTCGACGGTAAGGTTTTCGGCAAAATCCCCCGGCCCCACGTCGAACCCCTCTCTCTTCATCTTAGCGATGCTCCCCATGGATAGAAGACTCACCTGCTTCAGGATACCGTGATCCCCGTGGGCATCGCCCTCAAGACCGAAATCCTTCACCAGACGTCCCGCCTGAACGGGTGCCTTTTTCGTTCCTTTCTCCGCACTTTTACAGACTGCAACGATGATGCCTCTCATGACCTTCTTTCCACAATTTCGCAGAGAGCCGCGCTGTGAACACCGCACACCCTGCAGTAATTACCACAGGGGGAAATCAGCTTCGGACTTATAGTCATTATTACCTCATCAGTCACATCATTCCCGATCATCTTTGATGGTCTTCAAAATCCTTTCCCCGGGCCTGGTCTTGTCAAAACAGTAAGTTTCCATTCCAGGAACGATCATCCGAACAGTCGGGATTCCGACATCCTTCCTCGTTAGATTTACCGCAATAACCCGGGTCAGTCCTCTTGATGAGAGCCTTTTCATAATCGATCGAATGTCCTGCAGGATGTCCTGACTGTAGCCCACCTCAAGTTCACTAAAACCCTTTTGACGGTAAGCATAGAAGCGAGGATCATGATTGTCTTCTTCACGACTACTCAGATAAAGGGGGGATCCCTGCATCCCCTCAATGCCGTACTTTTGGAGAAACAGGGCCCTTGTCGTTGTAACTTCAAGAAGGGCGCGAATCATGGCAACCCTGGGGTCGAGATGGGCGCCAAAGCCATCAATCGGCAGCATCCTCCGATGAACCAGGTCTCTCGAGAATGCCGCGACGACAGGAACTCCGATGTCTGAAGTGATATCCTTTGCGAAAATTTCGATCTCTGCCGCCTCCAGTTTTTTAAATATATCTATAATGAACTGATTTTCCAGGCGGTCCTCGATAAAAAGAGCATCGGTATAATTCAACGTGTATTGGGCGATGCTCCATGCATCCCGCTCGATGACCTCGGCAAGTCCATGGATGACGGCTTCTTCCATGGTGTTCCCGGCGGCTATACCGTTGGTATGCGTGGCAAACAGAAAAGTCTTGTCTTCATGATAAGGATGGTAGACCGCGCAGGCCGGAACCAGAATCATCTCTTCCCTGAGCAGATCGTACCCCCGAACCCAGTATATTTCACTGTCACGATGATAATTGCTGTTAGAGGAAAGAATGAGTGTCTCAGGATCCAGGACGTTACATTGCGTTCTCAACAGATTATAACTGCCCGGGATCAGCATTTTTCGGTATTCCTTCATGAACTCCGAACAATATCTCTCGATCGCCTCCATCGTGATCGATACCTGCGCCTGGATCGGGGAAACCCCCTTGCCGGTGTGGCTCGTTATTGAACCATCCGGTCTCAGGCGGTCGCAGGTGAAAACAGGGATCCCGATTCTGTCCACGCTCGTCGCGTTCCAGAATGACATCATGCCGATCACTTCTTTCATTCGTTCGACGCATTGCAGGGTTGAATCCGGTGTTTTGGCACGGTGCGTCTCCAGGATGTACACCTTGGGACACTCTTTGAGCATAATCTTGTGCATTTCTCCCCCCATTTTATGATTATTCTCGCCAGGAATAGTCCCTGTTGCGGCCATGTCCATGATCCGCTCGTTTTCAGCATGATACCTCCGCTGCGGGTCCTTCCCCAGAATTTTTCTTCAATACGAAGACGGCGTTCAGTGCAAGGAGATTGGGCCAGAATTTCACGGTTCTTTCCTGGCCAAGATAATGGGCTTCGAGAATTCTGAGGTTCTTTTCCCGGCAGAAATCCCTGAAATCGCTGATGCTTAGAAAGCGGACGTTGGGCGTATCGTACCAGCGGTGGGGCAGCAAGGGTGTGATCGGGGAACGCCCATGGAAAAAGAGCATGATCCGGGACTGGATGTAGGCAAAGTTGGGAAACCCGACCACAACCTTCCCGGCTACCCGCAGGGACTCCTCGATGACGAAGTCGGCCTTCCTGACCTCCTGCATACTCTGGTTCAGGATCACATAATCAAAGGACCGGTCCGGGTATTCGGTGAGTCCCGTCTCGATGTCGCTGTGAAGAATGCTGAGCCCCTTCTTCACGCACTCGTATACGGCGGCGTCGTCGACCTCGATACCCTGCGCCCGGACGTTCTTTTCCCGGGTGAGGATATACATGAGATCTCCATAGCCGCAGCCGAGGTCAAGTACCTTCGAGCCCGGTTCAATGAGATCGAAAATAATCCGGTGATCCAGTCGGGCGTTTTTAGATTCCAAATTCCAGCGTACCGTTTCCATCAGTTGATCTTGTCCAGGAAGTGCCTGATCAAATGGGTCTGCTCCTCAACCTCCACCAGGAAGGCGTCGTGGCCGTAGGTGGATGCGATCTCGCAGCTTGTCGCCTCGATGAGCCCCGTTTTCAGCTGGCGGACGATCTCCTGGGATTGATAGGAGGGATAGAGCCAGTCGGACTTGAAGGAGATCACGAGAAATCGTGTATCGATGGGCCTTCTCCCGTGGAGCAGCTTCCCGTTCGAGAGATCGAAATAATCTACGGCCTTCGTGATGTAGAGATAGGAGTTGGCGTCGAATCGCTTCACGAAGGAGTCGCCGCGATAGCGCAGGTATCCCTCTACCTCGAAATCGGTGCCGAACTTGAAACTGTAGTCCCCGTTTTTCAGTCTCCGGGAGAATTTCTCTTCCATGGACTGGTCGCTCATAAAGGTGATGTGCCCGATCATGCGCGCAACGGCCAGTCCCTTGGCCGGCTGGCCGAACTCATAATAGTTCCCCTGCCGCCAGTCCGGATCGGCCATGATAGACTGCCGTACCACCTCGTTGAAGGCGATCTGTTGGGGCGAGTGCTTCAGCGCTGTGGCGATGGGAATTGCCGATCGCACCCTCTCGGGGTAGGAGGCAACCCATTGCAGGACCTGCATGCCTCCCATAGACCCGCCGACGACGGTGAGCAGCTTACCAATGCCAAGATGATCGATCAGGTAACGCTGGGCATTGACCATGTCCGCGATGGTGATAAAGGGGAAGTCGAGGGCGTGGGACTTCCCCGTTTTCGGGTTTATGGACGAGGGCCCCGTGCTCCCCTTGCAACCGCCGATGATGTTCGAGCATATGACAAAATACTTATCCGTGTCGAAGGCCTTGCCCGGGCCAATCATGTCATCCCACCATCCCGGGTCGCTTTCCCCCGTGTGGACCCCCGCCGCGTGGGCATCGCCGGAAAGGGCGTGGACGACGAGGATGGCATTTGACTTGTCCTCCTTGAGCTTGCCGTAGGTCTCATAAGCGAGTGTCACGGGCCCGAGGGACTTCCCGCACTCGAGTTTCAGCTCATTGGGGGCGTGGGCAAAGGTATAGTACTGCGTCTCGACCACGCCGATGCTTCCCTTGTCTGTGATCAAATCTTGCGCTTCCAACGTGCTCATGAATTTCTGTATCCTCTATCCCTTTTTCCCTCTGCCTTGAGCCTTTAGCCCTCTTTAAACAGCCACGTGGACAGATATCTCTCCCCCGTGTCCGGGAGGATGACGACAATCAATTTCCCTTCGTTCTCCTTCCGCTTTGCCACTTCAAGGGCTGCCCAGAGCGCAGCGCCGCAGGAAATACCGGCGAGTATGCCCTCTTCCTTCGCAAGACGCCTCGCTATTTCCCCCGCGTTTTCGTGGGATACTTTTATGATCTCACCGATGATGCCCCTGTTGAGAACCTCGGGAATGAAGCCCGCACCGATACCCTGAATCTTGTGCGGCCCCGGCTGTCCCCCTGAGAGCACCGGCGAAGTCTCAGGTTCGACAGCAATCGCCTTGAACGAGGGCTTTCTTTTCTTGATGACTTCAGCCACCCCGGTGATGGTTCCCCCCGTCCCGACACCGGACACAAGGATATCTATCTTTCCATCGGTGTCGTCCCAGATTTCCTCGGCTGTTGTCTTCCTGTGGATCTCCGGGTTTGCGGGATTGTTGAACTGCTGAGGCATATAGGCATTGGGCGTTGAGGCCGTCAGTTCCTCGGCCTTCTTCACAGCCCCCTTCATCCCCTCTGTCCCGGGAGTGAGGACGATCTCGGCACCGAGAATCCCCAGGAGCTGCCTTCTCTCCATGCTCATCGTGTCGGGCATGGTGAGTACAAGCTTGTAGCCCCTGGCGGCAGCCACGAAGGCGAGCGCGATCCCAGTGTTTCCGCTCGTGGGCTCGATAATCACGGATTCTTTTCTCAGAAGCCCCTTCTTTTCCGCATCGTCAATCATGGCAACACCGATCCGGTCCTTAATGCTCGAGAGGGGGTTGAAAGACTCCACCTTCGCGACCACCTGAGCCCGGCATCCCTCGGTGAGCCGGTTCAGCCTCACAAGGGGGGTCCGCCCGATCGTCTTTGTGATGTCGTCATATATCTTCATTTCCAATGTCCTCCTCGAATTTCTCTATCAGGACTCACGCAGTAGCCTTGCGCAGTGCCTGGTCGATGTCTTCCTTGATGTCTTCCACGTCTTCGATCCCGATGGAGAGCCGGATGTAGTCTTCCGTGACACCCGTGGCTTCCTGCTCGGCTTTCTTGAGCTGCTGATGGGTTGTCGAGGCCGGGTGGATGACGAGGCTCTTGGCATCACCGATATTGGCCAGGTGGGAGAGTAGCTTCACCGAATTGATGAACTTCTTTCCTGCCTCGAGTCCTCCCTTGATCCCGAATCCCAGAATCGCTCCGTAGTGTCCCTTGAGGTACTTTGCAGCCGTCTTGTGGGAGGGATGGTCCTCGAGACCGGGGTAGTTGACCCAGTTGACAAGCGGGTGCTTTTGAATGAATTTCGCCACGGCGAGCGCATTGTCGGAATGTTTTTTCTGCCGCAGGGTGAGTGTCTCCAGCCCCTGCAGGAACAGAAACGAGTTGAAGGGGCTGAGAGTTGCCCCAATGTCACGGAGCCACTGGACCCGGGCCTTGATGATGAAGGCCACGTTGCCGAGGCCGGGGAAGTCGCCGAAGACGTCCCAGAATTTCAGGTCGTGGTAGCTCGGGTCGGGCTCGGTGAACTCTGGGAATTTTCCGTTTCCCCAGTTGAATTTCCCTGCATCGACGATCACACCACCGATGGCGGTCCCGTGGCCGCCGATAAACTTGGTCGCCGAGGTTGCGAGTATGTCGGCCCCGTAGTCGATGGGCCTTACGAGCCCCACACCCACGGTGTTATCCACAATAAAGGGTACCCCGGCGTCATGAGCGATTCTGGCTATGGCCTCAAAATCAGGCACATCGAGCTTGGGGTTGCCAATCGTCTCGGCATAAATGGCCCGCGTTTTTTCGGTGATGGCCTTCTTGAACTCTTCGACCTTGCCAGAGTCGACGAACTTTACGGTCCTGCCCAGCTTGGGAAGCGTGTAGTGAAAGAGCTGATAGGTCCCACCGTAGAGATTATTGGCCGCGACAACCTCGGAGCCGACTTCCGTCACGGCCAGCACGGAATAGGTAATGGCTGCCTGACCAGATGAAACGGCCAAAGCGCCCGTTCCCCCCTCGATGGCGGCGATCCTTCTCTCAAAGACGTCCGTCGTCGGGTTCATGATCCGGGTGTATATGTTGCCGAACTCTTGAAGCGCGAAAAGGCTTGCCGCATGGTTCGTGTCCTTGAATACATATGACGTGGTCTGATATATGGGGACCGCTCTTGCCCCCGTCGTCGGATCAGGACTTTCCTGACCCGCATGAACAACCAATGTGTCTAATCTTCTTTCAGACATTTTCCCTCCCTCTCTTTCTCGCCATCAAATAAAAGAAAACCCACAGAACATATTCCTTTAGCCGGTTCGCGGGTTATCATGCCTCTCTTTGATCACTTATTAGAGTTCACATGATGAAACCCTCCTGACCGAGAAACATCGCATGCCCATGAAACAACACATGACCATCGTCCCAAAAATACCTTTCTCTTTGACATCTCTCCCCAATATGAAAAGCCCTCTGAAAAAAGATCAAATGCTGTATTCAATGGATTCTTGGTTCTTGGTCCTTTGTTTCACGACCATCTTGTCCAGCGTCATCGACTCAAGAATTTGCGATATCTGGTTCGAGGCCTCGGACCAAATGTCGCGCGATGTGCAGGTTTGGGACCTGTCACAAACGGCCGGATTCTCCACGCAATCCACAAGACAGAGCGAGCCTTCAAGGACTCGTACAATCTCTTTCAGACTTATTTCTTCCGGCGGCCTCGCAAGGACATATCCCCCGTGCGCACCGCGAGTTGAACCGATGAGTCCTACCGTCTTGAGGGAGTTGATCAATTGCCAGAGATATTTCTCCGAAATTCCCTGCCGTCCCGAGATATCCTTGAGCAGTACGGGTCCCTCACCGTAATGGAGGGCAAGATCAAGCATTAACCTTACACCGTAGCGGCCACGGGTTGATAATTTCATAGGTCTTAATATGGATATATACTATTTCTACTACTTTAGTAGAGATTATATTTATAAAAGGCCTCTTGTCAAGATATATTTCTAATCTTTTTCAAAGTTATTCAGAATTAGGGGGTGATTATTTTAAAATATGTCGCTCTAACGCTTTGAATATAAATAGTTTTTTTACATCA
>CAZJPV010000012.1:0-54665 GCA_964547985.1 uncultured Syntrophaceae bacterium
ATGGTCAAGGCCAAGTTGTCATCCTGAACCGTTATGCCGCGATGATTGCATAATCCTAAAAAGATATGGCCGTCTCCTTGATCAAGAACCCCTGCTGTATCCCATAACCCCTTGAGCATTTCCGCGGTTTCTGGACTTGCGCATCCGATTCCTCATCGACAAGGGTTCATTGCTATCCTTAAAAAGGAAAAAGTCTTGAAGGGTTCTATCCCCGAAAGCAAGATTGAAGAAATAAGACAAAGAGCGGATATTGTCGGACTGATATCGGAATACGTGGCCCTGAAGAAGGCAGGCAGGAATCATGTCGGCTCCTGCCCCTTTCACAAGGAAAAGACTCCTTCTTTTACTGTCAACTCCGAGAAACAAATTTTTTACTGTTTCGGATGCGGTCAGGGAGGCAATGTGTACGCCTTCCTGATGAAAATCAATAATATGACCTTCCCCGAGGCCGTAAGGCACCTGGCGGGCAAGTTGGGCATTGTGCTGCCCAGAACGTTTTCCGACGAAGAGGAAAAGCGTCGCTCCGGCCTGAAACAGGAACTGTACCGGGTCAACACTGTGGCGAGAGACTATTTCGCCCATCAGCTCTTTTCCGACGGTGGGAAAAACGGCCGGGAATACCTCCGGAAGAGAGAGATCCGGGAGGCGGTGGTCCGGGAGTTCAAGCTCGGTTATGCCCCACCGGCCTGGCGGTATCTCCGTGACTTTTTCCAGAGGCAGGGTACGGCTCTTTCGCTTGTCGAGAAATCGGGCCTCATCATTTCCAAGGAGAAAGGCGACTATTATGACCGGTTCAGGGGGCGGCTGATCTTCCCTATCGAGGATATTCAGGGAAACGTGGTTGCGTTTGGCGGGAGGATCATCGGCGAGGGGGAACCGAAATACCTCAATTCACCCGAGTCACCCGTTTACATCAAGGGGAACAACCTCTATGGCTTGAGTCGAAGCCGCGATGATATCCGAAAGGCCGACGGCGTCATTGTCGTGGAAGGTTACTTTGATTTTCTCTCCCTCTGGAATGCGGGAATCCGAAATGTCGTTGCGACACTGGGAACGGCACTGACGACCCATCACGCCGATCTGATCAAGCGCTACACGAAAAACGTCTTCACGCTTTTCGATCCCGATCAGGGGGGGAAAAAAGCCCTGGAGCGAAGCATCAGCCTCTTTCTCGGCAGAAACATGCACGCCAGGGTTGTCGTTCTGCCCGAAGGCCGGGATCCGGACGCCTTTGTCAGATCCTCGGGCCGGAAGGCCCTGGAGGATGTATTGTCCGCCGCCCGATCGGCCGTCGATTATTACATCGACGAAATGATCGGCATCAAGACGACCCTGGAGGAGAACCTTGCCTCCCTGCGGGAGGCTATCCCCTTCATGGCACAGATCGATGACCCCGTTGAGAGAAACCTGTTTATCAAGCGGGTCTCGGAGAGGCTTCAAATCGACCAGGCGCTCTTAAAAAAGGAGGTCGGCAAAGCCCTGAGCGCGGACGGGGAACCGGCCGCAAGCAATGCTCCACGGCAGGAGCGAGCGGCAGTGGATCTGGTGGAGCTCAGCCTCATCTACATGATGGTGGAGAAACCCGCCAGGATCGACCAGGCCCGAGAGCACCGAATTCTGGATTTTTTCGCGAGCAGGGAACTGAGAAGACTCGGTCAGTCACTGGAAGAGCTCCGGCAGGCGCATAAAAAGGTCGGCGTGGCCGACTTTATAGAAGGCCTCGATAACGGTGCCACCAAGAGAAAGCTTTTGGAATATGCCTTCGCAGACAAGGACACCGACGAAAAAATCTCAGAGCGGGTTTTCGTTGATACTGTCAAGAAGGTGAAAGCTCGATGGTACAGAGAAAAACATAAGGAATTGAAGACGAAACTCATCCGGGCCCAGGAGCAGGGTGATGAAGATTTGTGCAATCAACTCCTGAAAGAGAAAGAGAGGCTTCTCAATGAACAAAAGGCGTTATAAAGAAGGAACGCACCACAGCGAGAGGAAAATAACCAAGGAAATCCAATCCGACGAGGTCAAGAAACTCATTTCCCTCGGCGAAGAAAAGGGTTTTTTAACCTATGACGATGTGAACGAAATGCTCCCGTCCGAGATCGTCTCCTCGGACCAGATCGAAGAGATTTTCATGCTCTTCGGCGAGAAGAACATCGACATCATAGACACCGATAAGGGCGACAAGATCGTTCTCAAGAAGACCGTCGACGAGGTGACCGTAACGAAAGAGGACGAAGAGGAGGAACTGCTCGCCCTGCTTCCGATCGTCAGCAAGACCGGCGACCCGGTAAAGATGTATCTCCGGGAAATGGGCCTGGTCTCTCTCCTGAATCGTGAAGAGGAAGTCGAAATCGCCAAGCGGATAGAGCAAGGTGAAAAAGAAATACAGGATGCCATTTTCAGCATTCTGTGCACGACGAAGGATATTGTCAGGATGGGGCAGGAGCTCAGGAGCGGGGACCTGCGGATCAAGACGATCGTGGACAGCCTGGAAGACGAGGACGGTTTTGTCGAGGAGGATATCCACAGCGAACGGGTGTCGAAAATCATCGACAGGATTACTCAGCTGGACAGGCAAAACGAACGCGGCCGCAACAGCCTGAAGGACAAAAAGCTGAGCGAGAAGCGAAAAAAGGAAATCACGGCCAGGATGGCTAAAAACACCGAGACGATCATCGGCCTCTGCAAGGAGATCAACTTCAGCAAGAAGCGCTCCAACCGGATGGTCCAGAAACTCAAGGATCTCCTGACGGAGGCCGGAAGGGCCGAGACATCGATCAGCATGGTGCGCAGACGTACCGGAGGTATCCCGATCAAAGACCTGGAGAAATATTTCGCTCAGGCCAGAAAGAGTAAGTCCGATGAAAGGGCCGTCGTCCGGAAAACGGGCATCTCGATCAACAGGCTGAAGAATTACGAGGAGCGCATGAAGGAGTCCCGGAAGATCTTCAGGCGGGTGCACGACGAAACCGGATTGCCCCTTCAGAACCTCCGGAGGATTGTCGCCACCATCGAGGGGGGCGAAAGGAAGGCAAACCAGGCCAAGCGCAAGCTGGTGGAGGCCAATCTTCGTCTCGTGGTGAGCATCGCCAAGAAGTACACCAACCGGGGTCTGCAGTTCCTGGATCTGATCCAGGAAGGAAACATCGGTCTCATGAAAGCGGTGGATAAGTTCGAATATCAGCGGGGCTATAAATTCTCTACTTACGCCACCTGGTGGATCCGGCAGGCCATTACCAGGGCCATTGCCGATCAGGCCCGGACGATCCGAATCCCCGTACACATGATCGAAACCATCAACAAGCTGATCCGGACATCCCGTTACCTCGTGCAGGAACTCGGGCGGGAACCCTCACCGGAGGAAATTGCCGCCAAGATGGAATTCCCGCTGGAGAAAGTCCGAAAAGTCCTCAAGATCGCCAAAGAACCTATTTCGCTTGAAACACCCATCGGAGAGGAAGAAGACAGTCACCTGGGGGACTTCATCGAGGACAAGAAGATCATTTCCCCCTCCGAGGCGGCCATCAGCATGGACCTGGCAGAACAGACGAGAAAGATCCTCTCCACGCTGACGCCCAGGGAGGAAAAGGTCCTCCGGATGCGTTTCGGAATTGGTGAGCGCGTGGATTTCTTTATCGAGGAATCCTTGTTCGAGCTCGATATGACGATGGAACGGGCCCGACAGATTGAGGAAAACGTCCTGAAGAAACTGCGAAGCCCCGCCCGGCGCCGGGAACTCAAAAGTGTTGCCAAATAAAAAACTTGACAAAAGAGATCAATCCATATAAGAAGTAACACTTAAAGCATTGATATTTAAAGACTTTGAGCTTTTTTTACAGGGCCCATAGCTCAATTGGAAGAGCCACCGGCTCATAACCGGTAGGTCCCTGGTTCGAACCCAGGTGGGCCCACCAATTTTTTAAACCGGTCCGTCATCATGAGTCTCAAAATAACATCTGCAGCAATGGGATATTCGAGGGAAACGTCTCTCTCTTAAAAAAATGCACCCACCCGGTGCATTTTTTTTATGCCTCAATCGGACCTACAGGGGGTTACTTTGAAAAGACAGATTTTACTGCTTGTGGAACGCCAGAGACTCGACTCTGAAATCCGAAGACTCAGTTTCAAGAAAAAAGAGCTGCCGGATCAGATCTCGAAACAGGACGAAGAATTTCAGGCGGTCAGTCAGGGCGTGGACGAGGCCAGTAAGGCCTTTGATGCTTCTGTCAAGGCCCATCGGGATAAGGAAAGCGAACTCAAAGACGGCATCGATCGGCTCCGGAAAACCAAGGAACGACTCCTGGAAGTCAAGACGAACAAAGAATACCAGGCCATGCTCAAGGAAATCGAAACGGTCGAACAGAAAAACAGAGCGTTCGAAGACGAGATCCTCACCCTGCTCGAAAAAATGGACACCTTCAAAAAGGAACTCAGGGATCGCGAGAAAACGCTGGATGAACGCACGAAGCACTACGAGCGGGAAAAGAAGAAGACGGAGGAAGAACTCAGCTCCCTGGACAGGGAGATCCTCACCTGCCAGAAAGACCTCCAGGTCCTGAGCAGCGAAATCGAGCGCGATCTGGTAAAGAAATACGAGATGATCAAAAAGAGAAAAAACGGGCTGGCCGTGGTGCCGGTCGTCAAAGGGGTCTGTACCGGGTGTCACCTGAACATCCCGCCCCAGCTCTACAATGAGCTTCTGAAATCGGATCAAGTCATGTCCTGTCCTTACTGCAACCGGATCATTTACTGGGACGAGAAGAATTCCAATGGCGCATAGGGCTCTCTTGCTTTACACCGATGGCGCCTGCCGTGGGAATCCCGGCGTGGGGGGTGCAGGGGCCATCCTCGTCGACCAGAAAGGACACGTCGTCTGTTCCCTGAAGAAATTTCTCGGCCTCTGCACGAACAACGTCGCAGAATACAAGGCGCTCATTCTGGGCCTCGAGGCGGCTGTTGAGAGAAGACCGAAGAAACTGCACATCTTCCTCGACTCGGAACTTCTCGTCAAGCAGGTCGACGGCAGCTATCGGGTGAAGCACGAAAATCTCAAGCCCCTCATGGGAAAAGTGAGGGGCTTGCTTTCGTCCCTGGAGTCCTATACAATCCAACATATTAATCGCTCTGAAAACAAAAAGGCCGATGGACTGGCCAACGAAGCCATTGACGAGGCCTTTGAATCAGAGGGGCAATGAGTCCCCGGATCTTTGACAGCTTTACCGCATTTTAAAAAGTGCCGGAGTAGATCAGGTGATCGCTGGCCCCGGTTTAAGGGTGCCGGAGGAAAGTCCGAGCTCCGCAGGGCAGGATGGTCGCTAACGGCGACTGGGGGTGACCCTAAGGAAAGTGCCACAGAAAACATACCGCCCCGAGCTTTTCAAGGGGTAAGGGTGAAAAGGCGAGGTAAGAGCTCACCGCTCTCCGGGCGACCGGGGAGGCACGGCAAACCCCATCCGGAGCAAGACCAAATAGGAGAACGCGAAGAGTGGCCCGCTCGAGGTTCTCGGGTAAGGTCGCTTGAGGCAACAGGCAACTGTTGTCCCAGATTAATGATCACCATCTTTCGACGGGTGACCGGAGGGAGAGACAGAACTCGGCTTACGATCTACTCTGACACTTTCAAAAGTCATGGACCACAGGGGGGCGTGCTGGTCACGCCCCTCAATTGTTTAATAAGCAATATGAAAGCACGATATCTCAAACGCCTTCTCTTTTTTCCCCTGATCGCCTATCTGACCCTGGGCCTCGGTCTCGGCTCCCCGTGGAGCCCTCTGACGGGTTTTGCCTACGACGGGGACCGGACTCTGAACGACGCCGACAGTTATTTCAAGAGGGGTCTCTATCTGGAGGCCGTCGGTGCCTACCGGGAGGTGGCCTACCACGCCCCTTCGCGGGATCTGCAGGCCAGAGCCCTCATCCGGATGGGGGAAATTTACGGTCATTACCTGAACGATCCGGATTCAGCATCCAGGATGTTTATCCTGGTCAAAGAGAAATACGCCCAGAGCCCCGCACTGGCCGACGCCTACTTCTATTCCGGTATGCTGCTTTACGAAAAGGATGATTACCGGCAGGCACACCGGGAGTTTTCGGCCTATCTCGAAAAATTTCCGAAAGGTGAAAAAAGTGCACTGGCTGAATTCATGGCGGATGCCTGCCTGAATCCGCCGTCCCGTAAAGATCGGCAGACCGTGAAATCCCCCGCTTTTACACCGCCGGTCTTGGAGATTCGTGTTCTTCTGGAGGAAAATCGACCGGCGGTGAACCTCGGCCCCGCCTCGGGTTTAGACGTCACAACCCCCGGGGGCCGAAGCCTCATGAGGATTCCTTCGGGCCATCCCGCCGTGATCAGGATCAGCGACAGGCGGTTCATCATCAACGAAACACCCCTTTCAATGGATGAGCTGATCATCGTTCCCGAAGGCACGGGTACCTTCAAACTCGGCAACCGGGCGTACCGGGGCCGGCTCCAAATTAAAAAAAATCCCGCCGGAACGATGCATGCCATCAATATCCTCAAGCTCGAAGACTATCTCTACGGGGTCGTGCCACGGGAAATGCCATCGAACTGGTCGCTGGAGGCCCTGAAAGCCCAGGCCGTCGTATCGAGGACATACGCGATCTATCAGATGGAAAGAAACCGGATGAAGGACTACGACACCTGCAACACCACCTCATCCCAGGTCTACGGCGGTTGTATCGACGAACGGGCGGCTTCAAACCGGGCCGTCGATGAAACCCGGGGGAAAGTGCTGATGCATAACGGCAAGATCGCCCTTCCCTACTTTCACGCCAACAGCGGCGGCATCACGGAAGACGCGAAGAACGTCTGGCTCGTCGACATCCCCTACCTGAAAACCGTTCAGGACCCCTACAGCCTCCAGGCACCCCATACGGCCTGGTCCTATTATCTCAGTCTGGATGACATCCAAGTTGCCCTCGGCCGAAACGGCGTGAACGTGGGCCCGCTCCATGACGTGGAACCTTACGACACAAGCCCGTCCGGGAGGGTCAAAAGGGTGAGAATTTCCGGGAGCGCCGGCGAAAAGGTGCTGAACGCCAACCTCTTCCGGCTCCACACGGATCCCCGGCGTCTCAAGAGCACCCTTTTTACCGTTCGGCGTGATGGAAAGGGAGTCCGCTTTGAAGGAAAAGGCTCCGGCCACGGCGTCGGGATGAGCCAGTGGGGAGCCTATGTGATGGCCAGATCAGGGCAAACCTACCGGGATATCCTGAACCATTACTACCGGGGTCTGGAAATCCGTTAAGACATCCTGTTATTTCTTTTCCAAGGGCTTTCTGGAAGTCTTCCGGGCGGTTTTCTTGACGGCCTTTTTCGTTTTAGACCTGCCCGCCTTTCCGGCAGTCTTCTTCAGGGACTTCTTCGCCGCTTTCTTTACCATTTTCGCTGCCGCCTTTTTCATGACCTTCCTCACGGTCTTTTTCCCGAGAGCCTTCACCCGCTTCTGAAGACTCTTTTCCGTCTTCAGGATGTCCAAGGTCGTCTTGATGACCGTGTCGGAATTCAGGGACATGCTGTTGATGCCCGTTGCCACGAGGAATCGGGCGAATTCCGGGTAGTCGCTCGGCGCCTGACCGCAGATGCCGATTTTTTTCTTCATCTTTCTGGCCTTCGTGATGGCACCCCGCACCAGGGCCATGACCGCGTGATCCCTCTCGTCGAAGATATGGGCGACCTGGGCGGAGTCGCGATCGAGCCCGAGGGTCAGCTGCGTCAGGTCATTGGAACCGATGGAAAAACCGTCGAAGACCTTCCCGAACTCCTCGATCATCACGACATTACTAGGGATTTCGACCATCATGTAGATTTCCAGACCGTTCTCCCCCTGGACGAGTCTGTTTTTCTTCATGACATCGACCACCCTTCTACCCTCCTCCACGGTCCGGCAGAAAGGGATCATGAGCTTCACGTTGGTGAGGCCCATCTCGTTTCTCACCTTTCTCATGGCCCGGCACTCGAGGGCAAAACCGTCCCTGTAACGATCATCGTAGTAACGCGAGGCCCCCCTGAAGCCGATCATGGGGTTTTCCTCCACGGGCTCGAAGTAGGAGCCCCCGACAAGGTTCGCGTACTCGTTGCTCTTGAAGTCACTCATGCGGACGATGACATCTTTGGGGTAGAAGGCCGCTCCGATCTTGGCCACCCCCTGCGCGAGCCGGTCCACGAAGAAGTCGGCCTTGTTTGCGTATCCCCGCGTCAGGGTCTCGATCTCCTCCCTGACCTTCGGATCCGTAACCTTTTCGAACTGAATCAGCGCCATCGGGTGAATGCGGATGTAGTTGTTGATGATGAACTCCAGCCTCGCCAGCCCGACGCCATCGTTGGGAATGGAGGCCAGGTCAAAGGCGATCTCGGGGTTACCGACATTCATCATGATCCAGGTTTTCGGCCGGGCCATGTTCTTGAGACTCACCCGCTGGAGGTCGTACTTCAGGATCCCCTCGTAGACATTTCCCACCTCGCCTTCGGCGCAGGAGACGGTGGCCTCCTTGACATGCGCGAGGGCTTCCGTACCCCGTTTGGTGCCGACGATACAGGGAACGCCCAGTTCGCGGCTGACGATGGCGGCGTGACAGGTGCGGCCCCCTTTGTTCGTCACAATGGCCGCAGCGATCTTCATGATGGGCTCCCAGTCAGGGTCCGTCATGTCCGTGACGAGGACTTCTCCCCGCTTGAAGGCCTTGATCTGATCCGCACTCTCGATGACCTGCACGGGACCTACGCCGATCTTGGCGCCGACACTGGTGCCCGAAACGAGAGGCTTCTTTCTCTCGAGAAGCACAAAGTTTTCGAGAACCGTCAGATCTTTCTGGGACTGGACCGTCTCAGGTCTTGCCTGCAGGATGAAGAGCGCGCCCGTCTCGCCGTCCTTCCCCCACTCAATATCCATGGGCTTGAAGAACCCGGCCTCTTTGGAATAGTGACCTTCAATGATCACGGCCCAGCGCGCCAGGGTCAGGATCTCGTCATCCGTGAGACAGAACAGGTTTCTCTGCTCCTCCGATACGGGTACGATTTTGGTTGCCTCAGGGCCCCCGCCGGCGCCATAGATCATCTTGACTTCCTTGGAGCCCAGTTTTTTCTGGATGATCGGTCTGTATTTTTTTCGCAGGGTCGATTTGAAAACATAGAACTCATCGGGGTTCACGGTGCCCTGAACGATGGTTTCACCGAGGCCGTAGGAGCCCGTGATCAGGACAGCACCTTTAAAGCCTGTCTCGGTGTCGATAGAGAAGATCACGCCGGAGCAGGCCAGGTCGGATCGCACCATCTTCTGGACGCCGATGGAAAGAAAGACCGATTCGTGGTCGAATCCCTTGTCCACGCGGTAGGAGATGGCGCGGTCGGTGAAGAGAGAGGCGAAACATCTTTTGCAGGCATCGATGAGGGCCTCCTCCCCCCGCACGTTCAGAAAGGTCTCCTGCTGCCCGGCGAAGCTTGCGTCCGGAAGGTCCTCGGCTGTCGCTGAACTCCGGACGGCCACATCGGTATTCGGCCCGTATTCATCACAGAGTTTCTTGTAGGCATCCACAACGGCCCTCCGGAGGTCTTTGGGCAGTCTGGCGTTGTAGATGAGTGAGCGTATCTTCTTTCCCCGCTCGTTCAGGTTCTGTATGTCATGCGTGTCCAGGTCCGACAGGATCTTTTTCATTTCCCTTTGAATGCCTGCGGATTCCAGAAGGTAACGATAGGCTTTGGCCGTCACGGCGTATCCGTCGGGGATACGCACGCCCCTGGAGATCAGATTGCGTCTCATTTCGCCCAGGGAGGCGTTCTTGCCGCCCACCTCCTTGATGTCCTTCAGCTTGATGTCGTCAAACCATATCACCAGTTTATCCTGCTTCTTCATCACTACCTCCTGAAGCGTGTTATGTACTTGAAATCATTGAATATTTATTAAAATCACATTATCAATTTCATTCCCTGAAGTCAACGGAAAAGTACACCGCCATCAACCCATGGCGTCGGTGAGTTTCCTTCCTCCGAAGACATGCATGTGAAGGTGGAAGACAAGCTGACCGCCGTCGGGGTTCACGTTTATGGTTACACGAAACCCCTTCTCCGCGATGCCCTTTTCCCGGGCAATTTTCTGTGCGGCCCGGTACATCTCGCCGAGGATGTCCATTTTGTTTTCCTGCAAATCCATGAAGGTCGAAATGTGCTCCTTGGGAACAATCAGCACATGGACAGGCGCTACCGGATGGACATCGTTGAAAGCCACGATCTTGTCCGTTTCGAGGACCTTGCTTGCGGGGATATTCCCGCGGACAATCTTGCAGAAGATGCAATCCTTCATGTCAGTCCCTCCTTGAGATGGGTTCCCTCACACACGGGAGATTCGGGCCCTGCGGATGGCCTCTTCGAGGGACAGCGCCCCGGTATAGAGGGCCTTCCCGACGATCACCCCGATGACCCCGTCTTTTTCCACGGCGAGAAGCCTCTCGATATCGGCGATGCCTG
The DNA here is from genome assembly GCA_964547985.1 of uncultured Syntrophaceae bacterium. Classification (GTDB taxonomy): domain Bacteria; phylum Desulfobacterota; class Syntrophia; order Syntrophales; family UBA2192; genus JAPLJU01. Next base: position 10,484 of record CAZJPV010000012.1, read on the forward strand.
ACACACCCCCCGAAGCAATCACCGGTATGCGAATCGAACGGGCAAGGTCTGCCGTGGCCTCCACATTGACGCCCGTTTCCATCCCGTCCCGCCTGATATCCGTGTAGACAATGGCATCGACACCGGCATCCTCATACCCCCGCGCGATGTCCAGAACGGATGCGTCCGTGGCTTCCGTCCAGCCCTGCACGGCGGCCCTCCCGTCCCGCGCATCCAGGCCGAGGATAATCCGGCCGGGGTATTTTTGACAGGCCGCTTCAACGAATGAACGGTCACGATGCGCCGCCGTTCCGAGGATGACCCTGGACACACCCAGGTCGAGGTACCCCTCAACGGTTTTCATATCCCGGATCCCGCCGCCGACCTGCACGGGAACGAGTACCGCCTTTGCAACGGCCTCAATGATCCGCCAGTTTCTCGGGAAGCCTGACCGTGATCCATCCAGATCGACGATATGGATACGCTCGGCCCCCTTCCCCTGCCACTGCAAAGCCATCTCAACAGGAGAATCGGAATACACGGTGACTTTCTCGAAGTCGCCCTGCAGGAGCCGCACGCATTTGCCTTCCTGGATGTCAACTGCCGGTATGATGATCAAACGATTTGTTCCCGTGAGGATTCAAACTGACAAAAAAACTGCTTCTGCAACACCCCGCCTTCTGACCTTGATCTTTATCAATCAATACCCGGGTAAGAAGTTAGGATCTCGTCAACGCCCTCTTCAGCAAGTTCTCTTGCCGTGAGCCACCAGGGTTTCTTGAAAAAAATCGAAGCCTGAAAAAGATTTTCCGTGAGAGACTGCTGGGTCTTGTCGAAAATCTTTCCCCAGATCAAAGCCCCGTCTCTCACCCGGATGAGATAAACGCCAAAGGTAACCGACGCGGGTTGCTCCGCCGAAAGGGCGTAGCCCTTCCGCTCCCGGAAGCAGGACACATACCCGATCACCACGCCGTCGGCCTCCAGTTCCTTCCCGACTTTTCTCAGCTCTTCCGACGGCGTGTCTTTAAGGTCCTGGAGCGAAACCTGGCTGTAAACCGCCGCCACCCGATCCATGGGAATGACGGTCCATTGTCTGTGGGCACCGAATTTTTCCACAAAGACATCCTGGACAACCATCTCGGCATTCTGCGGAAGAACACAGGCCGGATAGATGGTCCCGCAGATGGGGCAACGAATAGCCCTGCTGCTCAAATCGTCCGGCACGAGTCTCTGGAAAGGAACGATGGCGATTCTTTTCAAAACCGCCTTCTCCGTGTCAGATGAAACTCTCAGCTGGTCTTTCTGGGACGCACAACCCGCCATGAAAATCATCAGGCAGATGAAGAGCGCCGCGGTCAATAAACGCTTCTTTTTGATAATGGGTTACCTCCAGTAAAGAAAGGAGAAACCCCGTCTGCATCAAGGGGCAGAAGGGGTTTAAATTCCTCTCATCGGTCAAACACCTGATTTCCTGTTGGGCGCCAGGCGTTAACGATAAGGATATTGAACGGCCGTTCAGAGACTCCCCTTGGTCGAGAGCACTCCCGTGACCTTCTGGTTGAAGCTCACAGCCTCGCTTAGCGCACGGGCAAAGGCCTTGAAGACGGACTCTGCGATATGGTGGTTATTCCTACCATACATGACATTGACGTGCAAGGTCATTCCACTGTGATCGGTCAGCGACTTGAAGAAATCCTTCAGGAGCGCGGGATCAAAGTCCCTGATTTTCTTGACGCCGAAATTGACCTTGAACACCAGATAGGGCCTCCCCGAAATGTCGAGGCTCGCCACACAGAGGCTCTCGTCCATGGGAACCGTTGCGGAACCGTAACGATTGATCTTTTCCTTCTTCCCGAGGGCCTCCCTGATCGCCGCCCCCAGGCAGATACCGATGTCCTCCACCAGGTGATGATAATCGACATCGATGTCCCCCCGGCTTTTGACCTTCAGGTCAAAAAACCCGTGCCTGGCCAGCAGGTTAAGCATGTGATCCAGAAAGGGAATCGTCGTTGAGATGTCTCCTTTCCCGGTGCCATCCAGACTCAGCTCGATGGTCACATTCGTCTCCGCGGTCTTCCTGGCGATCTTTGCCTTCCTCTTGGCCATCTCTTCGTTCCTTTCAGATAACTTTATTCAGGGAATATTCGATGATGCCCTCGGCGCCGGCCTCCTGAAGGAGGGGAATGAGCTCCCTTACGATGCTGCTGTCCACGACCGTCTCAATGGCATACCACTCCTCGTTGAAGAGGCCCGATATCGTGGGTGCCTTCAGGGAGGGCAAAAGGAGAACAACCCTGCCCAGGTTCTCCTTTGAGACGTTCATCTTGAGAACGACCTTCCCCATCGCCTGGAGGGAGCCTACGAGAAGAATCCTGATCTGCTCGATCTTTCTTTTTTTCCACGGATCGGCCCAGGCGTCCTTGTTGGCGATGAGCTGGGTGTTCGTCTTCATCAGTTCATGCACGACCCGAAGTTTATTCGCCCGGATGGTGCTTCCCGTTTCCGTCACCTCCACGATGGCATCGACAAGGCCTTCGACGACCTTGGCCTCCGTCGCCCCCCAGGAAAATTCCACCTGGACGTTGATCTTCCGCTCGGCAAAATATTTCTTCGTAAAGTTCACAAGCTCTGTCGAGATCTTCTTTCCCTGGAGGTCTTCGATTTTTTGAATGGGGGAATCTTCCCGCACGACCAGGACCCACCGGGCCTGCTTGGCCAGGACCTTGGAATAAACGAGGTCCTGAACCACCGCGATTTCCGATCCGTTTTCGAGGATCCAGTCCCGGCCCGTGAGCCCCAGATCCAGTGTCCCCGACTCGACGTATCTGGACATCTCCTGGGCGCGCACGAGGGTGCAGGAGAGCTCCTCGTCATCGACATCCGGGAAATAACTTCGATCATCATAGGTGATCCGCCACCCGGCTTTCTTGAAAAGGTCCACGGTGTATGCTTCGAGACTCCCCTTCGGTATACCCAACCGCAACTGCTTCATTTGTAGATGTCCTCCGGCTTTTTCACTTGCTTCCCGACAATCTCCTCCCCGTCACCCTTTACCCTCCGATAAAAACAGCTCCGGTATCCCGTGTGACACGCGGCTTCCCCGAGCTGCTCGACGATGAAGAGCACCGTATCATCATCGCAGTCGATGCGAATTTCCTTGATGAGCTGGAAATGACCTGACGTCTCCCCCTTCACCCACAGCGTATTCCTGGAGCGGCTCCAGTAGGTCGCCTTTCCCGTCTCGAGCGTCTTTCTCCAGGCCTCCCGGTTCATGTAGGCCAGCATCAGGACTTCATGGGTCTTGAAGTCCTGGACAATGACGGGGACAAGGCCTCCGCTTTTTTTGAAATCAGGCTCCACCATGACTGGTTTTCGAATCTCCCCCGGCTGGGAATCAAATACTTTCCACTCCAGTGAAAAGGTCCTGCGGGCGACTTTTGTCATCCCGAACCCGATGCCATCGACCCGCAGTAACTGCGGATATTATTTCAAGAATTTTCATTTATCAAGGATTATTTTCCTCGAATTTCATCTTGCCACCCCCCTCTTTTTGTGTTACTTACAGGCCGAATTATTTTCCAACTGACTTACGCTCTATAAGGAGGTAACACATATGTCCGTTTTGATTGGCGGCGGTGTAGCGGTTCTCTTCGGGCTGATCGGTCTCATCATCTGGTGGCGGGACTTCTTCGTTCTGCTCAAGGGCGGGATCCCGATTATGCTCCTTCTGGGTGGAGCGCTGGCTGTCTATGTGGGCATCGACGAACTCAGGGAAAAGGTCCGCGAGAGTCAGGAAAGGGAAAAGGAGGAACTGGACAAGGCCCGAACCGAGCTGGAAAAGGCAAAGGCTGAAGCGGATAAATACCGCGAAGAGCTTGAAAAGATGAAAGGTCCCCAGGGGTAAATGCAATTTCGCTGGCGACGCCAGGACGTCCTGGATCATTTCAGCACCCTAAAATAGCCTTGACAGGACAGGGAAAATAAAATAATCAGCATACCCTGTTCATGACAACATGCGAGGATCACTCAAAGGCCGTGAAAGAGAACCGTTTCATAGCATTAGAAATCCGTACCCTCCTTAAGACCTACGTGTATTGATGCCTGCTGTCCATCCCCCGGGTGGGCAAGCAGGCTTCCTAAGGAAATCCGCATCGTTTTCGCTTCTTTTTCCACCGCGACAAAAAGAATAACCGTGACATGAGTTAAATTCATGCATAAACCCATAATGAAATAAAATCTGAACAACCTTAAAAACAAGGAGGAAACATGAAAAGATCGAGATTCATAACCATGATGACGGTCCTCGCCGCGACGATCTTCATATTCACCGGCATCAGTCGCGCGGCGAACGAAGTCAAGTTGACCTACAGCATCTTCTTCCCGCCCACGCACGTCCAGGCCAAGGCCGGGGAGGCCTGGGCCAAGGAGATCGAAAAACGAACGAACGGGCAGGTCAAGATCACCGTCTTCCCCGGTGGGACGCTCACGCCGGCAGACCAGTGCTACGACGGCATCGTGAAAGGCATCTCCGACATCGGCATGTCCGCCTTCGCGTACACGAGGGGCCGCTTTCCCCTCATGGAGGCCCTGGATCTTCCCCTGGGATACCCGAACGGCTTCGTGGCCACACGGGTGGCGAATGACTTCCTGAAAGCGATGAAACCCAAGGTACTGGAAGACGTCAAGGTTCTGTACCTCCACGCCCACGGGCCGGGGCTCCTTCACACGAAGAAGCCTGTTAAAACTCTGGAAGATCTCAAGGGAATGAAGATCCGCTCGACGGGCTTCAGTGCGAAGGTCGTCGAGGCCCTCGGCGCCGTTCCCGTCGCCATGCCCCAGGGTGCGACCTATGAGTCCCTCCAGAAAGGCGTGGTCGAAGGGACCTTCAGTCCCATCGAGGTGCTGAAGGGATGGAAACAGGCCGAGGTCATCAAATTCACGACGGATTGCAGAGGTGTGGGCTACACGACCGCCTTCTTTGTGGCCATGAACCTGAAGAAGTGGAACGCGCTCCCGAAGGACATCCAGAAAATCTTCGAGGACGTGAGCCGGGAATGGACGGATGTCCACGGGAAGGCCTGGGACACCTCCGACGCCGACGGGCGGGCCTTTACGCTCGGCCTGGGAAACCAGGTGATTGAACTGTCGCCGAATGAAGCGGCCCGCTGGAAAAAAGCCGTGAGACCGACGATCAACGGGTACATCAAGGAAACGGAAGCGAAGGGCCTCCCGGCGAAAAAAGCCGTGAAAACGGCCGAGGATCTCATCACCAAGCACAGCAAGAAAAAGAAGTAGTGCGGGCACCGGCCGCGGTCCTCATCACGGGACCACGGCAATCGAACAGGGAAACAGGGGAAAGAGGATGCGCAGACTGGCGGGATGGATGGATGCCGCAGCCGCCCGGCTCAACTGGGCGGCGGCCGCTTCCATTGTGGCCATGATGCTCCTGACCGTGGCGGATGTGGTGCTTCGCCTTTTCAGGATGCCCATCCCCGGCACCTATGAGATGGTCGGCTTCCTGGGCGCCTTCATCATTGCCTTCTCGCTGGCCTACACCGCTTCCGAGAAGGGTCACATCACCGTTGATGTCCTGGTCCGGCTCTTTCCACGGAAAGTCCAGGCCTTCTTCGACGCTTTCAACGAACTTGCAGGGGCTGCTTTCTTCACTCTTATCGCCTTCGCCGGGATGAACGCCGCATCGGAAATCAAGAAAGCGGGAGAAGTTTCCCTGACGCTGGAACTCCCGATCCACTCCATCCTGTACGGCATCGCCGCCGGCTGCGCGCTCCTGGCACTGATTCTCCTGAGAGATTTTTTTGATTCGTTGAGACGGATGAGCAAATGACCCCGACGACGGCCGGCCTTCTCGGAATCTGCATACTCATGGGGCTCATGTTCCTGCGGATGCCCGTGGGTTTTACCATGGCCATCGTGGGCGTCGTCGGCTTCGCATCCCTGGTCACTTTCGACGCGGCCACGAGCATGGCCGTGAACGACATCTTCTCCGCCTTCGGCTCCTACAACCTCACCGTCATTCCGCTTTTTGTGTTCATGGGACAGGTGGCTTTCCACGCGGGGATCAGCAGTCGCCTCTTCCACGCAGCCTATAAAATCGTGGGGCACTGGCGGGGAGGGCTTGCCATGGCGACCATCGGGGCCTGCGCGGGTTTCGCCGCCATCTGCGGATCCACGAACGCCACGGCGGCGACGATGGCGTCCGTGGCCCTTCCCGAAATGAAGAAATACAATTACAAGCCCGAGCTCGCCACGGGCGTCATCGCCGCAGGGGGGAGCCTCGGAATCCTCATCCCGCCGAGCGTCATTTTCATCGTCTACGGCATCATGACAGAGCAATCCATCGGCAAGCTCTTCATCTCGGGGATTATCCCCGGGATCATTCTGTCCTTTTTCTTCTGCGCCGTCATCTGGATCTGGACTTATATCAAGCCCGATCTCGGACCGAGGGGACCGCAAACGACGTTCAGGGAAAAATTTCTCGCCCTGACGGGGGTCGCGGAGACTCTGCTGATCTTTTTTGCTGTCATCGGGGGGATGTTCATCGGTTTCTTTACGCCCACGGAGGCGGCAGCCGTGGGCGCCTTTGCCACGCTCGTTATCGCTGTTGCCGGCCGCAATCTCTCGTGGAGGGGTTTCGTCCAGTCCCTCGCCGAGACCACGCGAATCTCATGCATGATCCTCGTTATCGTCGCCGGTGCCACGATCTTCGGGCATTTCCTCGCCATCACGCGGATCCCCTTCGACATCGCGGGATGGATCGCCGACCTTCAATGGCCACCCTACGCCGTCATGATCATGATCATTCTGATCTATCTCATCGGCGGCTGCTTTCTCGACGCGCTGGCCCTCATCATGCTGACGGTCCCCATTTTCTACCCCGTGGTGCTCCAGATGGGGTACGACCCCATATGGTTCGGCGTCATCATCGTCCTCGTCACCCAGATGGGGGTGCTCACGCCTCCCGTCGGCGTCAACATCTACGTGGTGAGCGGCGTCGCCCGGGACGTGCCCCTCCATGTCATCTTCAGGGGGGCCCTGCCGCTGCTGCTGGCCATCATCCTTCTCGCCTTGATTCTCATTCCTTTTCCGGAAATCGCCCTGTGGCTGCCACGGCTCATGGATTGATGTCGGAACGGCACACGGCGGTTGACTTCAAATCTCAAATTCCCTAATATAAATACCAAGGGTTCAAAGAAAAACACCTTTCCGGAGGGCTTCATTGGTGATCGGGCCGCTATCGGTCATCGCGACGTCAGCGGCTTTTTGTATTCATAAGCGATTATGGTTGGAGGATACACGTGTTTTTTTTGGATGACATCGTTGTCATCATCGGGCTTTCCGCCGTCGTGCTCTACCTGTGCCACCGGCTTGATCTGCCCGCCATCGTGGGCTATCTCCTCACGGGTCTCCTGACCGGCCCTTACGGGTTCAGGCTGGTCGGCAACCTGGAGGCCGTGCAGAAGCTCGCCGAGATCGGTGTCGTCGCCCTGCTCTTCACGATCGGCCTCGAGTTCTCCTTCCGCAACCTCGTCCATTTGCGCCGGACCGCCCTGCTCGGCGGCACCCTGCAGGTCCTGCTGACCCTTCTCGTTACCGCTACGGTTTCCCAGGGCCTCGGACAGCCCCCGGCGCAGGCTGTTTTCATCGGGTTCCTGACGGCGCTGAGCAGCACGGCCATTGTCATGAAACTCCTCCAGGATCGCGCGGAGGTGGAAACCCCCCACGGCAGCAGCACCCTGGGAATCCTCATCTACCAGGATCTCATTGTCGTCCCGATGATGCTCCTGCTTCCCTTTCTCGGGGGGACGGTCCAGGGATCATCGGATGATCTGCTCCTCCTTCTGGCCAAAGAGATCGGGGTCATCCTGATCCTGATCATCGCGGCGAAATGGATCGTCCCCTGGATGCTTTTCAAGGTCACCCAGACCCGAAGCCGAGAGATCTTCCTTCTCACCATCGTGCTGATCGGCCTGGCCGTCGCGTGGTTGACCCACGCTGCGGGGCTGTCGCTGGCCGTCGGGGCCTTCCTGGCCGGCCTGATCATCTCCGAGTCCGAATACAGCCATCAGGCCATGGGCAATGTGGTGCCCTTTCGAGACATCTTTGCGAGCTTTTTCTTTGTCTCGGTCGGGATGCTCCTGGATATCCGTTTCCTCGCGGAACACCCGGTGTTTGTCTTCACGCTTGCCTTCGGGATTATCCTCGTCAAGTGTTTCGCCGCAACGGTTGCATTCCTTTTTGTCGGCCTGCCGATTCGTGTCGCCGCCCTGGCAGGCCTCTGCCTCGGCCAGATCGGGGAGTTTTCCTTTATCCTGGCCGAGGCGGGCAGAAGGTACGGTCTTCTGTCCGGGAGCATCAACCAGGAGTTCCTGGCCTATTCGGTTCTGACCATGATGGCCACACCCTTTTTGTTTCGCTTTTCCCACCCGGTGGCCGAGGCCGTTGCCCGCCTGCCTTTTCCCCGGCGCCTCAAACGCGGCACCCTGCCCTCAAGCGGGACGAAGCGTTTTCAGGAAAAGGACCACCTGGTCATCATCGGTTTCGGCATCTACGGGCAGAATATCGCCAGGGCCGCCCGGGAGGCGAAAATTCCCTATGCCGTCCTCGACATGAATGCGGACCTGGTCCGGGAACAGCGGAAGAAAGGAGAACCGATCTTCTACGGCGATGGGACGCACGAGGCCGTCCTCAATCACCTGAACATTCGCCAGGCCCGGATCCTCGTGGTCGTCATCAGCGATGTCGCGGCAGCCCGCCGAATCACCGACCTCGGGCGCCGGCTCAACCGAAGGCTTTACATTATTGTTCGTACAAGGTTCATCCAGGAGATCGGCCCCCTGCTCGATACGGGGGCCAACGAGGTCATCCCCGAGGAATTCGAGACCTCGGTGGAAATCTTCAGCCGGATCCTCTCGCGGTATCTTCTGCCGGAGGATGAAATTCACCGATTCGTGGAGGAGATCCGTTCGGACGGTTACGCCATGTTCCGGAATCTCTCGAAACACGCCACAGCGTGCCCGCATATCGGGGCCTGCCTTCCCGACATGGATCTGCGCTCACTTCGCATCCACGGGTCCTCCCCCCTGGCCGGGAAAACCATCGGCGAAGCAAAGCTGGGGGAAAAATTCGGGGTCACGGTTCTCGCCGTGAGGCGCGAGGCGGAGATCTTTTCCATCCCCCCGGCCGAGCTTGATCTTCAGCCGGAAGACATCCTCTTCGTCGTCGGTCCGCCCGAGAAGATGATGGACCTCGAGAAGGTTCTGCGGGGAGAAGAGAAATAAGGGAGAGCGTCTTTTTCAAATCCATTTTTCATACTTCTGTCGTACCCAAATCATACCTTTTTCGTATTTATTCCTGCGACCTGATTTCCGATAAACAAGTAAACCGAGGGAAGACGACGAGGTGCGGCTCATGGATGAATGGATCCGGGTCCGGTATCGCAATAACCGCGAAGGTCTTGTCGACGATGTAACGCTCAACGAACTCATCGTCTCGAAGAAAATCAAACAGTTCTACCGCCCCTCGGAAAATCGTTGGGTCAACATAGAAACCGACCCTGTCCGCAGGGCGCCCCGCCTATACAACGGCTCGGACAGGCGCCAGCGAAGAGGTGTCCTCGGCGAGACATACAGGGAGATTCTTTCCCGATATCTCAAAGGGGACGAGCCGAAGCAGCGGACGGCTCAGGAGTGGTTTGATAAAGGCTTCGCCCTTCTGTTTGATTACGGCCAGTATGAAGAAGCCATCCAGGCCTTTGCGTGCGCTATTCGACGGGATCCCCTGAACGCAAGGGCCTACCTGGATCGAGGCATGGCTTACGAAAGAATGGGCAACGTCGAGCAAGCCCTCGCGGATTACGACACGGCGATCGAGCTTCTGCCTGAAGATGCGAAAGCCTACTATATCCGGGGCCTCACCTTCCAGCGGCTGGGTAAATACCCTGAAGCGAAACAGGATCTGACCGTCGCCGCCGAACTCGGTTACAGGCAGGCCCTGGATATTCTGAGATCAGGTGACCCCTCCCGTCCGCGACGCTGAAAGACACTGAAGAGCAGTGCGGGGAATGATCAACTGTTCTTCTCCCCCTTTTTCCAGATCATGGCCAGAAGAAGGAGAACCGCTCCCGTCGAAATGGCAGAGTCGGCCACGTTGTAAGCGGGCCAGTGATGTGCGCCGACGTAGAAATCGAGGAAGTCGATGACTTCACCGAACCGGATGCGGTCGATGAGGTTTCCAATCGCCCCGCCGAAAATCAGGGACAGGGCAAGATTCAACAGACTCTCCCTTCCCCTGTTCATCCGGATGTAATAAAGGATCAGAATCATCGCCGCAGACGTGACGGCGATGAGAAAGACCGTACGGAAGATCTCCGGTGATTTCGCAAAAATCCCGAAGGCGGCACCCGGGTTCCGGACATAGGTGATATTGAAAAGCCCCTGGATGACCGGGAAAGAGTCACCGATGGACATGCCCGAGTCGATCAGGTACTTGGTGGCCTGGTCCAGCAGGATGACCGCGGCGGCCGTGATGAAAAAAATCACGTCATTTTTTTTCATTTTCAGACACTCGAAGAAGAACCCCCACTGCCTTCCCTTTTGAAGAGAAGAACCGGGGGGTCTGCCTTTCGCCTTTCGCCTTTCGCCTTTTATCCCAGATTATCGAAACACCGATCGCAGATCGTTGGATGGTCCTTCCTCTTGCCCACCGTCTCACTGGCCGCCCAGCATCTCTCGCACTTCTTACCGCTGGCCTTCGAGACGGAAACCTTGAGGCCCTTGAACTCCTCGCTGTCGTAACCCTCCTTGATCATGCTCTCCGGCACAACGGAAAACTCGGAGACGATGAGCAGGATCCGCATGTCTTCGCGGTACTTCTCCAGAAGCTGGCGGATTTTCTCCGGTGCCGAAACGGAAACGACGGCATCGAGGGAATGTCCGATGACCTTTTTCTTTCTCGCCATCTCCAGGGCCTTCGAGATCTCAGCCCGGATGCCGATCAGCGTTCCCCAGGTATCTGCCAGGGCGTCGTTTCGGTAGGTGCTGTTGACCTCCGGGAACTGCGTCAGGTGGACGCTCTCTGCTTTCCCTTCGTAGCCCGGGAGGCTGGCCCACACCTCCTCGGCCGTGAAGGTCAGGATGGGCGCGAGCAACCTCGCCATGGCGTCGAGGATAAGATACATGGCACTCTGTGCCGAGCGGCGCTGCCCCGATGAGGCCTTCGCGGTGTAAAGCCGGTCCTTGGAGACATCGAGATAAAGGGCGCTCAGATCAACAGTGCAGAAATTGTAGAGCGTGTAGTAGACCACGTGGAACTGGTAGTTTTCGTAAGCTTTGCGCGTGCGCTCGATCACGAGCTGAAGCCTCTGGAGGATCCATTGGTCGAGCTCCTCCATCTTATTATACGACACCCCGTCCTTCTTGACGTTGAAATCGTAGAGGTTCCCGAGGATGTAGCGGCTCGTGTTCCGGATCCTGCGGTAGGCCTCCACAAGTCGCTGCAGGATTTCATCGGATATCCGGATATCCATCGTGTAATCCTCGGCGGCGACCCAGAGCCGCAGAATCTCTGCGCCATATTTGTCGATGATCTCCTGCGGGTCGATGACGTTGCCGACGGACTTGGACATCTTCTTCCCCTCGCCGTCGACGACGAAACCATGGGTGAGGACCTCTTTGTAAGGCGCCCTGTCGCGGGTCCCCACGCACTCGAGAAGCGATGAGTGGAACCATCCCCGGTGCTGATCGCTTCCCTCGAGGTACATGTCGCAGGGAGAGCGCAGGTAATCTCTTGTCTCCAGGACGGCGGCGTGGCTCACGCCGGAGTCGAACCACACGTCGAGGATGTTGGTCTCCTTCCTGAACTCCTTCCCCTTGCAGGCGGCACAGGAGAACGTGCCGGGCAGCAGGTCCTTCGGTTCCCGGTCGAACCACACATCGGCACCATATTGCCGGACCAGTCCGACCACGTTATCCAGGATTTCTTTCGTGGCCAGGACCTCGTTGCAGTCTTTGCAGTAGAAGACGGTGATCGGAACCCCCCACAGGCGCTGGCGGGAGATGCACCAGTCGGGCCGGTTTTCAATCATGCCGTAAATCCGGTCCCGTCCCCAGGCGGGGATCCATTGGACCTGGTCGATGGCGCGCAGGGCCCTCTCTCTCAGCTTGTTTTTCTCCATGGAGATGAACCACTGCTCCGTGGAGCGGAAGATGATGGGGTTTTTGCAGCGCCAGCAGTGCGGGTATGAGTGCTCCACGTCCCCGACCTGGAGCAGGGCCCCCACCTCCTTGAGTTTTGCGTTGACGGCGTCGTTAGCGTCGAAGACAAACTGGCCCGCAAAGAACTCCACGTCCTTCGTGAACTTGCCGTCCTCGTCCACCGGAGCGTAATTGTCGAGGCCGTATTCCATTCCGATCTCGTAGTCTTCCTGTCCGTGACCCGGCGCGATGTGGACAAGGCCCGTACCAGCCTCCAGCGTGACAAAGGGGGCCAGGATGAGGACGCTTTCACGGTTGATGAAGGGGTGCCTCGTCTTGAGTCCCTCGACGACGGCACCGGGGAATTCATCGATGATCCGGTAATCCTTGTAGCCGAAGGCGCCCATGCAGTAGTCCACGAGGTCCTTCGCGAGGATCAGGACCTCGTCTTTGACTTTGACGGCAGCGTAGATGAATTCCTTGTGGAAGGCGATCGCCAGATTGGCCGGGATCGTCCAGGGCGTCGTGGTCCAGATGATCACGCTCACCTTCTCTCCCTTGAGCTTGGGCCGGATTTTCGAAATGTCGGAGATCATGGGGAACTTGACGTAGATCGCCGGGGTGGTGTGGTCCCTGTATTCGACCTCGGCCTCGGCCAGTGCGGTCTTGCAGGTGGCGCACCAGTAGACCGGCTTTTTCCCTTTGTAGACGTCGCCCCCGAGCATGAGTTTTGCGAACTCGGCGACCGTTAGGGACTCGTACTCGTAGGCCATGGTGAGATAGGGATTTTCCCACTCCCCGAAGACCCCGAGCCTCTTGAACTGGTTTCTCTGGATGTCCACGTACCGCTCGGCGTACTTCCGGCAATACCGTCTCTTTTCGCTGTGGGAGAGCTGAGCCGTCTTGTCCCCCAGTTCCTTGTCCACCTGGTGCTCGATGGGCAGCCCGTGGCAGTCCCAGCCGGGAACAAAGATGCTGTCGAAACCGTTCATGTTCTTCGACTTGATGACGAGGTCCTTGATAATCTTGTTGAGCGCCGTGCCGAGATGGATGTCGCCGTTGGCGTAGGGAGGGCCGTCATGCAGGATGTAGGTGGGCCGACCCCTGGAAACGTCCCGGATCCTTTTATAAATATTGACCGTTTCCCAGTGCTTGAGCAGCTCGGGCTCCTTCTTGGAGAGGTTGGCCTTCATGGGGAAATCGGTTTTCGGCAGGTTGAGGGTATCCTTGTAATTCATGGCAGTGTCCTCCGGACCCAAAATAGGCATCAGACATCGGGTGTCAGGCATTAGGGAATAAAGTATCCTTTTTGATCATGAAGCCTTACGCCCTATGCCAATGCCTGCGCGGCGCCTGAATTCGTATTGCTTTGCAAGGGCTCAGGACTTATAGCTAAGGGCTAAGGTGGATAAGGAACTCAATTCCTTTTATTAACCTTTTGCCTTTCGCCCTGTGCCTTGCGCCGGCGTCTGGCGATTCAGTTTTGTTGACTTATCATATTGTTCGATGAGTTTCAAGAATGGATGCCGGAATTAAAAAGGCCTCCCGCCGCAACGGGAAGCCTTTTTAAGGTATCGCGGGGTCGCCAAACGCCCCGGTTTACATATCCATTCCACCGTATCCGCCCGGGGGCATCGGGGGCATCGCCGGTCCTTCCTTCTTCGGTTTCTCAGCGATCATGCACTGCGTGGTCAGCATGAGCGCGGCGACACTCGCGGCGTTCTGGAGTGCAAACCTCGTCACTTTCGTGGGGTCGATGACACCCGCCTTGACGAGATCCTCGTACTCATCCGTCGCCGCGTTGAACCCGAAGGAGCCCTTCTTCTCTTTAACCTTCTCGACGACGATGGAGCCTTCCTGACCCGCGTTCTGGGCGATCATCTTAAGCGGCTCTTCCAGGGCCTTCTTCACGATGGCCACACCCACCTGCTGGTCGCCTTCCAGTGAGAGCTTGTCTAAAGCGGCCAGACTGCGGATGTAAGCGACGCCACCGCCGGGAACGACACCCTCTTCAACGGCCGCGCGGGTGGCGTTCAGGGCATCCTCCACCCTGGCCTTCTTCTCCTTCATCTCCGCTTCCGTCGCCGCACCGACCCTGATCAGGGCGACGCCGCCGACGAGCTTCGCGAGCCTCTCCTGGAGCTTTTCCCGATCATAGTCGGAGGTGGTCTCCTCGATCTGGGCACGGATCTGTTTCACCCGGCCTTCGAGGTCCTCCCTGGCGCCGGCGCCGTCGATGATGGTGGTGTTGTCCTTGTCGATGGTGACCTTCTTCGCCCGGCCGAGGTCTTCGATTCTCGTGTTCTCGAGCTTGGCACCTGTCTCTTCCGCGATAAGTTTTCCGCCGGTGAGGACCGCGATGTCCTCCAGCATGGCCTTGCGCCTGTCACCGAAGCCGGGGGCTTTCACGGCGACCACCTGCAGTGTGCCCCTGATCTTGTTGACCACGAGCGTTGCCAGGGCTTCGCCCTCCACGTCCTCGGTGATGATCACGAGGGGCTTGCCCATCTTGGCGATCTGTTCGAGGACCGGCAGGAGATCCTTCATGCCGCTGATCTTCTTGTCGTGAATGAGGAAGAAGGGATCTTCATAGGTGGTTTCCATTTTCTCGGGGTTGGTGACGAAATAGGGAGAGATGTATCCCCGGTCGAACTGCATGCCCTCCACGATCTCGAGTTCCGTCTCCAGGCCCTTGGCTTCCTCGACGGTGATGACGCCTTCCTTGCCGACCTTGCCCATGGCCTCGGCGATGATATTGCCGATGGACTCGTCGTTGTTGCTGGAGATGGTGCCGACCTGGGCGATCTCCTTCTGGTCCTTCGTGGGCTTGGAAAGCTTCTTGAGTTCCTCGACCACCACCTCGACGGCCTTGTCGATCCCCCTCTTCAGGTCCATGGGGTTCATCCCCGCCGCCACGTTCTTGGCGCCTTCACGGTAAAGGGCCTGGGCCAGGATGGTCGCCGTGGTGGTCCCGTCACCGGCCACGTCGCTGGTTCGGCTCGCCACTTCGCGGACCATCTGGGCGCCCATGTTTTCGAACTTGTCTTCCAGTTCGATCTCTTTCGCCACGGTGACACCGTCTTTCGTCACGGTCGGTGCACCAAACGACTTATCGAGAATAACATTGCGGCCCTTGGGGCCGAGGGTGACCTTGACGGCATCCGCAAGGTTGTTGACGCCCTTCAGGATGGACGCCCTTGCCTGCTCGTCATACTGTAATACTTTCGCAGCCATTATCTTTCCTCCTTCTATCGGTATGGGTTATTTCTTCTCAATGATGCCCAGGATGTCCTCTTCTCTCATGATCAGATGCTCGACGCCGTCGATCTTGATTTCCGTGCCGGCATATTTGCTGAACAGGACCCTGTCACCGGCCTTCACGTCCAGCGCAACCACCTTGCCGTCTTCGGTTACCCGGCCCTTCCCCACGGAAATGACTAGACCTTCCATGGGCTTTTCCTTGGCCGTGTCAGGAATGATGATCCCCCCCTTGGTCTTTTCCTCCTCCGCGACACGCTTCACCAGAATTTTGTCATGCAATGGCCTAATCTTCATCCTCAAACCTCTCCTTTCTCCTATGATTTAAAAAAGTTTTTTTAAGTGCAGCTGTATCACTTGAAATCGACATTAAAATAAACACCGATCTCGCCCTGTCAAGAAACCCCCCAAAAAAATTTTTCGGGGAAGCTAAAAAACCCCTGTCGGGGAGGATATGTATTAGAACTAAACCAAAAAGAAAGAAATTTCAATAATTTATTGCGCACGACGGGGGTCAGGACGGGACGACGGAAATGATCTCCACGGGTATCTCTGCTAATTCCTTGAATTTCTCGGCATCCTTGAGGGATCCCACGATATCCCCGTAGTGAATGGGGACGGCCACTTTGGGCTTCATGGTGTTGACAGCCTTGGCGGCCTCCCGGGCATCCATGGTATAGGTCCCCCCGACGGGGAGGATGACGATATCGGCCCGGATGTTTTTCATCTCCGGGATGAAGTCCGTATCGCCCGTGTAGTAAACCCGGTTCCCCTCGACGACCACGACATACCCGACCCAATTGTTCCCCTTCGGATGGAAGGCCTTCGTAAAGTTGTAAGAATGGACAACCTCCACATCGACCCCGAGGACGGTCAGCCGGTCTCCCGGTTTCACGGCCCTCACATCCCCCGAAAGCTGCGAAAGGCAGTCCGGGGTTGCCAGGATGACGGTCTCCTTCTTCTGGAGCCTCTTCACATCCTCCGGCGAGAGATGATCGTAGTGACTGTGGGTGATAAGGATGAGATCAGCCTTTTCACCGCCCTTTATTTTCCAGGGGTCAATGTAGATGGTCTTCTCCGACTTGATGCGCACCGAGGCATGCCCGAACCAGAAAATCTTCTCAACCATGAAAACATTCTCCTGTAATGGGTGCGGTTGGGATAAGGCCTTTGATCACAACAGCGAAAGAACGTAATAGGCGGCTGCCGAGACCAGCGCCGATGCGGGGATGGTCAGTACCCAGGCCCAGAGAATCGTCCCCGCGACGCCCCAGCGCACCGCCGTAAACCGTTTTGTAGAGCCCACCCCCATGATGGCTCCCGCGATCGTGTGCGTCGTGCTGACGGGAATGCCGAAAAGGGAGGCCCCGATGAGCGACGAGGCCGCCGCCGTTTCCGCGCAGAAGCCCCCCATGGGTTGAAGCTTGGTGATCTTGGTCCCCATGGTCTTTACGATTCGCCAGCCTCCCGCGAGGGTCCCCAGGGAGATGGTAATGTAGCAAGCGAAGATGATCCAGAAGGGGATGTGGAAAACGGGACCCAGGAGTCCCGCACTGAAGAGGGTGATGGCGATAATCCCCATGGTCTTCTGGGCGTCGTTCATCCCGTGTCCCATGCTGTGAATGGCCGACGAAAGGAGCTGGAGTCTTCTGAAAAGAGTGTCGGCTGTTTTCACGGAAAGGCCATTTGTGACATGGAGCACGAAAACCATGTACAGGAAACCGAGCGTGAATCCGATGGCCGGGGAGAGAACAATGAAACTTGCCGTCTTGATGATCCCTTCCCAGACGAGGACCTTCAGGCCCCCCTTGACGAGACCGGCACCGATCATCCCGCCGATCAGGGCATGGGAGGAACTGCTGGGAAGGCCGAGCCACCAGGTAATGAGGTTCCAGGCGATGGCCCCGGCAAGCGCCGCGAGGATCAGGAGGTTTCCCACGATGTCGGGGTCGATGATCCCCGTGCCGATGGTGTGGGCCACCGGTGTACCGACTATGAAGGCCGCCACGAAGTTGAAGAATGCGGCCCAGTAGACGGCGTACTTCGGGGGCAGGACGCGCGTGGATACGATGCAGGAAATGGAATTGGCCGCATCGTGAAAGCCGTTGATAAAATCGAAGATGAGCGAAACGATGACGATGAAGATGACAAGCGCGAGAACCGAGCTATCCATGCTTCAGGACAATGCCTTCTATGATGTTGGAAACATCCTCGCAAACGTCGATGGATTCCTCTATCCGTTCGAATATTTCCTTCCACTTGATGAGCTCGAACGGATCCTTTTCACGTTCGAAAAGCCTTGCCATCGTCATTCGCAGAACGATGTCGCCCTCATTTTCAAGCGTGTTGATCTCGACGCAGTCTTCCAGTATTTCCTGGAATTTTTTCTTGTCCCTCAGGGCATGGACGATCTTCTTGATCTTGCCGATGGCCAGGTTCAGGATCCTGGCCAGCTCCTTGATCTCGTCGGCGGGCTTCTTGATTTTATAGAGCTGCATCCGCACGGCGGCGGCCTCGATCATATCCAGGACGCTGTCCATCTTGTTGACAAGATTATAGATGTCTTCCCGGTCGAGGGGCGTCAGGAAGGTTCGGTGCATCTTTTCGTAGGTGCGGTGGGTGATGATATCCGCCTCATGCTCGATTTCCTTCAACTTTGCGATCTTCGCCTCGGACTGCTCGTAATTATTGAGAATGTCCGTGAACATTTTGCCGCCTTCTTCAATCTTGTTGGCGAGCTCCTCGAACATCTCGTAGAACTTTTCATCCCTTGGAATGAGCCTCATAAAGAAATCACCCCGGCTGATTGTTTGGCGTCGCTATAGCACACTTTTTTATCCGGTTCAATGAAAGACCCCGGGAGGGCTAAAAAAAAGATATCATATTGATATAACCTATATTTTGACGTCTGTTTCCGGTGATAAAACGAAGGGAAAAGGATGAATCGGCGGGTTCGGTCGAGGAAGCTCGCGGCCCGTCCCCGACACCCGGCGGATAGCCGACTCGGCAGGGTCGTCACAGGGCGCTCGGCTGCCTTTTCAGCCCCGCCAGATCGGGAAGTGGAGGGAAACGGTGGTACCTCTACCCAGCTGGCTTTCAATTTCCATCCGGCCCCGGTGGGCCAGCATGAAGTGCTTCACGATGGAGAGCCCCAGGCCCGTGCCGCCCAGTTCGCGGGAACGGGTCTTGTCCACCCGGTAAAAACGCTCTCCGAGCCTCTCGACCTCGTCCCGGGGGACACCGATACCGGTATCGGTGATCCTCACGACCACCTCGTCCCGACCCGTTTCAGAGGCCTCAATCCGCACCGTTCCGCCTTCGGGGGTGAATTTCACGGCATTGTCGAGCACGTTCAGGACGATCTGGGTCATACGGTCCCGGTCGGCCCTGAGCAGGGAAAGTGTTTCCGGGATGTTCTTTTCGATGGAGAGTTTCTTTTCGCGTGCCTTGAGCTCCATGATGTTGAAAACCCCTTCAATCACACCGCCCAGTGCCACGCCCTCGAATTGGAACTTCATCTCCCCCAGCTCGATGTTGGAAAGGGTCAGCAGATCCTCGAGGAGCCGGTTCAGGCGTTGCGCATGCCTGGAGATGGTCTTAAGGAATTTCCCGGCTGTCTCCCTGTCCTCGATAGCCCCCGCTTCCAGGGTTTCGATATACCCGAGAATGGCCGTCAGCGGCGTCTTGATCTCATGGGTGACATTGGCCACGAAATCGACCCTCACCTGTTCGAGCTTCTTCAGCCGGGTCACATCATGGAAGACGAGCATGGTCTTTTCCTCCCCGGCTGTGACCTCCGGGATTGACGTGATGCTGACATCGAGGATGACGGGTGCCTCACCGCCGAGGATGATCTCCTCTGACACGGGTTTTCCGGTCGCCTTGAATCGATCCAGGGCCTTCTGCAGCTCGATATTCCGGAAGGCCTCGATAGGCGTCTTGTTCAGGATATCGCCATATTGATCGCCGACCATCCCCTTCATGCTCCTGTTCATGGATTCGACCCGGTCCTGGCTGTTGAGGATGATGACCCCTTCGATGGCACTGGCAAAGGCGGCCTCGACCTTGCCTTTTTCTTCGTTTGCGCACTTGATCTGGCTACGCAACTCTTCGACGAGATAGTTGATGTTCTTCGCCAGCTGTCCCATCTCGTCGGAGGAATCAATGATAAGGGTCCCCGGACCTTCACCCTTGCGCAGACGGTCCGTGAACTGCTCCATTTCGCGGATCGGCGATGAGAGCTTGTAAGAGAACAGGAAAGCGACAAAAAGCGATGAGATGGTAATGAGCAGGAAGGAGTTGAAAAGAATCCGGTTGAAGGCCTCCGTGATCTTTCTGACCTCCACGAGGGGCCGGGCCAGACGGATGTAACCGGTGATGCCGCCGCGCTCCCGGACGGCAAGGGCGATGTAGATCATCTCCTCGCCGAGGGTGTCACTGTACCGCAACGATCTCCCGGTCCCCCTCACCTTGGCCTCCTGAATCTCGGGACGGTCCACGTGGTCGTCCATCCTGGACGCTTCTTCGTCGGAATCCGCCAGAACCCTCCCGTTGTTATCGATAAGGGTGACGCGCGACTGTGATATCTTCGCCAGTTGAAAGATCCGCCCTTCGATCTCGCTTCTCGAGCTGAGATCGATGATCCTGGCGTGGGTGAGGAGCTCTCGCTCAATCTGCCCTTCCAGTCCGCTTTTGATCTGCTGACCGACGAAAAAGTGCATGACCGCCATGGCCATGGCAAGGATGATCAGATAGGTTCCGAATATTTTGTAAAAAAGTCGTATCTTCATTGGATTTACCGCTTTTTGTCGCTATTTTCCGGCATCTTACCCGGCCACTGGTGCCGGACGTTCTCGCCCGTTACCATGTAAACGACCATGTCCGAAATGCCCTTCGCGTGATCGGAGATCCGCTCCAGATTCTTGGAGATCTGCATGATCAGAAGCGACCTATGGACCGTCCGGGGGTCCTCCATCATGAAGGTGAGGAGCTCCCTGAAAATCTGCTCGTTGAGATTGTCGATGGCATCGTCCATCTGCCGGATCCGGTTGGCCAGCTCGGTGTCCTCGTTCACCAGGGCGTCAAGGCTCCCCCGGATCATCTCGCGGGCGATGTCGGCCATCCTGGGCAGGTCGATATAAGGCTTGAGTTGGGGAAGCTCATTCAGTTCCAGGACTTTCTCGGCGATGTTGACCGCCATGTCCCCGATCCGTTCCAGGTGGCCGTTTATCTTGATAGCCGTCGTGATGAAACGGAGATCCTTCGCGATGGGCTGGCGGAGGGCCAGAAGCCGGATGCACTGATCCTCGATCTCCGTGTCCAGCTTGTCGATCTCGGCATCACCGGCAACGACCTTTCGCGCCAGGTCGGATTTTTTGTCCAGGAGAGACGTCAGCACATCCTGGATGGCCTTTTCCGCAAGAGCCCCCGCAAAGAGGAGGTTTTTCTTGATGCCCTGAAGCTCCATCTCGTAGTGGGTGCTCGTCCGCCTCATCTCTTCCATTTTCCCATCCCTTCCATGATGTGTTAGCCAAACCGCCCGGTGATGTAGTCTTCCGTCTGCTTCACGTCGGGCCGTGTGAAGATCTTGTCCGTCGCGCTGTACTCGATCAGTTTCCCGATATAAAAGAACCCCGTCATGTCGGAGACGCGGGCGGCCTGCTGCATGTTGTGCGTCACGATGATGATCGTGTAGGTCTTCTTGAGGTCCTGGATGAGTTCCTCGATCTTCGCCGTGGAAATGGGGTCCAGCGCCGACGTCGGTTCGTCCATGAGGAGAACTTCCGGTTTCATGGCCAGTGCCCGGGCGATGCAGAGCCGCTGCTGCTGTCCCCCGGAAAGCATCATGGCCGACCGGCTGAGGATATCTTTCACTTCGTCCCAGAGGACTGCCTGCCTCAGGCTCTGTTCGACCAGAATCTCGAGATCGGCCTTGCTCATCACCCCGGTGAGCCTCGGCCCGTAAGTGATGTTGCTGAAGATCGACTTCGGGAAGGGATTGGGCTTCTGAAAAACCATCCCGATTTTTCTTCTGATCTCCACGGGATCGATGGTCGAGCCGTAGATATTCTCTCCTTCGAAGAGGACTTCCCCTTCGACCCGGGAGCCGGCGATGAGATCGTTCATCCGGTTGAGGAGCCGCAGCAACGTGGACTTCCCGCATCCCGACGGTCCGATCAAAGCGGTGACCTCGTTCTGCCGGAAATCCATGGTGACGTCCGTGAGCGCCTTGAAATTCCCATAGAAGAAGTTGACATGTACAGTTTTTATTACACTACCGTCTTGCACGTTTACCACCTTTTTTTCTTCCTGACGGCGCTTCGAATCACGATGGCCACAAGATCAACGCTGAGCACCAGGGCCACCAGCACGAGCACCGTGCCAAACTGGAGGGGTCTCGTCTCCTCGATATGCGTCCCCGCTGTGGCGAGCACATAGATGTGAAACGGCAGGGCCATGACTTCATCGAAGATGGATGAGGGAAGCTTGACTGTAAAGAAGGCCGCAGCCGTGAACATGATCGGTGCCGTCTCCCCCGCAGCCCGGCCGATCCCGAGGATGGATCCCGTGAGGATCCCCGGCAGGGCGTTGGGCAAAACGGTCCGGTAGGTGGTCTGCCACTTGGAAACGCCGAGGGCAAGTGACGCCTCCCGGAAAGCCTGCGGCACGGCTTTCAATGCCTCTTCGGAGGCGCCGATGATAGTCGGAAGGATCAAGAACCCGAGTGTCAGGGATCCGGAGAGGATCGACGCTCCGAACTTGAAATACACGACAAAGAGACCGAGCCCGAAGAGTCCGAAAACGATGGACGGCACGCCGGCAAGACAGTTCACACCCAGCCGGATGACCCTCACCATGGCCCCCTGCTTCGCGTATTCACTCAGGTATATCGCAGACATGATGCCCAGCGGCAGGGCGATGAGAATCGCCCCCAAGGTCAGGTAGATGGTCCCCAGGACGGCCGGCATGATTCCCCCCTTCGTCATCGCGTCGGTGGGGGGCTCTGTCAGGAATTCCCAGCTGATCGCCTGGTAACTGTTATAAACAATGTAAAAGAGGAGCCCCCCCAGAGCCAGAACGATCACCAGGACGGAGAGGCGAACAACGGAAAAGAAGATGCCTTCCTTTATGTACCGCCAACGCATGGACAGATTCCGGGCGTTTTCCTGCAATTGCATCCCGTCAGCTTCCTGCGCTTTATAGAGTTGCGGAGCCCACTTCTTTGAATTTGTTCGATACATAATCTGCAATCAGGTTGAACGCCAGGGTCAAGATAAAGAGAACCATCCCCGTGGCGAAAAGTGCATGGTAATGTTCGCTTCTGAAAGGCGCCTCCCCCATCTCCGCCGCAATCGACGCCGGCATGGGGCGCACGGAGTCGAAGAGACTCTCCGGAATGGCCGCCGCACCACCCGCCACCATGAGCACCACCATGGTCTCGCCGATGGCCCTTGCCATCCCGAGGATGACCGCCGTGGATATGCCTGACAGGGCTGACGGGATGGTCACCTTGAGAATGGTCTCAGCCTTGGTCGCCCCCAAAGCGTAGGAGGCCTCCTTGAACTCCTTGGGCACCGCGTAGAGGGCGTCCTCCGAGATGCTCGAGATGGTCGGGACGGCCATCAGGGCAAGCATGATGGAGGCGTTGACGATGTTGAGTCCCGTCGGCAGGTCAAAGGTATCCTGAAGCCAGGGGGCCAAAACCACCATGCCGAAAAACCCGAGCACCACGGAGGGAAGGCCCGCCAGAAGCTCGATGACGGGTTTCAGGATCTCCTTGATCCCTGTCGGGGCAATCTCCGAGATGTAGACGGCGGAGAGGACCCCCAGCGGGACGGCTATCACGGTGGCAAAAAAGGTCACGATGAAGGAGCCCACGATGAGCGGCCAGATTCCAAAGGAAGGGGGATTAAAAGTCGGGTACCACTCTCCCCCGAAGAGAAAGTCCCTTACGGAAACGACTCTAAAGATGGGAATACCTTCCCTGAAGAGAAATGCGACAATGAGGCCCAGGATAAAGATGGATATGGAAGCGAAGAGAAAAAAGACGTATTTGATGACGACTTCTTTCAGTGCTCTTGGCATGCTGCATACCCGGAAACAAATGTCAGTCAGGGATCCGCCTTCCCTCCCCCTGCGGAAGAGCATCGACGGACCCCCGAAGGATATCGCAAAAACGGTTGTTCCTAAACCCTAGGGTGGGACGGTCTTACTTCACCGGCACAAAACCCTGTTTCTTGACGATACTCTGCCCCTCGGCGCTCAGGACGAACTTGAAATAATCGGCCACGGCACCTGTCGGCTGGCCGTTGGTGAACATGTAGAGAGGCCTCGCGATGGGGTACTTTCCATCAAGCGCGTTCTTCGCCGATGCTTCGATACCGTTGACCGTCACGGCTTTGACACCCTTGTTGAGGTACCCGATTCCGACATAACCGATGGCGTAGCGGTTCTTGGACACGGCCTGGACGACGGCGCCGCTCGAGGCCTGGAGTTGCGCCCTCGGAGTCACCTTTTCCCTGTGCAGGACCTTCTCCTGCCAGGATTCGTAGGTGCCGGAGCTCGTATCTCTCGATATGACGATGATTTTCATGTCCCTGCCGCCCACTTCCTTCCAGTTCGTGATTTTGCCCTGGTAGATGAGGCTTAACTGCTCCAGGGTCAGGTCGTTCACGGGGTTTGTGGGATGGACGACGGGCGTGAGGGCATCGATGGCCACCGTGTGGGCGACGGGCCTCACTCCCTTCGAAACAGCCAAGTGCTCCTCTTCCTTTTTCATGGGGCGTGAAGAATTCGCGATCCGGGTTGTTTTGTCGATGAGCGCTTTGATCCCGTTTCCGGAACCGCCCCCGGATATGGAGATATTCACGCCGGGATTTCTCTTCATATACGCTTCGGCGGTCGCCTGGGAAATCGGCAGGACCGTCGTTGAGCCGTTGACGATTATGTCTTCTTTCGCCTCGGCGGCTCCGGCCAGAAAGGCGAAGCAGACAAGGCTGACAAGAAAAACTTTGACGATTCTTGACATCTTTGATTTCCTCCTTCTCATGGATCTTTCAGGCAACAACATAAGGCTTTATTGTTACAATTTGATGACGGTTCGGTGAAGATCCCATGAATTTCAAGACAGGATCTCGAAGGGAAACGCGCGATCTGTGAGTCGGCGGGGTCGTCAATCCCTTTCCGCGAATTTGTATCCGGCACCTCTCACGGTGGATATGTATCGGGGCTTTTCGGGGTTCTTTTCGATCTGGGCTCTCAGGCGGCGGATGTGAACATCGACAGTGCGGGGCTCCACAAAGGCTTCGTCCCCCCAGACGTGGTCCAGGAGGTGCTCCCGGCTGTAGACGCGCCCCGGATTCTGTGAGAGAAACTTGAGAAGTCTAAACTCCGTGGGGCTCAGATTGACGCTTTTGCCGTCCACGGCAACTTCATGGGATTCGAAATCGATTCGAAGGCCCCTGTACTCGAAGACTTCGGCCTTCTTCCTTGCCGGCTCCAATCTCCGCAGTAGAGCCCGGATCCTGGCCATGAGTTCCTTGATGCTAAAGGGTTTGGTCACGTAGTCATCAGCCCCGATTTCGAGACCGAGGATCTTGTCCACCTCATCACCCTTCGCCGTCAGCATGATGATGGGAACGGAAGTCGTCTCAGGTTTGCTCCGGAGAATTTTGCAGACCTCCAATCCCTGGATGCCCGGGAGCATCAGGTCCAGGAGGATGAGGTGGGGCTTTCCTGTGCGGGCGAGTTCCAGCGCCTGCTCGCCGTCGTAAGCCTTCAGGGCTCTGAACCCTTCCTTTGCAAGGTTGTAGGCGACAAGATCGACAATGTCCTTTTCATCGTCGACAATCAATACGCTTTTAAACATCCGCCCTCCCGGTTCATCTGCGGTCATGGGTCATCCGCTAAAAAAGATTTTCGATGAGCTCACGGATATTCCTTATCTTAACGACCCGGATCTTGCCGAATTTCCCGGCCTCCCGCGGCGTGGTCCTGGGGAGAATGCAGCGGGTGAACCCCATTCGCTCGGCCTCCCGGATCCTCAGCTCCATCTGGTGGATGCCCCGCACCTCGCCCGTGAGGCCCACTTCGCCGAAAACGACCGTGCCGGGATCGATGGTCCGATCAAGAAAGCTCGAGGCCATGGCGGAGATGATGCCGAGATCCACGGCCGGTTCCGTGACGCGTACACCGCCCGCCACGTTGATGAAGACGTCATGGCTCCCGAGGCGAAGACCGCAGACCTTTTCGAGGACGGCCACGAGGAGAGAAACACGGTTTACGTCCACGCCGATGGCTGTCCTTCTGGGCATGCCGAAGTTCGTGGGGGAAACGAGTGACTGGATCTCCACGAGGATGGGCCTTGTCCCCTCCATGCTCGGGACGACGACGGAACCCGAGGAACCCTCGGGGCGCTCCGCCAGGAAATACTCCGAGGGATTCAGGACCTCGACGAGGCCGCGGTCCCTCATCTCGAAGACGCCCACCTCGTTTGTGGGCCCGAAGCGGTTCTTCATGCCGCGGATCATCCGGTAGGAATGCCCGGAGTCCCCCTCGAAGTACAGTACCGTGTCCACCATGTGCTCGAGCACCTTGGGTCCCGCGATGGAGCCGTCCTTGGTCACGTGCCCGATGAGAAAAACGGGGATGCCGGATTTTTTGGCGAAAATGATGAGACGCTCTGAGGCCTCCCGTACCTGCCCCACGCTCCCCGGCGCCGAAGACAGAAGAGAGCTGTAAACCGTCTGGATGGAATCCACGACAACGGCGGCGGGCTTTGTCTCGCGGATGTACTTGATGATGTTGTCCAGATCCACCTCAACGAGGATGAGGATGTTGCCCGATGTGGCCCCGATCCGCTCACCGCGCATCTTGATCTGCCGCGCCGACTCCTCGCCCGACACGTAGAGAACTTTGAGACCTTTCGCAGCCAGGTGCTGCGTGACCTGGAGAAGGAGTGTTGACTTGCCGATCCCCGGATCACCGCCCACGAGGACGGCCGATCCCCGGACGATACCCCCGCCCAGCACCCGGTCTACTTCCTCGATACCGCTTTTCATCCGCTCCCGCTCGTCCGACATGATGGTGTCGATGGGAAGGGGCTTTTCGTTGAAGGTAAGCTCCACCCTTGCGCCCGGGCTCACATCCCGGATTTCCTCCTCGACAAAAGTGTTCCACTGCCCGCAGGAGGGGCACTTCCCCGCCCACTTCAGGGACTGGTGGCCGCAGTTCTGGCAGAAAAATGAGGTTTTTACTTTTTTCATAGAATGTGCTTATCTTTAGTAAAAAAGATGGTTTAAGGGGTCCTTCTTTCGAGGAAACTTCATCCTAAGAGGTATATTGTTTTCACCTTCCCGTCAACACCCAAAAGCGGGTGAAAGCCGGCCCGAAATATCTTGAGATATCCATTTGATTCTGATAGATTTCACCGGTTTTCGACAAGAGGAGATCCCTTATGCATAACCCGAATTTCAGCTCCGGCCCGTGCAGCAAGAGACCGGGATGGTCCATCGATGCGCTGAAGGAAGCGGCGCTCGGCCGCTCACACCGATCCCCCCTGGGCCGCAAGAAGCTCAAGGAAGCCATTGACCGGAGCAAAAAAATCCTCGGCGTCCCCGGGGATTTCCTGCTCGGCATCATGGCGGGCTCCGACACCGGCGCCTTTGAAGCGGCCATGTGGAGCCTTCTCGGGCCGCGGCCGGTGACGGTCCTCGTGTGGGAGGCCTTCAGCCGGGACTGGGCTACGGACATCGAGAAACAGCTCAAGATCAAGACGACAGTCCTGAAGGCCGATTACGGAAAACTCCCCGACCTCCATGCGATCGACTGGAAAAGCGACGTCGTCTTCGTCGCCAACGGGACGACGAGCGGCGTGAAAATACCGAACTGGGACTGGATCCCCTCGAACCGGGAGGGTTTGACCCTCTGCGACGCCACAAGCGCCGTCTTCGCCATGGACGTGGACTGGTCGAAGGTGGATGTCCTCACCTATTCGTGGCAGAAATGCCTCGGCGGCGAGGCAGCCCACGGCGTGCTCGTTATCGGTCCCAGGGCCGTGGAGCGCCTAGAGAACTACGACCCGCCCTGGCCGCTTCCCAAGGTCTTCCGGATGAAGAAGGGCGGGAGGTTGAACCGCGCCATCTTCGACGGCGACACGATCAACACGCCCTCCATGCTCTGCGTGGAGGACTACCTCGACGCCCTGACCTGGGCTGAAGGCATCGGGCTTGCGGGCCTCATCAAGAAAAGCAAGGCCAACCTCAGGGTCATCGAGGAGTGGGTTTCGGGGCGGGACTGGATCGAATTTCTCGCAGCCTCTCCGCAGATCCGGTCGAACACTTCAGTCTGCCTCGCCCTGACGAGCGAAAAATTCAAGGCTCTGCCGAGGGAGAAAAAGGATGAATTCATCCGCGGCATCGCGGGAAAACTGAGCAAGGCGGGCGTCGCCCATGACATCGCCGCCTACCGGGATGCCCCGCCGGGCTTCCGCTTCTGGTGCGGGCCCACGGTAGAGCCATCGGACATCCGGGCCGCCCTCAAAGCCCTGGAGGAAGCCTATAAACAAAACAGCGCATTGCTTGCGTGAGTGCTGACGGAAATATTTTTTGGAGGAACATGCTTCATGAAGAAAGTCCTTGTGAGTGACACCATCGCCCCGGAAGGCATTGAGATCTTCAAGGAGGCGCCGGGGATCGAAGTGGATGTCATGACCAACCTGACGCCGGACGAACTGAGAGGCGTCATCGGTGAATATGACGGTCTCGCCATTCGCAGTGCCACGAAGGTGACGAAGGAAATCGTGGACGCGGCTAAGAATTTGAAGGTGATCGGCCGGGCCGGGATCGGCATTGACAACGTGGACGTCGCGGCGGCCAGCAAGCGGGGTGTCGTCGTGATGAACACGCCCGGCGGCAACACCATCACGACGGCGGAACACACGATCGCCATGATGTTCGCGCTGGCAAGAAGAATCCCCCAGGCCACCTCCTCCATGAAACAGGGCCAATGGGAAAAGAACAAATTCATGGGGTCCGAGGTGTACAACAAGACCGTGGGCATTATCGGTCTGGGGCGGGTCGGCTCCGTCGTTGCCGAAAGGGCCAAGGGACTCATGATGAACGTCATTGTTCACGATCCTTTCATTGCGCCGGAGGCCGCCGCAAAGATGGGGATTACGCTTGTCTCGCTCGACGAGATCCTCAAGAAATCCCATTTCATCTCGGTGCACACGCCGCTGACGAAGGACACGAAGGGCATGCTGAACGCGAAGACCTTCGCCAGGGTGAGGGACGGCGTTTTCATCATCAACTGCGCCCGCGGGGGCATCGTGAATGAAAAGGACCTTGTCGATGCCATCAAGTCGGGCAAGGTGGCGGGGGCCGCGCTCGACGTGTTCGAGGAGGAACCGACGAAAAACCTGGAGCTCCTGTCGCTCCCCAACGTGATCTGCACCCCCCACCTGGGCGCGTCCACCGACGAGGCCCAGCGAAACGTGGCCATTGCCATCGCCGAGCAGATCGTGGATTTTCTGAACAAGGGAGAGATCCGCAATGCCGTCAACTTCCCCTCCGTGAGCGCGGAGGTGCTCGTGAGCATTCAGCCCTACCTGACGCTTGCCGAGAAGCTCGGGAGTTTTGAGGCTCAGATCGTCAAGGGCGGCATCGAACAGGTGGACGTGGAGTTCAGCGGGGAGATCCTGAATTACAACGTGGCCCCGATCACGATCGCCTTCCTGAAGGGGCTTCTGACGCCGATCCTGAACGCGAATATCAACTTCATCAACGCGCCCGTCATCGCCAAGGAGCGGAAGATCAGGGTAGTCGAGTCGAAGAGCAGCGAGATGAAGGACTACACCAGCATGATCTCCGTGACGATCAAGACGACAGAGGAAAAGCGCTCTGCCGCCGGCGCGATTTTCGGGCGTCAGGATCTTAGAATTGTACGGATTGACAAGTTTGCCATGGAGGCGATCCCGGAAGGCCACATGATCGTTCTCTACAACTATGACAAGCCGGGCGTCATCGGGAACATCGGGACCACCTTGGGAAACAACAGTATCAACATCGCGAGGCTCCACCTCAGCCGCGAGCAGGTCGACGGGCAGGCCGTCGTGGTGCTGAGCACGGACAGCATCATACCGGAGGAAGTTCTCGACAAATTGAGAGGGCTGCCGAATGTGATTTCGGTGACCCAGCTAGAGATCTAGTCGTCTTTCTGAAACATCCAGAAAGATAGTTTTGAATTATGAATGTTGAGTTTTGTGTTGAAAGAAAGGTTCAAAAAGGGACTGAATCTACGGATCTTTACTTAATCAAAACCGTTTCAACGGAGTTGTGCCATGGCAAACGTCATCGTGGTCGGAACCCAGTGGGGTGATGAGGGCAAGGGGAAGATCGTCGATCTCTACGCCGAAGACGCCGACGCGGTTGTCCGCTTCCAGGGCGGCAACAACGCCGGACACACCCTCGTGGTCAAGGGGGAGCAGACCATCCTGCACCTGATACCGTCGGGCATCCTCCATGGCGGGAAAATCTGCATCATTGGAAACGGCGTCGTTGTCGACCCGAAGGTTCTCCTCGGGGAGATCGATGAACTCAGGCGGAGAAATCTCTTCCCGCCCGATACGAAGCTCTTCGTGAGCGAGAACGCCCACGTGATCATGCCTTATCACTGCCGACTCGACAGTGCCCGCGAATCCGCCAAAGGCGATCAGAAGATCGGGACGACGGGAAGAGGTATCGGACCCTGTTACGAAGACAAGGTTGCCCGCGTGGGGATCCGGTTCTGCGACCTCCTCGACGATGAGACCTTCCGGGCGAAGCTGAAACGGAACGTCGATGAGAAGAACTTCTACCTGACGAAACTCTTCAATGAAGAGCCGCTCGATGAGAAGGCCATCTATGATGAGTATCGGGGTTATGCGGACCGCCTGAGGCCCTTTATCATAAATGCGTCGTTGATTCTGGAAGAAGAGACCCGGCAGAAAAAGAATATCCTTTTTGAAGGGGCACAGGGGACGCACCTCGACATCGACCACGGGACGTACCCTTACGTAACCTCTTCGAACACGGTGGCGGGAAACGCCTGCGGCGGCTCCGGGATCGGCCCCACGAAGATTAACGCCGTTGTCGGGATCGTAAAGGCTTACACGACCCGGGTAGGCGGCGGCCCCTTCATGACGGAGCTCACCGACGAAACGGGCGAGCACATCCAGAACATGGGGAAGGAGTTCGGCGCCACGACGGGACGGCGAAGACGCTGCGGCTGGCTCGACATGGTCCTGGTCCGGCATGCCATCCGGCTCTCGGGGATCAACGGTCTTGCCATCACCAAGCTCGACGTCCTGACAGGTCTGGATCAATTGAAGATCTGCAGGGGCTACCGTTTGAACGGAAAGGAAATCACCGACGCCGTGCCATCCAACCTCAAGGAGCTCGCGAAATGTGAGCCCGTCTACGAAGAGCTGAAGGGCTGGAAGGAGCCGATCGGCCAAGCGAAGACCATCGCGGAACTGCCCGCCAGAGCGAGAAAGTACGTCAAGACGATCGAGAAGCTCTCGGGCGTGAAGCTCTTTCTTGTTTCCGTGGGGGCGGACCGCGACGAGACGATCGTTTTGAAAAACCCCTTCAAGAAATAAGCCCAGGCTTATTTCAGTTTTGAGTTTTGAGTTGCGAATTTTGAATTGGACAAATCCTATAACTGATAACTCAAAATTCATCATTCAAAATCGCCGGTCATGATGACCGAGGGGCCGTTAGCTCAGTACGGTAGAGCAGCGGACTTTTAATCCGTTGGTCAGGAGTTCAAATCTCCTACGGCCCACCAATAAAATCAGGGGCTTCCGGTATTTGGCCGGAAGCCCCTTTTTTCGTTTCTCGCCAAATCCGACCTGATTTGCATGACAAATGCATACCACCCCCCCTTATCGTTTTCGGCCTTTTAAGGCCACTTAAAGCGCTTTAAGAGGCATTTTAAAGCTCGGTTAGACCCCCCTGCCCTATTCAAATTTCTCACAAGATGAGACCCTAGACAAAGACGGGGGTTCTCACAAAATTTTTCTCAAAAAAATCTGTTCTCTATTTAACCCGTGACAGGATCAATTACCAAATTTTAAATAGTAATCTGCTCAGGTGGAACGGCTCTTTTTTAAAATTAGGATTCTTCACTGTGTATCACTAACCGTAACGAAGGCTTTATTCTTTGCACCGGCCTGTAACAAGTCAATCGTCCATCTCGACAAAAATTCAGTCATGAGCCAAATTGATTTTTATATGGGTTGGCTCTTCGGGAGCGAAAAAAAATTCATTCTGCTTGAACTTTGCAAAGATATTTTGATATACATACAGCAGATGATGAAAAAGAATATCGATCGAAAAAGTAATTTCGCCCCGAGGACCTTGAACGAAAGGCGAAGGTCGTTCGGCCGGGCGGCAAAGCAGGAATGTCGTGGATGATATCCGGCACAACCTGCCCGTCCTCCTGCTCCACAACATGAACCCCGAATGGGCCCCGGAGGACAGGCGGGAAAGCGAACAGGACGTCGCGACGCTCGGCAATGCCCTGAAGGAGTTGGGTCATCCCATCGAGGTCGTGGCGGTTGAAGACGGTCGTCTTGCTGACCGGCTGAGCGCCTTTGATCCCCGGGATTATATCGTATTCAACTGGTGCGAGGAGCTCCCCGGCGTCCCCCACAGCGAGCCGGAAGTCGCCGCGGTGATGGAGCGGCTGGGCTTCGTCTTTACCGGTTCGTCTTACGACGTGCTCGCGTTGTCTTACGACAAGCCCCGGGAGAAGCGCCTCCTCGACGAGGCGCTTCTCCCCACGCCGCCCTGGCATGTCTTCGACGCTCCTGAGGTCGGAAGATGGAACATTTTCCCGGCCATCGTTAAAGCCGCCCATGAGCACTGCAGCATCGGCATCTCTCCCGAATCCGTCGTCACCTCGCCGGCCGAGCTTGAAAACCGCGTAGCTTTCGTTCTGGAGACGCACAAGCAACCCGCCCTGGTCGAGGAATTCATCAACGGGCGGGAATTTCAAGATGCGGTCTGGGGCAACGGAAGGATTTCCGTGCTCCCCGCGGCGGAGATTGATTACTGTGGCCTGACCGACATTCGCGACCGACTCTTTACCCACGAGGCCAAGTACTTTCCCGGATCCCGTCTCTATGAGAGAATCGACCTGCGCGTGCCGGCGGAGCTGGATCCCACAGCCTGGGCCGAGCTCGAGCAGATCGCCCTGGCTACCTACCGGGCCACCGGCTGCCGGGACTACGGGCGCATTGATATCCGGTATCTCAACGGGGTCTTCTACGTCATTGATGTTAATCCGAATCCCGACATCAACCCACTGACCTCGATAACGTACGCTGCGGCCGAAGTCGGTTACTCCTACGGTGAAATGGGCAGCCGCATCGTCAACCTGGCGGCCGCGCGGCACCCGGTCTTCCGGAGATCGAACACGTCCGCCTAGCGAACATACCTTGTACAGCAAAACACTTCAGCCGCCCGCCTTCAGCGTCCGCAGATCTTTATCGCTGTTGATCAAACATTTTTAATGCAAATCATCAAAATATTTTACTCGCAATACCTGTGGACTTATGGGTGAAATTCTCATCCGATATGTATCAAGAGACTGTAACTAAACTGTAACCGTCTGAACCAAAAATAACCCAAAGAAACCCAACAAAACCCAAAACGGCTTTTCTAAGCGCTCGATATTTGACTGCTTAAAAATGATGAGAAATCGCCTGAGTTTTAGTTTAGTCTTTTAATCCGTTAGTCGTCGGTTCGATTCCGATAAGGCCCACCATGAAATAAAAAAAAGGAGCACCAGGGTGCTCTTTTTCTACTCTGGATAAAATCGCAACTCTACCGCGCGAGAATAATGGCGCTGTAAGCCTTTTCTTTGATCCTGCGGCTGATCCTCTCCCGGTGGAAGAAGGTCTCCTCATGGATCCTGTTCAGGAGTTCGTTGAAAGCAACATCGTCGGACTGGACGGCCTCACAGAATCTCGACTCGATGAGCGACTGCTCGACGTCACGCGCAATGTGTAAAAAATCTTTCGCGGGTGTCGCGCCGACCATTATTCGCTTGGTCTTCTCCCGCAGCCAGCCGACAAAGGTCCTCAATGCGCCCTCGTTGAAGGACCCACCCATCCTGAAGTTGTCCGGTCTTTCGGTTACCATCTCCGAAATCCGGCAGACCATGGCGTGGTGCTTTTTTTCTTCCTCCTCAAGGATAGACCAGAAATCCTGGTCGTCCTGTGCAATCCGAGAGCAGGCCCTGTAGAACTCGCCCAGGGCAAGCTCGGCCTCAGAAATTATGTCCATGATTCCCAAAATCGCCTGTAGATCGTTCTGATGCACTTCTGAAACCCTTCTACTGGAGAATAAGTTTAAGTAGATATATGCAAGAAAAGTGCAAAAGGCCGGATTTGAAAACAAAAAAGAGTGGGGCGGTCAAGGGGCCGCCCCACTCATCCTCCCTTCAAGCCCTTAAGGTACTAATGTGCAGGCATAGTGCAGGGTTTGGTCATGGCGGTGCTCAGGGCACTGTCATTTTCTTTTCTCTGTTCCCCCCGGCATTTCAGATCTCTATTGGGGTGACTGCAGAAGTTCCAGGGACCGGATCAACGCCGCAAGGTCTTCTTCCGGGATCTCAAGAGTCTCTTCACCTCTCCGGATCTCCACTTGAGGGCCCCCGTCCGTCTCCACCTTTCGAACGGTCAAAGGCTCCTCCTCCAAACCCGATTTCTCCGTTGGTGTGAACTCCCGGTAGGCGGCAGGAATGTAGCCGGGCTCAATCCAGTCCAGGGGATTGAACTCTGCGAACTGGATAAGAACACCGAAAGCGTGTTTCGGGTGGATGTAGGCTTCTCTCCAACCGGGAACGGGTTGCCGCATCCCGAAAGTGGGGACCCCCCGCGACTGGAGCGTCCGGCAGGTTTCCTCAAGGTTATGAACCTGAATCGTGACGTGATGGAGCCCCTCGCCACGCTTCTTCAGAAACTCGTCCACAAATCCGCCCTCCCCCAGCGGGTCGATGAGTTCCAGAAGGCAGGATGTCCCGAGTTCAATCGTCGTCCATCGATATCTCTCCTCCGGCATGGGGCCGGTGTAGAGGACACGCCCGCCGAGGGCGTCAACGAAAAAAGACCTGGCCCGGGCCAGGTCCCTCACGGCAACCGAAACGTGATCTATCCGCCGGATCATGAGCACCTCCCGGATTTCACCGAGTATGACTGTTGTATGACTCCTGTCAGATCAGCTCAAAAGAGGAGACAATGCGCTCGAGGTCGCCGCGGTACCTGTCGAAATCCAGGCGGGTTCCGGCAGCGAGGGCGCTGAAAATCCTGTTTTTGCTCAGGGCAAAGGCAGAAATGGCGGAGAATAGGTTGTCGCCTGCTCCGTATTGAAACTCGTAAACTGCCGCCTGGTCGGCGTTCTTGACACTGCTCGCGATGTGCTTGACAAAACGGTAACCCGGGTATGCACCCGAACGGGATTTAACCGTCTCCTTCACGATCGTCTTATCCGCCCCTGGAACATCTTTTATCGTCCACTCCACGCGAGGGCTCGGCACCTCTTTTCCCCGCAGGGGATCAGGGACGCGCGCGCAACCGGGCGGGCAGATTTCGATACCGCCTTCGATGCCGCCGATGCGCCAGTCCGCCGGGCAGGAAAACCTCAACCCGAGATCCGTTCGTTCGTGAAGCTGCCAGCCTTCAGGCAGCGCGGTTTCCTTGCCTTTAAACACCTTGTCAAAAAATCCCATGAGTGCCCTCCTTTCCTTGGCTGAGATATCTTCCGTTCCCTCGGAATGTTCCGGCGAAAAAATCTCAGAAAGTCCGTTCCTTAATTTAAAGATTTCATCCGAAATTGCAACATTTAATGTAATGCCGGGCCGTGGCATGACCGGCTACGCAAAGAAACATATGGACGGCCATTCCAAAGAGTTTTTACGCACTTTTTCGAAAATGAGTCCTTGACGGCCATCATAATTCAATGCTAATCTTCCAAAAAATTTATATTGTACTCTGTCGCTTTCACTGGGAAGCGGGGCCAAAAGAGCCCGAGAGCAAGCACATCGCGTCAAGAAACCGGCCACCATGCTCTCAGGAGTGTGGTGGTTTTTTATTGAAAGGAGTCTGAGCATGGCAAAAAAATTGTACGTGGGCAACCTCTCAAACGATGTAACCGATGAGGATCTCAAGACCCATTTCTCAGCGTTGGGAAACGTCGCATCCGCGACGGTCATCCGGGACAAGCTGACCGGCACGGGGAAGGGTTTCGGTTTCGTCGAAATGGAAACCGACGCGGCTGCTGCTGAGGCCATCAGCAAATTGAACGGCACTTCCCTTCGCGGAAAAACGATCGTCGTGAACGAGGCAAGACCCAGAAAGGATCAGGGAGGCCCGAGACGCGACAGCCGCGGTGGCGGATTCCGGGGCGGCGGCGGCCGCCGATTCTAGAAGGACGGCATTCTTCTTTTCGTTTCCATTCTGGAATTGCTCCCGTCACCGTGAACAGGTCGAGCATCAGATCATGACAGCCGGTCCGCTGATCAGCTTCATCCAGGTCGGCCGGATCAATACACGCTTCTGGGCCCTGGGGGATTCAGGAACACCCGTTTTGCTCCTCCACGGCCTGGGAGACTCGGCCGACATCTGGCAACACAATATCAAAGCCCTTGCGGCAAGTCACCGTGTCTGCGCGCCTGACCTGATCGGTTTCGGTTTCACCGATAAACCCGACATCGAATACACCCCCGAAGTTTTTCTCCACTTCATCCAGGACTTCTTGTCGGCTTGCGGTATCGAGTGCTTCCACCTGGTGGGACATTCCCTCGGCGGCGGGCTGGCGCTGAAGTATGCCCTCACCCACCTCGGGCGAGTTGAAAAGCTCATCCTCGTCTCAAGCGCGTCTCTGGGGCCCGAGGTGACATGGCCCCTTCGTCTTTCCACCCTTCCCTTTCTCGGACCATGGACACTCCACCCGACGAGAAGAATTCTCAGTGTCTTCTTCAGAAGGCTCGTCTACGATCCGAACGTCATCACGGATGACTTCGTCGATCTTCGATACAGGCTGCTTCTGCCCAGGGAAAACCGCAGGGCCCTCCTAAAGGTCCTTCGTTCCCTCCTGACCCTCCGGGGCGTCCGTCCCCATCTCCTGAATCCCGTCCTCACGAACCTCGGACGCATCCAGAACCCGACGCTCATCATCTGGGGGACCCACGACCGGATCCTCCCCCTCAGCCATGCCTATCGGGCGAAGGCGGAGATCCCGGGCGCGACCCTTCACATCTTCGAAAAATGCGGCCACATGCCGAACTTCGAATATCCCGGGAAATTTAACGACCTGGTAACAACCTTCCTGGAGGATTGAGCATCCCCGAACAGGCAGTCAATATGTTCCTCCTCTGCCGGATTGGCGGGAAATTTTTTCTTGCACTCCGGAGGCCGATTATGGAAAAGTGAGCCGCTTTTTTCCCGGAAGGACATCACGACATTTTCAAAGGGAGGAAAAATGACGCAAGCCCTGGACGGCATTCGCGTGCTCGATCTCGCACCGCTTCTGCCCGGATCCCTCTGCACACAGATGCTGGCCGATCTCGGCGCGGAGATCATCAAGATCGAAGGTCCCAACGGCAGCGACAATTTCCGGTCGGCGCCGCCCCTGATCGGGACCACGGGGAGTTTCTTTCACATCATGAACCGAAACAAGAAAGGGATGAAGCTCGACCTCAAGCATCCGCAAGGCCGCGAGGTCTTCATACGGATGGCCGGCAGGTCCGATGTGATCATAGAAAACTTCCGTCCCGGCATGATGCAGCAGATGGGGCTTGGCTATGACGATTTGAAAAAGATCAACGGCAGGCTCATCTACTGCTCACTCACCGGCTTCGGCCAGGACGGCCCCTACAGTCAGAGCCCCGCTCACGACATCAACTTCCTCGGTATCTCGGGCGTCCTCGATCTCATCGGTGAAAAAGGGGGAAACCCCGCCGTGCCCGGCGTTCAGATCGCGGGAGCGGGCGGAAGCCTGCACGCCGCCCTCGGTATCCTCGCGGCCCTCCTGCGACGTGAAAAAACGGGGAAAGGCCAGCATCTCGACGTGGCGATCCTGGACGGCCTCACGCCTTTCCTCGGTCTTGTCCTATCCCAATACATGGCGGACGGCCGGCTGCCGCGGCGCGGCGAGACCCTGGTCGGCGGGGGTTACGCCTTTTACAACGTTTACAAAACAAAGGACGGCAAGTACATCACGCTCGGAAGTGTCGAAAAAAAATACTGGCTCGCACTCTGCACGCTAATCGGGAGATCGGACCTCGCTGATCAGCAGTTTGCACCGCCTCCGCGGCAGGACGAAATTATCGAAGAAATTCGCGCCGTCTTCCGTCAAAAAACGAGACGGGAGTGGGTGGATCTCCTCGACGGTGAAGGCATCTGCTTTGCCCCGGTGAACACCGTGGAAGAAGCCCTGCAGGATCCGCATATCCGCCACAGGGGTCTGTGGTTCAAGGCAGAGCACCCCGTGGACGGCGAGATTCCCCAGCAGGCCTTCCCGATCAAATTCTCCGAAGACCAGCCCGGCTGGAAGTCCCCTCCCCCCATTCTCGGCGAGCACACGCTGGAGGTCCTCCGGGAGATGGGCTTCAGCGAAGAAGAAATCCGCAGCCTCAAATCTCAGGGCGTCATTTAACAGACGCACCGGGATCCTTCGATGGCCTTACGGGATCCACACCGCAAGCAGGATGGCAAAGAGGAGTGCGGGGATCATGTTTCCCACGCGGATCTGGCGGATCTCCAGGAGATTGATGCCGATCGCGAGGATGAGAAGACCCCCCGTCGCCGTTACGGCGTTCAGGACACCGGGGTCCTGGAGGAAAGCAAGCTTCGCCGCGAGCAGCGTGATGGCCCCCTGGACGACGAGGACCGAAAGGGCCGAGAAGGCAACCCCGATGCCCATGGATGATGCGAATGCCACGGAGGCCGTCCCGTCGAGAAGGGACTTGACGTAAAGGGTGCTCGTATCGCCCACGGTCCCGTCCTGTATGGAGCCGACAATGACCATCGCCCCGGTGCAGTAAAGGATCGAGGAGACGACAAATCCCCGGACGAAGGACGAGGAATCGGAACGGGCGCGAGCCTTCAACCATTCGCCCATCTTTTCAACGCCCCTTTCGATGTTGATGACCTCACCGGTGATCGCACCCAAGAGCAGGCACCCGATCGTAGCGAGAAGATTCTTGCTCGAAAGAGCCATCTGAAGGCCGATGAGAATGACGGCAAGCCCGAGGGCCTGCATGACGATGCCCTTCAAACGCTCGGGCAGCCTCTTGCCGATGATCACGCCGATCACGCTTCCCGCAACAATCGCCCCGGTGTTGACAATGGTTCCTGTCAAGAAACACTCCTTGAAAAGAATGTGCCGTCTCTTATCACTGATCATCTCTTACGGCAAGGGAAAGTCTTTTTTCGCGCGGCAAAACATACACTTCGATTGACAGGTCGGAGGATTGATTGATATGACATATCTACCCGGTGAAAGAGAGGACTCGCGCATGAAGCATACGTTTATTCTGCAGGAAGGGAAATGGCAGGCGACGGGCCATTATTTCGACGACCAGGGGAAAACCATCCCCATCGAGGGAAGCGCCCGGATCACCCACCTCAAGCAATTCTGGCTCAATGAAAGCCGAATGCAACTTCTTCTCGAGAAAAAACCCATCGGCATCGTCAATGACTACGAGATCACACCTTTCGAGGAAGGAAGCGATACGACCGCGTGGAAGTCCTTCAACCCCTCCCTCGGTCATCTCTATGGGAAGTTCGCCATCGTCGGCGACTCCATCCTCTCCGTCTGCGCCTCGAAGGAAGGCACCTACACGGCAACGGAGTATCTCGTGAAGGTTGCCGACGACCATTACAGAAACAGGGGGGTTTTTTTCAGGGGGGATCAGAGAGTATCTTCCTGGGAGGTTGACCTGAAAAAAATAGAATAACCCGTCAGGCGTTGATCTCGACGATGTCCCGGTCCTTCAGGACGTAATTTTTCTCCACCTTCATTCCCTCGAACTTCGCCGATCCCCAGATCCGGGCGAATTTCATCTTCATCACGAATTCCTTGTGGATCTTCTCGGCGAGTTCCGTCACCGTGCATCCGATCGGCACGGTGAAGGGCATGGAGAGGTCAGGGGGCTTTCCCGGCGGTTTCGAATAAACGCGGATGACACCCGACAGGCTGAAGATCTCGCGTTTCAGATCCTCCAGCCCCTCTTTCCTCAGGCAGGAGACGGCCACCGTGGAGTAGAAATTGCCGAAGCCTTCTTTCAGTTTCCCGAAATTCTCCTCCGCCCCAGGGAGGTCTTTCTTGTTCGCCACCACGACGGCCCGCCTCGTGACCCCGCGAAACTCATCCGACTTCTCAGGGCGTGTCCTGATGTTCCATTTCTCGAGCTGATCGAGGATGAGCTCGAGCTGGATTACGGCATCCTCGGCAAGGTCGACGATGACGAGGAGCCCGTCGGCAATCCTGATGATCCCCGACACCCAGCCGTCCGTCGTCTCGTTGGCGATGGGCGGAAGATCCACGAGCTGGAACTGGATGTCCTCGTAGGGCATCATCCCGGGCAGGGGCAGAAGCGTCGAGAGCGGATAGTCGGCGATGACGGGGGTTGCCTTTGTGAGGCTGGCCAGGAGGGATGACTTCCCCGAATTGGCGAACCCCACGAGGGCCATCTGGGCGGCGCCTTCCTTCGGAATGTTATAAAGGCTGTCCCGACCACCCCCCTTTTTCTTTCGCTGCTCGAGGGACTCCTTGTTGAGCTGGGAGAGCCGTCGGCGCAGGTCAGCCCGCAGATGATCGGTGCCTTTGTGTTTCGGGACCGTCGAAATCAGGTCCTCGAGGGCCGCGATCTTTTCGGCGACGGTTGTTGCCACCTTGAATCTTTTTTCCGCCGCTTTATATTCTGGGGGAAGGTTTGCCGGCATGTCTCCTCATTCGTATAAATCGAATTTGTTCGGAAATCGAAGTTTATGGCCCCGGGCGGAAACCATCGCGGTCTTGTTTGCGGACATCCTGTAGAGGCTCTGCCGGGATCTCTTTGATCCGCCCTGCTTGGAAGGCGGCAAGAATCCCCAGAATTAAAAGCACACCTCCAACGATGAAGAGCGTGAGGTTCTCCACGCGCTTCGATCCCTTCGACAGGGCGATAATCCCGTTATAGACCATCCAGGAACCACCGGCAAGGAAGAGGGCCCCGACAACATAGCCCAGAAAAACGCCCGAAGCGGTCTTTTTTTTGCCGGGGATCGCCCCGGAGGATCCGGCACCCGCAGGGGTCCCCTCTCCTTCGTGAGAC
This sequence comes from uncultured Syntrophaceae bacterium, assembly GCA_964547985.1. Lineage (GTDB taxonomy): Bacteria > Desulfobacterota > Syntrophia > Syntrophales > UBA2192 > JAPLJU01. The sequence goes on from CAZJPV010000012.1 coordinate 51,295, forward strand.
GAAAGAATATCGAGGATCCTGTTCCTTTCATCCGGGTCCCCGGTCTCTTTCAGCCTTTCCATCAGTTTGTTCCTGTCCATGGCCCCGGGGAGAAAATATGATGAAAGTTCCTGAATTTCAAGAATTTTTTGTCACGACCCCGGCCTGACAAGACCACCGACTTACCGAGAGCTATTTATACCAGGACAGAAGCGAAAAAAATCAAAGGGATACCCCTGATCTGCCGATTATATAAAGAGGTCCCCCGACGATGATATATCCTCCCCGGGTGCCGCCGGGGGGCTGTGCCGGGTGTATTGAAAAGCGGCTCCCGATGTGCTAAACGAAAGTCAAAAATGATTGAAGCGTCAAGTGTTTAACCCTTTTTATGCCCGTTTATGAGTACGTAGCCCTCGACACGAAGGGGAAAAAGCTCAAAGGTATCGTCGATGCCGGTAGTCTCACGGCCGCCAGGCAGAGGCTCAGGGACAGCAGCATCTACCCGATAGAGGTCAGAGAGGCGTCCGGCCGAAAAAAAGAGAACGCCCTTGATGAGCGCTCCGTCGGCAACTTTTTCAATCGCGTCGGTATACAGGAACTCTCGGCCATGACGCGGCAACTTGCAACCCTCCTCGGCGCTGGCCTCCCCCTCGTCCAGTCAATCAACGCCATGATCACCCAGGCCAGCCATCCCGTACTCAAAAAAACGCTGGCCCAGATCAAGGAGGAGGTCAACGAGGGAAGCAGCCTGACACAGAGCATGTCCCGTTACCCGAAGATCTTCTCACCTTTTTTCATCAACATGGTTCGTGCCGGCGAGGCATCGGGAACCCTGAACATCGTCCTGGAGCGCCTTGCGGATTTCAGTGAAACGCAGCAGGCCCTCCGGGGGAAAATCCGGGCCGCCCTGGCCTACCCTGTCTTCATGTTTCTCATCGGTTCCGCCGTCCTTTTTTTCCTGATCGCCTTTGTCGTGCCCAACATCACGCGCATCTTCGAGGAGATGCACCAGACCCTGCCGGCCATCACCGTTTTTCTCATTACCGTGAGCCGTTTCCTGGAATCCTTCTGGTGGGCCATCGTCATCGCCCTCGTGGTTTCCGTCGTCGTACTCCGATACCTGATCAGGAACACCGAAAAGGGCCGTCGTTTCTGGGACCGCCTCAAGATCTCCATGCCCGTCATCGGGACACTCAACCGTAAAATGGCTGTGGCCCGTTTCGGCAGGACCCTCGGGACGCTGCTGGAAAGCGGCGTGCCGCTCCTTACGGCCCTGGAGATCTCCAAGAACGTCATCAACAACTCCCACATTGCCGACGCCGTGCAGAAGGCAAGCGACGAGGTCCGGGAGGGCCAGAGCCTCTCGGCACCCCTGGCGAAAAGCGGTCTTTTCCCGCCCATCGCAACGGAGATGATCGGTGTGGGTGAGCAGAGCGGGAACCTCGAGCAGATGCTCTATAAGATCGCCGACGCCTACGAGAAGGAGGTGGAATCGAATGTGACCACCATGACCTCCATGCTCGAGCCCGTGATGATTCTCGTCATGGGTCTCGTCGTCGGGTTCATCGTCGTTTCTATCCTTCTTCCCATATTCGAAATGAACCAGCTGATAAGATAGGCAAGAACCTGCCCTATCTAAAGGACAGGACATCAAAGAGAGGAAAGATCATGAGAAGAGAAAAAGACGACCGCGGTTTCACACTCATTGAGCTGATGGTGGTGATCGTCATCCTCGGCATCCTCGCCGGTCTCATCATCCCGAGGATCATGGGCCGCCCCGACGAGGCGAGGCAGGCCAAGGCCCGGATCCAGATCCAGTCCCTCGAGACGGCCCTGAAACTGTACAAACTCGATAACGGCAACTACCCGACGACGGAGCAGGGGATGAAGGCGCTGGTGGAGCCCCCGGCGGTGGGCGCCCTCGCGAAGAACTGGCGTGAAGGGGGATATCTTGAAAAGGGAAAAGTCCCGAAAGACCCCTGGGGCAATGACTACGTGTACCTCAGCCCGGGGACGAAGGGGGATTTTGACCTCCTGTCGCTGGGTGCGGACGGAGAACCGGGCGGTGAAGGCAAGGACAAAGACATCACAAACTGGGAGGACTGACACGCCGTCACCCCCATGCCTCAAGGCGGCCGGGCCTCACCGGCATGACACCGACGGCAGCGGGGGCTACACGCTGATCGAACTTTCCATCGTCGTCTTTCTCATCGGGCTCATGCTTCTCATCGCCGTCCCCAAGGTGCGGGAATCCCTCTTCACAGACCAGTTGAGCTCCGCAGCGAGGCGGCTCGTCGGCGCGACCCGGGAACTTCGAAGCCTGGCGGTCCGTGATCAGATCGATCAGATCCTGGAGGTCAACCTGGACCAGAAAAGCTACTGGATTTACAGCGCGGACATGGCGCCAGAGAAGAAGGACGAGCTCAAAAAGCAGGCGTCCCGCCTTCCCGGTGACGTGAGGTTCGCCGACATCTACATCGCGGGGAAGGAAAAAAAGACAACCGGCGAGGTGGCCATCCGGTTTTTCAGCCGCGGTTACACGGAACCCGCCGTTATTCACCTTGCCCAAGGGGAGCGTTTCATAACGCTGGTGCTCCACCCCTTTGTCAACACCGTCGAGATCCATGAAAAGTACCTCGATTTCTGGCAAACACAATAAAAACAGTGGAGAGTGGCGAGTGGTGAGTGGTTAGCGAGACTAACAGACAAAATATATGCAATATTTCAATTCAAAACTCAAAATTGAAAACTCAAAATTGAAGCGGGCGTTCGCCCGCGATTGCCGCAGGCCTCCGGCCTGTGGTTTCACGTTGCTGGAGGTCATGATCGCCATCGCGATCCTCGCCATAACGCTCGTGGCTGTTTTTCAGTCGCAGTCCCAGAGTATTTCCATGGCCCAGCATTCCAGGACGGTCACGATGATGTCCCTCCTCGCCCAGAGTAAAATGACGGATTTCGAAGCCCAGGAGGTTCTGAGCACGGGGACACAGACGGGAGACTTCGGCGAGGACTACGCCGATTACAACTGGCGGACCACTGTCGCGCCATCCGACATTCAGTCCCTCGGACGCGTGGAGGTGCTCGTCACGAACATCAGGATGACGACCAACAACACTTATCGCCTGATCTTCTACAGGCCCATGAACAGGACCACCTGGCAGCAGGCTTCGTAGGCCGAAGGCCTGAATTTTGAATGATGAATTTTGAGTTTTGAATTGAAGAAAGATGAAAACTCGGCACTCAAAACTGCCGCAGGCCAAACGGGCCTGAGTTATGAATTATGAATGCTGAATTCTGAATTAAAGGAAGATGAAACTTCACAACTCACAACTCACAACTCACAACTGCCACAGGCCTTCGACCTGTGGCTTCACCCTCCTTGAAATTCTCAT
>CAZJPV010000013.1:0-53099 GCA_964547985.1 uncultured Syntrophaceae bacterium
TGCCCAGTATCCGGTGGAATCCATATCCTACCTCCAGTGGTGGGCTCTGGGCATCGCTGTCTTCACCTTCCTGTGCGCGCTGCTCATCACGTGGCTCATCCTGCGGCCGATTAAACAGTTCATCAAAAGGACGGAAAACCTTCCCGTTTTCCCGAAATCCCAGATCGAAAACGTGAAGAGCTCAAAGGGCGACGACCTTTCAGAATTCAACACGGTCTTTGAACAGGTCACCAACATCTTGAGCAAGGTCGAAGCCAAAGAGCTTTTCCCCGAAATCGTCGGACAGAGCAAGGCCGTCCGGGGTATCTTCAGCCAGGTTTTGAAGATCGCGCCGACGGATGCAACGGTGCTCATCACGGGGGAGAGCGGAACGGGCAAGGAACTCATCGCCCAGAGCATTTATCAGCACAGCATGCGCAAGGAAAAGCCCTTCGTGAAACTCAACTGTGTGGCCATTCCCGAGGGGTTGCTGGAAAGCGAATTGTTCGGTCACGAAAAAGGGTCTTTTACGGGGGCTACGGCACAGAAAAAAGGCAAGTTCGAGCTTGCCAACAGCGGGACCATCCTCCTCGATGAAATCGGTGATATGCCGCTGGCCACGCAGGCCAAGCTCCTTCGCGTCCTTCAGGAAAAGGAATTTGAAAGGGTCGGGGGGACCCGTTCCATCAGGGTCGATGTACGCTTCATGGCCTCCAGCAACAAGCACCTCCCCAGGCTCGTTCAGGACGGATCATTCAGGGAGGATCTCTTCTACAGGTTGAACGTCCTTTCTCTATACCTGCCTCCCCTGAGGGAAAGGCGTGAAGACATTCCCCTTCTTGCGGAATATTTCCTCTCCAGGGCTTCGAAGCCGGTGAAGATTTCATCTGCGGCACTGCAATCCCTGATCGGTTACAGCTGGCCGGGTAACATCAGGGAACTTCAGAACACGATTGAGCGGGCGGCCGTGATGGCTGAAAACGGCATCATACAGATCCACCATATCCCCCCTCAGATTACGGGTGGCGTCCTCGGTCAGTCCGTGAATGAACTGCCCGAGACGGCCTCCATCGATGAGAGGCTGCAGGATATTGAGAAGAAAATAATCGTTGATGCGCTGATCCGGGCCGATGGAATCCAGGTCAAGGCAGCCCAGATTCTGGGGATTAAGGAGCGAAGTCTCTGGCACAGGATAAAGAAATACGACATCGATGTCACGGCAATAAAGAAATCTACATAAATTGTAGGGCTTACTGCAATAATTGTAAGTATTTTATATTTTTCGGGTTTCAGGTCACAGGCGGCTTGACAAAAATTGATTATTAATTGTTTGAATTCACTCGTCATTCTAATTTAGTTCTGGCTTTTGCCCGATACGTGGCATGGATAATGCTTTTTCGATGGCGTAAAGGCATCCCACGGTGAGCGAAATTTTAGGATGCGGTAAAAAGCTCTTTGAGGTCATTGGTATCGCAGGCATCTTTAGGGTCAGAGGTTTACTAAAGTTTTCCGGCGTCAAAGACGATATGCGGTGCGGCGGAGATCAAGGGTGCTGTCGAGGGTCAGGGTAAATCGAATGGAGCTGAAAAGGAATACCGTTACCCGGGACCGGGGGTTTCAGTAGCACTTACGAATATAAGAAAAAATTTCATAATAAATAAGACATAAACGAGATATCAAGGAGGTTTCAGATGCTCAGCAAAATGAAAAACCAAAAAGGTTTCACGCTGATCGAGATCATCGCCGTCCTGGTGATTCTCGGGATCCTGGCTGCTGTCGCGATTCCCAAATATTTCAGTCTCCAGGAGGATGCCAAGAAGAGGGCGGGCCAGGCGGCACTTGCTGAAGCCAAGGCCAGGGTCACCCAGTATGCTGCTCAAAAACTCCTGAGAGACAGCACTTGGCCGACCGGTACAGATATCATAGCTTCGGTTCCCACAGATGCTGGCGACTTTACCCTGACCTACTCATATACTTCCCCGACTTTCTACATGACTTCCACGGGGAAGGCCGGCACGACCGTTTCCGCCGCTACTGCCTTAGGCACAATGCACCGTCCGGGTCTGCTGTAATTGACCTAGTTCCGGATTTGATGGAAAAGGGTGAGGGCTGTCGAGAAGACAATCCTCACCCTTTTTTATGGGGTGGCTTTTAAGAGGGGTGAGATTTGAACAGGACGGGCCGTTAAAAAATGACGTCATCGGTTCTTTTTAACCATCCGCGGCTGCGGGCCGGTCGATTGCGTTACCCGGCAAGCCGTGTTTTCTCGAGAATATAACGGATGCGCTCTGGATCAGGAACGTGGGCAAACATATTTTTTCTTTCATGGATCCTCTGCACGATCTGCAGCACCTGGTCCTTCCGGACCCGCTGAAGGAGTTGCTTGAGCGTATCCTCGAGGGCCGCCCTGTTTCCCGCTGACTCATACAGGTCCATCAGGGCGAGGTAGGCGTAATACCGATCAGGTGCCCTCTGCAAGTACTTTTCCCAGGAGGTGATGGATTCAGCCGTCATCCCTTTCCGGTGAAGCGCTTCGGCCATGATGCCGTTGGGCTCTCCGTAATCCGGTTTCAGCTCCAGTGCCTTTTGACTCGACGCGATGGCCTCATCGAGCCTCCCCTGCTTCAGAAGAACAAGCGCGTAGTTGTTCCGGTAGTCCGGAAGCCCGGGTTTGATTTTAATGGCCTGCAGCATGAGGCCCTCGGCCTCGACCAGATTCCCTCTCTTGAGGTTGATCATGGCCATGCCGTTGAAATATTCATGCGTGTAGCTGTACTCGAGCGACTTTTCATAGTGTGACTCGGCCTTCCTGTCGTCCCCCATGACATCCATGAAGAAGTTTCCAATGTAGCAGAGGTAGATGGCCGGTTCCGTCCGATTCACCCACCTTTTCAGTCTCATGGCCTCCTGAAATTCCAGAAGGGCCTGCTGATGACCGCCTTCATTCAGAAGTGTTTTGCCCAAAAGGGCATGAACCCGGCTGGAATTCGGCGCCTTTTCAACGTTGTCGAGCCAGAGCGTCTTCTCATCGGAGAGGATGTCGTTCCGCATGTATGTTGTGTGCCCCTGATCCACGATGACAAGGACGAGGGCCGCCAAGATAAAGGCCTGATACATCCTGTTGTATGAAAAGCGCCGTATCACCGCCACGACGAAAACGGCCACTGGCAGGAAGAGCATCATGGACGGGATGTAGTTTCGATGTTCATAAACCATCTCCAGCGGGAGAAAGGAGCCTTCCACGACATGGTTGATAAAAAAGAAGAGCACGCAAAACGATAGAAGGGGCCATCGGCGAGCGGACAGCAGCGCCAGAGCGACAATCAAAAAGAGTGCCACGATGGCCGGAAGGGTCGTCCAGGGTTCGAGGAGAGATCTTGAGATGTCTATGTCGTAAAGAAGTGTCAGGCGTGAGGGTATGGGATAAAACAAAAGGGAAAGGTAGAAAAAAACCACCCTTGGCTGCGTCATCAATCTCTCCCCCATTGTGAAGGGTCGAGTGTCGTAACCCTGGATGAGAGTGGAAAAATCCCTGTAGAGAAGGCCGATGGCGATGACCGAAAACAAAACGGGTGCCAGGATGATGATGTTCTTCCGGATGTTCCGTGAGGTCAGACCCTGAATGAAAAACAGATCATAGAGCCAGAGGATCACGGGGAGCATGACGGCATTTTCCTTGCTCCCCAAAGCGAGAAGAAAAGCCACCACGCAGAACGTGAAATAGGTAACGGCCTTTGCCCTGCTCGGGGATGTACGCCCCCTGACATAAAAGAACATGGCCATGATGAAGAAAAGCCCCGCCATGCTCGACATTCGCTGGACGATATACGTAACCGATGTCGCGTGGACGGGATTCACCGCCCAGAGGAGCGCCGCGATGAAGGAAATGACTAAAGCCTTTTCACTATAGTGATCTCGAAGTGACGGGAGTCTCAGCGTTTCATTCAGGAATAGAAACAGGAACAGGGCGGCAAGCAGATGAATGGTGAAGTTGACGACATGGTATCCGAAAACCTCCAGTCCCCCGAAGTAGTAATTCAATCCAAAGGTAAAATAAGCAAAGGATCTGCCGACCCTGCCTTTGATGAAAAACGTCTTCTGAAGTTCCTCCGACGTCAGGCTCTTGACATGGACGCCGGGGTTATTACCCACATTGTCGAAGTCGTCGAAATGCCACACCCCGTGGAAGCTGTTGCTGTAAATGGTCAACAGAACAATCGCAAGGGATGCAAATATGATCAGGTGCTGTCGGTATGGACTGACTTTTAAATTCATTTTTGTACCGCAAAACCCTTCATTTGGAACCGTTCCCGGAATAACGATCAAATTTTGGTTTGCCCGATAGCATCCCGGCCTGCCGACAACTCGCGCGACAGGACATAACTGAACGCCGCTCCCAACGTGAATGCCACGAGAAGACCCGTGAGCCTCAACAAAAGCGAAACGATGACGCCATAGGCTGCGCCCATCCCGAGCAGTCCGGAGGAAACGGCAACGATCGCTTCCTGGATACCGAAGTTTCCCGGCGTCACATTGATGAGGATGGAATAGGAGGCCAGCAAACCCACAAGCAATGCTGAATCAAAAGGGACGGCCAGCCCGCAAGACCGATAGGCCACCTGGTACATCGCTCCACCCAGAAGAATGTTCATCATCGTGCAGAGGGACAACCGCATGATCAGGGTGCGGTCCCCCTTGATATAATTCCACCCCCTTATGGCGTCGTTGATATTCTGAGCCAGTCGATTCGTCCACGTCAATTCCCGGGGCGGAGCCAGCACGAGAGCGGCAAGAATAAACGCCGTGATCAAAAATACGCCGGTGAGTTCCCAGAAGAAGGCGAAATGCCTGTGAAAGACGGTCAGCACAACGAGCCCCGTGACACTGACCATTATAAAACTGATCAGGTAGTTGGCGGCCAAAGACATGATGAACTGAGCGTAAGAAAACCCGTGACGATGCTTGAGATAGGCGGCACGGGCGATGAGTCCGCCCGAGAAGGGTGTGATCATATTACCGAGGGTGGTCATGAATGAAAGCCCGAGCCACTCTTTGATTTTCAAGTGTACGTTTAATTTCGTAGAGAGGATGCGAAGGGCAATCCCGTTGACAACCAGGACGGCGCTTTGAATAAAAATCAGCAGGAAAATGAATCGTACGGAGATGCCCTGAAGGGTCGCGAGCGTGTCCCTTTCTCGATAAAGGAACACGGAAATGACCACCAGGACAATCGCTATGCTGAAAACGGGCCAGGCGATTCGTTTCATTCCGCAATCCCTTTTTTCCTGATCTTTACGGTTAAAAAAACCGCGTGCCTCGGATCGAGTTTCGCGATGCCGGACGGCAAGGGAAAGTATCCTGAACCTTCTATCTGAACCACTTTGAAACCGTGAACTTCAAAGACGTCCCTGAGCCCGCGATAGCTGAAAACGCGGCAGTGTTGCCAGCTTTTCGGGTTCGTCGACGATTCTCCATGATGAATAGCCAGTGGATTGCCGATCTGAAAACGCCTGTCGGTTATGTTGGACAGGGAAAAGGGTTGCCATCCCAGGAGGAGGGCAAAAATGTTGTGCCAGCTGCCAAGATTCTCCGTGCAGATGACGGCATACCCTCCGGGTTTCAGGACCCTTTGTATCTCTTCGATAAAATGATCCGTGTCCGTGACATGCTCGATGACCTGATTTGCATGGACCACATCAAAGGTTTCGTCGGGAAATGGAAAAAGATCGTTGAGATCCGCATGCCTTGCGTCAATTCCCTTCTGAAGGGCCAGGGCCCGTCTTTCTTCCACCAGCTCTATGCCGAATAGCCGCGCGTTAACCAACCGGGTCCCGAGCTGTATGGTCCATTCGCCATCGTCACAGCCGCAGTCCAGCAGGAGCGCTTGCCCCAAGGCGGGCTCGAGGCAGTCGAGGATGCACTTTCTGTAATCCTCAACGGCTGTCTGCCGCATTTTATGCATCGCTCTTCTTACGGTTTCTCTCATGACGAACCCTTGATAGGAGTTTGAATCCCTTCACGCACGACGTGAAGGCCCCTTTCTGCTGAAATTGATCGGCGTGACCGCGATGCCCAAACGTGAAACAAAGAACTTCCCTGCAAGCGATATGTCCTTTATCTTCCCTTCGATCATCCGCAACAGGGGGATGCAGGTTTCATAACGGATGACCTCTTTGATTTTCAAGCCCTGACGTTCGACGATGCGCCGGTATTCCTCTTCGGTCCGAACGCCGATGTGACCTACCGTCTGCCTGAGTAGGATGTTTCTGTGCTTCAGCCGTTCGATCCAGTGGGTCCGGCTGGGCGTGAATAAGACGAAGACACCGTAGGCCCTGAGCAGTCGGTCCACCTCTGAAAGAGCGCCCGCAAGCTGTTCGTCTGAGAGGTGCTCCATTACGTCAATGGCGATGATCTTGTCGAAGCTATGATCGCGAAACAGGTTGAGCGAGCAAATGTCCGCGACGGCATATTGCATGTTGTCCCTCATGCCGAGTGAGCGGGCTTTCTCGATGGCCGCTTCAGAGAAATCCACCCCGACTATCTTTCGAACGCCGTCGGCGAGCCACCTCGTGTAATGACCGCTGCCGCATCCGAGCTCCAGGAAATCATCCGCCGGCCCCGGCAGGCAAAGCCTTTCGATCGTCTGCAGGCGTTGACGCTCTCGATAAGCGTTGTTACCGATGAGGTTGAACCTGTTCAGTTTCTCGTAGTATGTGCTGTCATACGGTTGTTTCATAATCTGGATCTCTTCCCTCTGATCCATTCCGTCACCTGCCATTTCAGAATCCCGAACCCGAAAGAAAGAACAACGGCCGGCAAACAGAGGCTCACAACGAAGGGATCGGTCCAGGTCCGGCTCAGGTACAGGATTGCCGCAAGGAAAACCAGCAAAAGCCCTCCCGGTAGCGCGACACTCACCGCCGGGAAAAGTAAAGATACCGTGATCATGAGTCCGATGAACAGCCAGATCAGGCCGTAGAGGTTTCGATACCGGTCTCCTTTCCTCAGGTAGTAATCGGCGAAAAGGGGGCCGCGTTGGAACAGATGGGATAAAACGGCGCTGCCTTCCCTGCGCTGGCTGTAGGACGCCCTTACAACCGTCGTACGGAGGATCGGCTTTTGATTGACGATCTCGCGGAGTATCCGCGTATCATCGCTCATCGTTTTATCCGCCGACTCCGGCTGGCATTGAAGCCACAGGTCGCGGCTGCAGACGAAGCATCCAGTACCCTTGGGGATGGTGTCAAAGTTCTCGTCACGGATAAAGACCTCAACAGGCGATCCGTCGAGGGGATAGTAAGGATGGTAAAGACGGCACCGGAGTAGATAAAAAAAGCGCGGAAACCCCCACCGCGCGATCCCTTCCTCTTCGATCCCGGGCATCAGGGGTTGGTAGTTTCTGATATCGGCCTTTTTGAGATACTCGCGTTCCGGGACCACCCGGACGTCATTGAATACAAGCGTGTCCTGCGCTGCCGCTTCCGCGCCGGCATTACGGGCGGCAATCCGCCCCTGATTCGACGGGAGGTGGACGAGCCGCACGGGGAACCGTGCGGCAATCTCCGGTGACCCGTCCGTGGAGCCGTCGTTGACAACAAGGATCTCGTATAGATCACGCGGATAGTCCTGGTTGACGAGGGCCGTGAGGCAGGCCTCCAGGTGCTCCGCACCGTTATAAACAGGAATGATGATCGAATAATGGGTCCGTTTCTCGGGCATGATCTCACGCAAAGAACATCAGATGATCCACGATGGTTCGCGAAGGACGGACATAATCCAGATTGTTCTTGTCGCGTTTCAAGCGGGGAAACGTTTCGAAGAAGCGGTCAATCTTTCCCCCGTCGAATTCCGCCAGCACAGCATTTGCCCCGATTCCTTCCACCCGTTCCGTCTTCATCCGCATAATCAGGCAGGGGATATTGAGAAAGTAACTTTCCTCCTGGATGCTCCCGCCGTCTGTCACGATAAAATCTGCTCCCGACAACAGTTGGATAAAGGAGATGTAGGGCTGCAGAGGGAGGAGTTCGACGGACGACAGCCGTTCGATCCTGTTCTGAAGGCCGAAGCGCTGAAGCTGATTCTTCGTCGGCTCATGGGCGACGAAAAGGACCCTGCGATCACGTGCAATGCGCTCCAGGAGTTCGACAACGAAGGCCATTCGGCTCCTGGACATGATCGTTTCAAAGCGGTGAATCGTGGCCACCACATAGGGTCTCCGAGGGCTGCCTACATCTTCTTTTTTTTGTTGAACGTATCTGAGGGTGTCGATGATGGTATTACCCCCGGCATCAATAGACTTTTCCCCGAAGTTCATCTCCTGCAGATTCCGGTAGGCCCATTCGGAGGGGGCGAAGAGGAGGTCGCTGTATTGCATGGTGATCCGCCGGATGATCTCTTCCGGGAAGGGATCCAGGATGTGATAGCTCCGGAGCCCGGCCTCCACATGGGCGACCTTGAGTGCGCAGCGTTTGGCATAGAGAAGGGAAAAGAAGGTGGTGAGGGTGTCGCCGTGGATGAGGCAGATACCTTTTTCTTCCCTGAAGATCTTCTTCCAGATTTCATCGGCGCGCAGTCCCGCCTTCCAGAGATTTGTGATGGTCCACATCACCGCCTCTGTGAGCCGGCTGATGTTTGTCCGGTCTTTCCGCAGGAAGACATCGGGGGGGCGCAGTCCGAATTGTCCGGGTAGGTCTTTCGTGATACCCGCGTGCTGACCCGTGTCGATGAAGTTGAAGCGAATGCCACGGCGATCCAGTTCCTGCATGATGGGGGCCATCTTGATGAACTGGGCCTTCGTGCCGATCATGATGTGGATCATAAGGAGCGTTTCCCCGTTCGAAAGCCCTTTTCTCAGTCCTCCGGGGGCACGGAGCCCCGACCCTCGCTGCGGTCGAACCGGAGCTGGGCCACCTGTTCGGAGACGAGGCCGACCATGAAGACCACGACAGCCATTGTCATCAGCATGGCGGAGGTAGGACCGTAGCGTCCGCCATAGACGAAGATTTTCACCAGACCCCAGACGAATCCCGTGAGGAACATGGCGACACTGACGGGGATGAAAATCCTCAAGGGTGAAAAGAGGGTGGCGATCTTTACGATGATCAGAAAAAACCTCGCACCATCCCGGAGGAGCTTGATCTTGCTCTTTCCTTTTCGCCTTGTTGTCCGGATGGGGACATAGGTGAGACTGTGGCCTGCGCGGACGATGGCAAGCGTGATCGTCGTGGGGTAGGAAAAGGTGTTCGGAAGCAGGTACAGGAAGCAACGTGCGATGTCGGCCTTGATTGCCCGGAAGCCCGAGGTCAGGTCTTCGATTTTCAATTTGCAGATGTAGCTGGCGAAAAGGTTGTAAATCTTGTTAGCCGCATCCCGGTGAAGGCTCGTTTCCGAATCGTTGGAGCGTGCACCGACGGCCATGTCGTAAGTCCCCAGCTTTTCGAGGAGCCGCGGGATGTCCTCGGGGTTGTGCTGCCCGTCGGCGTCGAGGATCACGAGGTCCCTTCCCCTGGCATTTCGAATGCCCGTTTTGACGGCGGCGCCGTTTCCGATATTGTAGGGATGCGAGATGACGGAGGCCCCTGCCGCCCTGGCTGCCTCGGCGGTCCCGTCCGCAGACCCGTCGTCCACAACGATGATTTCATAAAGGAGGCCGAGGGTCTTCATGACCTCGTGGATCCCGGCAGCAACCGAGGCGATCCCCTCTTTTTCATTGTAAGCGGGTATGATGACGCTGATTTCAGGTTTCATCGTTTTCTTAAGGCCCATTCCGTCGAATCGGAGCTCCATTTTTCCGGGCGGTTCCCCCGCCCGCCGGTTTTCGGGTCCCGGCGCAGTCACCGGCTGAAATAACGCCAAGGCGCACTAATATGGCGTATTTTCTTGTAATATTCAACTAATATGCCAGAGCCGGGGGGTCATGTATAATGATGCCGTTTAAAAATCAAGTGAAAAAGCCCGCAGGAACAAGGGGTTCCGCATGGGTGGGGTGTACGGGGTAACGGGGATCCCCGGTAGCTAGGGCAAGAGGATCTGGTATCATATTTGCTCGCTTTTCTATTAAGAAAAGTTGTAGCTTTTTCGATATATTATATAATATCAGCGATGTGATGCACGCCCCCTGGTCGGAGCCTTGAATAAGGTTTATCATCTCTCCCTGTCCTGGTCGAATTAGAAGGCCTTATTCGCCATCTTTTGTGACTTTTTTATCCTTAGAGTTGTATATGAGTCAGGACAAGGATCAAGACATCATCGAGCGCGTTCTCGGAGGGGAACGGGATGCTTATGGCACATTGGTAGATCGATACAAGGGGCCGATATTCAACCTGGCCTACCGGATGACGGGAAGCAGCCAGGATGCCGATGACCTGACCCAGGACACATTTATCCGGGCATACGCCGCCCTCAGGAGTTTCAAAAAGGGGAGCAAGTTCTTCACGTGGCTGTACACGATATCGCTGAACCTGGTCAGAAACCACCTGAAGAAAGGGATTCCCCTTCAGACTCTGGATAGCTACTGTCAGGTCCCGTCCCGGGAGGAGGCTTACAACCCCGAAGGATGCGCGATCCGTCAGGATGATGTGAGGGCCCTGAACGCGTCGCTTTACAGGCTTCCGGAGATTTTGAGAGAGGCCGTCGTTCTGAGGTTTTATCAGGGGCTTTCATTCGAGGATATTGCGGAGGCATCCGGGGGGTCCCTGAGCAGCGCCAAGATGAACGTTTACCGGGGGCTCGAGCAATTGCGGGTCCTCATGCGGGAAGAGCGGCCGGATCAAAAGACAGGATGATGAAATGACGGAAAAAGATATTGAAAAATTGATCGAAAAGTCCCTGCTCGGGGAGCTGACCTTGGAAGAGGAAGAGAGCCTCTCACGAACGCTTGTCGATAAACCGGATCTTCTCAAGAAATGGGAGGATCTCAAATCCATTGCCTGCCTGGCCGCCGAGGCGAAGGCCGTCGAGCCGCCGGCCGATCTCACAGCGCGGGTCCTCTCCCGTCTTTCCGAAGCACCCCGGAGCCGCCTGGCTGCGGTGCGGGAATTCCTCTTCAGACCCCGGACGGCGAATATCGATCTGGTAAAGGCCTTCTCCGGCAACGTAAGCCGCCCCGAATGTTCCTTCTACTACCTCATGGGCGGGCTCTATTACCTCGTCATCAGCCTGATCCTGATGATCGGGCTCAACAAACTCGACCCGCGCTGGGCCGCCGTGACCTGGATCAAGCTCCAGCCCTGCATCTCTCTCATAACGGCCCTCTGGCTCGGCGCCATGGGGGTGGCCCTCCTGAGAAACGGCCAGACCGCCATACGGGTCGCTTATTCGGGATCGCTGGCCCTCATCGGGTTTTTCGTCTTGAATGGAATCGTGATCCATTTAACGGCCGAATTCCCCATCGCCCTTGTGTTCCTTTTTGCTCTCGTCGGCACGGGGATTATCGGCGGGTTATTTCTCCTCAGAATCGTTTACAACTACAGGAAGTGCTATGCAGCGACTTAGGATCAGAAAAAGGATATGCGGAATCAGAAGCTCAGGCGGCTTCACCCTGATAGAGGTGATCATGGTCCTTTTCATCATCGGCGTCATCACGGCCGTTGCGACCTCCGTCATTTTTTACCGGCAGGACACCGTCGATCTGAAGCCGCAGGTGGAGATCTTCAAAGGGCATCTCCGATATGCACAGGCCGCGGCGATGAACAGCAGCAACAATACCTGGGGGATACACATCATCGATGGAAGCACCTACTGCCTGTTCAGGAACGGCAACACGAATGATCGGTTTATCCTGCCGGGCGAGAAATTCGATACCTATACTCTCCCCGCAGGAATGACCATTGATCCTGCAGGGGGGATCATCGCTTTTGATCAATGGGGTGCTCCTTCTGAGAATCAGTCGGGGACGCCGGATGCGGAAACGGACATTGTTCTGAACATGTTGAAGGGGGCGGATAGTAAGGTCATTACGATCACAAGAAAAACGGGGTTCATACGATGAAGACGTTATTTTTCAAAATAAATAACAGGAAGGGATTCACCCTCATCGAAGTCATCGTGACCCTCATCGTGGCAGCCGTTATGGGTGCCCTGCTCGTGCAGTTTCTCGGCACGAGTTTTCTCCGGAGCGCCGACCCCGTGATCAGGGTAAAGGAAATCTCCTCCCTCCGCCAGGTCATGGACAATATGACATCGAACTACAAGTACCTGGCGGCGACGGATGCGAATTTTTTATCAACCTTCAGAACAAGGGTCCAGACGCCCAATTACTACGGGAGCGGGTACACGGTCCCGGCGGCGCAATACGTCTATTTCGACGGGTCCAACAATGAAGTCGTTGACGGCGGAACCGGAGGCTTCAGGGTGCTCAAGGTAACCATTGCGAGGAACGACCAGAGACTGACAGCCCTTTTCACCAAATAAGCGGGCGAAATTGAGGAGTGATCCATGAAAAAACAAAGCGGCTTCACACTGCTTGAGATCATGCTTTCCCTTATGATTGTGGGGGTCATGGCCTCCGTGGCAGGTTCGGCTATCGTTGCCGGGGTCAACGGCTACCTGGCCGCGAAGGAAAATCAGGGACTCGCCCAAAAATCCCAGCTCGCCATGCTTCGACTGGGTCGCGAATTAACGGAGTTCTTCAATATCCCGAGTCCGGTGGGAAGCAACGCCACGTCATACTCCATCGTCATCGAGGGTCACCCCGACGCTTCCGGCGTCAATACGAAGATCATTGCCATCGGTTTGGACGGCAATGAGATCAAGGTCAGGGAAGGTGACTCCAACTTCGCATCGGGGGACGTACTGATCGATGGCGTCAACAGCTTTACCCTGACCTATTACAGGGGAGGAGCGGCCTGGGTGCCCGGCACGGACAGTCTCCAGCTTTTGTCGGCGATCCGGGTAGAGCTTGTCCTGAACCGTCCCGACGGTACAACGCAGTCTTTTTCCACGCAGGTCCATCCGCGCAACATCAACAGCCTCGGTGGACAATCCTCACCTGTAGAACCTCCCGGTCAGGCGAACTACGCGTCGTGCTTCGTCGCCACGGCCGCTTACGGCCGGGCTGATCATCCCATGGTTCTATACTTAAGGGAATTCAGGGATCGTTACCTCCTGACCTGGTGCGGCGGAAAGGCCCTCGTTCAAACCTATTACAGCGTAGGTCCCGCCCTGGCCTCCCTCATTGAAGGAAGGCCCTGGGCCTGCGGGCTTGCGCAGTTTTTCCTTCTTCCCTTTGTGGTCTTTGCTGTCTTCGCGCTTTACTTCCCGCCGGGAATACCGATCGCCCTGTTTGTTTTGTGGGTTTTGTACAGGAAATGTCGTCATCATGCGTTTTGCATTAAAGGAGTTCCAACCATGCTGAGAAATCAGAAGGGCACCGTCCTCGTGGCTGTTATCATAACGATGGTCGTCTTCGCTTTCCTCGGAGCGATGATGCTCTCTTTTTTCACCACTTCGACCATGACACAAGTCATCGGAAATCAGGCCGTCAGGGCCTATTACCTGGCCGAGTCGGGATACAGATATGCGGCAAGCGCTTACATGAATGCCTCCGACGAAGATGCGCGGGAGGCGGCCCTGGAGAACCTGAATAGCAGGACCTACACTCTGGCTTCAGAGGGCCAATTCAGGCTGGACGTCTATCCTTACTGGTACGAGACAACAGCGGACTCCACCGACACCACAGTCCAGGCCAAGGTTTTCGGAACTCTTCCATTTAACGACCCCAACCAGTACGCCAATGCCGATATCCGGATCAGAATACCCCCAGCTTCGCTTGGTCAACCACCTACCTTTAGATGGGATCGAATAGTAAACATACAGACGCTGAACTCGCCCAACATTACATTCATCAGAGCCGGTACGACGACGGTCCCCGCCGGCTCAACGATCTATCCCGTTGCCATCAGTACCAGTCTCGGTACCCCGATTAGCCAAGGCGGATCCATCACACTGGACGGCGGCAGAAGTGGTTTTAACTTGTTCCCGGTTCGAAACGGGATGTTCACGGTGAAAGACTCTTCAACTAACCGGGAGCGAGCCCTGGCCTACTCTATGCTCGTGGGCAATACACTGACGGGCATCAGTGACCCCAATGCGGCGACGATGGCACCTCTGACCATCTCGGCTAGCAATCCGGAGATTGTTCTAGGCAAAGGGCTCAGGCTTCGATCGACCGGCATCCTTATGGCGGGTGTTGCCCTGGAGACAAGGCGCGAGATCAATTACATATTGCCCATAGGTTATCTGGCGAGGACAACCCAAGATCCTACCGAATACCAGGCAAACTGGAACAACCTTAACACCGACTGGTTCACGGGTGTGCACACAAGCCACATCGGCACACAGGAGATGGCCGCCAACGTGGATGGGGGAGGCCCGGCACTTCATTTCACAGCGGCTTACACGGACCCGAGCGGGCTCAATGTCGATTCGGGAGGGTGCGGAAGCGGTGTTCCCGCCCCGTCCATAGCGGAAAACACCATCGGATTTAACTGGTCGGGCGCCGGCGTGCGGCTGGACCAGGAATGGGCAAGGGCCGGCCATTTCCTCAGTTACGATGTGCAGACGAAGATGTACATCGGACTGGATAACTACGACACGTACGCGAACGGCCTTCTCTTCAGGATGGACAGGCAGGCAAACTGCTACGGCCTCAGCTATCACCACAGGGACACCCTCAGCGGCATTGCGGGGTGTGATACGCAACCCGATAACATAAACTGCTCTGCCTACCGATACACCCCCGGCCTCTCGCTCTGGAGGAAGACCTACCCTGATCAAGAAGATTTCGGCCCCGACAAGGTGGTGGATGTCCACGGCTCATACACGGATGCGCCAAAGTACTGCACCGTTGTCAGCGGTTCTTATCCCTTGAATCCCGATGATCTGTCCATTCCGTCGAGGGCCATTATCAGCACTCTCTGGCTTACAAACGGCGCTCGCGTTCAGTTCCAGACCACGGGAACGCTGCCCGCACCTCTCCAAACGGGGCAAAATTATTTTGTCCGCAAGGTTTCGGTAAGCGGAGTCTATTACTACTACCTCTTCGACACGGTGTCCCATGCCCAAAAGACTTATATCGATGGGATCAGCTGCTGGACGGGCCTCATACAGATATCTGACGCGGGTTCAGGTACCCACACCATCCTCGCCCAGAAACCCATCTGGACGCAGCTGGCATCCAAGGAGACGAGGGAGGGGTGGGTGAGCGGCAGCTATCAGCGGGATTACCTGCACCTTTCCCCGAAAACAAGCTCTATCGATGACAGGATGAGAAAATGGATCACCGTTCTGGTCAGAGTCAAGGAAGCGCCGTCCATCACCTTTACAAATGGTGGAGGTGCAGGCTCATATCGGATCAAGGTCGGCGACATCGTCTACCAGGGAACGTGGGCTTCACCCACGGCGATCGCCAAGGTAAGCCGTGAGCCCGTATTTACCTACGCAGGGTCGAACAAGATATGGAACGGCACGGCACAGGGGGCTCTCATACTGGATGTGATCCCGGGTAGGTCGTACACGTTCTCCGCAGGAAATCTGTATGTAGAAAGTGCTGGAGACAGTACGCCAATAGCTACCGTATCGGCGTTCAGGCCCAAGGATAACTGGGTACAGGTCTTCGTGGCAGACCCCGACGATCAGACGCAGAGCCCGTTTCTGAAATCACCCAACACGACGCCCTGGGACCCCAACGGCGTCAACTGGGAATGCAACCGCAAACCCGTCACGCGTGGTTCGATATACTGGCCTCCCGATGATGTGTTGAGCGGTGGCAATACGACGATCAACGCAAGTAACGACTATTTTACCCTTGTCAGAATGTACATAAGCGACTCGTCTACCGTTACTGGATTCTATGCCGAGACGAACAATGCCACCAGCCAGCCCGATATACTTCGTATCCGTGAGACGAGTGCGCCCTTCATCACGCCGGATTCAGGGACCTTCCCGACGGACAGGCCGGAGGTCGGACTGCATGCATACGGACCCGTGATCTCCTCGACCTACTTCGACAATTTTGCCATTCGCTTCGGCGAAAGTGTTACGCCGGCAACACCGGGGTTCCTCCAGCCCATCCAGTATTAGCTCTCCCCGGTTGTAAACGAAAGGGGCGTCTCTCACTACACGGAGAGACGCCCCTTTTTTTGTTTCAGGCGGCGTGGGATTTCACACTCGCCCGGAAGAAGCTCTTGAGAAAGTAAACGGGAGAAGCCTTCCCCGGGGGCTCAGGTTTTCTGCCGGCCGAAGTTGCTGATCTGCGCGATGAGCTCGTCGACGGTGGCCTTCTCGTCGATGATCAACTGAGGCCCTGAACTCTCGACGCCGTCCGTGGCCTGACTAAAATCCCTTCCGCCCTCGGTGTAAAGCTGATCGCTCTTCGCAAGGCCGTTTCCGTTGTCCGGCTGATTGCGGTAAAACTTCTCGGCGCCGTTTCCGTTACCCGGGTGGAAGGCCGAGCCGGGCTGGACCTGCTTCTGCAGGGCAGCCGTGCCGGCGTCCGCACCATGATAGGGATCTGCCGTCCTCTGGGACAGACCATCCCCGTCGACGAGGGGTGAGTGGTAGACGAGATCCTGGACTGATTCCGGTGAGGGCCGGAAGTTTTCAGACGGCGGGACGAAGGATGGACGCGTAAGCAAGTATTCCTTGAGGTAACGGTCCATTGTGAACATCCCTTCGCTCTTTCCCATCTGGATGATGCTCTCGATCTGGGGGATCTTGTTTTCGCGGATGATCCCCTTGACGGACTGGGTTCCCCGGGCAATGGAAAGGACGGGCACCCTGAACCCGACCTTTTCCATGTAGGCGAGTTGCTGTATCAGGACCCAGTGAAGGGTGGAGGCCACCTGGTAGCGGATTTCCTCCTGTGCCTCAATGGGGAAGGAATTGCAGAGCCTGTAGAGGGCATCCTCGGCATTCGAGGCGTGAATGGACGCGATGACGAGGTGGCCCGATTCGGCGGCGTTCAGCGTCAGGCGCATCACCGGGGGTTCCCTGAGCTCGCCGACGACGATGACGTCCGGCGCCTCGCGAAGGACGTCGAGCAGTCCCTGCTCAAAGGTGGGCATATGGGTCCCGAGCTCGCGCTGCTCGATGAAGGATTTCTTTGATGTGAAACGGTATTCGATCGGGTCCTCGAGGGTCACGATGTGGGCCGCCCGGGCGCGGTTGATTTCGTCGATGATGGCGGCAATCGTCGTTGATTTGCCGGAGCCGGTGGCGCCGCAGACGAGGACGAGACCGGCCTTGACCTCCGCAATCTGCTGGAGGGAGGGATGAAGGTTCAGTTTCTCGACAGAGGGCACCGTGCCGGGAAGCAGTCGGATGGCGAGGCTCAGACCCCGCGTCGTGCTGAAGACGTTCACCCGGATCCTGACCTGGTGTATGCTCATGGCAAGGTCCACCGAAAGGCGGTTTTTCAGCATCTGGAGCTGACGCGGCGTCAATATTTTCTTCACCAGGCCATCGACTTCCCCGTGGTTCCACCGTCCGGCCTTGTCAAACTGGACCTGGCCGTTTTTGCGGAACACCATGGGATGGCCCCCCGTGATGTGGACATCGGAGTACTCATCACGCACAGCTGCCTCTATGACTTTGCTGAACTTGTTCATGGCTACCCTCCTCCTAAAGGGCAAAAGCCGGTGAAAGGATGTAAAAACTAAATTGTTCCCTCTCTTTTTATCGGCAGGAAATGAAAAGACCTTAATAATTCGAGCATTTTTCATGCCAGGCATTTTTTTCGCCCGAAATAAAAAGCCCGTGTTTTTCAGGTATTAGAATTTTTATTCCGGATAGGGCGTTTCTTGAAATAGAAGTCCCTGCAGGAAGTTTGACAGTTTTACGGTTTTTCTTCTTAAAAATGTGAAAATCGAGAGGTGTCCAAAGTAGTCAGGGGGGTGGCAGAAGTACTGGATGAATTATAACCCTTTGATTCAAGATGTGATTTATTCTTTGAACTTCTTGGAGTTCTTGATCTGGGCGATCAGCTCGTCGACTGTCGCTTTTTCGTCAAAACTGTGGACGTGCTCTTCGGGACCGAAATCAGCCTGCTGTCCGGGAACGGCTGCTGGCTTCACTTCCTGGACGGATGCCGGCCTCCTCGGCCTCAGAATGCTTGCGTCCGGGTCAACGAGGGGCGAAGTGTAGATGATATCCTGGCTGATCTCCGGTGAGGGCTTGAAGTTCTCTGACGGCGGCACGAAATTTTTCTTGCTACCGATGAATTCCCGCAGGTATCGTTCCATGGTGAACATGCCGTCGGCCTTGCCCATCTGAATGGCGCTTTCGATCTGGGGGATCTTGTTTTCCCGGATCAATCCCTTGACGGCCTGGGTGCCGCGGACGACGGAGAGGACGGGGAGCCGAAAGCCGATGTCTTCCCGGAAAGAGAGCTGCTGTATGAGGATCCACTGCAGGGTCGAGGCAAGCTGGAAGCGAATCTCCTCCTGCGCTTCGATGGGGAAGGAATTGCAGAGCCGGTAGAGGGCATCTTCGGCGTTTGTGGCGTGGAGGGAGGCGATGACCAGGTGACCCGATTCGGCGGCATTCAATGTCAGGCGCATGACCTCCGGTTCCCTGAGCTCGCCGACGACGATGACATCCGGGTTCTCCCTCAGGACGTCGAGGAGCCCCTTTTCGAAGGTGGGGACATGCGTCCCCAGCTCCCGCTGCTCGATGAAGGACTTCTTCGAGAGATAACGGTATTCAATGGGGTCCTCCAGGGTCACGATGTGGGCTGCCCGGCTGCGGTTGATCTCGTCGACGACCGCCGCAATCGTTGTTGACTTGCCTGAACCGGTGGCCCCGCACATGAGGACCAGACCGGCCTTCACTCCGGCTATCTGTTCCACGGAGGGGTGGAGGTTGAGCTTGTCGACCGTGGGAATCGTTCCTGGCAGGAGCCGGATGGCGAGGCTCAAGCCCCGGGTGGTGTTGAATACATTCAGTCGGAGCCTCACGCCGTAAACACTGAGGGCCAGATCCGACGACCACTCTCTGGCCAGCTCCCTGAGCTGATTGGGCGTGAGGAGCTTCCGCACGAGGCCATCGACTTCCTGCGGCGTCCACCGCACGGAATCCTCGGCCTGGATACGTCCGTTTTTACGGTAAACCATCGGGTGTCCGCCCGTGATGTGGACATCGGAAAATCCTTCGCGGACAGCGGCGGCTATGATGGCGGTAAATTTTCTCATCTATCATCCCCCGGGTTCTCCCACGGCTGGCTCCTGACCCTATCAGGTTCAGGCCATGCCGCGATTCGTGAGCCCGTGACGGATCATGAATGACCCTTCGTCTGTGTAGCTTTTTTAGAGCGTTATTATTAGTCCAGGTGGTTGCAGGATTACAAGTCTTTTTTTCTTCCCCAAAGGGTGATCAAGGGATCATCTTCGTAACCTGGCATCAGAGCCATTCCCGGGACCTCAAAACAATGGTGTTTGTCCGGGTCAAGCACACCGCTACTTCAAACGCGGGTCGACTCCCTCGAATCCGCATTCCGGTGCATAGCACGTCACGTTCCTGAATTCGCACTTGTGCTGGCAGGAGGGACATTTTTCAGGAAGTTCATTCGCCCTGAAGGTATATCCGCAATTTTCACACTTCCAGAAGGTCTCCGGAAGGTCGTTTTTTGGTTCAGACATTTTGTTCCCTTTCCCGAAGCATCTGGAGGCCTGCTCCGTTTTTCGTATTCTGAGCGGTGGGTTCTATCTCGGTCCATGGACTCGTTGGAAAAAGCCACGGCACTTTGATTTTAATGACTCTTTTTATTATCGGGCGAGATAACCGCCGTCGTTCGCCACGACCTGACCGGTCATGTAGGCCGATGCATCGGAAGCGAGAAAAACGGCAAGCCCCTTCATGTCGTCGACGTCCCCGATCCTCCTCATCGGGATCAGGTTGAGCATCTGTTCGTGCTGCTCCTTGAATTCGGGCTTCTCGATGTAGGCCATCATGTCGGTCCGGAAATACCCGGGCGCAATCGCGTTGACCCTGATGTTGTAAGGGGCCAGTTTCACGGCCAGATTCATCGTCAGCAGGTTGATGGCCCCCTTCGTGGAGTTGTACGGCACCGCCGGATGGACTTTTTCGTCCGATCCCCTGAAGGCCATGATCGAGGAGATGTTGATGATATTCCCCCCGCCCTGCTTCTTCATGACACGGGCGACTTTCTGGGTCAGGATCCACACGCCCCTCACGTTTACGTTGAAGAGTTGATCCCACCGTTCGAGGGGGAATTCAAGCGTCGGCGCCCCCCAGGTGGCGCCGGCGTTGTTGACGAGAATGTCGATGCATGAAAATTTTTCAACGACGGTGTTGACGAGCCTTTCGATGTCCTCCTCTTTTGCCACATCGCAGGCCACCGGAAGGACGCGCACACCGAAATTTTTCCGTATCTCTTCGGCCGTTGTCTCGAGATTTTTCATCTTTCTCGAGGCGATGACCAGATCCGCCCCTGCCTCGGCAAGGCCGGTTGCGATGAATCGGCCGATCCCCCTTCCGCCGCCCGTGATCAGAGCAACTTTCCCATTCAGTTTAAAGAGATCCTGCAGCTTCATTTCATTCCTCCTTTTATGATTCCCGGGCCCGCGGCTGCCCCGCCGCCTCCCGCAACGAATCCGGTCAAGCTGCCGCGTTCCTCACCGATAGCCGTGACCCTCTTCCCACTTCCTGGCCTTATCATAGTCGCGGTAGCATCGCTCCATCCGCTTGAAGCGCAGCGTGTGCATCCTCCGCCTCCCCTCGACGATCTCAATTCCCAGGTAGTCATGGAGCATTTCGTGATACACAACATTTTCGATGACGTAAAGGGGGATTTTCTTACGGTCTAGGCAGGGGTTGATCCGGATGATGCGGGTCCTCTCATCGTAAGAGCCCAGGGTCCTCTGCCGAATGCCCCGTTTTCTCGAGTTCCTACCCCAGGTAATAATGGCGTTGACGCGGTTTTCGAAATACTGCCGGTTGATGTCCGCGTATATTTTATCCAGTTCGTAGAACCTGCCCTTCGTGCAGACCTTCCTTGCGCTGCGGTCGCCCTGCAGAAGGTCCGCCCTCTTCCGGCGTATGAATTCCCGGATGAGGGGGAAGCGGTTTCTGTCTTTCCTGATCCCTTCCGCCACCTCGCTGAAAATCGCCTCGTCGGCGCCAAGGAGGATACGGTGCAGCCGGATGCGAAAGTCCCCCTGCGGTGTTTCACGCCAGGAAACAATCGAGGGAGAGTCCTCTATGAGCGTCAGATAGACGGTCTTTCCCGTGATGATCTCGAGATAGCGCCTGATGTCTTCCGGGCCGTATAAAAGGGGCAGGGTTACGGCAAGGGCCTTCATAGATAATTTTATATCGCTTTTATCCATCGAGATCAATCGGGATCCGGTGACGCCGCCTTCGATGGGGAGACGGCG
This sequence comes from uncultured Syntrophaceae bacterium, assembly GCA_964547985.1. GTDB lineage: Bacteria > Desulfobacterota > Syntrophia > Syntrophales > UBA2192 > JAPLJU01. Next base: position 21,372 of record CAZJPV010000013.1, read on the forward strand.
GACCCCTGATATTTCAGATTGAAAAGATTTTCGGAAGATCTTACAAGTTTACGGGTTGCTACCCAAATCTTGTTTCTTTTCCTCAGAGATTGAGCGGGATTCTGGATAGCGAAATTAGACGTATTTTTGGTCACCGCCCTTCGCGAAGCGAAACGCCCGCAGCGCAAACTGTCTGAGCCCCTTAGGGCGAGTTTTTGCGTCTGCAGTGGAGCGAGCGTTAGAGCGGTCAGAAACCGTCTATTCGCAGGAAGAATCCTGCCCAAGGGTTTGGGCAACGGCCCGTTTACTCCTGACCAATTGCGATGGAGGTCCTGATCATGTTACACCCCCTGGCGGGGAAGCCGGCTCCGCCGGACAGGCTGGTCGATGTGCCGAAGCTGGTGAGCACCTATTACACGCTCCATCCCGATGCGACGGATCCTCTTGAGCAGGTGGCCTTCGGGACCTCGGGGCACAGGGGATCTTCTTTTTCAAAAAGCTTCAACGAGGATCACATCCTGGCTATTACCCGGGCCGTCTGTGAATTTCGGTCCTCCAGGGGCGTTACGGGACCGCTTTTTCTGGGAATAGACACCCATGCCCTCTCGGAGCCCAGCTTCAAGACGGCCCTGGAGGTCCTGGCGGCGCGTGGCGTGGATGTCATTATACAGAAAGGACGCGGCTACACGCCGACGCCGGTGATCTCTCACGCCATCGTCACTTACAACCGGGGCAGGGAATCGGGATGGGCCGACGGCATCGTGATTACACCCTCTCATAACCCCCCGGAGGACGGCGGATTCAAGTATAACACCCCTCATGGCGGGCCGGCCGATGTGGACGTCACCCGGTGGGTGCAGGCGAGAGCCAACGATCTCATCAGGCAGGGGCTGAAAGATCTAAAACGGATTTCCTTCGAGAAAGCCGTCCGGGCGGGCACCACCCACGAATACGACTACGTCAAACCCTTCGTGGAAGATCTGCAAAACGTCGTTGAAACCACCGTCATCCGGGAGTCGGGCATCCGGATTGGCGCGGACCCCATGGGCGGGGCGTCCGTTGCCTTCTGGGATTCCATTGCGGAGCGATACGGGTTTAAAATCGATGTCGTCAACAGGGTAGTCGATCCGACTTTCTCTTTCATGACCCTGGACCATGACGGCAAGATCCGGACGGACTGCTCCTCGCCCTACGCTATGGCGGGGCTCATCGCCTTGAAAGACCGTTACGACATCGCCTTCGGCAACGACGCCGACTGTGATCGCCATGGCATCGTGACCCGGGGCACGGGGCTCATGAACCCCAATCACTATCTCGCCGTTTCCATCTGGTACCTCTTCCGGAACCGGCGGGGATGGCGGAAGGATGCCGTCATCGGGAAGACGATCGTTTCGAGCGGCATGATCGACCGTGTGGCAAGGCATCTGGGCAGGAGGCTCTTCGAAGTGCCCGTCGGTTTCAAATGGTTCGTTCAGGGTTTGATGGAAGGAAGCTGTGCTTTCGGCGGTGAGGAAAGTGCCGGGGCAGCCTTTTTGCGCAAGGACGGCACGGTCTGGACCACGGACAAGGACGGCATCATCATGGATCTTCTGTCGGCGGAGATCACCGCCGGAACAGGACGGGACCCCGCCGAGCACTACAAGAATCTGACGGGGATGTTCGGCGCTCCCCTGTATGAACGGGTGGACCTGCCTGCCTCGCCGGGGCAAAAAATGGCCGTCGAGAAACTCTCACCCGATGACCTGTCGGTCGATGAAATAGCCGGGGAGGAAATCCTCGCCAGACTGACAAGGGCACCGGCGAATAACGCCTCCATCGGCGGACTGAAGGTTGTCACCGAAAACGGATGGTTTGCCGTGCGGCCCTCCGGCACGGAAAACGTCCTCAAGGTCTACACGGAAAGCTTCAGAGACAGGGCGCACCTCGAAAAGATCCAGGATGATGCTCGGCACATAATTGAAGAAGCCTGCCGGAAGGCGGTTACCTGATTCGCCGGGGAAGGAGATAAAATTGAAACATCAGGTTCAGGATCTTAGAATTTTTAAAAGACTGGTTGACGCGCTGGGCAGGAAGGGGGTCCCACCGTCACACCCGGGCCGGCTCATGCTCGAGATCGGGAGATTTTTCCTCGGGACGCCTTATGCCTCCGGCACTCTCGAAGCGGAGGGACCCGAGCGCCTTGTCGTCAACTTAAGGAGGTTTGACTGCTTCACCTTCGTAGAAAATTCAGTGGCTCTCGCCCGGCTTCTGGGATCGAAGGATCGATCCCTCTCCCGTTTCGAGAAACTGCTCCGGGAGATCCGTTATCGCGGCGGTCGCTTGCAGGGTTACCCCTCGAGACTTCATTATTTTTCAGAATGGATCCACGACAATCGAAAGAAGGGTTTCATCCGGGATGTCTCGGCGGCAACAGGAGGAAAGCCTCATCGCAGGGCCATAAGCTTCATGACAAGAAACCTGGATGCCTATCCCGGGCTGAAAGATAAAGACAACATGAAAAGGATAAGGGCTGTCGAGAGGGTGATCAGCAAAAGACCGATCGCCGTCATTCCGAAAAAGGCCCTGCTGCGTCTGGAGGAGAGAATCCAGGATGGCGATGTGATCGCCATTGCGACGAATCAGGAGGGACTCGATGTTCAGCATGTGGGGCTTGCGGTGAGGGTGAGAGGAAGGATCCACCTGCTTCACGCCTCGAGCCTGCACAAGAAGGTTGTTCTGTCGCGCGAGACATTGTACCGCTATCTCATGCGCAGCCGCAGGCGTACGGGGATCCTGGTGGCACGGGTTTCCTGAAGGTCACCCTGCCATGGTGTCGATGGCCTTTTTGACGGTCTCTTCATCGAGGGAGACTTCCCTGTAGATATGCTCCACCGCGGCCGTGTCGAGCCTTTCAAAATCCCTCTTAACGGGGGTGATCAGGGTGCCGCCCATGTCGATAATCCCCGGGCTGACGACCACCCGGTAATCCCCCTCCCTGAAAAAGGCATCCGGACGGTGCTTCCCACGGGGAAAGATCAGAAGACACCATTGGCCACCCCTGCAAAACCCCGCGATGTTCAGCATGGGCTCCTCGGTGATGCTCATCACTTTCCGGAGGGATGCCGTAAACTTCCTGAAGATATTCTCCACGCGCGTGGGATCACTTCCCTCGAGGATCAGGGCTTCCCGCCCGAGATTGAGCGTGCGGCAGAGAGTGACACCGCCCGCCTTACTCATCGAAACCCACCTTCTTTCTTCTTCGATTTCCCGCCACACAGGCATCCTCCCCGATGGACATGCCTGAAGGTGCAGGTGATCCGGTGCGGAGGCTCCGCATTTGGCACCGTTATACAGAATCACCCAATCGGGACCGAGGTCCGCCATGAGCCGCAGGAAGACCCGGATGTTTGGATCGATCATCTGGGCCCGATGATCGATATGGGAGATCGTAAAATGGAAAGGGAAAATGGGCATGGGGTTGCACAGGATCAAGAACTCGTCCCGGTAAAGAACACCCGCCTGGTGCTCGGGCAGGTTTTCCACGCAGAGGAAACAGGGACGGTTCCGGACGGCTTCGGCACTTAAGACGGCCGTACTGCTTAGGATCCTTCCGGGGTTGAACTGGAGACGGACCGTGAATCCCCCGCACGGCACTTCCCTTTCCTTGACCGTCTTCAGAAGCTCATAACCTTCCCGTAAGTCATCCCAGTCATGCTTCTGCCCTGAAAGGAGATCGAGGCACAGATCCGCAAGGCTGCGCTGGTTTTGAGCACCGTCGAAGACCGCAAAGATATTCCGCTGACTTGTCGAGATTTTCGCTATACGCCCCATCTTTTTATATCCGATAAAGTGGCTGACGGTCGTTTTGCCCATGGTGAAGGGCTCTTCCCGGATAAATTGAAACCCCCCTTTTTCGTAAAAACCAAGCGCCCGTCTGTTCTGAACCATCACACCGACCCGGATCTCCTCGATATGCCTTTCAGCGGCGTGTTCCTCCACCGCTTCGATGAGTCGCTTTCCGATCCCCCGACCCTGGAAGTCCGGCAGGAGATAGAGCGCGGTCAGATAGAGACGATTTTCTTCCCTGTTGAAGAGGATCCTGGCGTAGCCGGCCATGCAGTCATCGACCTCGACGACGTAGCCATGCGCTGAAGGATCTTTGAACACGGCTGAGAAAGCCCTCCGGTCGTAGTAGATGTCAAAATAGGCCTTGAGGTCGATTTCGGGGATGAAGCTCGAATAGGTTGCGATCCAGGACTGCCAGGTGATCCTGCGGAGGTCTGCCAGATCTGTTTTCAACCAGGGCCGGATGATGATTCCCACAGCTTTTGTTTATGCTCCTCGGTTCATTTTCTGGCGGGCGAGGATTTCCTTTGTGCGGACCTTGTCTTTGAAGGCATCGTTGCGGTTCACCTCTTCGATGCCTGGAGATGCGTCGGTGTTGCCCGACCAGCGCCGGCACCAATAGAGGCTTTCATAGATTCTCCCGATCCGGTATTCGCGGCAGATTCGCAGCGCCGCCGTATAATCCTCGCCGTAACTGACGTTGAGAAACCCGATCTTCCGCATGATATGCGTGTTGAATGCCCGCGGGGCTCCCAGGCCGTTGATGCGCAGCGCATTGTTGCGGCCGTTTTCGTCAGTCCATTCCCGGTGATCGATGAGGCCCGGCAAGATTTCCTTCAGGTCGGCGTTCACGAGCGTGTAGGAACCGATGACCATGGCAAAACTGCCCCGATGAAAAACATCCATGATTTTCTGAAGCGAGCCGTTGCTGCTGTATAGATCGTCGGAGTCAAGTTGTACCGCGTAACGCCCGCAGGCCTCGGAGAACAGGGCTTCGTTCCAGCATCCGCCAATGCCCAGATTGCGTCGCTCGGGGATGACGTGCTTCAACGCGGAATATTGCCGGTTAAGGTCGCTCAGGACGACGGTCGTGCCATCCGTCGAGTGGTTGTCAACGACGATGACGTTGAAGAGAAAGTCCGTCTGCTGTGAGAGGGCGCTTTTCACGGCTCCGGCGATTGTTTCCTTTCGGTTTCGCACGGGGATGACAACACTGGCCTCCACCGGAAAGGGGTAAGGCACCCGCTCCACCTCCTTGAAATTCGGCGCCAGGTAGGCGTCAATCTTCCTGAGGTAATCCGTGAAGACGGCCTCCATCTCTTTCTGGGAGGCCGCGTTTCGGGGGTCGACGTAGGAGAAGATTTTCTGGGCGTCCGCCGGCCCGTCCGGAACGGCCGCAGCATAGAGCGCCTTGCGGATGCGGAAGATGGAATGGTCGATAGAGACCTTGAGGCGAAGGTCGTACAGTCCGGCGAATTCAGCCTCCGGGATGTCCCCGTGCCTGTCGAGGGCCGTGCGGACAGCGGCAAGGGAGAAGAGCACCATGGGGCCGAAATCGAATTCGTCCCGGACGCTGCCCGTCTGGTAGTCGTTGAGCGGGTGGTGGATTCTCCGGGATCCGTCGAGGTCATCAAAGTCCGAATAGACCATGCCCGCGGACGTGGTCCCGGCCGTGTCGCAGAATCGCTCCAGGGTGTCTCCGGCCAGGCGGATGTTTCTCGAAGGGGGAGGAAGGCAAAGAAGAAATGGCGTCCTGCAGACCTCCAGGACGGTGCGAAGTGTCCGGCCCGAAAAAAAACCCTGAGCCGCAATCCGCCTGCAGCGGTCCCTGGAGAAGGGTTCCGACTCCCGACACAGGACCACGACCTCCTCGACGGGATCGGCGGTCAGAAAAGCGTCCAGGTTTTTTTCGAAGAAAGGTTCCCGGCTGAAAGGGACCAAAACGGTGAGGGGCTTCACGCTCGTCTTCCCCCGGCGATGAATCGGCTGGCGGGATACTACCACATCCCGCCGTCTGAGGCACGCTGAACTTCGGGGGGATAACCTCGCAGCCTATTTCAGTTTGAATTCCACGCGGCTTTCCAGCGCCTTTTCCTTCTTGGGGGGCGCGAGGGATCTCGGTTCGACGACAAAGAGGCGATCGGATGTGACCTTTTCCGATTCAAGGATGAAATCCTTCACGTTTTCGGCCCGGTCCGAAGCGAGGAGCCTCAGGTCGCTGTCGCTCACCTGCGTGTGGGTGATAAAGAGCTTTTCCATCTCCGGGGCAGGTAGCGTTTTCGCCATCCCGATGATGTTTCTCGGTTTCGGGAACTTCTCCGACTTGTACACGGCGGTGAGGTACTTCTCGTATTCCGCCGGCGCGATTTCCACATCCTCCACCGGAACGGCCGGCTCGCCCCTCCGGATCATGTCCTTGAGTTTCTCGGCCCTTAATTTTTGATCAAGCATAGCACGTTTCAGACCCTCGACGTCTTTTTCCGGATCGACGTAACCCTCGATATCCATTTTGAGGACGGGCCTTTCATCGAGGGCCTTGACGAGGATGTTCAATTTCTTCTCGGCAGCCTCCGTGAGGTCGGCGCTTCCGGGGTCGAACTCCACGTAGCCGAGTTCCTCGCCTCCCCCGAAGAGGGACCCGAGGAGGGCGAAGGGGGCCGTGACGGCCTTGGTGATCAGGTTGACGATGACCTGCCAGACGATGGGCCAGATCCGGAATTGCGGGTCGTCGAGGCTCCCCGAGAGGGGGACGTCGAGATTGATCTGGCCGTTGCGGTCCTTGAGCAGGGTCACGGCGGTCGTGACCGGGAGCTTGATGGCGTCGGGGCTGTCCACCTTTTCCCCGAAGGTCAATTGATCGAAGAAGAACTTATTCTGGGCGGTCAGCTTGTTCCCCTCGATCAGGTACTTCACGTCGAAAGTCAACTTCCCTTTTTCAATGGTGTATCCGAGGTATTTGATGGAATAGGGCGTGGCGGGGCTGAGCTCGATGTCCTTGAAGGACACATCCATGTCCACGTACCGGTCCTTGATCAAAGGATTGAGGGTGCCCGTGATGTCGATGGGGGATCCCCGGCCCAGGTTCCCCTTGAGGTTGATCTTCGCCCGCGAGATCTCCTCGGAAGAAAGTCCCGTGATGCTCCCGGACATGTTGAGCATCTTCGCCGTGTAATTCGGCTTGATGAAGTTGTCCGTGAAGTCGATGGTCCCGCCCTGGAGGGTCACCTTGCCGATTTTGATGTTCGGGGGGATCTCCTCGGCCTTCGCGGGCCCGGCCGCCGCTTTCGCCGGTTCCGCGGGTGTTTCGGTCTTTTCGGGTTCTTTATCTTTGACCTCCTCCTTGCCGAAGATCTGCTGCACGTTTCTCGTCCCGTCGGGATTGATGATGAGGCGCACGTAGAAATCACTCAGGGAGATGCCCTTGATGTTGACGAACATCGGGTTGTGACCGGCATTGAGCTGATCAAAAAAGAGAGACTTCCACTTGAGAAAATCGTTGGCGTTGGCTTTGTCGATGGATGCGAAGTTGGCGACGAGGACGTTGCCGGCGTATTTTGCCGACGGCGCGCCCTTGCCGTTCTGGGTGACGCTGAGCGTCCCTTTTGTGGAAATGCCGCCGCGGGTCACGTTGATCCTCGCCTTGTCGGTGAAGTAGGGCTGGAAGGAGCGGATAGCGAGATCTTTCACGTCGATGTCCAGAACGGCGGAGATCGGTTCGATGCCGACGGGGCCCTTCACGGAAACGGTCCCTTTTTGATCGAGTGTCAATGAAAGATCTATCGTGCCTTTGGCTCCCGGCGCGGTGGAGAGGTTCTCCGCCCTGACGTTGAGCGGGTCGATCTTGATGGTCGCCGTCTCTTCGGGGACCATGTCTATAAAGGTTATTTTTCCGCCATCAATCTTCAAACTGTCGATTCGCGCGGACAGCGGCTTTTCGGCCTTTTTTTCTATTTCTTTTTCCGCCCGAATCAGAATGGGTCTGGGGTAGATCAGCTCCCCCTCCTTGGTCCGCCGGATGACGACCTCGGGCGACTGTAACGACCAGCTCGAGATGTGGGCGGATGGCACCAACGGCTCTAAAGAGGCGATCGCGATTTTGAGGGAAGGATATCGGAGAATCTTGTTGTTTTGCAGGTCATCGACCGCGGTGTCTCTCAACTCCACATTCCCCGTTAATCGGAGGACCGGCGGCTTGTTCTTGAACCTCGTGAAGGAAATTTGAGACTGCGTGTCGAGTTTCGCAGACAGGAGTTTGAAGTTCATCTTCACGGGGATGTATTTCACGTAATAGGGGATGTCGAGGTCCTGGATGTTGACGTCGAAGGTCGTCTCGAGCGAATCCTCGAAGGGCTTTGTCTTTCCTTCCAGCTTGAAGGGGTCGCCGTTGATGACGGCCGAAAATTTAGGCTCCGTATAGTCGTCGATATAGTATTGGAGATCAGAGACGAAGGGGATGGAGACGTTGAGTTCCCTCACGGTGTGATTCGTGTCCTTCGGCCCGTCCCAGAAATCCACGCTGCCGTTGATGATATGGATGTTGTGAATCAGAAAACGGGGCAGGGGCTTCTCTTCCTTCGGCTTCTCCTCTTTCGGGATGAGGTCCGAGAAGTTATAGGATTCATCCACGTTTCTGGAGATGTGGATGTAGGGATTTGTGAGGCGGATTTCCCTGACAGCGGGGGCCCTCTGAAGAATGGATTGGATCAACTCCGCGTTCAGGTAGAGGTCGTCGAAGGAGATGAAATTGGCTTTTCCGTCCTTTTCCTTGACGACAAGACCTTTCAGGTTGACGGAAAGGGTGTAGGGGTTGATCCGGACGGATTCAAGGCTCACCTCCCGGTGGAGTGCTTCGGTGATTTTCTCGAGGATCATCGGTTTGACGATGGGGGGGAGGACGAAAAACCCGGCGATTCCGATCAGGGCCATAAACACGGCAAGACCGATGAGGATCTTCTTGAAGCGGCTCATGGGACCTCCTATCGATAAAACGGCTTCGAATGGCGGCATCCGCGGAACAGGGGACGCACGTCTTGAATGGGGAATTCTCTGTTCGGGAGATTTTTTGATTTATTTTTTGAATATACCATATTTTGACGATGGAATAAAAAGTTTTACCGGCGGAATGTCACGCCCATCTGCAGGAGGCTCACCCTGCACCGGTTCAGGAGATCCTCCAGGCGGGGCAGGGATCCCGACTGTTGCACGGCGTGGTGAAGATGAGCCAGGCCCGTCGGGATGTGTTCGAGAAAATTCGTGAGGTTCTTCCTCAGGGCAAGAAACCCGTAGGCGCCGAGGGCCTGCATGAGTCTCTGGACCGAAGCGATCCAGAACATCCTCTGAAAAGTCTTCCAGTCCATCCGGTCCTTCGAGAGTCCGTGATAGTAGGCGAGGAGATCCAGCCGCTCCTCGTCGGCCAGCTCCACGTAAGGGTCACAGAGAAGGGATCCCAGGTCGTAGAAGAAGGTACCGAACCGCATCCCCTGAAAATCGATGACCACAGGCTCGCCGTCGCGGATCATGACATTTTGGGACTGGAAGTCGCGGTGCACGAGCGTGCGCCCAGTCCCCATGAGTTCGCCGGCGAGGGACACCAGTTCTCTCTCCAGTTTTTCAGACTCCGACGGCCCGAGATCGATGCCGCAGGCGTTCCGGACGCAGTTTTCCAGGAAGTAGGTCCGCTCCCATCGGTAGAGGTCGGGTCCGAAGGGCTCCATCAGCGCAACGTTGCTGTGGGGGAAGGAATCCGCGGGGAAGGCGTGGAGCTTCCGGATGGCCTCGAGGGTCTTCCGGTAAAGGGCCTCTCTCTCCTTCCGGCCTTCATCTTTCAGGGAATAAAGGTTCCTCTCCCCCAGGTCTTCCATGAGGATGAAGCACCGATCCCTGTCGTGCGCCAGTATTCGGGGGACGGGAACGCCGATCCCCCGGAGGAATTCAGCGATGGCCGCGTAGAGGGCGTTTTCGCGGCGCGCGGGGTTGTAGTCCACGAGGATGAAACTTCCCGTGTGAGCGCTCACACGGTGAATGTCCCTCTCCGACCCCCCCCGGTGTATGAGCGCCATCCTGATCCGCGCACCTGTCTCGAGGCGCAGGGCGCTTCGCGCGAAGGCCTTCAAGCCGTCATCACGCGGCTCTGCTGCCTCTTCATGCGGCGGCCAGAGCGTTTTTATTTTCTCGTATTCTTCCGGGGAGCCGATGTCGTGCCAGGCGCCCTCGTCGATGAGGATGCCCCTGACGGCCCCCGGCTTCTCCGCGATTCTCCGCAGCATGGGAAAGACGACGGTTTCGATTTTACCGCGTCCAAGGTGTTGGAGAAAAGAAGTCTCCACGGCGTAGATGCCCGCGAAGAGGCAGCTTCGAACACCGGGTTTCCCGAGGGTGTGACGGAGGTCACAGATGGAGCCGTCCTCGTCGATGTTCACGTTGAGCAGGGGCCCGCTGCTCCGCAGTGCCAGCGTCACCTCCGGCCGTTTTTGCCCGTGGGCTTCCAGGAGCCGGTTCAGGGGAAGATCGGTGATGACATCCCCGTTGTAGCAGAAAATGGCCTCATCATCTTTCAAGAGGTCTTCGATGTTCTTGAGTCCCCCCGCCGTGTCAAGAAGGACGGGCTCATGGCGGAACAAGATCGGCACGCCCCTCCAGGACCTCTCCGGCAACTTTTCCAGGTAGACCTCCGGCCTGTGATGGGTGTTCACGATGAAGCGATCCACGCCGACCGTCAGGAGATGGTCCATGGCGTACGTGATGATGGGACGGCCGCCGATTTCCAGAAGGGGCTTGGGGCACGCTTCCGTCAGGGGTCGAAGCCTCGTGCCGAGTCCGGCGCCCAGGATGAAGGCCGTTTTGAATCGGCGTCTGTTCGAGCCTTTCTTCATGATTTCTTCCTGCCGAATTCGGGATCGATCTTGACGAGCGCCGTCACGATGAAGCCGGGGATCGTTGCGGCCATGACCCAGAGAAAGTAACTCTGGTAGCCCAGTTGCTCCTGCAGCCAGCCGCTGAACATGGCCGGAATCATCATCCCCAGGGCCATGATCCCCGTGGAGAGGGCGTAGTGCACGGTCCTGTACTCGCCTTCGGATACCATGATCATGAACATCGTGTAGGCCGTAAACCCGAATCCGTAGCCGAACTGCTCCACGGCAACGGCCAGGTTGATCAGGTGGAAATTCTCCGGCATAGCCTGTGAGAGATAGACGAAGACAAGGTTCGGCAGGTGCATGACGCAGACCATGGCCCAGATCCAGAACCGGAGCCCCTTCCGGTAAATGGCATACCCGCCGAGGAGGCCGCCCAGCATGAGGGCGATGACGCCCACGGTGCCGTAGATGACGCCCACCTCGTACGTGGTCAGTCCCAGCCCCCCTTTCGAGCGCGGGTCCAATAAAAAGGGCGCGATGATCTTGACCAGCTGTGTTTCAGCAAGCCGGTAGAAGAGAAAAAAGGCCACAATGGTCAGGATGTCTTTTTTTCTGAAGAAGAGACCGAAGATGTGGAGGAATTCCCCCACCAGGGACGACGAGGGGTTTCTCACGGCCGGACGGTCTGCCGCAGGACAGGGGAGGACAAAGAAGTGGTAAAGGCATAAGGCCGCCATGGCCGCCGCTGCCGCGAAGAGGGCCATGGCCCACGCCGTCGGGATGTCGCGGCCGTGTCCTTCGAGAAAGCCCGCGAAGATGACAAGGCCGCCCTTGGTGGCAATCGTGGCGATGCGGTAGAAGGTGGTTCGCACCCCGACGAAGGCGGCCTGGTGATGCTGGGGAAGCCCCAGCATATAAAAGCCGTCCGCGGCCGTATCGTGCGTCGCGGAACTGAAGGCCATGATCCAGAAGAAGGCCAGGGTGTACTGGAAGAAACGCGAAGCGGGGATCGTGAGCGCGATACAGGCCAGTGACGCCCCGATCAGAAGCTGCATGAGGACGATCCAGTAGCGCTTTGTCCTGAGGATGTCGATGAAGGGGCTCCACAGGGGTTTGATGACCCAGGGGAGATAAAGCCAGCTCGTGTAGAGGGCGATGTCGGTGTTCGAGATGCCGAGCCGTTTGTACATGACGACCGACACCGTCATCGCCATGACGTAGGGTATCCCCTCGGCGACATAGAGCGTCGGGACCCAGGCCCAGGGGTTTCGTGATGCGGGTTTCTGCGCGGGCATGACCTCTTTTAAGCTCAGTAGATTTTCTGAATGCCTGTACCACGGAAATAATGCTTCAGGATCGTCTCCGCCGGCAAGCCCCTTTCGGCCATGACGGCGGCCCCGATCTGGCAGAGCCCCACGCCGTGACCCCAGCCGGCGCCGTGGAAAACGAAGCCTGCGGCCCCTCCGCGGACGCCCCTTTTCTTCCGGACGATGAAGGCGCTGCTCAGGAGGTGGCTTCGGGAAAGCCAGCGCCGGATCTCCAGCTCCTTGCCGACGATAACGCTCTTCCTGGAACCGGTGATTTTCAGTTTTGAAATCCGTCCCGATGGGCCGCGCTGAAGGGGGGTGATGTCCTGAAGCGCTCCCAGATCAAGACCCGATTTCTCGCTCAATATCTCTTCCAGCTCCCCGGCGGCATATTCTACCTTCCAGCGGAAGAAATCTACCGTTTCCCTGTCCGGGCCGGCGAGGATCCTCCGGAGGAGGTCCTCGTCTTTTGTGTTGCAGTAAGCCTCGGGATGGGAAAGGAACCACTTTGCGGCCTCCTCTTCCGTCCGGATTGGCCGATGCGGAACGGAGGCGTCGGGAACGCCTTTCAGGTAAGGGACATCCCGGTCTCCCCAGGCGGTGCCGAAGTTCTCCGTGAGCCCCCCGCAGGCCTTGGAATAGCGGGCGTCGCAGATCTCGCCGCGAAAGGTCAGGCAGAGCCCTCCCGTTTCTTCGACGGCTCGCAGCGGGTTTTCCGAAGACAATCGCGTGATCCCCTGGTAACGCTGGCAGTGGTCGTCGGCGCAGACATCAAAAAGGTCGTGATCCTCCCGGTCGTACCAGCGGATGAACGATTCTGTGGAATCAGCGGTTTTTACCGCTGGCGTCATCTGCATATTTTGTTTTTTTCCCAGGGCGGCCAGAAGCCAGCTCCGCGAGAGGATCGCATGGGCCTTCAGATATTCCATCGGCGCCTCTTCGCTCGTCTCCGAAGCGATCACGCTTGCGAGATAATCCTCAAGGGGGATTTCGTTGATAGCCGCAATCGATCCTTCCCCGCGTAATCGCAGGGCCAGGTCTCCCCGGAAGGTCTGGTCCTCCTTTCTCTCCCAGTGGAAATGGTTTCCGATGGTCACGGAAGCAAGCGTGAAGGTGGAGCCTTCCTTTGCCTGGAGGCGGATCAACGGCAGGCAGGCGATTTTTCGGCCGGACGAATCGGTGAGTGCAACCCCTCCTTCTGTGACTCTGGCCAGGAAAGGGCCCGAGAGAGGGCCGAAACCATCCCCTTGAAAAACCCCCTTCAGGCAGCCGGAAACCTCCGCCCGGCGGTCCATGATACCCACGGTGATCTTCGGCTGCTTTCTCACTGGCTCGCTCAGGACCCCTTGAAAGAGAGGGTCGGAAAAACATGGAAGAATGCCTGAAACTATTACTTTTTAAAAGGGGTTGTCAATTGAAGAGTTGTCCCCCGGGATGTCATATGGTGTTGCAGTCCGGCACACTGCACGTCGAACTTTTGAAAAAATTCGATGGATTTATTGATTGAAATAGAACAAAATACGCCGATTTTAGAAAAGGGTGCGCGGTGCATGACGCTGAATGAAAACAGTCAGAATAGCGCAGAGCAGGTTAGAGGCGGACGGTTTGTCTCCTTGTTGACGTGGCCCTTCGCCGCAATGGGCAGGGGCTTCATCGGCTGGGTCAACCACATGGGGTCATCGACCATTTTCCTGTTCTTGGCATGCCTCAAGGTCTTCCGGCCCAAACAGCTGTCCAAGATTATTGAGCAGGTTTATTACATCGGGGCGAGCTCCATCCTCATCATCATACTGGTGAGCTTTTTCACCGGGATGGTCCTGGGTCTGCAGTCTTACCACGCCCTGGTTAAATTCGGCGCGCAGGGATCGCTCGGCACGCTCGTGGCGCTTTCGCTGGTCAGGGAACTGGGGCCCGTTCTCACGGCCATCATGATCACGGCCAGGGCGGGCTCGGCTATCACCGCGCAGGTCGGCATCGAGCGCATATCCGAGCAGATCGACGCCCTGGACACCATGCGGATTGATTCCCTCGGGTATCTCATCAGCCCGAGGATCGTTGCTTCGATCATCAGCTTTCCCATCCTCACCGCTGTTTTTGATCTCATCGGCATCTTGGGCGGCTATGTCTCCGGCGTGCTGCTCCTCGGGGCGAATCCCGGCGCCTATTTTTATCGCGTGCAGGATAGCCTGGACTTTAAAGACGTCACCGACGGTTTTATCAAGGCGGTGGTCTTTGCCGTGATCGTCGCGCTTGTCTGCTGTTATCAAGGGTATTTTGCCCACATGCGTGAGGACGGTCGCGGGGCCAAGGCGGTGGGTCTGGCCACGACGTCCGCCGTCGTGCTTTCCTGCGTGCTCGTCCTGATCGCCGATTACATCGTGACTTCCCTTCTCATCTGAGGAGATAATGGATACGCCGTTAATCGAATTCAAAGATGTCACCAAACGCTTCGGTTCGCGGACGGTTCTCGACCGCGTGAACCTGCAGATCTACGAGGGGCAGGTCACCACCATCATCGGCCTCAGCGGTTCGGGAAAGAGCGTGCTCATCAAGCACATCATAGGGCTGCTCAAGCCGAACGAGGGGCGTATCCTCTTCAGGGGCAAACCCCTCAATGAAATGGATAAAGACGAGATGGATGAGTGCCGCGCCGGCATGAGTTACATGTTTCAGGACAACGCCCTCTTTGACTCCATGTCGGTCTATGACAATGTCGCCCTGCCGCTCCGGGAGACGACCAACCTGGGCAAGGCGGAAATTGATCGCAGGGTCATGGCCCGGATCGAGCAGACGGAACTCAACGACGCGATCCACAAGTATCCATCGGAGATTTCAGGCGGCATGCAGAAGCGGGTGGCCCTGGCGCGGGCCCTCGTCACCGATCCCCGGATCGTGCTTTTTGACGAGCCCACATCTGGACAGGACCCTGTCCGGAAAAATGCGATCCTGGGCAGGATTGCCGAATACCAGAGACGGTTCGGCTTTACCGCGATCCTGGTCAGCCACGAGATTCCCGATGTGTATTTTATCTCCAACCGTATTCTCGCCCTCTATCAGCAAAAGATCGTTTTTCAGGGCACCCCGGAGGAACTCGAGCAATTCGAGCACCCCTTCAAAGACGAGGTCATCCAGAGCCTGGAAGGGCTGCAGCAGGAATTGACCAGTCTGTACTCGAAGCGGCAGTTCAAGGTTCGGTACTATGCCCAGCTGAAACGGGATACTGCGGAGAAAACCTATGTCGTTGCGCTTTTCACACTGGAGGGGATGGACGACGTTGTTGCCGGGCTGGGCCACGAAGCCGCGCAAGAAGCCATACGGAGCATGGGTGTATTGATCGACAGACACTTCGGCGCCGTCGGGGGTTTTTCCGCCCGCCGCGGCATGAACGAATTCGTGTCGGTGCTTCCCTATTCGGACCTCGCCGAGGCCGGGGGTATCGTGAAGGATTTTGTCGAGGATTTCAGGGGGCAGGGCATACAGGACATATCGGCGAGGGCCTTCAGGCGGGCGGCATCCGGGGAGTGTGTCGAATTCACCATCCGTGTCGGGCTTGCCCAGGGTCAGCCCATTTCCGGCATAGACGCCATCGTCGAGTCGGCAAAAAAACAGCAGAAAGAAGTTGCCCGGCTTCGGTGCGACTCATAATAGAGGTGAGAAAATGAAAAAATACGCCATGGAAACCATCGTGGGCATTTTCGTTGCACTCGGGATTGCCACCATCGGGTACATGACCGTCAAGCTCGGACATGTATCCTTTTTCGGAGACGAAACCTACCCGATCTATGCGAACTTCACGTCGGTGTCCGGTTTGAGAGCCGGCAACCCCGTCAATATGCTGGGCATCGAGGTCGGCAAGGTGGAATCGCTCAGGATGGACCAGGAGAACCTGCAGGCGGTGGTGGAAATGAAGATCCAGAAAAATGTAAAAGTTTATGACGATGCCATCGCCTCCATCAAGACGGAAGGGCTGATCGGTGACAAGTATGTCAGTATCGATCCCGGTGGTGGCGGGTCGGTCCTCGAACCCGGTGGAATCATCACCCAGACGCAGCCGGCCGTGGATATTGCGGACCTCGTCGGCAAGTATGCCTTCGGGGATGTAAAAGATGTGAAAGACGAGAAAAAGGAATAGTCAGGTCATGCCATTAGAGGGATGAGCGATGAAAATGAGATTTCTTGGATGGGGTCTTGTGATAATCTTCCTGTGTTCTTCCCCGGCATACGCCGGCGCGCCGCTTGACACGGTCAAGATCAATGCGGACAGGGTGCTCGACGTGTTGCGCGATCCCAAGCTCAAATCCGCCTCGGCCAAGGAGATCAAGAAGAAGAAACTCGAGGTCATCTACGCGGAGATGTTCGACGAAGTCGAGCTTTCCAGACGGACCCTGGCCCGGAACTGGAACAAGTTGAATGATGCGCAGCGCAAGGAGTTCGTCCATCTCTATCACCAGGTGCTCGAAAAGGCGTACGCCGACAAAATCCTTTCCTACACCGATGAAAAAATCGTTTTTGACAGGGAAGCCGCGATCTCGGCCAACATGGCGGAGGTCCACACGAGGATCATCACGTCCTCGAAGGAAATCCCCATTATCTATCGGGTCATCCTGAGCGACGGCGCCTGGAGGGTCTACGATGTGGTTGTCGAGAACGTGAGCCTGGTCCAGAACTATCGCACCCAGTTCAATGAGATCCTGGCAAAGAATACGCCCGAACAGCTGCTCGAGATCCTGCGAAAGAAGGTCAAAGCATCATAGAGTCCGGGCCATCCCCCACACGTTTCAGTAAAGGCTGAAGAGATCTTGCGTATCTTAAAACTCATCTGTGTCCCGGCTGCGCTGTGTGCCCTTCTTTTCGCGGGCTGCGCCCACGGCCCCCATGCCGTCTCTTCGCCCGCCCCGCAGGCTGAAGCGCTTGAGATCCGGCTGGTCTCGGACACCACGGGTTCGGAACCCCCGGACGTGAAAGCGCCGGAATCGCCCTCGCTGTATGAGGACTATACCGACGAGGAAGAAAGCCTCGATTATCCCGAGGAGGGGGCGCAGGCGGATGTGGGGAAGATCGCCGATCCCATCGAGCCCTTCAACCGGGCCATGTACGAATTCAATGACCGGCTGTACTTCTGGGTGTTGAAACCCGTGGCGGAAGGTTACAGCAAGGTCGTTCCCGAGCCCGCGCGGATCAGCGTCAGCAACTTCTTCTCCAACCTCTGGAGCCCCGTCCGCCTTGTGAACTGCCTGCTCCAGCTGAACCCGATGGGCGCGCTCACGGAACTCATGCGTTTCTGGATCAACACCACCATCGGTATAGCGGGGCTTTTCGATCCCGCGTCGAGTGAGGAGATCAACCTTCAGGCCCAGGACGAGGATTTCGGCCAGACCCTGGGATTCTACGGGGTGGAGCAGGGGTTGTACATTGTCTGGCCGGTCCTGGGGCCTTCCAGCCCGCGGGATACCGTCGGGCGCGTCGGTGATTATTTTGCCTACCCCATCTCCTACCTCGACCCCTGGTACGTCTGGTCGGCCGTCAGGGGTTACGAGGTGGTGAACGATGTCTCCCTGAGGATCGGCGACTACGAAGCGCTGAAAGATGCGGCCATCGATCCCTACGTGGCCATGCGGGACTTCTACGTGCAGTACCGGCAGAAAAGGGTCGAGGCGAAGGGGACGAAACCGAAGCCGGTCAGCGAAGAAGAAACGGGGGAGACCCGTCCCACACCGACAGGACCCATGGACCGGATCTTCCCTTTGAACCGCGAATTGCCCTGAGGAAATTTGATACGATCCTGTTACCTGAATGAAAAGAGGGTTGCGTTCTAACGGAAACGCAACCCTCTTTTTGTCTCAGGATCCGACGGTAGGTCTTCCTACATGCCCAGGTAGGCCTTTCGGATCTCCTCGGAGTCCAGAAGCTCCTTGGCACTGCCAGTCTGCACGATGCGCCCGCTCTGTAGCACGTAGCCGCGGTGGGCGATCTCCAGGGCTTCCTGGACCATCTGCTCGACCAGAAGCACGGTGACCCCGCTTCGGTTGATGGCGGGGATGGTCTCCATCATCTTCTCCGCCAGCGACGGCATCAGGCCCAGCGACATCTCGTCGAGCATGAGAAGCTTGGGCCGCGACATGAGCCCCCGGGCGATGGCGAGCATCTGCTGTTCGCCACCGCTCAGGGTCTCGGCGGTCTGATTCGCCCGTTCCCGCAGGAGGGGGAAGAGGTCCAGCACCTCGTCCAGGCGCCGCCTGACCTCGGCCGTGGATTTTTCTGTGTAGGCGCCCAGCGACAGGTTCTTTTCCACGGAGAGCTTGGCGAAGACCCGCCGCCCCTCGGGCACGTAGCTGATGCCGAGCTCCAGAGTCTGGTGAGCGCGCAGCCGCGATATTTCCCGGCCATCGAAGCGGATCGTCCCCTGCAGGGGGTTGTTGAGGCCCGCAATGGCGCGCAGGGTGGTTGTCTTGCCGGCCCCGTTGGCGCCGACGACGGCCACCAGCTCGCCCGGCATGACCTCCAGGGAGACGCCGAAGACCACCGGCACGCCGTCGTAGCCGGCGTGGACGTCGACCAGGCTCAGGATGGGCTCAGGCATGGGTGCCTCCCTCCCTGCCGGCCTGCAGGCGGCGGCTGAATTTCGCGCCGAGGTAGGCGGAGATCACGTGCTCGTCTTTGATGATCTGACCGGGAGGGCCTTCGGCTATCTTGACGCCGCCGTCGAGAACCACCACCTTGTCGGCGATAGGCATGATGGCCTCCATGATGTGCTCGACGATGAGCAGCGTCACCCCGTTGTTGCGGATGCGCCGTATGAGTTCCAGCGCCGCCTTGACCTCCGTGGAGGTGAGCCCCGCCATGACCTCGTCGAGCATGAGGAGCTTGGGCCGCGCCGCCAGCGCGCGGGCGAGCTCCAGGCGCTTCTTGATGCCGATGGGGAGGTCGCCGGATGTTTTGTCGGCAAACTCGGTCAGGTTGCACATCCGGATGCAGGTCTCGGCCGTCTCATGGGCCTGGGCGCCGCCTGCGGCGTGCAGAAAAGCGCCCACGAGCACATTGTCCAGCACCGTCATATCCTTGAGCGGCCGCACGACCTGGAAGGTGCGCACGGCGCCCATGCGGGTGATGCGGTAGGGCGGCAGGTCCGTGATGTCGACACCGTCGAAAATGATGCGGCCGCCGCTCGGCTTCATGAGACCCGAAATGCAGTTGAAAAGGGTCGTCTTGCCGGCGCCGTTGGGACCGATGAGCCCCACGATCGCGCCTGTGTCGACGTTGAAGCTCACGCGGTCGTTGGCGACCAGTTCCCCGAACTTCTTCGTCACGTCGCGGATCTCAAGCAGCGCCATAGGAGGTCCCTCCCTTCGCGGCCGTCGGCCGCCGGCCCATGCGTTTGGCGATGTCGCGGATGATCCCGCTGATGCCCGCGGGCTGCTTGACGACGATGATGATGATCAAAAGCCCGAAGACGATAAGGTCCACGCCGCCGCCCAGGCCGCCCCAGAGCGCCCGGGTGTATTCCTGCAGGGGGATCAGCACCGCGGCCCCGAGTAGTGGCCCGGCCAGGGTCCCCGACCCGCCCAGGATCGTAACGAGCACGAATTTCATCGACATGTCGAGGGACATGACCATCGGCGGGTCGACGCGCAGGTTGTATTGCACGAAGAAGGCGCCGCACAGGGCGGCGAGCGCCGCCGACAGGGCCATGGCCGCGAGCTTCACGGCCGTGCTGTTGACCCCGAGCGACTCGGCGGTCTCCTGGCCCTCCCGAACGGCCCGCAGGTAGTAGCCGAAGCGGTGGCCCTCGAGTAACCGCACGATGCCGAAGACGAGCGCAAAGAGCGCCAGCGCGCAGTAGTAATAGCCGGTCTTGGTGTCGTACCACATCATGTTCTTCAGGCCCTCCTCGATTACCGGGTAGTCCAGCCCCAGCGCGCCGCCCACCCAGTACCAGACCAGGAAGACCCTGTTGAAGATCTCCACGATGGCGAACGTCGCAATGGCGAAGTAGTGCCCGCTCAGCATCTTGAAGCAGGGGTAGCTGATGACGACGGCCACGACGGCGGCCGCCAGCATGCCGATCAGTATCCCGGGCCAGGGGCTCATGCCGTAGGTGACCACGGCCATGCCCGCTCCGTAGGCGCCGATGCCGAAGAAGACCGAGTGGCCGAAAGAGACCTGGCCGCCGTACCCGCCGATGATGTTCCAGGCCTGGGACATGCAGGCGTAAAGCAGGATCAGGATGAGTACGTGCATGATAAAGGAGTTGGACGCCACCGCGGATACGGCCGGCATCAGGGCCGCCGCCGCCACGAGGGCCAGCCAGAAGAGGTCTTTTCGTTTCAGGATATTCATGAGGGTCACCAGCCGAAAATGCCCCTGGGACGCAGGAACACGACGGCGAGGTAAAGGCCGAAGACGGCCACGTACTTGAAAACGGGGGCGATGTAATAGCCGCTCAGGGCCTCCACAACCCCGACGAGGATCGCCGCCATCAGCGTCCCGGGGATGCTGCCGAAGCCGCCCATGGCCACGCAGATGAAGGCGATGAGGCAGAACATGGTGCCCACCTCCGGGTGCACGGCGAGGTAGGTGGGCATGATGCCCCCCGCCATGCCGACGGTGGCCCCGCCGATGCCGAAGACCAGGATGTAGATCCGCTCCGTGTTGATGCCCATCAGCTCCGCCGCCTCGCGGTCCATGGCGGTGGCCTGGACGGCCCAGCCGAATCGCGTGCTGCGGATCATGAAAAAGACGAGACCCACCACGGCGAGCGCCAGGGCAGCCGTGAACAGCTGGGGCAGGGGGACGATCAGGTTCCCCAGCTGGAACGTCCTGTCGCCCAGCCAGGTGTCGGAGAGGATGCGGAAATTGGGGCTGAAGCGGTTGAGGCACAGGTTCTTGAGGACCATGGCCAGCCCGAAGGTGGCCAGCAGGGCCGAGAGCGGCGGCTTGCCGACGGTGTAGTGGATGATGAGCTTGTAGGTCAGCGCCCCCAGGATGAAGATGAAGGCGCCGCCCGCGAAGATGGAGATCACGGGATCAACGTTCGCCAGGAACCCCAGCCAGTAGCTCACGTACATGGCGACCATCACATACTCGCCGTGGGCGAAGTTGATGACGTCCATGACGCCCCAGATCAGGCAGAGCCCGAGGGCCACCAGGGCGTAGAGCATGCCGTTCAGCATGCCGTCGAGCAGCACTTGGAGCAGAGTGTCCATATCGAAACTTGAAAGGCGGGTTTCATAAAGGTGCCGGAGGCCCGAAGACCCCCGGCACCGTTTTGGTTCAAAGCAATGTTACGGGAATCTACCGTTTATCCCACGGTTTCATGGGGAAGATAACCTTCGTGTTCGCCTTCTCCTTGGGGAAGATCCGCTTGTATTCGCCGCCCTGAAGCTGGGTGACGATGCTCAAGGCCAGCTTGTTCTGGCCGCCCGGGGCGAAGGCCACTTTGCCACTCAGGGAGAGCGGCGAGGGCCACGTGTTGGCGTACAGGGTCTTGGCCACCACCTCGGGATCGAGGCTCTTGGACTTCTCGATGGCCTGCGCCAGAACGAAGAGGGCTATGGTTTCCTGGATGCTGTCGCTGTCGTAGGGCACGCCGCCGGTCTTCGTCTTGAAAATCTTTTCCACCTCGGCCACGGCGGGCATAATGTCGGCGAACTGGGGTGAGTAACCCGTCGAGCCCATGAAGTAGTTGGCGTCGTCGCCCAGCTGCTTGGCGATGACCGGATCCTGGTAACCGCTGCAGTAGTTGAGGGACGCCTTGGGGATCCAGTTCATCTTCTTCATCGTCTTGACCATCAGGGAGTAGTCCGCCCCCAGCACGGCCCCGAAGAGCGCGTCGGGATTCTTGGATTTGAGGGTCTGCACCTCGCTGTCGAGGTTGGTGGCGCCGGGGTTGAAGGGCACATCGGCCACAACCTTGAAGCCGCCTTTGGCCGCCGCCTTCTTGGCCTCTTCGGCCGCGTGCTTGCCGAACACGGAGTTTTCGTAGATGATGCCGAGTGTCTTCACGTTGGCCTTCTTCTGGGTCTTGTTGAGCCACTTCAGGACCTCGACGAACTCGTGGGACTCGACCTCGTCGGTGGAGGCCGTGCGGAAGAAGAATTTCAGGTCACGCTGGGTCAGTGCCGCAGAGCTGGATGCGCCGCACATGAAGATTTTCTTGGCGCGCTCCGCCACCATGCTTGCCGGCATGCTCACGGAGCTGTTATAGGAGCCGATGAGGCCCCAGACGCCTTCCTGATTGATCAGGCGCTCGGCCTCGGCCTTGCCCACATCGGGCTTCCCCTGGCTGTCGGTGTGCACAAGCACGATCTTGTAGCCGCCGAGGAGGCCTTCCTGGGCGGCCAGGGGCACCTTGATGTTGGGGTACTTGTTGTTGATGATCTCGGCCGCTGTTTCCACGGCGGCCTTGCAGCGCTGGCCGGCGGTTGCCACGGGCCCGGTCAGGGGGAAGATCGTGCCGATCTTGATGACCTTTTCCTGCGCCAGGGTCGTGCCCGGTGAGAAGCCGAGCATCAGGCCGGCCGCTACGGCTGCCACGAGCAAGAGTTTAAAAAGGGATTTGCAGTGAACCATGGGTAACCTCCTCCTTATGATATGGTTTGAATTGCACCTGTGCCGTAATGACAATAATTTTCACAGGCAGGGTACGCTACTTGTTCGAAATCTGTATGTTTTTTGAAGGTTGTGCTACGGGTGACGCCCCGCGTGGACTCGAAATTGGACGATAGTAAAACCGTCTCTTTATGTCAAGGAGGTTTTACGCCGGCAAAACAGATAAGAAGGGGGAGGCGGCTCTTGAAAAAAGTGTCTTCTATGCCCTGTCATTGAGCGGGTCTTTGCTGTCGAGGATTTGCTCCCGGCCCTCGATTACATGTCAAAGGGTCAGCATTTCGGCAAGAACTGCATCAGGCACTGAAAGTGTCCTTCGCTGAGCAAAAAAGAAAAAGGGGATTGCGGTCATAAGCCACAACCCCTTTAGTTTGCCGGCGCAACGGTGTTTATTTACCTTTGCCCGTTTACTGCTTATATTATGTGTCCGGTTGCGTTCACTTTTCCACTGCCTTGAGTTCGGAGGAACGGTCCTTCATTAAATCGACGGAGCCGAAAGACTCGCTTCCCGGCAGATAAATGTTCAGCCAATCGTGCACGGTATCGGCCTCCAGGATCCCTCCCGTCATTTCGAAGTCAAGCAGGTGCCCGCCTCCTGATAGGTCATCGGCGAGGAAGTGCATATGGTAACCCGGAACGTTCACACCTTTGACGAAATCGGGAGATCGAAATCCGATGACTGTGCCGCGGATATTCGAGAAGGTGAACACAGGCTGGTTTTTAGTTACCTCCGCGAGCGGTGGGTAAGGTTTTTTCTGCGATGGAACGCTGCGTGCCCGGACGCGGTTAAAGTCCCCGCGGGCGATAAACGCGCAGAAATGATTCGGCTGCAGGACTAAAGCGTTGATCCTTGCTTCCAGCGCTGTCATGTCCGTCGGGCCTTTGACCGTTTCCCTGATATCGGAGACAAAGGTCGTTACGCAGGCGAAAGGCGTCGACTCGGAAAGAGCCGGCCGGTATACTTTGCCGTCGGCCCGGACCTTGTAAAATGTCCCGTCCAGGAGGATCATCTCACCGTCGAGCGCCTCGAAGGTCCCGATCCCGAAGTCGCCATAACCGCGCAACACCTCGAGGGACATGTGCCCGTCGTAGACACCGGCCAGCAGGGCGTCGATGGTGGCGACCTGCGTGATGCCGTTCGTCGTCGCGCACCCCCACAGGGAAAACGCCAGTAAGAGCGTGACTGAAACAAACGGAAACCTCTGGGCCGTCGTGCGTTTCATTTTTCTCTCCCTTTCGATGGTTGTTTCGGAACAGGCCTCCTGATATTACGTGTGATGACCAATAAGACGGGAGGGGCGATGCGGTATAAAGAGCAGATGATACGGATCCAGGTCAAGGTGATTTTTGAGTATTTCACGCCCCTGTCAGCCATGAAAGCAGTCGCTGGATGGCTTCTGTCCGGCTGCCGGGTAATTCACTTTTGACAAAGAAACAACATGTGGTAGTTATTTGCACGAAATATTAAACAGCTTCAGAAGGCGGGAAGGCACATGAATTTCCCTGAAGAACAGGACAGGGGGCGCTACCCCGAGGGGCTGGAAACCTGCCGCAAGACGAAAACCGGCCTGGAGCTGTTCCTGAGGCCGATCAAGGTCTCCGACGAGCCGCTCATGAGGGATCTCATGGACTCCCTGTCCGACGAAAGCCTTTACACCCGGTTTTTTACGAAGCGCCGGGAGGTGCCCTACGGGCAGCTCCCGGACCTGGCCATGGTCGACTACGAGCGGGCGATGGCGATTGCGGCCGTCGTCGCCAAAGACGCAATACCGGGGAAAGAGGAATTCGTGGCAGTGGGACGCTACAACATAAACCCGAAGCAGCAGACAGCCGTAGTTGCGTTTGCCGTTCGAGACGATTACCAGAACCAGGGGATCGCGCAGGTGCTCCTCGAGTATCTCACCGAACTGGCCCCGCGCCAGGGCGTGCTCGGGTTCACAGCCTCGGTCCTGGCCGGCAACGAGGCCATGCTCCATGTCTTTGAGAAAGCGGGCTTTGAAAGGAAAAAACAGCTGATCCAGGGAGTGGCTATACTCAGCATGATGTTCAACCAGACGGCGAGCCCCAGCCCCTAGAAAGTCATGCAATGAACCGGCGGGAGGAAGGATCGGTCACAGGGCGTCTCATCCGGCCGAGGCGGCAAAGGCGGGGAGAACGCCCTGCTTTTTCAGGCTCCTGAATGCCTGCGAGGCCTCCTCTCTCGACGGGAACCCCGAGACGTTGAGACGGTACCAGAGAACGTCACTTGCGGCGATCCGCCGCGTTGTACTGAACATCTTCCCCCGGAGCAGGGGATTTTTTTTCAGGGCCTGAAGGGAGCGCTGATCGCCGAAAGTGCCCAGGTAGATGTGGTATCTGCCGTCGGCGTCAGGGCCGATAAACATCTCTTCCGTGAGCGCGGGGACTTTCATCTGCTCGTCGGCGAAGATCTGGTTCACGTCCTTGATCTGCGGGTTGTGCTCGAGCAGGATGTCCAGGATTGTCGGGTTTGAGAGGCCGTAGTACTGCTGTGCCAGGTACGAAAGGGTCCAGCCCTTCTTCACGGTGACGACCGCCCCCGGTCCGACGGCCGGCGTCTGCTCCTTCGTCTGCATCTTCTGCTTAACCGGGACGGCCTTCTCGGCAAGGGCTGTCGGGGCAGGCGGGGCGGCCCCCTCGTCCTTCTTCAAAAACGTGAGCGTCGCGATCCCCAGGGCGCCGGCAAGCACAATCCCCGAGAGGGCATAGACAAAGGCGGGCCTGCGGTAGAACGCGCCGGCTTTCGGCCCCAGGTAACTCATGTCCTGCAGGGTTTCCTGCGCAATTTTTTTGTCAATAATCTTCCGGGAGGCCGTGTATCCGTTCATCAGGGCGCGGTCGCACAGAAGGTTGATGACCCGGGGGATCCCCTGCGAAAATTTCCAGATCATCCGGACGGCCTCGGGTTCGAAGAGGCCCGCGCCGCTTCTGCCGGCCACCTTCAGGCGGTGCTCAATGTACTCCCGGCATTCTTTCTCGTTGAGCGGATCGATGCGGTAGCGGGTGGTGACGTTGCCCTTGAAGGTCTGCAGTTCGATGGCGTCGAGTCTGGTCTCGAGGTCCAGCTGGCCGATCAGGAGAATCTGGATCAGCCTGGCGGACGGGGCTTCCCGGATGAAGAGCCGGAAGAGGTTCTCGATGACGTCGACCCTCAGATTCTGCGCTTCATCGATGACGATCGCGACCGTCTCGTTCCGGGCCATGCGCCTCCTCATGTAGAGCTGAAACTGGATGGTGAGCGCGGTCAGGTCGACCCGGCCGATCTCCTCCCCGAGTTCCTGCAGGATGTTGCGCAGGAGGTCCTCGAAATCGACGGTCGTGTGGAATACGAAGGCTGTCTTGATCTTGTCGCTCAGGTCTTTCAGAAGGGCATGGATGAGGGTCGTTTTCCCGGTACCGACATCGCCCGTGACGACGGTGATCCCCTTCCTGTCCCTGATCCCGCTCATCATGGAGAACATGGCGCCCGCGTGGGTGCGCGTCATGTAGAGGAACCGGGGATCGGGGTTTATACTGAATGGCTCTTCGGCAAAACCGAAATATTCCCTGTACATGGTAAACACCGACGATTTTAAAACATCACCTGCCGGGCTATGCACGACGTGAAATTGCCGTCATACCCTGCTCGAAAAGAAAAACCGAAACTCTGACTCACAACTTCGTCAGAGCTTGATACCATGATCATCCCCGATGAGCAAGGGATTGCGGCCGAATACTGCGACCCCCTGGTTTTTGGGTGCAGGGAGCCTGACCGAAAGCGGGCAATAAAAAAACAGGGCCATTTCTGACCCTGCCTTTAACAGCCGCCTTCACG
Organism: uncultured Syntrophaceae bacterium; assembly: GCA_964547985.1. Taxonomy (GTDB): domain Bacteria; phylum Desulfobacterota; class Syntrophia; order Syntrophales; family UBA2192; genus JAPLJU01. The sequence goes on from CAZJPV010000013.1 coordinate 47,777, forward strand.
GCATGGCGTTATGCGATTCACAAGGGGACGGTAAATTTAGTCTAACGCCTCACCCCATCGAGGTTTTCCCAGTTCATTTCGCCCTTCATCCTTTTGAAGAATTTGAATGCAACGTGAAGGGCAAATTGAATGGCCAGGAAGAAAAACAGTGCGACAGAAAATCCAATGATGGGTGTCAATATTTTGTACCACGTTAGTTGCCCCGCATCCAGTGCCCAAAAACCGGAGAACTGCCAAGGAATCCCCATTGTTGGCATCAATATTTCGAACCACATGACTCGTCCCCCTGCAGTGCACACAAAGGTTTTTACAGATTTTAAAGCAAGATATTTGCCAGTCAGGTGACGAGGTCAACTCGAGTGGGAAAAAGGCTCATAAATGAAAAAGGGTCGTGACCCTGAGAGCCACAACCCCCTGATTTTTCTGGCGCGCCCTCGAGGGCTCGAACCTCGGACGTTCAAATGTTTCGTCTTTCGCCAAATGGCCCTGTTATTTCGGGATGCGCTTGAGGAATGTCATCATCTCATTCAGTACCGGCGTCTGACCTCGATCTTCCAGATGCAGGAGATGGCCGACACCATCGATCTGGACATAGTTCACATTGCTGAAATTCCGCTTCAGCCAGGAAATTTCGTCATCCGACATGACGGCCCCAAGTTTTGCCTCGCCCCGAATGAACAAGACGGGGCACTTGATCTTCACCATGATCTCTTCAGCACCATATCCCCTGGAAAAACCGTCAAAGTCATAAAGCAGCGCGTCGAAATACGTCGGGTCAAGCGCCCACAGGCATCCCGCAAAGAACAGGATCCACTGACTGGTCACACCCGGGTAATCCTTGTACCTGTCAGCCAGTACAAGGGATAATTCTTGTTCTGATGATGCCGATTTCTTCAGATCCAGCCAGAGACCGAACATATCCCGGCTCGAGTCGACGAATTTCCTGTAGATGTTTATGTCCAAAGGAGAATCCTCAATGATGAGGGCCTTCACTTTTTCCGGACACTGTGCGGCTGCCATAAGCGCAATCGCTCCGCCGAGGGAATGGCCCACAAGGACAGCCGGCGCATTCAACTGTCTTAGAAATGACACGGTGTCCCCGGAGAAATCCGCCAGGCGGTAGTGCCCGGCGACCCATCCCGATCGGCCGTTACCTCTCAGGTCCATGGCATAGACATGCCACCTTTGAGAAAGGCTCGGAATGAGCGTAAGATACTCCTGCCAGCGCCAGGCTCCCCCGTGGAGCATGACCAGCGGTTCAGCCGATGGAGAGCCGGAATCAAGATAATTTATTTTCACTTTGCCTGTATCAAATATTTTTTCCTGCGGCATATCTCCTCCCATTGCATACTTCCCCGGAGACACATTTGCCGGGTAGTGCCCGGTGTAGCTGCAGCCGGCCATCATTACCAAAGTCAGGAATAGGCAGACCCCCAGGAAATACCCATATATCATTTTCATGCCTCCTATAATAAAAAAGACCGATTTCCTAATTTCGCTTACCTGCGGGATTATCCGTCCTGGCCAACTCAATTACTGGTGAAAGATGACACAAATTGCAGACATTTCATATCATAATGATTTTATTGGCGCGCCCTCGGGGGATTGAACCCCGGATCTTTGGGGAGGGTCATCTCGGGCATCATGTCAAGAAAATAGACCTGCCCCTCAATTATTTTCCAGCTTGAGGAGATATTCTTTCAGGTGCGTGCCGCCGTTATAGCCGGTCAACTGGCCGTTGCTGCCGATGACGCGATGGCATGGGACAACGATCGGCAGAGGATTTCGTCCGTTGGCGGCGCCGACAGCACGACATGCCGTCGGTCTTCCGATACGTTTTGCCAGTTCCTGATACGAAATGGTTGTCCCGTATGGAATGGCGCAAAGCGCTTTCCAGACGCTGCACTGAAACGACGTGCCTCTGAAAGAGAGCGCGAGATGGAATTCCTTCAACTCGCCACGGAAATAGGCGCCGATCTGGCGCTCCGCTTCTTCGAATCGCTCTGTTGCTTCAACCGATCCGGCCGGCGGTTTCTTCGCGCCCTTTGCATACTGGAAGTTGATTCCAGTCAACCCACTGTCATCGGCGGTCAGAAGAATGGATCCAAGCGGGCTTGATATGAATGTGTGATAGCTCATTGCAGCACCCTTTTGCTTCTTATCGTTCATTGTCTTTCTTTTTTGGCCGTGTAGCTCCACAAATACATTGCGGCGTACGCGCGCCAGGGGCGCCAGCGTTCAGCCATTCGTCTGAGATCTGCGCTCGATATCAGGGAGTCGCCGTTTGACACGGCGTGCCTGAGGCCAAGATCGCCCTCAGGAAATGCATCGGGTTCACCGAATGCGCGCATGGCAATATACTCGGCTGTCCATTCTCCGATTCCCGGGATCTCTGTCAGGGATTCCACAACAGAATCAAGCCCCAGGGAACCATCCCGCGGCAATGTGCCGTTTCGCGTTGCCATTGCGATGGTGCGGATCGTCCGGGCACGCGCGCCGGTCAGGCCGACCTCGTGCAGATCAGCGTCGCATAGAACTTCGGCCTTGGGGAATACATGGGTGATCCACGAAGCAGATTTGCCGTCAACCGGTGTCCCGAATTTTTGAACGATCCGGCCGGCGATTGTCGAAGCTGCTTTCACGGAAATCTGTTGTCCCAGCACGGCGCGAATCATTAACTCGAAAGGATCCCATGCGCCAGGCAAACGGAGGCCGGGCAATACGCGGGCTGCCGATCGTAGCATAGGGTCCATTCCAAGGTCATCTGCAATGCGGATCGGATCCGCGTCGAGATCGAATATCCGCCGAACGCGATCAACGATTTGCGCCAGCCGTGTCATTGTCGGCAACTGTATGCGGAGGATGAGATACGGTCCTTCCGATGCAGGCATTACTTCGATGATGCCCGATTTTCCATCCACTTCAATGCTACGCTGATAAGTTTCGCTTTCCACCGATTCGACGCCCGGAATTGCACGCGCACGCAGAAATCCGAGAACCGATTGCCAGTCAAGAGGAGGTCGATATGCCAACCGAATGGTCAAATCCCCGCCGGTTCGTTCCTGGTCTTGTGTCATGCGCCGAAGCTCTGTCGGCGATGCATGGAAAGAACTGAGAATTGCCTGATTGAATCGGCGGATGCTTTTGAAACCTGCCTCATAGGCAATGCTGGTCATCGGCAGATCGGTTCCATCGATCAGCTGACGGGCAAAATGCAGCCTCTGAGTGCGTAATATCGATTGAGGAGCGACTCCAAGATGTTGTATAAACAACCGCCGCAGTTGACGGCCGCCGATACCCACGCGTGCGGCCAGATCCTCGATGCTTACGTCATCGCAAACGCCCTGTGAAATCAACCTCAGTGCGCGTGACACGATGGCCGAGCTTCCTTCCCAAGCCGGCGTTCCCGGCGCTGTCTCGGGACGGCAACGGCGACAGGGACGGAAGCCGGCTTGTTCAGCAGCCGCAGCGCAGGCAAAAAATTGAACGTTATTCCGCTTGGGCGTGCGCGCCGGACAGATGGGTCGGCAGTAAATGCCGGTTGTTTTGACGCCCGTAAAAAAGCGCCCGTCAAAACGCGGATCACGGCTGCGAAGAGCTTGATAGCAGGTATCCTGATCGATAGTCATGGGATATATATACACCAGACAGGAATCCGTGCTGGCAGTTTTCGGACATTACCATCTGGGCGAGATCCAGCGCGTCAAAGTTCATGCAAACGGGACCGCCAAGCCATATTTTTCGTGGAATTCGTGGCAAACAAAAATCACTCAAGCAGCTGTATGGCCCGGGCTTTAATAAGCAGTTAGACAATGCTCCCGGTCTCCGGCTTTAGCTGGCGAATAGCTCCCGGGGTTACACTCACCTTAAAATCGATGCCGCAAAACACCACCAGTTCCATTTTGTCCACGTCATTAGTGTGGAGAGAGGGTCAAATCTTTATCCTGGTATTGAAAGGGTCAAATCTATATTTTTAGCATTTCTGCCGTTGGTTTTACAATCCGATTGATTGAGGCTTGGCGGGTACCGAGCATGTTTGGCTAGCTCTGATAGCTGAAAAAGGGGCTGTGGCTTACGGCCACACCCCCTGATTTTTCTGGCGCGCCCTCGAGGGCTCGAACCTCGGGCCTTTGGATTCGTACACGGAAACTTAACTCGGGCGATTTCTCATCATTTTTAAGAACTTAAATATCAAGCACTTAGAAAAGCCGTTTTGGGTTTTGTCGGGCTTCCTTAGGTTGTTTTTGATGATGACGGTTACAGTTCGGTTACAGTTTCCCGTATCTTTCTTACAGCCCTCTGGGGAAAAAATATCACGGGCTTTGTGGGTTTGGTCCGCACTTCGAACCCGTTGGATGAGGACGACTGCAGATCCCCCAGGAAATGAATAAAGAAGAGCAGGGCCATAGCTGACCCTGCTTTAACGGTTTTCAGCAGCAACCGCACCAACGATTGAGATGCTCAGGAAGTGATCACGTATTTTGTCCCGGCATCATCGTAATGGAAACTCTGGGAAATTCTCTCACAGCATTTTGCTGACATGGTCAATGTAGATTCTTGACATCTTTTCATACTCTTCCATTGTAAATGCCTTGAGCGTAGTCGTTCTGACGAATTTAGAGGCATTCAATCCCAGCACAATAGCACCTGCAACTTCGTCATTGGGGACCTCGCTGACAGCGATGAAGTCGTATTCCCCCATGGTGAGGTAAAAACCCGTCATTTTACTTCCCATTTCTTCCATTAATTTTGCGCTTTCCTTAACCCGCGCTGGCCCGTCCTTTAGTGTCTTAATCCCTTCTTCCGTCAGTTTCATCAAGACAATGTAAGTCGGCATAACCTGACCCTCCTTTCCGATGGTCACAACAAGGGATTGAATCAATGACTCGTCAAGAAGCCGAGTCTTTTTTTCGCTTGGATAATTAGGAAACTCCAAGAAACAGTGATCTATTTCAACCTTCGAGAAGGCCTGCTATTAGAATAGACTACATCAAGCGAAAGGCGGAAAAATCAGTTTACCGGCGCTGATCCTGTGTAGTACCAGTCGATGAAGTCGATTTTTGCGACGGTGTGCTCTTTTCGTCCTTCTTGGCGCACCACTCGCACTTGTCCTCGTCGTTGAGCATCCATGTGGCCCGTCCGCATACGACACAAGTTTTTGTGTAACCCATGGCGATACCTCCTTGAGCCTTTGGGGCAATTTGCCCGCCCAGGGAAACCGGTCATGAGCTAATGGGTGTCTGTAGAAATGGAGAGACAGGCAACTACGGAAAGAAGATGCGCAAAATACGAAGAGATCTTGTGCAGAGATAGATCCCGAAGT
>CAZJPV010000014.1:0-51480 GCA_964547985.1 uncultured Syntrophaceae bacterium
CAGAAGCCGAAGCACTCGTAGAAGATCATCTCCTGGTAGGTGAAGGGGTTGTAGATCTCGGCAACGTCGAGTTCTTCCAACGGGTTTTTAATACCCGCCTGACGGTAGGCCTCTTTGGCGGCCTCGGTAGCGCTCATCCAGATGGCCTTGTTGCTCTCCCCGTAGAAGTATTCTTCTCCCCGGAAACCCATCCCCTTGATCCAGGCGGGTTTTTTGCAGATCTTTTTGGCTTTTTCACCGGAGGCCACAATAACGGCGCAGGCACCGTCTGATGCCGGGCAGACATCCAGCAGCCGGACGGGGTAGGTGATGACCTTCGCGTTCTTTACATCCTCGGCGGTTACTTTTATCCGTATGTGCGCATGGGGATTGTCCAGGGCATTGTCATGGTTGCTCACGGAAACGATGGCGGCGGCTTCCCGGGCCTTCTCCTCGGGGATACCGAATCGATACATCCACTCCACGCTCTGCATGGTGAAAACGCCGGGTGCACCGGCGGCGAAGGTCTGCTGAAAGAAAGGATCGAAAACCTTCGTCATCGTGGCCTGACCATCGCCTTCGGACATCTTCTCAGAACCGACAACGAGGACGATATCCGCCATCCCGGAGGCTACCCAGTAGATTCCACAATGACCGATCGATTGCCCCGTGGTCCCGCAGGTCTCCACTTTCAGGACGGGTTTCCCGACGGAACCGACCGCTTCGGCAAAGTAGAAGTGCGTCGACGATATACCCTCCATCATGGACGGCATCGTTCCTGTGACCACACCATCGATATCGTTCATGGTGATGCCCGCATCTTCGAGGGCGGCTGTGACCGCTTCCCTGACGAGATCGGGGTAGCACATATCCTGCCTCCGCCCGTGCCGGGTCTGACCCGTTCCTATGATTGCGACCGTTCTTGCCATGTTCTCCACCTCCTAAGCCGATAAAATGACGACGGAATGGCACTGGCCGGCGAAACCATGAGTGCTGTGGGCCAGCGCTGTTTTAACCTTCTTGTCGACCTGGTGTTCGCCCGCCTGCCCCTTGATCTGCAATGCCGCTTCGGCGATCCGGTAAAGGCCTCTGGCGGGGTAGGGATTCAGGGCAAGCACGCCCCCCGAAGGATTCACGGGTAGTTCGCCGTTCATCTGCGTCTTGCCCCGATCGATGAGTTTCCCTCCTTCGCCGTCCCCGCAGAAACCGAGCTTTTCGTACCAGAGAAGCTCCTGGAAGGCATAGGGCTCGCAGATTTCAGCGACATCGATTTTCTTCTTCGGATCTCTTATGCCGGCCATCTTGTAGGCCCTTGATGCGGCAAGCGGGAGCTGACCATTCAGAAGGTTACGGTCCCCCGGATTGTAGTAATCCATGGAGCAGCCGTATCCCTTCAGCCAGACCGGTTTGCTGGTCATTTTTTTCGCCTTGCCCTCCGATGCCAGCAAGACTGAAACGACGCCGTCGGACTTCGGGGCGCATTCATACGCCTTCAGGGGATCGTAGACCCGTTCCGACTTCAGGACGTCTTCAATGGTGAGTCTTTTCTTGATATGGGCATAGGGATTGAACAGGGCGTTTCCCAGGTTTTTGACGACGACCTTTGCGCACTGCTCCTCGGTTATTTTGTATCGCTCCAGATACTGACGCATCTGGAGGGCTGCCGCCACGGATTCATTCAAACCGACGGGCCGAAGGTAGAAGGGGTCCGCGTAAAAACTCGTGACGCTGTCGTTATCGGGGTTTTCGGAACCCTTGACGAGAGCTGTCACGAGGACGGTGTCATAATGACCGGACAGGATGCGCATGCATCCATAGATGAAGGAGAACATGGACTCCTCTGCCCTGGAACCTTCTTTCATGAACGCACCGATGCCATCCCAGTCGTAGGCGTTTGCGCAGGCCAGGCCGCTGTGAAAGATGTCCGCGGCACCGGCGATGATGCAGCCTACGTCCTCCCTTTTGAATCCAGCCTTGTCCAATATCTCTTTGTTTACCCGATACGTGAAGTCCATCAAACTCTCTTTGGACTCCACCCCTGCACACTGTGCCACATGTGTAATGGCAACTTTCCGCATAGTTTTCACCTCCAAGCTTTGTTATCAAACCTCGAGACGCTGTATCATTAAATATGAAACCTGGGGCCTCTTTCCACACAGAACTTTGATTACAGAGGAGACAAAAACCTCACCTTTTTTAAAGTCCACGGGCTACATTGTTATGGGCTCACATGCTCAGGATCTCCCGGGCAATGATCAGCCGTCGGATCTCAGAGGTGCCGGCACCGATTTCGAGCAACTTGGCGTCTCTCAAAAAGCGCTGGACAGGGTATTCGAGCATGTAGCCGTAGCCGCCGTGAATCTGCACGGCCTGGTCGGCTATCCGGGCTGCCATCTCGGCATTGAAGAGGATCGACGCCGAGGAAAGCTTGTGCACCTCCGTTCCCTTTCCGCCCCCTTTCGCCTTGTCGGCGAACACGGCGGCGCGGTAACAAAGCGTCCGTCCGGCTTCGATGAAAGTGTACATGTCCGCGATCTTCGCCTGGATGAGCTGGAAGGCGCCGATGGGTCTCCCGAACTGCACGCGCTCGCGGGCGTATTTGACGGAGAGCTCGAAGCAGGCCTCGGCAATGCCCAGGGCTTCTCCCGCGTAGAAGGCCCGCTCCACGTCGAGCCCTGACATCATGACCTCGATGCCCCTGTTTTCTCCGACCATCACGTTTTCGGCGGGTATTCTGCAATCCTCGAGGACCAGTTCGGCGGTGGGCGAACCGCGGTGACCGTACTTTCGCAATTTTTTCGAGACCGAAAAACCGGGGAACTTCGTGTCCAGTATGAATGCCGTGATGCCCTTGGCACCTTTTTCCTTGGCCGTTTTTGTGTACAGGATGATGGTGTCGGCCACGGGGCCGTTGGTGATGAACATCTTCGTGCCGTTCACCAAATAGTGGTCGCCCTTTCGGACGGCCACGGTCTGAACATTGACGGCGTCGGAACCGGCGTTGGGTTCCGTCAGGCCGAGTGCCCCGATGTGCCGGCCCTCACAGAGGGGCGGGAGATATTTCTTTTTCTGCTCGTGACTGGCGTTGTGGTTCAGGTTGTTGGCGCAGAGATTGGCATGGGCTCCCCAGGAAAGCGCAACCGCGGGACTGGCCTTTGAGAGTTCCTCGAGAACCAGGACGGCGGACAGAAGATCAGCGCCGGCACCGCCGTACTCATCATCAACGGTAATGCCCATGATGCCCAGATTTCCCAGTTTCTGCCACATCCCTTCGGGCCACTTGTCCTCGGCATCGATCTCTTCGGCAATGGGCCAGACCTCCTTGGCCGCGAAGTTCCGGATCGAGCTCTGAAGCATGAGATGCTGTTCGCTGAGATTAAAATCCATATTCCCCTCCTTTTTATTGAGCCATGGTCAGCCGCTCATTTTGGATGGATGAAATAAAGGACAACGGACGATACGCATGGCCTTTTAGCCTGCGGTTTGGCCCGAAATGACCGGTGGAAATGAGGAAAATAATTCGGGACGTCGGTTAAAAAGGACGTGAATGCTTTAAGTAAACCGCTTGAACGAACGCCTGTGGGTGTGCGAGGGCTTAACTTGACATGGATTTTGAATTTAAGATATGGAGATGGAAAGGACTTTTAAAGGGCACCCATATCCACTCAGACCGATGAAACCATATATGATCCATTCTGAAAAGGGAAGATAAAAAATGCCGACACTGGATGAAATATTCAATCTGAGATATTCATGCCGTGCCTACGATTCAAGACCCGTATCCGAGGGGGACCTAACAGCCGTATGCGAGGCAGCGAGGCTCGCCCCTTCCGCCTGCAACAGTCAGACCTGGCGATTTGTTGTGGTCCGGGATCGGAACCTCATCTCGAGGATCTGTGACGAGGCCATGTGCCCCGTGATCAGGAATAAATGGATGAAGGAGGCTCCCGTTGTCATCGTCGGTTGCTCGAAGCTCGACATCGTGGCCAACAAAGTCGGAAGTGCCGTGACGGGCATCGAGTACTACCAGATCGATCTGGGCATTGCCATGGAACACATGGTCCTCAAGGCTACGGAGCTCGGCCTGGGGACCTGCTGGATCGGGTGGTTCAGGGAAGAGAAAATTAAAGAGATCCTCGGGATCCCCGGAAGCGTCAGGGTGCCGGCACTCCTGACCGTGGGGTATCCGGGGGGGGAGGTTTCGGTGGTGAGGAAGAGAAAATCCCTGGGGGAAATCGTTTTCAGGGATCGATGGGGATCACGCTGAAAGGCCAGGAAGAAAAGGGGGAAAATCATGAAGATCCTATTTGCAGCGGCTGAGAATGCTTGGGGCGGATTTTACGGTCTGATCCGAAAGGAAATGCCTGAGCATCACTTTGAAGTTAGTGGCCGGTTCGGGGTGGACACCCTGAAGGGATACGATGTCCTGATCCCAACCATGTGCCGGGTGACAGGGGATTTGCTCGCTGAGAGTGACCGCCTGCGTCTTATACAGCAATGCGGCGCGGGCCTGGAGGGTGTGGATATCGAGGCGGCAAGCCTGAAGGGCATATGGGTCGCCAATGTCCCGACGGATACGTCCGGTAACGCCGAGTCCGTAGCGGAACTCGGGATCTACCTGATGATCGGGCTTGCGAGGGATGTCCGTGCGATGGACCGGAACCTCAGGGAGCGCAGGATGGGCGAGCCCCGGGGCAGGACCCTCAAGGGTCAGACCGTGGGGCTGGTGGGTCTCGGCGGGATTGGGAGGGCCCTTATCCGAAGGCTCAAGGCCTTTGATGCCCGACTGATCGGTATAAAGAGGCATGACCCAGACGGGGCCGGTAGGGAGCTGGGGCTGGAATGGGTGGGTGGTCCCGGTGATCTGGAAAAGCTCCTTTCACTGTCGGATTATGTTGTCCTGTGTCTTCCCCTGACGGAGGAGAGCCGGTTTCTCATGAACCGCGAGACATTCAGGTGCATGAAGCGGGATGGCTTCATCATCAACTTGTCAAGGGGGGGGATCATCGATCGCGCTGCGCTGGAAGAAGCCCTGGCCTCGGGGCAGGTTGCCGGCGCGGGACTCGATGTCTTCTGGGAGGAGCCACCCGACCCGGACGACCCGGTCTTCCGGTACAATGTTTTGGCCACGCCGCACATAGCGGGCTCGACGGACCTATCGATCCACGGGATCGTGAAGGTGGTCGCCGAAAATATCCGAAGACTCGAGAGAAACGATAGGCCGCTCTACATCAAGAATCTAGTTAAGTGACTTTTGTACAGGCATGCCGGCTGTTGTGAACCTGATTCTTTTACGCGCTTTAAGAAACCGCCCGAAGGATTGGGGGGTTAAAAAAGCCCCGGATGAACGGGGCTTTTTTTGCTGGGGTCATTTATTTTTGAATCTTTACGAGGTCATACCACAGGAGGTCCACCCGGCTGCTCGCGGCGGGCAGGTTGGTGTCCGCTTCCGTTTTGGCCTTCTGCAGGGCCGCCTGGATTTCCTCGATCGCCTTCTTGTGTTCAGGCGTCGCGATTGCCGTGGCTTTTGTCAGGAGGTCATTGACGAGATCCAGCTCGCTTTTCACCACGCCGACATTCTTGTTTGACAGTTCGAGTTTGATCTTCAAAATATGACCCCGGATGACGGCCATCAGGGTATCGAAGGTGTTTTTCTGTGTCATGGCGACCGTATCTTTATTGAGCTTGTCGATGGCTTGCGCCTGCTTCTTGACGTCCCCATCCAGCCGCGCAGCCTCTTTTTTGAAAGAATCGTCGACGGCCGACAGTTTCGCATTCGTGCTGTTGAGGGACGTAATGACCTTCGGCAGGTTCGCGTCGGCGGGCAGCTGGGTGACCTTCCGGATCTCCTCCTCGCTTTTCACGAAGGCCTCGACCCTGTCGAGTTTCTGCCTGATGTCCAGGATACCGGACCTCAGTTCGGTGGTCTCCTGGTAAAAGTAAAAGCCGCCGATCCCCAGTCCCGCCATTAAAACGGCGATAATGAGCCAGGATACTCCTTTCATGGTTTCTCCTCCTTTTCTTTTTGCTTCATGACAATCGTCCTGATGGGAAAGGGAATCTCGATACCCTCTTCGTTATAACGTTTGTGGAGGCGCTTAACAAACTCGTGCTTGACGAGATAAAGATCGTTGTACTCTTGGGCCTGGAGATAGACGGTAAAGTTAATGCTCGAATCCCCGAAGGTGTGGAAACGGAGGAACGGTTCATAGCCGGGCACACCGCCCTCGACCTCGTTCATGACAGCTTTTGCGACCTCGACGGTGACCCGTTCGACCTTTTCCAGATCGCTGGAGTAGCTCACGCCGACCGTGACCGGAACGGCCATCCGGATTTCAGGCATGTGAAAGTTTGTGACGACGGAAGATGCTAATTTGGCATTCGGCACCACGATCATGTTGTTCGCGAAGGCCCGGATCGTCGTGTTACGCCAGGTGATGTCCGTGACGTGGCCCTCATCGCCGGATTCGATCCGGATGTAGTCACCGGGACGAAGTTTCCTGGACGCGATGATGTGAATCCCCGCGAAGAGGTTGGACAGGGTATCCTGGAGGGCGAGTGCCACGGCGAGGCCGCCGACGCCGAGGGCCGTCAGCATCGGGGTGATGGAAATGCCCAGCGCATCCAGGACGACCAGAAGACCGATGACAAAGACAACAATTTTCGTGATGTTGGAGAAAAGAGTTGTTGTGACGAAGACGCCGCCAGCCCTCTTGCTGTAAAGATCGACGAATCCTACAGCGATTCGCGCAAGGGCGATCGTGACCGAGAGAATCACGATGACGCGCAGGATCTTTAGACCCGTTGTGAGGATGATCGGCCTGACGTCGACACTGTGAAGCGCCCCGTAGATACCGGCCAGGGCGAACCACAGCATGATCATGCCGTGTATGGCACGGATGATCACATCATAGCCTTCCCATTTCGTTCTGGTGGCGATCTTTTTGATTTTATGGAGAATGTATCTGTCGAAAACCCACCCCAGGGTGAGACCTCCGAGGATGAAGGCAAGGGGCAACAAGAATTCATTAAACAGCATCAAATCGGTTATCATGATCATCCTGAAACGCTGAACGTGTGATAAGGAGAGCACATCAAATAATTTTTGCTACTTTACAAACAATCGCTTTAAAAATCAACGGACAAACAACGGTTAAAAACAATCGGCTGTCAGCGGATTTGTCTCCGGAAGCAGGCGGATCCGAAAAGGGACCGGAAAATACGTGAAGATTATTGGTATTCTTAATATTGCGCAACTCGATCTTGAAAACAAAGATTCACTGCATTATATTTAGAAAAAGTAAGGGAGGGCTTCCAACCCGTTCAGGTTTCAGGTTTTTGAGCGGGCCGGATGCATTAGTGTATGGGCTTTTTCGACAGGTTCAAAAAAACCCGGGGCACGGATAAATCGGATGAAGTCCCGCCTGAACAGACGCCCGGTGAAGCGGAGTTAACAGAGGCGGGTCGTACTGAAGAGAGGGACCTCTCCATCCCCTTGGCGGGATTTGAAGACAGCCGGGAGAAAAAAGATCAGGGCAAGCCGAACTCGTTCATACAACCTCTGAGAGAGGAAGGAGCCATTTACTTCCGCCGGGGGAATGCCTATTTCAAATTGCAGAATTATGAAAGGGCCATACAGGACTACTCCCGGGCCATCAACGTCTTCCCGGAATATATCGAAGCCTACTACAACCGTGCGATCGCATATAAATTCGTCGAAAATTATCTGAAGGCCGTAGAGGACTATTCAACGATCATCGAGATCGCGCCGAATTTTGTAGCGGCCTATGCCGGCCGGGCGACCCTGTACACAGCCTTGAATGATCATGTCAGCGCTCTGGAGGACATGAAGATGGCCGCCAGGCTCGGCTTGAAGGACATCCAGGATCTTTTGAAAGCGAAAGGGATCGAGTGGTGAAGGGCCGATCCTGTCAGAGCTGCCTTCTGTGATCATCGGTCCGTTTTCCCGATCTGCCCGGCGATTTTTCTCGCGCGACTCAGGATGTCCTCTATGTCGAGGCCGGGAAATCGTCTCTCTTTCAAGATGACCTTTCCGTTGATGATCACCGTCGATACATCGGCACCGTTGGCGGCGTAGACGAGCTGGGAATAGCAGTTGTAAAGAGGGGTGAGGTGGGGTTTTTGTGTGTCGATGAGGATGATATCGGCGCATTTCCCAGCTTCCACGGAACCGATCCTGTCAGCGAGGTTGAGAACTTTTGCCCCCCCGATGGTGGCCATTTTCAGGACGGTTCTGGCATCCATGACGGTGGGATCCCTTCTGAAAACCTTGTGGATCTTGGCCGCCGTGTCCATTTCCGTTAACAGATCCAGGTTATTGTTGCTGGCGCTTCCGTCCGTTCCCAGACCGACGGTGATCCCTTTCCCCAACATGTCCGGTACCGGTGCCACACCCGAGGCCAGTTTCATGTTGCTTTCGGGGTTATGTGAGACCTTCACACCCCTTGTGGCAAGTATCTCCACTTCCTTCCCCTCCATCCAGACACAATGCACGGCGACCGTCGCGTCATCGAGGACGCCTGTCTTCTCCAGGTGCGTCACGGGGGAAACCCCGTAACGTTCCCGGATGATCCGCACTTCATCGCGTGTTTCAGCGAGGTGGATGATGTAAGGGACCTTTGCCCCGCGAGAGACTCTCTTGATTTCCTTCAAGGTATCGGGGGAGCAGGTGTAGGGGGAGTGACAGAAGAGGGCAGGGGTTACAAGTGCTGATTTTCCGCTCCATTTATCGATGAACCGCTCGGCGAGCCGGATGTTCTCGGACAGGGTGTCGCTGTCACCGACCGGCGGATCAATGAAACCCTGGGCGGTGACGGCTCGCATCCCTGCATCGATGGCCGCCTGCGCAACACTGCTTTCATAAAAGTAGCCGTCGCAGAAGGTCGTCGTGCCGGAGAGGATCATCTCCGCGATAGCGAGAAGCGACCCCGTATAGACCATCTCCCGGTTCACGTGTTTTGCCTCCGCGGGGAAAATGTAGTTGTTCAGCCAGTCCATGAGGGGCAGATCATCGGCAAGACCCCTGAAGAAGGCCATGGGGAGATGGGTGTGGGTGTTCACCAGGCCGGGCATGATGATCGAATGGGAGGCGTCCAGTGTCTCTTTGGCCCGGATGGGGGCGGTTGAATGGTCTGGCCGGTCAATAAAGAGGATTTTCCCGCCCCGGATACCGATGACAGGATCATGGACGATCTCCATGGCCTCTGACATGGTCAGGAGCGTCCCGCCCCGTATCAGGATGTCAACGTCGGTTTCCATGTTCATTCTTGCGGGAGGTTCAGACTCTTTCTGATTCGCTGGGCGATATCCCTGACGCGCGCCATGACCTCTTCTTCGTCGATGGTGAGGAGCTTTCGATCCCTCATGACGACCTTCCCGTTAATCAGAACCGTTTCGACGTCGGCGCCGTTCGCGGCATAAACCATGTGGGAGTATTCGTTATAGATCGGCGTGAGGTGGGGCTTGTTCAAATTAATGATCGTGATGTCAGCCTTCATGCCGGGCCGAAGACTGCCGACGAGCTTCTCCATTCCGAGGACCTTTGCCCCCTTGCACGTGGCTATGTCAACGACGGTTTCGGCGTTCATGACGGTGGGATCCAGGCGGTGAACCTTGTGAAGCTTGGCCGTCATGTCCATCTCCTGAAACATATCCAGATTGTTGTTGCTGGCGCAGCCGTCCGTCCCCAGCCCCACGATGACGCCGGCGGAGATCATGTCGGGAACCGGAGCAACACCGGAGGCAAGCTTCATGTTGCTCTCGGGGTTGTGAACGACCTTGCAGTTCTTTTTGGCGAAAGACGTCATATCTTCGTCGTCCATCCACACGCCGTGAAAAGCGATGAAACGCTCATCGAGGAGGCCGAGCTCATCGAGCATGCGGATCGGTTTCTTTCCGAATTTCTCTTTCAGGCTTTCGAGCTCCGACCGGGTTTCGAGAAAGTGCATGCCATATGGCACAGCGTATCGATCGGCAAGGGATTTCGATTCCCGGAGAAGTTCCGGTGAGCAGGTGTAAAGGGCGTGGGGCTCGACGAAGATCTTCACCAGCGGGTCGTCAGCCCATTTTTCGATGAGCTTCCCCGTGTATTCAAGGCCTTCTTTCGGTGTCTTGAAATTGGGGGAGGGAAAATCAAAAAGAACTTCGCCGAGGAGGCATCTCATCCCGGCCCTGTGGGACGCCATGGCCGTTTCGTCCTCGAAGATGTACATGTCACAGAAGGTCGTGGTCCCCGACTTGATCATTTCAGCGCAGGCGAGCAGGCTTCCCCAATAGGCAAGTTCCCTATCCACGTTTTTCGCCTCCGCGGGGAAAATGTAGTTGTTCAGCCAGTCCATCAGGCTCAGGTCGTCGGCAATCCCCCTGAAACAGGTCATGGCGGCGTGGGTGTGACAGTTGATCAACCCCGGCATGACAAGGCATTGGTCGGCACCGATCACCTCCCGGCCCCTGAATCGGGACTCCACCTCCTTTGTTTCTCCCACGGCGACAATATCCGTTCCGTGAACAGCAACGGCCCCGTCCTGAATAGCCGCTCCACGGCCATCCATCGTCAGAATCCTTCCACCCCTTATGACCCGGTCCACGTCTACAAGCACAGTGATCCTCCCCTCATGAAATTTTCAATCTCAAAAAACCACAACCCGTATCGGACGAGTGCGCAACGGCCCGATAAGACCTTGACACCCATATTCAAAAATAATATACGTCACAAGGATTTAGAAAGATGCCTGGGTGGCGGAACTGGTAGACGCAAGGGACTTAAAATCCCTCGGTCCTCGCGGCTATGCGGGTTCGACTCCCGCCCCAGGCACCACTGGATACCAGGGTTCGCTTTGTACTGCGGACCCTTTTGTGTAACAAGCTGAAAGGTCCGGCCCGAAGGGAAAGGTCAGGGACAGAACTCCTTGCCCAATTTCTCCGTCTGTATTCCCCTTCTGCACAGAAATGCCCGCCGGATCTCCGTAAAGCGCCAGCCCTGATCGTTCATTTTTCTCAGTTCAAAATAATGCCAGTCACCACGCACGGAATCATCCAGTAAGCCATCCCTGATAACCGTGACTTCTGTACGGTCGGGATTTTCGGCCGGAGAGCTTTCCTTTGACATGACCAATAAACGAGCCTCGTCATTTGAAATCATTAACAAATTCATAGTGATGAGAATGGGATCCCGGGGCCAAGCCTCTCCCTTTTTGACGGCTTCCTCGATCTTCTCATTAGAGGGCGCGATATTTTCAAGACGGTACGAATCGAGGATCAATACGGTAAAGTTTTCCGCTTGCCGGGTGTTGATGCAGGCGCATGAATTCAATGACAGGAGATATATCCCCAATAGCCAGAGAAAAAAATATATTTTCTCATGTCCGAAGCTCCCTTCGAAAGGGTCTTTTTCTGCCGTCTGAGATAAATCATTTCTGTCAAATAATCAAACATTAATAGGTGATATGACCTTCGTTCAGGGAATTTCGACGGGAGGCATCATGCAGAGAGGACAATTGCTGTGAGAATTGGTAAACTACAGCGGTTAAAGAGGTGCCAATAAAAAGGGGACCCAGAGAGAAAAAAAGATTATTGAGCTAAAGTTAGGGGGATACCCTTAGTTCCAACTTTGTATTTTGGATAGTTATCGCACTTCATATTTTCAATCTGTGCACGAATTCTGTCTCTAACGCCATCGCAGAAACTTGGATTTTCACAGAAGATAGCGTTATCCTTATGAAGTCTTTCTATTGCCTCACGTACTAACTTGTCAACCTTCCTGTCTTTCATTTTTAATCCAAAATACATAGGATTATGAATTGACTGTTTTTCCCGATGTTAAAACCGGGACTTCACAGGGGACTCTTTTTACCCTTCTTCTATCGAGAATCGAAGAGAAAACCGGCAGAAAGAAGAAACCGCCGGGCATCAAAAATATTATTAAAAATGGAATATAAATCGATATATATTTAAAGTAATTTCTGAGCTCATTTCTTTCATCAACCGTCCATTGTTCCCCGGTGTTTCTGGGTTTCATTAGGAGTTGCATAAAGCCCTGCATCTGGCGTGATTCATAAAAAAGTATCTCTCTACTGTTTAAAATGGCTTTCTTCAGGAGATTTTTAAGCATCATTTTTTGCTGTAACGGTCCTTTCTTGTTTAGAAATACTACAAAATATTGTTGGAAATAGCCGTTTTTGCTTGTTTTTACATGTATATATTGCAGAAGCCATGCCATGAACGCTTTTCAAGCTATTCTTTACGATTTTTTTATATCACGTACACAGGATTGGCATGCATAGTTTCAAATGGATATGAAAGCGCCGACTCAAATTATCTCTTTGTCTTTCCGGATGTCAGCCATATGGGGGACTATGGCATAATATTTGATCATTTTTAATTTCGAGACGAAGCGCGTCACCGAGGAAGAAGATGAAGAACATCATGTCGCCTATTGCAGGTATTGAGCAGAAATCCGGTCTGAGCGGCGGTACGGATACAAAAGGGAAAGGCGCCAACGGCGAGTTTAACCTCACGATTGAAAAGGTATTAAGTGAATTCAATGGTCTTACGACAGGCGCTGCCCCTTCGCGGGGAATCGACCTTGAAAGACTCACCCAGATCATCCGCTTTCTCGAGATGCAGATGCGATTCAACGACAGCCTCTTCCGGATCATGAGGGAGATGGACGGCCGTGAAGAGACGGTCGGGCGGATTAGGGGAAGCATGAATTCGTCATCGCTGAATTCCCTCGCAACCGTACTGACGGATGCGAAGGTAACCACGGGCGAAGGCATTCTCGAGAGATACAGTCGAATGTATATGTCCAATGGGAGGGAGACATCCATCGAGGGCCGCCTCGCAGGTCTTGAGAGAAAGATCGAGGAGCAGAAAAGGGAAGTCCTGACTGCAGATCCTTCAATCAGGCCTCTCGATGAGAAATCCGTCCGGCAAAAGACGGCAGGCGCGAAATCGGCCTCCATCATGCGATATTATGAGGAGGCTCTGCGCTCGGGTATAGAGGCGAATCGAAAGGTGAATGAAGGAGCCACATCAGCGAAAGCTAAACCGGAGGCCTCTCCTTACGCTGAGCTCATTGATCATGCATCAGACACCTACGGCGTCGATCCTGATCTGATCAAGGCAGTAATCCGAGCGGAGAGCAGCTTCAACCCGGAGAGTACATCGACGAAGGGAGCCATGGGTCTCATGCAGCTTATGCCGGAGACGGCAAAGGACCTGGGCGTCAATGACCCCTATGATCCCGCCGAGAACATCATGGGAGGGACTCGCTACCTCCGTAGCCTCCTGGATCGATTCGGGAACAACAGGAACCTCGCACTGGCGGCCTACAACTGGGGTATGGGAAATGTCGAGAGGAAGCCGGGTAGAATGCCCCAGGAAACGAGAATCTATGTAGCCCGCGTCAATCAATACTACCACGAAACCAAAGTCTGATAGCAGCTTTCCAACAGGTTCAATTCGTGCCGGCTCATGATCGCCGGCAAGCGTATTTTTGACATCCGCCACCAGCATGACCGGCTCTCCCCGGCGGCCTCATAGGACTCCGAACTTTCACATTGCAGAAGGCAAGCGGGATGAGATATGGCCTCGTCAGGAAAGCTCTGCCCGCGGAATTTCAAAACAGAAGAAGGGGGAAACCATGATTACAAAGCGAGATCTATACGTGGTCTGCCTGACGGTCTTTCCGTTTATGATCTGCACGGGGATCGTCTACTCGATTCTTGCCATCTACATGACGTCCCTCGGGCTGACCAAAAGCCAGGTGGGGTTCCTCTACACGGCGGGCGCCACGGCCGGCGCCATCGGGTCACCTCTCTGGGGCATGCTTGCGGACCGCTTTGGCCGAAAGAAGATTCTCACACTGTCCATGGCTGGGTTTGCCTTTGTCTTCCTCGGATATGCCTTGACCAGCAGTTACGAACAGCTCTTTGTAATCCAGATCGGGGAGGGACTGTCCTGGGGGGCCATGGGATCGGCGGCGTCAGCCCTCATCGCGGATCTGGTCTCGGCAGAAGAGCGTGGAAAGGCCATGGGTATTTATAACATGACATGGAACTTCGGCTGGATCGTCGGCCCTTCCATGGGTGGGGTGCTGTCGGATCATATCGGATTTACGACGACATTTATCATCTGCACGGGGATCACCCTTACGGGTTTCATCCTCGCCGTTCTTTTCATCCCGGCCAAGGTCCGGACGGACCAGGTTACCGATGGGATGTGAGTTCTCGGGGATTCTATACCTGTGTTTCAGGTCATTGTAAAAATTCATTAAAGAAGAATTTTCGACTCATTTTATTTAATGTATTTTTAAACACCATTTAACGTTTCTTTAAATAATTTCGCTATTTTTACCACATTTTCCTGCCGGACAAGCCAAAAAATAATACATATAACTAAATAATATCAGTAAGTTATAAAATATTTCGTCTGTGAGGGCTATCTTGGCATGCCAATTTCAATATAGAGAGACCAAAGGCAACAAACGGAATCATAAAAAATACATTCCTACGGAGGACAGATAAAATGAAAAAGGCACTGCAGACGATGTTCCTGACAGTATTTGTAGTTCTGATTACCAGCACCTTCGGTTATGCCGAGTTCGCAGCGGCCGGCGCCGACAACTTCCCCTACTTCCACCTGGGGGCCCTGATTGTCG
Organism: uncultured Syntrophaceae bacterium; assembly: GCA_964547985.1. Taxonomy (GTDB): domain Bacteria; phylum Desulfobacterota; class Syntrophia; order Syntrophales; family UBA2192; genus JAPLJU01. The sequence continues at coordinate 14,660 of CAZJPV010000014.1, forward strand.
GGGGGATGATCATCATTTCCCTGAAGCACAAGTACAACAGGATTTATCTGAGCGAGGCTGTTGGCTCCTTCGCCCTGTACACGGTTCTCGTGGCTCTCTTTACCTCGCCTGTTGTGGACGCCTTGAGGACGATGGTTGGTTAAGTTAAAAAGAGCGTCGGCGCACTGAGGCGAGGACGCTCTTCGTTTCTTCAGCGACCGGAAAGAAACAATGCTTATCACAAAAACGACAGAAAGTACGGCAAGCTACTCCAATGTGCTCGTCCTGGGTGCCTGGAGTTTTGCCATGGTGATCAGCTCCTTCGTTTTCATGTACGTGGGGTACTTGATCGATGAGTTGCTGAACACTGCACCCAACTTCATGCTCGGCCTTTTTGTTCTGGCTATCTTTCTGTGTGTGGGGCGGCTATACAGGGACGCCTGGATACGGCGCGGATAGCAGGCTGATGAAAAATACCCGTCTGCGGCGTTTCCCTCGCCCCTCGTCCCTGCGGCGTATGTCCAACAGTACGCCTCAGTCCTCGGGACTTCGGGAGCCTTGCATACAGGCATTTTTGATCAGCCTGAACTAAAAGGGCAGTGGTCAGTGGCGAGAAAGGGCCTAACAGATAAGAAGGTCAGAATTTAAGAAGATCAGAAGTTGGGAAGATAGGAAGCTGTGGAGATCAACCTTTAGCCTTACGCCTCATGCCTGGCCCTTCGGGCCATGTGTCCTCCGAGAAATAAAAACCCCTGATCCGAGTGATCGGGGGTTTTTTTAACGCCTGCTTTTAGATCAATTCAGTTCTTGAGATAATCCTGCACGATATCAAGCATGTGGCTGACCCTGAAGGGCTTGGAAAGCGTCGGGTAGCCGTGCTTGATGATTTCCTCATCCAGCTCTTTCTTCAATCTTTTTACGCCGAAGAACCCGCTCATGAAGATAACCCTGATCTGCGGTCGTTCCTTGCGGATCTTCTGAATGAGTTCAATGCCGTTTATGTGGGGCATGACGACATCGGTGATGATAAGGTCCGGTTTGAATTCCTTGAAAACCTTGTAACCGTTGAGTCCGTCCACAGCGACCCGCGCGTCGTAACCTTCCATGGTGAGCACGCTGCGCAGGACGTCCTGGAGCCCGAACTCGTCTTCAACGACAAGCACCTTCCACCTTTTTTTTGATTCCTGTTTTTGGTCTTTCGAATCCTTCTTGATATATTCGACGAGGGAATAGTCCGGGGTCCGGTTGATGACGGAAGCGACATGATTGATTTTTTTCTGTATTTCCTCCGCTTTTTCCCGGTCTTTCTGATAGAGGTCGGGATGGTAGATCTTGGAAAGAAGGCGGTAACTGGACTTGATATAGGAAAGGGCCGCTTCTTCGCCGACCTGACGGTAGATCTCCTTTGCCTTGTCGAGCATGCCCAGGAGATTCAATTCCTTTTCAAGATCGATCCCCGTTTTCAATCTCTGAGGCCTCCTCTGTGTGTTGCTTTCATTCTGACTAATCCATTGAAATACTGAATATTCCTTATGGATTGATCTTTCGACACAGCTGTGCTCATAGAAGTTCAAAGGCACCAAGTTGCAATCTTTGTGCCTTGTGGAGCGGCTTGAAAGAGGCCAGTGGGGGAAGGGGTACCCGAAGGACAGAAGGCTTCAGGTTGAATCGGGCCGCCTGTTAAGAGATGACCTTCTTCGAACTCACCCGCTCGGCCAGCCCTTTCAAGGCCCGCATGTAGTCCTTGAGCCCGACGATGAAAATGTCGTTGTGATTGGCCCGAGGTATTCCCAGGAAGGTCTTGTCCGCAGCGGGACAGGCTTCGAAGAGCTCTTTACCATCAAAGAAAGGCAGGATGTGGTCCCTTTCGGCATGAATGACCAGGGCGGGTTTGCCGAAGGTCCTCATCTTATCGAGGTTCCGGAAACCGTCTTCCTCGCGGATACCGAGGGCATCCATGTTGATGCCCAGGATGCTGAGGATGCTTCGGGTGTGCGCGAAGCCGCTTTCGATGATCAACCCGTCGATCTTCTCGGCGTAGCAGGAAGCGAGTTCCAGGGCGGAAGCGCTTCCGAGGGATCGTCCCATGACGATGAGGGGCCCCGTGAAGCCCCGGGACTTCATCCAGCTTCTCGCATATTCGAAGATGACGTGGGCGTCACGCATCATGGTTGTCACCGTCGGGCTTCCCGTGGAATGGCCGTAACCGCGGTAATCGACGGGGAAGAAGTTGAGGCCGAGCTGCATGTAGATCATGGCCAGGTCGAGATAATCTTCCACGATCTCCCCGTTTCCGTGAAAATATAGGATGACGGGATGGGCCGGACCGGCCATGTGAACCTGCGCACCCACAGCGATGTCTTTTTCAACGGGTATCCGAATATCCTCAATGGCGGGGTGAGGGGCGCTCGCCCCCCAGGCTTCGCGCGGATGGAACAGGGACAGGGTGATCTCGGGGCAATCCAGGGCGGCATAGTTAATCTTCTTGAGGTCGATCATGGTAGGATGCCTTTCTGTGAGGATTTGCCGCTTTATAACATAGCCGGTCCCGGTCCCGAAGCAGATTTTTGACAGTTCCAGGAAATTCATCTATAGAGAGTCTGGAGGTTTCCATGCCCCTCTGGCTTCTCGTCATTTTTCTGGTCCTCGGCGGCCTGATCGTCGTCAAGATGCTGCATGCCCTTGCCGTCGTATCCGTCTTTCCCGTCACGCAGGGCGCGATGTTCACCTCGACGGCCCGGGTGAAGATCGAGGCCATTCTGAATGCCGTACCGATGAAACCTTCGGATTTTTTCGTGGACCTTGGATGCGGCGACGGGCGCGCCCTGAGGGAAGCGACGAAACGATACGGTGTGCGCTGTCTCGGCTTCGAGATCAACCCGCTGGCCTATGTCCTGGCCCGGGCCCAGTGCCTGGGGTCCGGGAATATCCGCATCCGCTGGAGCAACTTCTGGAAGGCCGATCTTCGGGAGGCCGACGTCATTTTCTGTTACCTCTTTCCCGACGTCATGAAGCGTCTTGCAGACAAGCTCGAATCCGAGCTTCGCCCAGGTACCAGGGTCGTTTCCTGCAATTTCCCCGTCCCGGCGTGGCACCCCGTGGAGGTCCTGCACGCGGCATCGACCCTCCATAATGACCCTATCTACATCTACCGGGTCCCCGAATTTCTTCCCGGTCGGCTTTCAGAAAACGTCAAACAATAGCCGTAAAACGCAGCGATCAACTCGCATGCACGAAGTTATGAAGTACAGAAGTCAGGAACCTCGGTGTGTGAATTCTTTTTCTAATCTTCTTAACTTCCAATCTTCCATTTTTTTACGGCAGCCACAGGTACATGAAGCGAACCCCCGGCGGGGCGAGGAGCTCCTGGCCGTTTATGGAGATCAGGTTGAATTGGGACGGTGCCGGGGTGAGACCCGAATAGATCGTGCTTTTGTAGCTGTCGGGACGGTAGTAAACGACGATCGATGCTTTCTCGAGCCCCAGGTTTTTTTTCATGCCCTCAATGGTGCTGTCGAGATAACCGATTCGATCGATCAGCCCTGCGCTCAGGGCCTGGTCCGCCGTGTAAATTCGGCCATCAGCGAGTTTCTCGACGGCATCGCGCCCGAGCGGTTTGCGGCCATCGACGATTACATCCACGAACCTCCCGTGGAGCGTTTGGATGATGGTTTGCAGGATCTTCTGCTCCTCCGGCGTGCTTGGCCGGAACGGGGACAGGATATCCTTTTTATCACCAGACTTGATGGTTTCCTGCTCGACGCCGATCTTCGACATCAGCCCCTGGACGTTGAATTTCATGGCCACCACACCGATGCTTCCGGTGATCGTCGTCGGATGTGAAACGATTTCGTCTGCCGCCGTCGCCACGTAGTAGGCGCCCGAGGCCCCCACATCCATGAGACAGGCCATGATCCGCTGGCCCGTTCTCTTCTTATAGGCCAGAAGCTCGTGGTGAATGATGTCACTGGCCGTGACAGTGCCCCCCGGAGAGTTGATCCTGAGGATAATCCCCTTTAAATTTTTATCCTTTCCCGCTTTCTGCAGGGCTTCCTTCAGTTCATCAACCGCGGACACCTCTTCGTGAAAACCCATCCTGCGCCTCTTTTCTTCTGAAATCATCCCGGAGATGTCGAGCAGGAGAATTTTATTGTTTCCGTGACCCTCAACCACACGTTCCTTAAATTCTTCCGTGGTAGGCAGAAGGGGGATGGTCACTATCGCGCAGCCGCTCAGGAAAAACAGGGACAATAAAATTGCCAGAAAAGATAATTTTAGCCTCATGGTCATTTCTCACTTTCAGCGCCATCCGGCGGGGGAAGAAGGCCTTGATTAAAGAGATAGGGGTTCTTGTACACTTCAAGAGCACCGGGGGATGTCAAGCCCATGCAGTGCTCATCCATGGGGCGGGTTCAAAGATGAAGCTGTTCAGACAGAAGACTTTTTTCGGGTCTTTTTGATCTTCTCCCGCTCCATTTTTTTCTTTTCCCGCTGAAGTCTTGAGATGTCCTTCTGCCTTCTCGAAATCCTTTCCCTGGACATGCCTGATCACCCCGGTTCCTAAAGTCTGTATTGACTCAAGCCGATGACATGTATATTGAAGATAAGTCCGATGATCCGACGGGACAGTGATCAACATTCTTCGACCGTCGGTCAACCCCGCGGAGTATTTACGAATTGACATAAAAATACAATAATTTTATAATCATTGCAATTCTTGGATTCAACCATTAAGTGTAACGCAATGACAGAGAACAAAATTCCGTAAGGAGGTGTCACAATGTCGGAACACAAATGTGGAGATGTGCTGAAGGCTCTTTTGATCGGCAGCCTCGTAGGTGTCGTTGTGGGTCTTCTCTTCGCGCCTAAAAGCGGCAAGGAAATGAGAGAGGACCTTTCGGAAAAGGCGAAAGATCTCGCCGATAAGGTAAAGGACGAATACGAAGGCGCTTTCGAAAAAAGCAAGAAAGGATTCGAGTCGGTCATCAGCCGTCTGAAGGATCTGGAACTGAAGGCTGCCAAGAAGGCGGAGGAAATCGAAAAGAAAATTGCTGATTAGCCGGGTTTCCGGAAGCGTGAGCACAGGCCGTTCATGAAAGAGAGGAGGGACCGCGAATGTCGTGGGAAATAGGGTTTTTTGTGATCAGCTGTTCGGTTCTGATCTTCGTCGTCTTCGCGATTCCAACCCTGGTGCAGATCCGGAAAACAGCCCGAAACGCGGAGATCACCCTGGAGGCCATCAACAGGGAGCTGCCCGCCATCCTTCAAGACCTGGAACAGATCACGGCGCTGACGAACGACGTCAGTTACAACGTCAGGTTTCACGTCGAGGAGAAAATCAACAAGACCGTTCGCTTCAATCTCAGGGTTCTGGAAAGTCTGGCGAAACAATCCGGAAACTTGCTGCAGTATTTACAAGAAGGCGTCGACCGGGTTTCCGCGGGGCTCGATTCGTTTCGAGGGGGTGTCTCCGGCATCGAAGCAAAAGTGGAAAGGGAGCTGCAGGCAAAGCTATTGCCCGTCCTCAAAATGCTCATCGTCGTGAGCAGAAGCACACGCGGTTCCCTGGAAGCCCTTCTTCAGAAAAAGTGATCGCGTCAGCACAGCCTGATGATCAGGCAGGGCCGGCGCAGGTGGGCGGTTGCCGATCACGGTTCCGATAATTTTTTTCAGCAGGGAAGTCCGGACATGAGTGACGAGAGAAGTGACTTTACCAGGAAGTTTTTGATCGGAACGTTAATCGGCGGGCTCATCGGGGCCGTTCTGGGTATCCTCTATGCACCCAAAAGCGGTAAAGAAACCCGCGAGGAGGTTGCGGCCAGAACACGTCAGATCGCCGATCAGTTCAGGGAAGAGTGCGGAAAGGCCCTGCAAAAGAGCAAAGCATCCCAGGAATCCCTGATCAACCGGTTGAAAGAACAGGAATCTAGCGTCGTCAAAAGAATTGAGCGTCTTCTGAAAAAGGCGGGCGATTGAACAGGGTGTCCTAGGGTTTCATTTTTCATGTCCCATCAGGGGTGATCCGGTATGTCTTGGGGTGTCGGCCTCTTTATCCTGGGTATTGCCTTATTACTTTTTGTGCTGTTTGCCGTTCCGGCTCTGATCCAGGTTCGGCGTACGGCTAAAAAAGTCGAGACAACACTCGGTCATGTCAGCCAGAATCTTCCGGCCATCCTGGATAACGTCCGTCATACCTCTGAGAATTTCCGCAAAACAACGGAAGCCATCCGGCGCGTACCGGAGGATGTACAGAGCGTCACCGATGAGTTTCGAAGGCTCAAAGAGCAGGTCCCCCGGCTGGAAAACCGGGTGCGGGATGGCTTCGAAGTCCCTTCCTTTGCAGGATTCGGGATCATGAAGACCTCAGCCGTGATGGTCTTCGTAATCATCCGCGTCCTTCGGTTCCTTCGCTCCCGGGGGAGATAGAGCCAGAATCTTCCGGTTGATCCTGCCTACGATTCCAGATGTCTTCCTTTGAAGTGCTCCCTTAACCAGCGTCCCAATTGGAAATAGCCGAAGAGAGCAATCACGGCCATGATGCCGAGCACGACAAAAAACACCGTGTCCTGGTGTTCCCGGACCGATGTTCCCTGAATGGAAAGCAAAATTGTTCCGAGGAGGCGGCCGCAGGTTGAGATCACGAGGAAGTTGCCGGTTTTCATGTGGCTGAGGCCGAGGATGTAGCAAAGCGTGTCCTTGGGGAATCCCGGAATCAGAAAAAGCACAAAGGAGATGAAAAGGCCCTTGTGCTCTAGGAAATGGTCGTATTTCCTGATAACCGAAGGTTTCACGAATCGTTCCACGAAGGGCAGACCCAAGAACCGGGCAAGGTAAAAGGCCACCACCGATCCGATAACGAGGCCGACGGTGGAATAGAGGGTTCCCATCGTAGCCCCGTACAGATACCCTCCGATCAACCCCGTGACATCACCCGGTAGCGGAGAGATCAGCACCTGAAGCACCTGCACGAGCATGAAGACGAAGATGGAATAGGGGCCGAAAGATGAGAGGTATTCCTGAAAGCGGGCCTTGTCGAGGAAAAGGCCATGGAGGTCAAAATGAAAAACCAGAAAAAACCCCATGGCGATCACCAGGGGCAGCATTATGAACCGCAAGACGGGTTTGGTCGTTGGCACGGGGATTCCTATGAAAAAAGGCCCGGGAGCGCATCCCCGGGCAGGCGAATTCTGGACACTTCGTCAGCGGCTTCCATGGAAGTCAGGGGTCGTTTGATGGAACCATCAACGTATTTTATTGTCACAGTAGTAGAAAAATACCACAGTCCGGATTGATTCACAAAAGATTTCTTGAACGACCGGTCAGGGTTCTGCCCTCAATCTGATTCCACTTGCCGTAGCGCAAGGCTTCTTTCCTGGAGCCAGTCCTTGACGATCTTCGTCGCGCGGCAGTCATCCTCGTTGTAGTCGATGACGGCCTTCATCTTTTCCCCATACCCCTCTGGATTTTTCTGGAAACGAAGATAGTAGGCAATGGCATCCAGCGCGTTGATGTCAGCGTGCCTCCATTTGTAACCCAGAAAGGAAGCGATGTCTTTCAGGCCGTTCGTGTAGGTTGGGAAGACGAAAGCTGCCGTTGCCGTCCGGTGCAGGTCGACCATGCATGGGAAGAGCATTGCCTCCGCCTCGGCGGTCATCCCGTATCGTTCGGCAAGTTGCTTCATGTGCCAGCGCTCGTAATGGTGCCAGTGGTAGACAACGTAGTTTTCGCGTGATGCGATGAAGGCCATGAAGGCTCTGAACATGGCCTCCTCTTCCCCGGGGTGCCAGGCCACAAAGGGTCTGTAGTTCTCGTTGTTCGATGAACAGGTCAGAGTGCCAATCAGGTAATCCACCTGTGTCAGATCCCCGTCATCACCAGGCTGATCCGTCCCTTCGAGATCCAGGAAGATCTCGAAGGGCCTGACCGGAAAGTCGAGTGCCGATCTGTCCAGGAGGATAACCTCCCCTTTCTGAATCGCCTGCGCTGAACGGATGAGTTTTTTAGCCGTGGTCTCTCCGACACGCGGTATCTTCTTGAGGTCATGGATGCGGGACGGTGAAAGGTCCCAGACCTTTCTGAAACCTCGGGCGGAGAGCTTTTCCTTCAGTTTGGGTCCGACCTGGCTGACCAGAGAGATGTCCCTACTTTTCAGTGCGGCATGGTTCGTATAGGTTTTCCAGGGCCACTCGCCGGCATTGTATGTAGGCGTCGGTACTTCCCGTCCGTCCAGGATGGCCTGTGTGCCCTGAAAGGCCCTCATGAGTTCCGCTTCATGGTCCTTGAATTCATAAGCGGCCTCTTCATAATCCCGGTTGATGATGGAGAATTTTTCAGGGAGGTGTCCCTGGATTTTTGAAAGGAGATAGGTGTAGAAGGCGCCCTGAAGGATGTGTTCCTCCCGGATATTCTTCGAGACTTTGACCTCCTTGACGACGTAGTAATAGGGCCCGAACACGGAGGGCTGATCCGTCCTTTTTTCGAGGATGTCAATACGGCCCTGCATGTTCTCGGGCAGGTAGAACAAAGGGAGGCCGCAGATCACATCGACCCCCCTCTCCATTTCTTTCAGGATATGGCTGAAACCCTCCGTGCCGTCTGTGAAAGGGATTTTTTCGTAGCCGGGGTAAAGCTTTTCCAGGACGGCCGTTTCATGTTCGATGCCCCTTTCCTGCAGAAGTTCCCGGTAGGGATTGAGAGGGTCCTTTTCCGAAACCGGGGCGAATTTCTCGCAATAGATGCTGTAAGGTGAGACGGGATAAATGGACACGTTCTGGGCCGTGAGCTCGCCCGTTGAGGGGCCCGCCATACAGGATTGGTATATCTCCGAAACCTTTGACATCACATCATCCACGGGGAACCGTCAGGTAGGAATCAAATCGCAGAAGTAAAAACGCTCATCCCTGAGTCGTATCTCTCCCACCTCAAAAGTGACGGGTTGCCTGAAAAGAGGCCCGTCAAAAACGAAGGTATGAAATTCTCCGTTCTCGCCCGACGGGTCCACCCCTTCCGGCAGGTCTTTCAGTAAGGTGTGATCGATGATCCGTCCGGCGTATGTTCGGTCGAGCCGGGCGGAATCCACACAGGTAATCACGGCCCTGTACCCCGCATCGACGAACGATCGAGCGAGCTTAAGGGAATCCCTGCCCCAGAGGGGGAAGAGGCAAGTCATGCCTATTTTCTTCATCTGATCCTCACGGTACCTTTTGATATCTTCTAGGAAAATGTCCCCGAAGACAACGATTTGGATGCCCGAATCCCGGTAGGGCTGGAGGGCGTCTGTCATCAGGGACTCATAGGGCTCGTTGGAGCAGGGGTAGGGGATGAAGACCTCTTTCAGGGGGTAGCCGACGGCGAGCGCCTGCCGCTCAATGAGGATGCGCCGCACGCCGTGCATGCTGACCCGGTCGAAATCCTCCGTGAGCGTGCAGAAGAGGGATTCTATCTCGTAGAGACCGGATTTCTTTAACTCGTGGAGCGCGAGGGCACTGTCTTTGCCGCCGCTCCACGCCACGAGGATCCGTTCCTTTTTTCCCATCAAGACATCTCCGGATGAATAATCTTCATCACACCGGCATCAGATCTCCATCGAAAGTGCAAGGAGTTCCCGCCTCAGCCGAGAAGGGTTTTTGAAAAGAAGTGCGACCATCCCCGTTTGTTCTGCACTTCTTACATTTTCGAGGGAATCATCGATGAAGAGTACGGTGTGCGGCTGGGCACCGAGCCGGTCGAGTACCGTCCCGTAAATTCTCAGGTCCGGTTTGCTGACACCTTCCAGGCAGGAAAAAACCGCTTCATCAAACATGGGGTATTTCTTTTCGCGGAAAAATGAGACGCTCGGGGCCTCCGTATTGGACAGGAGGGCTGTTTTGTAGCCCCCGCGGTGAAGCCTGGAGGCCAGGGCGAAAACGTCCTTCCTTTCTCGATAGGCGGCGCGAAAGGACTGATCCAGAAGGGAAGGAATGTGCGGTTTCGCGACATCGAGCTCCCTGCAGATATGACCCCAGAACATTTTTTCTGAAATACAGCCGTTCTGAAGGAGCAACTTGTACCGGAGATAGGAAGGCCGCAGCAGGTCGGGGTCGACCGAGAGCGTTCGAGCCGCAAACGTAATCATCTCTTCGACGGGATTGTCGATGAGGACCCCTCCCCAATCAAAAATCACGGCTTTTATCATCATCTGTTTGCGAAATACGAAAGAGGATTCATAATGACATTAATTCACAACAGGTTATGAATCCTGTAAAGATTGCGTATATCTGATCTTTTATACCGGTCTTTTTCCCCCATGTCAAAATCGAAAAAGTCATCGCTGCTTGACCCTTTGTCCGGATGAGTGGGGATTTCGGTCGGGGGCTTCAATACCGGAAAGGTCAATGATTCTGAATAATTTATATTGAATGTTGCTATGTTTTCAGTTAAAAATATTCAATTATGGTGAAACCCGATTTGTTATAACCCATGATCAAACCACCCATAATAGGTCTCGCCCTCGGAAGCGGTTCAGCCCGCGGCGTGTCCCACATCGGCGTCATTCGCGGCCTGCAGGAGGCGAAAATCAATATTGACGTTATCTGCGGGTCCTCCATCGGGTCTCTTGTGGGCGGGGCCTTCGCTGCAGGGAAGCTGGACATCGTGGAAGAGATCGTCCGCGGACTTTCGTGGTCAGAATTTCTCCGGTTCATGGAGCTTCCCCTCCCACGTTCCGGATTGATTGACGGCGACAAGATCGCCCAGTACATGCGCGACAAACTTTCGGACGTAAACATCGAGGACCTTCCAATCCCCTTCGGAGCCGTCGCGACGGACCTGACATCCGGGCAGGAAGTCTGGCTTCAGAAAGGGTCTCTCATCAACGCCATCCGTGCGAGCATTTCAATGCCCGGGATGTTTACGCCTTTAAAGCGAGACGGTATGCTGCTCGCTGATGGCGGTCTCGTGAACCCGGTCCCCGTATCGCTCTGCCGGGCCCTGGGCGCCCAGATCGTCATCGGTGTCAATCCCAACACCGACGTGAGAGTCCGTTACGCGGTGAAAGCAGAGACGGCTCAGGCTCTCGAGGCAAAGTCCGAAGTTCCTGAAGAGGCCGAGGAGGAGTCCGGCATAAGAATGCGGGACCTCTTTTTTGCCGGTTTGACCCTGTACATTACAGACCGGCTCCACAGAGGGAAGACGGCTCTTCTTTCTCGTTTCGGGGGGAAGGAAGACGAGACCGAGACTTCCGGCGTCAGAGACCACGTCATGAATTATATGACGGAATACATCAATTCGACGATGAAACAGGGCAAATCCCTTGCGCTCGGCCGAATGGTGAAAGAGGGGACTGTCATGGATCCCTCGCTTTTCGAGGTCATCCTCGCCTCCGTCAACCTGATGGCCGATCGCATTGCCAAGCAGAGATTGGTGGGTGATCCCCCCGACGTCATGGTCCTTCCCCATGCATCTCAGGTGGGCCCCCTGGAGTTCCACCGTGCCGACGAAATCATCGATGCGGGCCGACGCGCCGTCACGCTCATGATGCCCATGCTCAAGGATCTCATCGGCTACGTCCTCGCCGTCTGAATCGGGATTTTTCCCGGAACCTTCGGCCCTTGCGGGCCGCCTGCCGTCAAATGTTTTCCCTTGACAAATAAAGGATTTCCGACGAAAATGAATAAAAATTCATAATGATGATTATTATTTAATAAAAATGATTAATATTCATTCATATGAATGGAGATTCAAAATATGGAAAAGCTGAAGAGGAAGGAACGGGAGTTCAGATTCCGAAGAACGGAAATTCTTGGAGAGGCGGAAAAAATATTCGCCCTGAAGGGGTTTCACGAAACCACCATGGCCGAAGTCGCCCGTTCAGCCGGATTTGCCACGGGGAGCCTTTATCAGTTTTTCGAGGGCAAAGAGGATCTTTATGCCACGATGATGAAGGAGAAACTCAGCCTGATGTTCACCGAAATCGAGGCGGCCGTCAGCCGTGGGCGAGACACGCAGGGGAAACTCAGGGCTCTCGTCTCCTCTCATTTCAAATTTGTCGAGGAGAACATGGATTTTTACCGGCTGCTCATGCGCGGGGAAGGCATTTCCTATTCCGACGGTCATTCCAGCCTGCGGGATCAGATCATACGACACTTTCTGGATCACGTGGACTTTATCGACAAGCTCATTCGGGAAGGGGTTAAGAAGAATCTATTCAAGAGCACGAACACCAGAGCCATGGCCTATTCGCTCATGGGGATCATGAGTTTCTTCAAATTCATGTCTGTCATGAAGCCCGAGGGTTCATTGATGAGAAAAGTTCCGATCGTCCTGGACACGTTCTTAAAGGGAGTTGGAAGAGATGGCGCATTCTGAGAGGATCCTGAGGCTGTTTCTGGTCATACCCATGTGGTGCGCTCTTTGCGCCGCTGCGACAGCGGCCGAGACAGCCGGCATCCTGACCCTGCAGGACAGTATCGACATGGCGCTGAAGCGAAACGTCACTGTGCATTCGGCTCGGGAGGGTGTCAAGGCATCGGAGGCGAAAAAGAATGAAGCCTTTGCGGGATTTCTTCCCCGGTTCAGCACTTCCTACAGCTATTCCAGGCTGAACGAACCACCGCAGGTCAAGCTGTCGATTTCGGGGTACCAGCCAATTCAAACGGGCACGGAGGACAATTACAACTGGTTTGTGGAGCTGAGGCAGCCGATCTTTACCGGCGGCAGAATTTTATCGACCTACCAGACCAGCCGGATCGGGCTGGATATCTCCCGTGTCGAGGAACTCTCCACCATTCAGAACATCGTCCTGGAAACCACAGCGGCCTATTTCAATATTTTAAAGGCCGAGAAACTGCTGGCCGTCGCCAAGCAGTCCGTTGAGCAGAGAACGGCACAGAGAGATTTGGCGCAAAATTACTTTGATGTGGGATTGATTCCCAAGAACGATCTTCTGACCGCGGAGGTGGAGCTCGCCAACGGGACCCAGATGCTCGTGCGCGCCGAGAACGGTTTGGAGATTGCGAGGGCAAAATTCAATACGGTCCTTCGACGTGATATCAACGAACCCGTCACCCTAGAGGACATATTGAAATATGAGCCCTACGAAAAAACGCTGGAAGAATGTTTCAGAATAGCTGCCGGGCAACGACCCGAAATCAAGAGTTCCGCCCTGAAGGTGGAGCAGGCCAAGAAACAGGTCGATTTGGCGACCAGCGAATTCTACCCGTCGGTGAACCTCCTCGGACAGTACGGGAGGTTTGGTGATGAAGCCGATCTCAGCGGCTCCCTCTATCAGGACCCGGAGAACTGGTCTGTGCTGGCCGTGGCCAGCTGGGATTTCTGGGAGTGGGGTAAGACAAAATACAACCGGGATTTTTATCAAAGCAGACAGCAGCAGGCCCAGGACGCCCTGATAGACGTCAGGGACCAGGTGGCCCTGGATGTGAAGAGCGCCTACCTGTCGATGAAAGATGCGGAGAAACGAATACGTGTGACGGGAAAGAGCATCGAGCAGGCCGATGAAAATTTGAGGATATACCAGGAGAGATACCGGGTGCAGGTGTCGACGTCCAAGGATGTGCTCGATGCCCAGACGCTGCTGGTGCGCGCAAGAGCCGATTACTACGATGCGCTGGGTGACTACCAGATCGCCCTGGCCAGGCTCGAGAGGTCTATGGGCGTCATCTACGTTCAGGGAGAAAACAAAAACCCGTCAAAATAAACTTTCAGGAGGTACCCTATGCAGGAATTTATCAAGAAGATGATGATGTTCGGCGTCGGACTTGCAGCCATGACGAGGGAAAAGACCGAGGAGTTCGTGAAAGAGCTCGTTAAAAAAGGTGAGATGAGCGAAAAAGAAGGGAAGCAGCTCGTTAATGACCTCATGGAGAAATCAAAGAAAATGACCCGGGATCTTGAGATGAAGACGGAAGAAATGGTCAGCGCGACTCTCAAGAGGCTCAATATCCCCACCCGGAAGGAGCTGGATGAACTCAGGGAACGCATCGAGAAGCTGGAGAAACGCGGCGGATAGGAACAGGCCTATGCAACTGAGCAGGCTTGCCAGATTGTCCCGGACGTATCGCCATGTGGATCGTTACCGTCAGATCCTGTCGGTTATGTTCAAGTACGGGTTCGGGGACGTGATCAATCGTCTCCACGTGGGTCCGTACATTGAAATGGGATTGCGGTTCGGGCGAAGTGAGGGCCTGGAAAAGCTGACCCGGGCTGAGCGGATGCGCATGGCCCTGGAGGAGCTGGGCCCGACGTTTGTCAAAATGGGTCAGATTTTGTCCACCCGCCCGGATTTGATACCCATCGAGTTGATCGAGGAAGTGTCCAAGCTGCAGGATAACGTTCCCCCCTTCGCCTTTGAACAGGTGAAAGACATTATCGAAGAGGAACTCGGGTGCCCCCTTTACGAACGGTTCGGGTCATTTGATGAGGGGCCCCTCGCGGCAGCGTCCATCGGTCAGGTCCACAGGGCGCGTCTGAGAAGAGGTGAAGAGGTGGCGGTCAAAGTCCAGCGTCCGGGGATCCGTCCCGTTATCGAGACCGACATCGAAATCCTCGCCCATATTGCCGGGCTCATGGAAAAGCACGTCGAGGAGATGACGATTTACCGCCCGACGCGAATCGTCGAGGAGTTCGCAAGGACGATTGAGCGCGAAATGGATTACACCATTGAGGCGTCGAACCAGGAGCGTTTTGCCCGTCAGTTTGCCGGGCAGGCACATGTCCATATTCCCAAGATCCACCGGGAAGCCCTCACGAACCGTGTCCTCACCATGGAGTACATCGACGGGATAAAGGCCTCCGAGCTCGAAAAGCTCGACCAATCCGGGATGGACCGGAAGGTCATCGCCTCGAGAGGTGCCGGGCTTATCCTGGAGCAGATCTTCAAACAGGGTTTTTTCCACGCCGATCCGCATCCCGGAAATATTTTTGTCATGAAGGACAACACCATCTGCTATCTTGATTTTGGTATCATGGGGTCTGTGGACCGGCACGCGAGAGAGCGTTTCGTCGACATGATTTACAGTTATGTTGCCAGAGACGAGACCGGCATCGCGACAGCCCTCCTGAGGCTCACCGAGTGGGAGCAGGAACCTGATCGACAGGCGCTGGAGAGGGATATCCGGGGTATCATGGATCTGCACCTCTACAAACCGCTGAAGGAGCTGCGGATCAAGGATCTTCTCGGGAAAACGCTGGAACTCATCGCCCGGCACAGGCTGGTCTTCCCCCCCGACATTTTTCTTATGATCAAAGGCCTGACGGCGGCGGAAGGCCTCGGCTTGATGCTCGACCCTGATTTTGACATGGCCGCAACAGCGGAGCCCTTCGTCGCGGAGATCAAGGCGGAACGGTTGAAAGCCGGGAGGGTCATTTCCGATGTCCGGGAGTACGGCTGGGGGCTTCTCGAGCTTGTCAAGGAACTGCCCGCCGAGCTTCATGATATTGTCAGGCAGGTCAGGCAGGGCAAAATGAAAATCGGCTTCGAGCACAGGGGCCTCGAGCAATTCATCTTCGAGATGGACCGATCTTCGAACCGGATCGCCTTCGCGCTTGTCATATCGTCCATTGTGATCGGATCGTCCCTGATCATCACGGCGAACATCGGGCCCCGTTTGCTGGGTTTTGCGGTACTGGGTCTTGCCGGATACCTGGTGGCGGGTGTGCTGGGGATCTGGCTTCTCATATCCATTCTCAGGTCCGGCAGGTTATGAGTTGAATTCATTCGGAGGAAGGGAATTATTATGCATGTGATAAAGAACGCACGGACAGAAGGTATGCTCATTTTTGTCACTCTTTTTCTTGTCTTCATTCTTGGCCCTCCGGACCTCTGGGCAACGGAATATTCTCTGGAGGACCTCTTCAGGATTTCGCTGGAAAAGTCCGAGAAACTGAAAATCCAGGAGGAAAATTATTACATTTCCAAACAGGGGGAGTCTAAGGCCCTGGCCCCTCTGCTGCCCAGGGTGACGGCCTCGGGAGGCTATACGCGATTTGATGAGGAAAAGCGGTCGGAAACAACCGGAGCCCTGATCCAGCCCGAAAGTACATCCCTCTGGGGCGTGACAGTCGATGAGACCCTCTCCCTGAGCGGTCGAGAATTCACTTCATACAGCGCCTCAAAAGATAATGTCCGGAAAAGCGGGGAAGATCTCTTTGCGTCTCGCGAAACCTATCTGCTCACCGTGGCGACGGCCTATTACAATGTCATGAAGTCCATGAAGCTCCTGGAAATCGCCAATTCCAATGTGGAACGTCTGACGACGCAACGAAACGCTGCCCGGACGCGGCTTCGGGTGGGTGAGGTCACAAAGACCACCCTGCTGAGGGCAGAGGGGGAACTCTCCGGGGCCCTGGCCGACCAGGTGAGGGCAAAAAATCTCCTTGAATTTACGAGGGCAAATCTGGCAAGAACGGTTGGCATCCCGCCCGATTTCACCCTCCGGGAGACGCCCCTGGTTGACGTGGAAATTCTGCCTCTGGAAAAATACCAGGAGAGGGCCTTGAAGGAGCGGGCGGAACTCAAGAGCCTGGAGCTCGATCGGCAGATTGCAGAGAAGCAGATCAGCGTCGCGCGCGGGGCCTTCTGGCCCAGCGTTTCGCTCCAGGGCGTTTACATAGGTCAGGATCAAACCCCTGAAACCGCTTCTTTGGTATCCGAAAGCTACCTGGGGGCCGTGCTTCTGAACTTTCCTCTTTTCGAGGGCGGATTGAGGGCCGCGGAGCTCAACGAGGCCAAGGCGAGGTACAGGCAGTCGGGGCTCAATTATGAGGACAACGTCAAGTCGGTCAATATCGAGGTGCAGAATGCCTATCTCAATCTGATTACCCAGAGGGGCATCTATAAATCCCTGCAGGATCAGCTCACCTTCGCCAGGGAAAACAACACCGCCGTGACCAAGCAGTTTGAATTCGGCCTGGCCTCGATCATCGATGTCATCGATGCCAATAACCTCCTCGTGACTGCCGAGAGACAGCTCTATGATGCCATTTATACCTATCAGCTCGCCAATCTGAGTCTCAAGCGGGCCACGGGAGAGCTTTTAAACGAGTTTCAGGGGCAGGAACAAAGGAAGACTGCCCGGGCCGGACATTAAAGAGAAAGAGGAACCACACATGTTGCGAGACCCATTCGGACGATGCCGAAATCAAACCAAAGAAAACAAAATGACCGTAGTGGCAGGGCTGTTCCTGTCCGTCCTCTTGGTCGTGTGGGCCGTCAGCTGCGGACAAAAAGATGCCAAGGTCATCGAGGAGAGGACCTTCAACGTGCAGGTGGCTGCAGTTGAAAAGAAATCGCTCCGGCCCGCTGTGGAGACCATCGGGTCCTTGAAGCCCTTCGAGGTGGTGATTGTGAGCTCGGAGGTGGACGGCATCCTGCATGAGATCAGGGTCAACGAAGGAACAGCCGTTTCCAGGGGATCCCTTCTGGCCGTCATTGACGACCGGGATTACCGGAATGAGGCGACGCGGGCGGAGGCCGCCGTGAGGCAGGCGGAGGCGACGCTCGCCAACACCAGACTCGAGTTTCAGAGGAAAGACTCTCTTTTCAAGGAAGAGCTCGTGACAAGGCAGCAGTATGATGACGTGAGCACGCGGCTTTCCATCACGGAGGCGGATGTGGAGCGGGCGAAAGCGGCCCGGTCCATGGCCAAGGAAAGGCTTGACAAAACAAAGATTTACTCTCCCCTGGGCGGATTCGTCCAGGAAAAAAAGCAGGCCGTCGGAAACTATGTCCGGAACGGAACCCCGATTTTCACCATCGTGCAGAACCAGCCGCTGAAGCTCGATTTCACGATTGCTGAAAAAGACATCAGCAAACTGAAAATAGGGCAGGACGTGATATTTACCGTCGACACTCACGTCGGGAAGGAATTCACGGGCAAGCTCAAGACGATCTATCCCGCCCTCGAGGACAAAACGAGAACGCTGCAGGTCGAGGCCCTGGTGCCGAATCCCCAGAATGTCCTCAAGCCCGGACTTTTTGCCAAGGTCACACTTTTCACGAATGTCGCGGTCGATACCGTGGTCATCCCCGTGACAGCGATCATCTATGAGAATTCAAGCACGAAGGTTTTTGTGGTCGAAAGCGACCGGGCCAAAGAGGTAAAAATCAAGATCGGAGGCAAGTACGGCGAGTTCGTGGAGGTGGTTGAGGGTCTTGCGGGAGGTGAAAAACTCGTGATTGTGGGACAGCGCAATCTGGCGCAAGGGGTGAAACTCAATGTGGGTCGCTGATACATCGATTAAACGCCCCGTCTTCGCGACGATGTTCATTCTCGCCCTGGTGGTCCTGGGGATTGTCAGTTACCCGAGTATCGGCGTTGATCTATACCCCAAGGTCGATCTCCCCATCGTCAACGTGACGACCCGCCTGACGGGGGCGAGTCCCGAGATCATGGACATCGACATCACGGACAAGATCGAGGAGGCCATCAACACCATCAACGGGGTGAAGACGATCAGTTCTCAGAGCACCGAGGGGGTTTCCGTCGTCACCGTCGAGTTCGTCCTCGAAAGGGATATCGATCTCGCGGCCCAGGACGTGAGGGAAAAGATCTCCATTATCCGGAGAAAACTTCCCGACGACATCGATGAGCCGATTATCGAAAAAGTCGACCCGGATTCAACGCCGGTTTTATGGTTGAGCCTCTCGGGAAGCCGATCCATCGGCGAGCTGTCCACTTACGCCGATGAAGTTCTCAAGGAAAAACTGCAAAAAGTATCCGGTGTCGGTGCCATCAACCTGGGGGGGCTCCGTCTCAGGCAAGTGCGGATCTGGCTCGACCAGAACAAGTTACAGGCCTACCAGATCACGGCGAGCGATGTCTTCCAGGCCCTGGCACGGGAAAATGTGGAGCTGCCCGGCGGACGGATCGAAAGCGTATCCAAAGAATACTCCGTCAAGATCAAGGGAGAATTTCCCCGTGTTCCCGATTTCAACGACCTGATTGTGGCCTATTTCAAAGGGGCTCCGGTGCGTATCCGCGACATCGGGCGGGCGGAAGACGGTCTGGAGGAGCGGCGTTCCATCGCCCGTCTGAACGGAGAGACGGCTGTCGGATTGGGCATCCAGAAGCAGTCCGGCACCAACACCGTCGAAGTCATCGATCTCGTCAAGAAGGAGTTGAAAAAGGTCGAGCAGACCCTGCCGCCGGGCATGAAGCTCAGCGTCTCTTTTGACCAGTCCCGGTTTATCAAGACCTCCATCAACGAGGTTCAGAATCACCTCATCATCGGGGGCTTCCTCGCCGTTTTAGCCGTGTTCATTTTTCTTCGGAATGTCCGGACGACGATGATCAGCGCCCTGGCCCTGCCGATATCCGTCATTTCGACCTTCTTCCTCATCCAAATCTTCGGATTCACCTTCAATAACATGACCATGCTGGGACTGACGCTTTCCATTGGCCTCCTCATAGACGATGCCATCATCGTTATTGAAAACATCTACCGTCACATCGAGGAGGGCATGAAGCCGAGGGAGGCGGCCGCCTTCGCCACGGCCGAGATTGGCCTCGCCGTCATGGCGACGACCATGGCCATCGTGGCGATCTTCCTTCCCGTGGCCTTCATGAAGGGGATCATCGGGCGCTTCTTTCTCCAGTTCGCTCTCACCGTTGTCTTCGCGGTCCTTGTTTCGCTTATCGTGTCGTTCACACTCACACCCATGATGTCCTCGCGTTACCTGAAGGCCCATGCGGTGGGAAATCCCGGTCAGAATCCAGGTAACCCTCGTTTGCGCAGGTTTTATCGTGCCGGGGACCTTCTGGAGCGGTTATACAAAAAGACGGAAGATATCTACCGGAGGATCCTCGTCTTCTGCCTGAACAGGCGGAATATCGTTTTGATATCGGCGGTGGCGGTCTTCGTGCTGAGCATGCTGATGACACGGTTCATCGGCAAGGAATTCGTTCCGCAGGAAGACCAGAGCCAGTTCATCGTTCGGCTCGAGGCACCCATGGATTACTCCGTGGACGAGACGGACAAGCTTTTCCAGAAGGCCGAGGCGATCGTCAAAGAAATCCCGGAGATCATCCGGCTTTACTATTCCCAGGGGTACGGACGTTTCAAAGAGATCAACAAAGCCGTTTTCTTTATTACCCTCTCACCGAAGAAGGAGAGAAAGAAAAGCCAGCAGGACATCCAGGCGGAAATACGCAAAAAGCTCGCAGTCATCTCAGGGCTCAAGGTATCCGCTGAGAACATTTCGCTCATCGGTGGAGGCCAGCGGAACGTGCCCATCCAGTACGCCATCCGGGGGACGGACCTCGATGCCCTGTCGAAGTATGCCAGACAGATCACCGATGAGTTTTCCAGACTGCCCGGCATTGTCGATGTCGACACAACCATCGAGACGGGAAAGCCGGAAATCAAGGTTTACATTGACAGGGACAAAGCGGCCGACCTCGGGGTCAACATTGCCACCATTGCGGAGGCCATCAATTTCCTTATCGGTGGGGAGGTTGATGTGACCAAGTACAAGGACGAGGCCAAGGGAAGGCGCTACGATGTGAGGGCGAGGCTCAATCCCGAGGACCGGGTAAACCCGACCGATATCGGCAGGATCTACGTGCGATCAAAAGATGGACGGCTGGTGGAGCTTTCGAACATGGTCAAGCTCATCGAGGGGGGAGGACCCAGCGTCATCAACCGCGTCGACCGGCAACGGGCCGTGACCCTATTCGCCAATCTCGAAAAGAAACCGATGGGACAGGCCCTGGAAGAGCTCAACGGCATTACTTACAAGGTCCTCCCGTCAGATTTTACCGCGTCTTACAAGGGCCAGGCAAACGTCATGCAGGAATCCTTTCAGTACCTGCTCTTCGCGGTCTTGCTCGGCGTCGTTATGGCCTATATGGTCCTGGCGGCGCAGTTCGAGAGTTTCATCCACCCCTTCACGGTTCTTCTCTCGATACCTCTATCTTTCATCGGTGCCTTCGGCGCTCTTCTGATCACGGGAAAGACGCTCAACGTCTTCAGCTACATCGGACTGATTCTCCTCCTGGGACTCGTGAAGAAGAATGCCATTTTGCTCGTGGACTACACCAATACCCTGAGGGCAAGGGGCGTTGAGAGGCGGGAGGCGATCCTCGAGGCGGGACCGGTGAGGCTCCGTCCCATCCTGATGACGACGTTTGCCATGATCTTCGGCATGCTGCCCGTCGCGCTGGGGGTGGGTGAAGGGGCCGAGACGCGCTCGCCCATGGGCGTCGCGGTAATCGGGGGACTTTTGACGTCGCTTTTCCTGACCCTGGTCGTGGTTCCCGCGGCCTATGACCTCTTCGATGATGGCCAGGAGTGGCTGAGGCGAAAGGAATACCGGAAGCTCGCAACCCCGCATTACTGGAACAGGAGGGTCAAAGAGATTCCTGCTCTCCTGAAAGAGATCGCACTGGCCCCACGGGCCCTAGCCTCGACGGCGGCAACAGCGGCATCCCTCATCAAAAGGAGAAAAGGCGGAGGAACGCCGCGGGACACATAAAATCGTTTGCGATGATTCACCCCGGGGGTCGCCCGGATAAGAAAATCTGAGAGGAATCAGCCGACGTTCAGTCCTGCATAGTGCGGAGGAGGGGCCATGAAGATGTTTCTCATCGTTTATTGCGATGCGGCCGATGAAGATGTCCTTGCCGCCTTTAAGAAGGCCGGGATCCGGTCCTACACGAAGATGGAGGAAGTGAGGGGGGAGGGGACGGACACGGAACCGAAACTGGGGACGCACTGCTGGCCGGGAAAGAATAACGTCCTTTTCATCGCCGCGGAAGATTCGGAGACGCCTCAGATCGTAGAGGTGATCCGATATATCAGGCGGGAGCATCCCCGCGCCGGGGCAAAGGGGTTTGTCCTGCCCATGCAAGAGATCATCTGAAATCCGGGGTGATGCGGGCGGGCTACTCCTTCTCGAGGTAGGCGTAGGCACTGTGGTTGTGGATGCTTTCGATGTTTTCGGCCTCCACGCTGTACCAGGTAAAATTCCCGTCATGGCCCAGCTTTTCGGCGACACTCCGGACGACGTCCTCCACGAACATGGGGTTCTCGTAAGATCGTTCCGTTACGTGTTTCTCGTCGGGCCGCTTCAGGAGAGAGTAGACCTCGCCGCTTGCCGAGTCCTCCACAACCCTGATCAGATCTTCGATCCAGAAAAATTTCTTGAAGCGGACATTCACCCGGACGATGCTCCGCTGGTTGTGCGCGCCCCTGAGGCTCATTTCCTTGGAACAGGGACAGACCGTGGTCACCGGCACCGTGACGCCGACCTTGAAATCGGTCTTTTCCCCGTTATCCTCCCCGGTGAAGTAACACACGTAGTCCATGATGCTCTTTGCGCCCGTCACGGGAGCGCTCTTCTCGATAAAATAGGGAAATTCGATCTCCATGTGGGCGGACTTGGCGTGAAGTTTTTCCCGCATGTTAGCCAGGATGACGCGGAAGGTCTTGATGTTGATCTGCCCCCGGTACTCATTGAGGATCTCGACGAAACGGCTCATGTGAGTCCCCTTGAAATGGTGAGGCAGGTTCACGTACATGTTGATGGTGGCATTCACGTGCTGGACGCCGTTGACCCGGTCAAGGACGATCACCGGGTAGTGGATGCCCTTGACGCCGACCTTTCTGATTTCAAGGTTCCTTTCGTCTCTCCGGTTTTGCACGTCGATCATGTCTTCGCTCCGCTGTAAGCGACCCGGGCATTATCAGACTCCCAGACGGTCACCTCGTCAACCTTGATTTTCGAAGACTTCGCCTTCCTGGAGAGCCGGTCGAAGATATGCTTCGCGACGATTTCAGAGGAAGGGTTCACCCCCTTGAACTGCGGCAGGTCATTCAGGTATTTGTGATCCAGGTCCTCGAGGATATCCGCCGTCCAGCCCTTGAGGACCCTGAAGTCGATGAGGATGCCTTCATCATTTAACTTCTTCGACGAGACGGTTACCTCCACCCTGAAGTTGTGGCCGTGCAGCTCCTCGCACTTGCCGCCGATTTCCTTCAGCACGTGGGCGGCGGAGAAGCTCTTCGTGATCGTGACCCTGAACATTGAACCTCCAGAAACGGACAGGCCTGTTTTTATCGTTAAGTTATTGCATTCGTATCACAAGTTCAAGGCACTTTCATGGTAAAAGTTGAATTTTGAGGCCGGATGTGTTAGCCAACCTCCGATGCGGCAGGAGATTCAGGAAACGGCCGTCATCCCAGGGGAGGGGTTATGAAAAAAACATTCATGCCTGTGTGCAGGACGAAGGAGGAGATGGCGGTCTATCAGCTGGAACGGCTGATATGGACGGTGCATCATGCCTATCAGGGATCGACCTTTTACAGGAAGAAGCTCGAAGACGCCGGCGTGAAACCCGAGCAGATCCGAAGCCTCGATGATCTCAAGCGCCTCCCCTTCACCACGGCCCAGGATCTTCAGGAGAATTACCCCTGGCCGCTCCTTTCCGTGCCCTTCGACCGGATTGTCCGACTGCACGCCTCGACGGGCACAACGGGCAGAAGAAAGGTCCTTGTCTACACGGCGAAAGACATCGACGACTGGGCGAAGATGTTCGCCCGTTGCTATGAATTCGCCGAATTGACTCCGCTGGATCGGGTCCAGATCTGCGTGGGGTACGGGGTTTGGACGGCCGGTGTGGGTTTCCAGCTCGGGTGTGAGCGATATGGCGCCTTTGCGATCCCGGCGGGTCCCGGAAATCTCGACATGCAGCTGCAGTTTCTCGTCGATTTCAGGACCACCGTCATCTGCAGCACGGCCTCGATGGCGCTTCTCATGGCCGAGGAAGTGCACAAGCGGGGACTGCGGAATCAGATCTGCGTGAAAAAGGTCATCTTCGGTGCCGAACGATCGAGCGACGCCATGGTCCGGCGGGTGAAAGAACTCCTGGGGGCCGATCACATCTTTGACATTCCGGGACTCACGGAGGTTTACGGTCCGGGGACGGGACTGGACTGTGTCCATCACAAGGGGATTCATTATTTCACCGATTACTACATCATGGAACTCCTCGATCCCAACACCCTGAAGCCGGTTTCGGAGGGAGAGGCAGGGGAGATGGTTTACACCACCCTTCTGAAAGAAGGGGCTCCCCTGATCCGTTACCGTTCCAGGGATCTCACGAGGTTTTTGCCCGGCGAGTGTCCCTGCGGGTCCATCCTGCCGAGGCATGACAAGATCCTCGGCCGATCCGACGACATGTTCATCGTGAGAGGCGTCAATGTCTATCCCAGTCATATTGATGAGATCCTCTCGAAAGAGAAAAGCGTGGGCAGCGAATACCAGATCCATCTCAGCCGCGAGGAAGATGGCAAGGATTACATGACGATCAAGGTTGAGAGGGTACAGGGCAGTGAGCCCGCCGGGGACGCGGGCCTGGCCAAGAAAATCGAAAGGGATATCCGGAAAGAAACGCTGGTCAGTGCTGTCGTTGAGATTGTGGACTATCAGACCCTGCCCCGAACGGAGCGAAAGTCGAAGCGGGTATTCGATCAGCGGAAGTAAAACCAGCGGTTTTTTTGAAAAAAAGCTTGATTTTTCATGGAGATTTGTATATGGAAAGCCGTCGTGAGGTGTACAGAAATGGCTTTGAGGAAAAACGGTTTAACATTCTGGTGGTGGCGTTGGACACATAATAAAGGGGGGAGGCGCGTCCAGTGCCCGTGAGATTCTAAATTGACAAGGATGATAAGAGCCATGGACGGTCTTCCGGGTCCATGGCTCTTTTTTTATCACCGAGGGGATCCTGCTTCCATGGGGAAAAAAGACGAAAGAATTTTAATGGGAAATGAGGCTATCGCTCGGGGGCTCGTCGAAAACGGCTGCACCCTCTTTGCCTCCTATCCGGGGACGCCGGCATCGGAGATCCTTCCAGCCGTCGTTCAGTTTTCTAGGGAGACCGGCGCCCGTCTCCACACCGAGTGGTCCGTCAATGAGAAGGTGGCGTACGAGGTCGCCCTGGCTAACAGTATGGCCGGGCGGCGTTCCGCCGTGGCCATGAAACAGGTGGGACTCAATGTGGCCTCAGATCCCCTGACACGCTCCGCCTATCTCGGGGTTGTGGGAGGATTCATCGCGGTGGTGGCCGACGATCCCGGACCCCACAGCTCCCAGACGGAGCAGGACAGCCGGTTCTTCGCCCAGTTTGCAAAGATTCCCGTCTTCGATCCATCCAGCCCGAGAGAGGCCAAGGAGATGATCGGGCCGGCCTATGCGCTGTCGGAGAAATACGAAATCCCGGTGATGCTGCGGCCCACGACCCGTATCTGCCATTCCCGGCAGAATATTCCGTGCGCGGCCCCCCGGGTTTCGTCCGGCAAGGCGGATTTCAAGAAAAACCCCGGGCGGTGGATCGCAACCCCGCAGTTTCTCACGGAACTGCACCGCCTGCTGAATGAAAAACTGGAAAAGATCTCGCAGGAGGAGACCCTCGCCCCTCGACGCAGCCCGGGCGGCGGGCCCCAGGAAAAAGAGCTCTGTGTCATCTCGTCAGGGGTCGCCTATGCCCACACCCGGGAGATCCTGGAGGACATGGGCGCTATGGGTGACGTCGACCTTTACCAGGTCGTCATGCCCTATCCACTGAACAGGGATTTCGTGGGGAGGGTGAATCGCTTATACAAAAAAATTCTCGTCGTCGAAGAGACCTATCCCGTTATTGAAATGCAGCTTTCGAATTCCGTTGCCGAGGGCAGGCGATCGGGGATCGTACCGGGGCAAGGGGAATTGACCCCCGATGTGATCGAGGAGGTTTTAGAGAAATTCCTCGGGAGGCTTTTACGGGAAAAAGCCCCGGCCAGGGGGAAGGGCGTTCGCCCGACGCTGTGCGCAGGGTGTCCGCACCGGGCGGCCTTTTATGCTATCAAGGATGCCTTTCCAGAGGGGATCTTCCCGAGCGACATCGGCTGTTACACCCTCGGCATGAATCTGGGGGCGATTGACACCTGTCACGTCATGGGGGCCTGCATCAGCCAGGGGGCCGGGTTCTACCATGCCTATGCCCGTGATGGGAGGGACATGCCGACGATCGTCGTGACCATCGGGGACTCCACTTTCTTCCACGCGGGCATCCCCGCGCTTATCAATGCCGTGTTTCAGGGGGCAAAGTTCATCCTGGTTATCCTGGACAATGCCACGACGGCCATGACGGGCAGTCAGCCCACGCCCCAGGTCGGTATTCGTGCGGACGGCCAGAAGGGAACGCCGGTGAGCATCGCGGATCTCGTCAGGGCCTGCGGGGTCCGTTTCATCCGGTCCTGTGACCCCTACGAGACGGGGATGCTTTCGGCACTTCTGAAAGCAGCGGACGAATACACCCGGAAAGGCGACGGCGGCATGGCCGTTATCATTGCAAAACACCCCTGCGTTCTGGATCGGGAGGCCGTGAAATCCCAGCCCGTCTACAAGGTCCATGTCTCTGAAGATTGCACGGCGTGCCGGCATTGCCTGGATAATTTTGAATGCCCCGCCCTGATCTTTGCGGGGGATCTGGACCGCGTTGTTGTGGATGACATTCTCTGCATCGGGTGTGGTGTCTGCGAGACCGTTTGCCCCGTCGGTGCCATCGTCGTGGAAAAAGGAGGCAAGGGTTGAAGCAGCAGATCATTTTGAGCGGACTGGGCGGGCAGGGGGTCCTCTTCATCACGAGGGTCCTGGCCGAGGCTGCTGTCCTCAAGGGCCTCGAGGTCCTTACCTCTGAGACCCACGGGATGGCCATGCGGGGGGGAACCGTCATCTCCCACGTCAAGGTGGGGTCGTTCTCAAGCCCCCTGATCCGGTCTGGAAAAGCCGATTTCGGGATCTTCCTCCACCCCCGGGGTCTCGAGGCGCACCAGGGCTATGTTGCCGGGCGGGACGGCATCTATGTCAATACGGACAAACCCGGCGAATATCAAGGGTTCGACGCCACCGGTCTTGCCGCAAGACTGGGCTCTCCCGTCATTACCAATCTGGTCTTCCTGGGTCATGTCGTGAAAACCGCCAAGCTCTTCTGCGACGAAAGGACCATCCGGGAAGCCATTGAGAAGATATCGCCGTCACGTCAGCTCGAACTGAACGTGAAGGGCTTCGAGACAGGGTTCAAGGGAGATCTTTAGGCTTATCAACGGTAAAATCATCGTGCAAAAAAAGGAGGTTATCATGAAATCAAGGTTTTTCACGGTTATCGCGAAGGTCCTGGGCCTTGCGCTGGTGCTCGGCATCATGACGCCGCCGGCGCCGACGGCCCAGGAGATCAAGTTAACCTATGCCAACTTTCCGCCGGCCCAGACCTTTCCCTCTGTCCAGATGGAGCGGTGGGCCAAGGAGGTCGAGAAGAGAACGAACGGGAAGGTAAAGGTCCAGACCTTTCCGGGGGGGACCCTTCTTCCTGCCAAGAACATATTCGACGGTGTGATATCCGGAACGGCCGACATCGGTAATTTCGCCATGAGTTACCAGCCGGGACGCTTCCCCGTGTCCGAGGCGGTGGACCTGCCGATGGGGTTTCAGAGTGCCAAAGTGGCCAGCCTCGTTCTCTATGACCTCATCGAGAAATACAGGCCGAAGGAATTCGAGAAGGTCAAGATCATTACGCTCTTTACCTGCCCGCCGAATGATTTGATGACGAGCAAACCCGTGAGGTCCCTGGCCGATCTCAAGGGCATGGAGCTTCGCGTCTCCGGTACCGGTGCGGAGGTGATCAAACGACTGGGCGGGATCCCGATCGCCATGCCGATGTCGGACACGCCGGAGGCCATCCAGAAGGGCATCGTCAAAGGGATCGTCTCTTCCCTGGAGACCCTGAAGGATTTCAACTATGCCGCCTACTGCCCCTATGCCACGGAGACGAACCTGTTCGTGGTGAGCTTCGCCGTGGTCATGAACAGGGAAAAATGGGAGTCTCTTCCCGCTGATGTGAAAAAAGTCATCGACGACATGAGGCGCGAGCAGGCGGAATGGACGGGGGATTACGTGGACCGTCACGTGAAGGAATCCCTGGCCTGGTCGAAGGACAAGTACAACCACCAGGTCTTCCAGCTTTCCAAGAAGGACCGGATGGAAATACAGAAATTGGTCCAGCCGATGCTCGATGAATACGCAAAGCGGGCAGAGGCGCAGGGGGTCCCCGGAAAGAAGATCGTCGGCGACGTTCAGCAACTCAGGAAAAAATACGAGAGGAAGTACCGGTAAGGTAATCCATGGAACACCTGTTCGGTTACGTCGAGCAGTTCAACAGGCTCCTCAACAAGTTTTTCATGATCACAGGCGGCGTCGCCGTCCTGGCGCTCATGTCCCTTGCCACGGGCAATGTGATGCTTCGCATCTTTCACCTGCCCTACAGCGGGGCCTATGAGCTGATATCCTTTCTGGGCGCCGTGGTCATTGCCTCGGCGCTCGGGTATACCCAGATACGCCACGACCACATCATCGTCGACATCATTACGGAACGCTATTCGGAAAAAACGGCGGAAATTGTCGAGGGCCTGGCCGGCCTGGTAATGGCCTTCTTCTTTGCTCTGGTGGCCTGGCAGATATGGCTGTGGGGCGTGAAGATCCAGGTATCGGGAGAGGTGTCGGAGACCCTGAAGGTCATCTATCATCCCTATGTCTTTATGGTCTCCGCCGGGTTTGCCGCAGCCGCATTGACGGCCCTTCTTGATTTCGTCAAGGACCTTCTCCTCTATGCGGGGGTTTTGAAAAAATGAGCGGACCCATTGTCGGTGTCTTCGGTATTCTCGTCATGTTCACGGTGCTGCTCCTTTTCCGGATCCCCGCCGGGTACACCATGGCCATTGTAGGATTTCTGGGCATGGTCTATGTGACCGGTTTGAAGGCCGCCCTTGGCATGATCGGGTCCGAGATGTGGAACATCTTTTCAAACTACGGACTCACCGTCATCCCCATGTTCATCCTGGTCGGGGAGTTCATCCATTATGCCCGCTACAATGACAGCCTCTATAATGCCACGTATCGCTGGTTCGGTCATTTCCGGGGAGGACTGGCCCTGACGACCATCATGGCCTGTGCCGCCTTTTCGGCGATTAGCGGTTCCAACACCGCCACGGCGGCGACCATGAGCAAGGTGGCCATACCGGCCATGAAGAAATACAACTATCATCCGATCCTCAGCGCAGGGTCCGTGGCCGCCGGGGCGACCCTCGGCGTCCTCATTCCCCCGAGCATCGTTCTCGTCGTTTACGGGGTGTACACAGGCCAATCCATCGGAAAGCTGTTCTGGGGAAACGTCATTCCCAGTGTCATTTTGACGGTTCTCATCGCGGCGACGGTTTTATTCATCTGCTACCGCCATCCGGACTGGGGGCCGAAGGCGCCGAAAAGTACCTGGCGGGAGCGGTTCAAGTCTCTCAACGAGGCTGTGGACATCCTGATTCTTTTTGGGATCATCATGTACGCCCTCTTCACGGGGGTCGTGACGGCGACGGAGGCAGCGGCGGCCAGCTGCGCTCTGGGCCTTCTGATCTGTCTGCTGCGAAGAAAGCTGACGAAGCAGGGCTTCATCTCTTCTTTGGTGGACACCCTGCGGATTTCCTGCATGGTCTTCGTCATCGTGGCGGGCGCCGTCGTTTTCGGCCGCTTTCTCACGGTGACCAGGCTCCCCTATGAGGCGGCGGCCTGGATCGGAGCCCTCAACCTTCCCAACTGGATGATGCTCTGGGTGGTCCTCTGCTGTTACATCGTCGGCGGGTGCATCATGGACGCACTGGCCTTTCTCCTGGTTTCGCTCCCCATCTTTTTCCCCTTGATCATCCAGATGGGATATGATCCGATCTGGTTCGGTCAGGTGATCACCATTGTGACGACCATGGGTTCCATCATGCCCCCCGTGGGGATCTGCAGTTACGTCGTTCACGGGATGGCCAGGGATATACCGCTGGCTACCGTATTTCGAGGGGGGATGTACTACATTCCGTCATATATTCTGTCGATTGCCCTTCTGATGGCCTCCCCGTACTGGACGGTCCTCGTGCTGTCCAATCTCGTCCGGTAGGCGGCGAATCGGACCTCACGGTCGAAACGAGGGGGATGAAGTCCCATCGGGAGAAATTGCCTTTGGGGACGATTGGTGATCATCCGGATTCGTCGTTGAGGTTTCAAAATCGGAGCGAACGGGAATGAGGCATTGACAGATGAGATGATGCTGCGAAAGGATTGTCAGAGGCGGATGTTCAACGCTTGCGATTTTGATCTTTCTGGCCGTGCTCGTATTTTTTCTTGCCGGCATCCCGGGTGCGTGTGAAAACAGGGCAGCTAAGGAAGGTAGTGGATGAGACTCGATGCCCGTTCGATGATGAGATCGGCGCCGGCCTCGAGCAGCGAGTCCGCCTTGGAGTAACCCGTCAGGACGCCGATGGTGTAGGCCCCCACATCCTTGCCGATACGGATGTCCATCGGGTGATCACCCACCATGGCGGCCTCTTCCGGCCGTGCATTCAGGATCTTCAGGGCAAACAGGATATGGTCCGGGTGGGGCTTCACCCGGATGGCCGCCTCCCGGGTGACAACGGCATCACAGAAGGAACGAATGTCCGGAAAGATGATGCGGACGGCCTCCCAGCAGTTGCGGGTCACGATCCCCGTCCCGATTTTCCTTTCCCTCAAGGCGCTGAGCATTTCTCTCACGCCCGAGAAGATCTCTCCCGACCTTGCCCCCTCGATTTCGATACCGGCAATCATCTGCATGGCCTTTTCGGTGAAGTCTATCTCGCAGCCGGGACGATGGCGGGAGATCAAATCCGCGCCGGTCCGGATCATCTCGAGAACGAAGAGGTCCCCCAGGCCGTCCGTGGGCGCCTGGTAGGCGGAAACAAGATTCAGCACGGACTGGCGCATCTCCTTGAAATCGATGTTGAGCCTGGCCAGTGTCCCGTCGAAGTCAAACAGGACGGTTTTTAGGTGACGATCGATTCTTTTCATGGTCTCTCACTCGTTTCGAGATACTGCCCGATCCGCCGGCGGGGCTCAGCCATTCTTTCAACCGGATGGGTACGGGAAAACCGAAGCGGCCCCTCTCCTCCCCGATCGTGTTCTCACCTTTCAGGCCCTTCTGGTATCCCCCGTGATGTAATTTTCAAAAAGACTTTTTTTGATGACCCTGTCGGACCCATAAAGGGGGGGAGCGAAATCGAAGACCGTCCTGATGAAGTTCATGAGGATGTTCATCGTGGCTCCCCAGAGGATTTCACTGACTCCCGTCCGATCGTGGTGAATCAGGCAGGGGAAGTCCCGTATTCTCTCGATGGGGCCTCTCATGGGGATGAAGGTCTCGACGGCGACGGTGCCGTAGTTCTCGGCCAGGAAAAAGTCCCGAAGGGGAATTTCAACGACCTTTTCAACCTCCCAGTTGGGCCTGCAGACCCATTCGTCTTTTACAAACCCCACGAGGGGGAAGATGCTCCGCCTGAATACGATGAGGTCGGTGGACGGCAGGGGTCCCAGGAACCGGACATTGAGGGGATTGAGCCTGATTTCTTCCCAGCTTTCCCTGAGCGCGTTGGTGAAGAAGAGAGACAGGGCCCGAAAAGCATCGGACGGCCTTTGCCTTGCGTACGCTAAGGATTTTCCCCGCATGATCGGTAAAAGACCCGTTGAGACCAAAGGGGACAGGAGGGAATCGACGAAAAGGTGAAGCATCCCGCCCGGGCAGCTGAGATCACCGGGTTGCGGGACGCTGGCGGATCGCTTGATCAATTGAAAGACGAATTCGCCCTGATGCCCCGCCTGCGCTGTCCCGGCTTTTCGGTAGAAAAGAAGAACGAGGACCCCGGCGGCGCGCCAGTCATCCTCCCCTTCGCCTTGATAGGCCTTCATCTTTTCGGCATAGTCGACAGGCGTCCGGGCCAGCTTCTCGACGATCAGATCCAGTATTTTTTCTTTTTCGGAAAGGATGGAAAGATCCATGATGCGCTACAGGGGGTTATCGGCCTCCTCTTTTGTATAATATGGCATAAATTTAATTTGTCAAAAAGCCCATTCTTTCAGCTTCCGATCGATGTATCGCTCATACCAGCAACCCATCGGAAAGGGGTCCAGAAAACCGCAGTGTCCCCCGTATCGCTGGAGGGACAACGTAAGATGTCTGTTCCCTCGGAGAGTGTGGAAATCGTCGGCGGGGATGACAGGGTCGTCCGCGGACGCAATGATATGGGCGGGAACGGTGAGATCGCCGAACATGTCTCCACTCAGTGTATAGGTCTTAAAGTATTCCTGATGGTTCCGAAAAGGGGAATATCGGGGGATGACGGCATCGGTTATTTCCATGCAGGTATTGTATTGCAGGACGTCATCAAACTGATATCTGGCCGGGAAGAGAGCCTGTTTTCTTCTCAAAGAGTTCTTCCATTTCTTCACAAAATAATGACGATATAAGGAAAAGCCGTTGTCAATTGCCAGGGTGGCTCGGTGGGGGTTCAATACAGGGCTGATGGCAAAAACGTGGGTGAGGTTTGGGATGGGCATGGCGGTATGCCTCCGGGCGATTCTCAGAGCGAAGTTACCGCCCAGGGAAAAACCGATGATGATGCAGGGCCCGCCGTTGGAGAGGTTCGAGATGAAATGGGCGGCTCGGAATACCTCGTCAATCAGGGCGCTGTGAAAAAGGCCTTCGTTCAGATGATGGCTGTCTCCGTGGTCCCTCAGGTTGAGGCGGAAAATGTCAAAATCTCTCTCGAAGAGGTACCTCCCCGTGTGCCGGATGTAGGTGGACTCCGAGCTTCCTTCCCACCCGTGAAGAAGAAGCACGAGGCCTCGAGGTTCCCCTCGGAGCCGGCGCGACAGATAACCCCGGAGTCGGACACCGTCTCCCGCGTCGATGATCTTTTCCGCGGCACAGTCGGCCATCGGGTCTTTGCCCATGGCCCTGATCCGGAGGCTTGAAAAGATGCTTTGCAGATGAGGATTTCTGGCCCAGGGTTTCGGCTTAAAGTGATCTTCCATTCAATGTAACGATCAAAAATATTTTATCGGGGGTGACCGACAGGGATCAAATAAAGCGGCCGATGATCACCGGGAAGGCCGAGGGCTTTCTGGACCGGGTCATCGTAGAAGGCCCCGACGGGCACGGCACCCAGTCCCAGTGCCGTCGCCTGCAAAAGGATGTTCTGAGCCGCGTGACCGGCCTCCATGGCGATGTAACGTTCGGCGCGGGGACCGTATTTTCCCGACGTTCTTTCATGGACAGCCGTCAGGACGATCACAGCCGGGGCATCACGGGTGCATGCCTGTCCGAGGGCGGCCTGACAGAGGTCCTTCAGGAGATTCTGACTGGATAAGCGGACCAGTTGATGCCGGGCGGGCAGGTAGTGGA
Source organism: uncultured Syntrophaceae bacterium (assembly GCA_964547985.1). GTDB lineage: Bacteria > Desulfobacterota > Syntrophia > Syntrophales > UBA2192 > JAPLJU01. The sequence continues at coordinate 47,917 of CAZJPV010000014.1, forward strand.
AAAATCCCTCTGCCGTGGCCAGATAGACCTCCAGGGGGTAAAGGGCGCCCGCCGACGGGGCGGCCCGGCCTCCCCATTTTCTCGTCACGCCCTGAGCGGCCCAGAGGAGCTGAGAGGTCTCCTGCAGAGTGAGAGGTTTGGACGTGAAGTTTCTGACCGATTCCCGCCGCAGGATGGTTTCTTCCAGCGACGTCTTACCCGTATGGACGGGCCTGGGGAGCTGAATAACCTTGTCTTGATTCATCGCCGATCCCGTGCTGAGCCATCCGAAGCCTATGATCACGAAAACCGCAAGACATCGTCCGGGAAAAATCCGGCCATCTCTTTTATTCATAAGTCTTAAAGTGCGTCTATTTTCGCTGAGCCTAACACAGTTGCCTTATATTTTTAACTTTTTTTCTGGATCGTTCTGTTGTATACATCCCGGACGCTGTCTCCGGTGATTCAGGGACCGGGGCGTGTGTTGCAAAAAGCATGAATAAGATCTGGCGTCACATCATTGGCTGGTTTTTTGTTGTCCTGGGCATCATAGGCTGCTTCCTGCCCATTCTTCAAGGCATCCTGTTCATGGTGATCGGGTTTTTGATTCTGGCCCCGGAAGTCCCCTTCATCCACCGGCTCCTTTTGAGAATGCAGAGCCGGTATCCGGATGTTTTTCAAAAGGCTGAGGAATACAAGAAGAAAATAAAGGCCCGATTCAGGACCATGGCGGACCCCTGAGTGAAGATGAGACCGCTGCTCGGTGCGCACTTTTCGATCGCGGGGGGACTCCACAGGGCTCTCCTCAGGGGGGCAGCACTGCACTGCAGCACGATCCAGATCTTTACGAAGAATTCGAATCAATGGAAAACCAGAGGGCTTTTACCGGAAGAGGTCAGTCAGTTCCACGAGACCCGCGCCCGCACCGGGATCAGCCCTGTCATTTCCCATGGAAGCTACCTTGTCAACCTTGCCTCGCCCGATCCGTTATTATACAGAAAATCCCTAAAATCCATGATTGAAGAGATCGATAGATGTCATCTGCTGGGCATCTCCTCCGTGGTGATTCATCCCGGCTTTCACGGCGGCCGGGGGGAGACGGAGGGGCTCAGGCGAGTTTCAGCCGCTATGAACTCCATTCTGGCCAAAACGAAGAAATTTTCCGTCAAGGTCGTTTTCGAGACGACCGCCGGCCAGGGCACGAGCCTCGGGAGCCGATTCGCACATTTTTCCTTTCTCTTCGATCGCATCGAGGATGTCGATCGGGTGGGGCTGTGCGTCGATACCTGCCACATTTTTGCGGCAGGTATCGACCTGAGGGGTCGGAAGGCATACGAAAGGATGGTTAGGGCCGTCAGAGACTCGGTGGGATTGGGGAAACTGGATCTGTTCCATTTGAATGATTCCCTTCAAGAGCTGGGTTCGAGAGTCGATCGCCATGGTCACATCGGGGAAGGGTGCATCGGGCTTCAGGCTTTTTGTTTCATTATGCGGGATGAGCGATTCAGCCGGGTGCCAAAGATCATCGAGACGCCGAAAGACACTACCTTCAGCAGCGGGGATCAGGCCGACCGTAAAAACCTCGCCCTGCTGCGGCGCTTGTGGCGCGGGGGCGAGCCCATAGATCGCGCTTGAATTGCTTTTCTTTCGATGATAGAAAATAACCCTTCGAAATCGAATCAGAAAGAGGTCGCAAAATGAAAAAAAGCTATTGGCTCATTACGGGTCTGCTCCTTGTTGTTTTTTTTCTCAGCCCGGTGGCAGCGGCGCAGGTCAAAAAAGTTGCCGTTCTCCCCTTTCAGATGAACAGTCCGGAGAAACTGGATTATCTGAGGGACGGCGTCTGGGACATGCTCATGTCCCGAATCGAAGTGAGCAATAAAATCGAAGTCCTCGGCAAACCCTCGGTCCTTGATGCCCTGGACAAGGTGAAGAAAAAGCAGATCGCCGAGCCGGACGTCCTGACACTCGGCCAGGACCTGAAGGTCGATTACGTGGTCTGGGGCAGCATCACGAAGATAGGAGAAAATGTCAGCCTGGACGGGAAGCTCCTGGATGTGGCTGCGAAGAAATCGGCCTTGTCGGTCTTCGAGCAATCCAGGGGGTTGAATGAGGTCATCCCCAAGATAAATGACTTTGCCAAAAAGATCGACCAGCACATTTTGGGGGATGTCCCGGCATCCTTTGCCGCCGCCCCGGCAGCACCGGTGAGCGTTTCCCCCGGCGGGGTCACTCCGGCAGCAGGGGGCGCGGCCGTGGCTTCTCCGGGTATGGCCGGTGTACCGCAAAGCGAGGCCGAGGTCATCTCGGGAATGAAAAAAGGAAAGGGGACCTATACCGCTGCTATCAATCCGGATTTTATTCATTCCGGACGACCCGATGACAGACAGGGTTTCTGGATGAGCCCGAAGTACGGCACGGAGTTTCGGGGAATGGATATCGGCGATGTCAATAAAGATGGTCGCAATGAAGTTGTCCTCATCGACGTCAACAATGTGATGATCTATCAGAAGAAGGGGAATGAATTTTTCCTGCTCAACAAGATTGCCGGAAAGAAGGGTGAGAATTATCTCTCCGTTGATGTGGCGGATATCAATGGAAACGGTGTCCCTGAGATTTTTGTGACGAATTTCGACTATGATCATCTGGAGTCCTTTGTCCTGGAATACCAGGACGGGAAGTACGAAAAGATCGCCTCCAGTCTCAGGTGGTTTATGCGGGTCATCCACACAGGGGAGGCCCCTGTTCTTCTGTGCCAGGAGTTATCGATCGATACGACCGGATACACGGGGAGCTTGATAACCGGCGCGCATTTTTTGTTTCGTAACCCGATTCACGAAGCGGTGTGGTCCGATGGAAAATACAGAGAAGGGCATCGCATGAAAATACCGGAGGGGCTCCCTGTTTACGGGTTGACCCTGGACACGATTGAACCGGGAAAGCCCGAAAGGGTTGTGTGTCTTGATGATTTTGATTACCTGCGTGTGTATGAAAAGACGGATAAGTTGCTTCAAAAGTTGAGCGTCTTCGGCGGGGCCTCGGAGTTTCTTTACAAGAGCGATGACACTTTCGGCGGCAGCAACAGTTATATCGAAATGCCTACGAAGGCCATGCTGGTCGATAACGATTATCCTCCCCAGTATATCAACCTGAGAATCATTACCTATGACATGAACAAAGACGGCAAGAAGGAGCTGATCCTCGTCAAGAATATATCTTCCGTCGGGGGGGTAATGTCGAGGATAAAGCTTTATGTGTCCAGCGAGGTCTACAACCTCGAGTGGGATGGGCTTGGCTTCATCGAAAACTGGAAGACACGAAAGATCAACGGCTATGTTGCGGACTATCAGGTCAAGGACATTGACAATGACGGGAAGGATGAAATTGTCATGGCGCTCGTCCTTTCCGTCGGAGCGACCCTCAAGACGAACAGCGTGGTCGTCTCCTACAAGCTTGCCGCCCCACAGCCTTGACAGGATGTGAAATATATTATAAAAAACATCAGGTTGGCGGTGTAGCTCAGTTGGTTAGAGCATGCGGCTCATATCCGCAGTGTCCGGGGTTCAAGTCCCTGCACCGCCACCA
>CAZJPV010000015.1:0-50553 GCA_964547985.1 uncultured Syntrophaceae bacterium
CTCAAGCCCCGTTACGAGGAAAAGACGGCCCCCTGCAGTGCAGCCTGCCCTGCCGGTGAGGACATCGCCCGGGTGGAGATCCTGACCACGCAGGGGATGTTCAAGGAGGCCTGGCAGACCATCCTGCGGGAAAATCCCTTTCCCGCCGTCTGCGGCCGGGTCTGTTACCATCCCTGTGAGAGCCGCTGCAACCGAGGCGAGTTCGACGAGGCCATTGCTATTCACAATATCGAGCGGTTTCTCGCCGACACGGCGGGTCGGGATGAATTGAAGCCCTCCTTGGAGCGCCTTCCGTCGAAAAAGCAAAAGATCGCCGTCGTCGGGGCCGGACCTTCCGGCCTTTCTGCGGCCTACTTTCTTGCCCTCCTCGGGTATGGCTGTGATGTCTTTGAAGCGTCAGAGGAGCCGGGCGGAATACTGCGCTGGGGGATCCCCCTGTACCGCCTCCCCCTGGCGGCACTGAGGAGAGAAGTGGCTCAGATACAGGGGCTGGGCGTCCGGATCTTCACGGGAAAGACCCTTTCGAAAGGCTTCATCGATGAGGCAAAGGGGCGTTACGATGCCGTTTTTATCGGCTGCGGGCATTATCGATCGGGGGACATCGGGGTCCCAGGGGAAAATCTCGAGGGTGTCGAGGACGGCCTTAAATTCCTTCAGAAAATGCGCAAGGGCGACCGGGTGACGCTGGAGAGCCCCGTGGCCGTCATCGGCGGGGGCAACTCCGCCGTCGACGTTGCCCGCTGCGCCGTCCGGCTTGGCGGTCGGGCGATCATCGTTTACCGCCGCCGCCGCCAGGATATGCCCGCCTTTCCGGATGAGGTGGACAGTGCCCTCGAGGAGGGCGTGGAGCTCATGGAGCTTCTTGCACCGGCGAAGGTGGAGCGTGACGGAAAAGACCTGGTCCTGCATGTACGGCGGATGAAGGTCACCGGCCAGGATGAGAAGGGCAGGGGCATCGTCGCGCCTGACGGGAGGAAGACGGACAAAATCCGTGTGCGCCGGATCTTCAGCGCCATCGGTGAAGGTCCGGAGGCGCCCTGGCTTCAGCCCCCGAAAGGCGAGAAGTCCGCCGTAGTCCTTGAGAATTGTTTGTTGCTCCCGCGCGGGAAGGATCCCGTCGTCCTATACGGTGGCGATCTCACGGCGGCAATCAAAAGTGTTGTCAACGCCGTTGCCTCCGGGAAGGAGGCGGCCATAGCCCTCGATACTCTATTCCGCGAGGGGCCGAAGGCCGTCGAGAACGTGCTGAAAAACGTCAGGGTGGGCGGCGGCCCGGCCCTTTCCATGGAGGCCTATCTGAAAGGCCCTCGAGGCGAGAGAAGTCCCCATGTGGTGGCTTATTCGGAGATCAACCAGGACTACTTCCAGTTGGCCCGCCGCCTCAGTCAGCCGAGGCTTCTCATCGTTGAGCGGCGTCGCACCTTCGAGGAGGTGGAACTCCGGGTGTCCGCAAACATTGCCATCCGGGAGGCCGAGCGCTGCTTCCATTGCGGGCTCTGTGATCAATGCGACAACTGTTTTTACTTCTGCCCGGATCTCGCTGTCATCCGCGACGACGGGGTTCACAGGCGCAGCATCAACTATGACTACTGCAAGGGTTGCGGGGTCTGCGTGGTCGAATGCCCCCGCAATGCCATGGCCCTCGAGGAGGAAAAATTATGAAAAAAGTCCTGGAAGGCAGCCAGGCCGTGGCAGAGGCCGTCCGCCTTGCCGGCGTGGGCGTCATATCGGCCTACCCTATCACGCCGCAGACGCACATCGTGGAGCAGCTTTCGACCTACTGCGCCGACGGGACGATGAATGCCAAGTTCCTGCGCGTAGAAAGCGAACACTCGGCCCTGGCGGCCCTGATCGGATCGGCGACGAGCGGCATCCGGACCTTCACCGCCACCTCCGGGCAGGGACTTGCCCTCATGCACGAGATTCTCCACTGGACGTCGGGTGCAAGGCTTCCCATCGTCATGGCCGAGGTGAACCGGGCGCTGGCCCCCGGATGGAACATATGGGTCGACCAGACGGACAGCCTGGCGCAGCGCGACACGGGCTGGATCCAGTTCTACTGCGAAAACGGCCAGGAGACGCTTGATACCACCCTCCAGGCCTACCGGTTGGCGGAGCTTGTGAATCTGCCCGTCATGGTCGTCCTCGACGCCTTCTACCTCTCCCACACCTACGAGCCCGTGGACGTCCCGGACCAGAAGAAGGTGGACCGGTTCCTTCCGCCCTACGCGCCCAAGTTCCAGGCGGACACGAAAAACCCATGCGCCTTCGGGCCCCTCGTGGCGCCGGACAACTACATGGAGATGCGCTACGACATCGCCCGGGCCATGGACGACACCCTCGAGAGGTTTCCCCAGGTGGAGGATGAATACGCCCGGCTTTTCGGCCGGCGCTACGGGGCGATGGAGCCGGTCATGTGCAGGGACGCCGACATTGTTTTGTTGACTTCGGGAACGGTGACGAGCACTACCCGCCTGGTCGTGAAAAATCTAAGAAAGAAAGGGGAGAAGGCCGGGCTTCTGAAACTGAAGATGTTAAGGCCCTTCCCCGTTGAGGAGGTGCGCGAGGCTCTGAAAGGCGCCAAAAAAGTTGCCGTCATCGACCGCAATTTCTCCTTCGGTGCGAGCGGCATCTTCGCCCAGGAACTCAGGGCCGCGCTCTGCAATCTGCCGAAGCACCCGCTCGTTTTCGGGTATATTGCCGGCATCGGCGGACGGGACGTCACGCCGGCACTCATCGAGGATGTTTACTGGAAGACCAAGAAAAACAAATTACCGGACAAGGAAAGCGTCTGGATGGGGCTCAAGGAGGTCCGCGATGCAGCTCGACGTTCAGGATCGTGAATATATGTATTCAGGGCACGTGGCCTGTCCCGGCTGCGGGGCGGCCGTTGCCATGAGGTTTCTCTTAAAGGCCCTCGGGGACAAGGTCATCATGGTTTTACCGGCCTGCTGCTGGTCCATCATCGCGGGACCCTATCCGCAGTCGACGCTGCGCATCCCCGTGATTCACAGCGCCTTCGAGACCGGCGGTGCCGTGGCCAGCGGCGTGCGGGCGGCCCTGGACATGAAGGGCGACAAGGAAACGACGGTCGTCACCTGGGCGGGCGACGGCGGGACCTTCGACATCGGCTTCCAGGCCTTGAGCGGCGCCGTGGAGCGTAACGAGGATTTCATCTACGTCTGTTACGACAATGAGGCCTACATGAACACGGGGGTCCAGCGAAGCTCCTCCACCCCCTACGGGGCCTGGACCACGACGACACCCGGCACGGAGTGGAAGAAGATGCGGAAGAAAAACATCGTCGAAGCCCTGGTGGCCCATCGAATCCCCTATGCGGCCACGGCCAACATCGCCTTCCTCGAGGATCTGACCCGGAAGGTGAAGAAGGCCAAGGAGACGAAAGGGTCGAGATTTCTCCACATCTACGCGAGCTGTCCCACCGGGTGGAAACTCCCCTCGGAGATGGCCATCAAGATCGCACGGATGGCTGTGCAGACCAACATCTTCCCCCTCTACGAGGTGGAGGGTGGTATCAAGTACACGATCAATTACAAGCCCAAGGAATACCCCGTCAGGGAATATTTCAAGCTCCAGGGGCGTTTCAGCCACCTCACGGACAAGGACCTGGCTCAGATCCAGGAGATGGTGAACGAGGACTGGGAGATGCTGTTGCGCAAAGCGGGCGAACATTCTTAGCGGCCTGTTGAAAAACGGCCATCTGCGGCGTTTCCCTCATTCCTCGTCCCTGCGGCGTACCCATACAGTACGCCTCAGTCCTCGGAATTCGGGGGCCTTGCATGTGGCCATTTTTGAACAGCCCGGTCGGGACAAGCGGCGTTGCCACGGGTACAGGGTATGGGTTAGCAAGCAAGGGACCCTAAACCCGATACCCGAGAAGATTAAATATGGGAATGAAGCCGGAGATGATAAAGAAGATCGACGCCATCCTGGAGAGGGTGAAGGATCCCGAGAGTGACCTCCCCGTGGCGCAGCTGGGGCTCGTGCAGCGGGTCCGTTACAACGAAGAGAAGAAGAAAATGTACATCTTCACGAATCTCAACGAACATGTCCCGAAGTGCAGCACCTGCCGGTTCATCGCCGCCGCCGTCGTCGCGAGAATCACCAGGGATCTCGAGACGGCCTTCAAAGCGGAATTCCCCGATCTTTCGGTGGAGTTCGTCTGATAACCGTTGCAAGGAATACCGAAAGAGGGCCGGCAAACCCCATCAGGGTGTACCGGCCCTCTTCTTTAAGATCACCCCCGGATTATTTTTTCTTCATGAGGGCTTTGTATACCCGGTCGTGCAGCGGTGTGGCGATGCCCAGCTCCTTCCCGGACTGCGTGATATATTCCATGAAGATGTCGATCTCGATGGGGTTTCCCTTTTCGTAGTCCCGCTGCATGGAGGTCTTCGTGGCGAAGGGGAATCCGGACACCTTTCCAATGGAGGTTTCAACGATGTCGGGAGGCAGATTCACGCCCCTTGCCCGCGCTACCGCCTCGATCTCGCGAAGGAGCCCCTCGAGCATCTTGAGGTTCCCGGGGTCTTCGAGGATTTCCCCGAAGGTTTTTCCGAGCATGGAAGTCAGTCCGGCCAGGGGGCCTACGAAGATGTATTTCGTCCAGATCGGGACGGCAATGTCGGCCGTGAGCTCCGCCTTGATGCCGGCCTTCTTCAGGAGGTCTTCGATAGGGCGGTACTTTTCGACCTGGGCGTTGTCATCAGGCCCGAAGATGAGCTGGCATGAACCGCCTGCCTGCCGGACTTCGCCTGGTGCAATGATGTTGGAACCGATATAGACGGTGCCCCTGATCACATTGCCACGGGGGAGTGCCGCCCTCAATCGTTCGGTGATGTTCACGCCGTTCAGTAGGGGAATGACAGCGGTTTTTTCATGGATGTTGCCCGAGATCATCCGGGCCGCCTCCTCGAGGCCGTAACTCTTGACGCAGAAAAGGACAAAGTCAAGCCTGCCGATCTCGAGGGGGTTGTCCGTGGCCAGGGTGGGAAGGGCTGTATATTCACCGTCGACGGTGATGAGCTTAAGCCCCTTTTTACGGATAGCCTTCAGATGATCGCCCCGGGCGATGAAAATGATTTCATGTTCCCGGGAAGGGCCGTATTTGAGCGCGAGTTTCCCGCCGTAGTAACCGCCGATACCCCCGATACCTACGATTCCGATTCTCATGGCTGAACGTTTCTCCTTTCTTCCATTTCTTGAAATGGCCGGGCTATGACGAAACAACGGGCCGGTTTGTGCTCAGATGCCGGCCGCCGTCCACGGGGAGGATGATCCCTGTGACCCAGGAGCTTTGATCCGAGGCCAGGAAGAGGGCCGCTTCGGCGATGTCCGCCGGCTTCCCGTTGCGTCCCAGGGGATGGAGGGGGCGCATGGTGTTGTAAAAGTCCGGGACCTTCTCGCCGAAAATGGGGGTGGCCAGTTCCGTGTCCTCGACCACGGCGGGACAGATCAGGTTGACACGAATCTTCTCCGGGGCTGTCTCCATGGCCATGACCTGGGAGAGGGACTGGAGGGCCGCCTTCGACGCGCAGTAGACCCCCACGCCGGGGAAGGCCTTGATGCCGGCAATAGACGACAGGTTCACAATCGATCCCCCGCCCGCCTTTTTCATGTGGGGCAGGGCGGCAACCATCAGGCGCCACGGGGCGAAGACGTTGATCTTCATCGTGATATCCCACATCCCGGGGTCACTTTCCGTCAGGGTTCCGAACCTCATGATGCCGGCGTTGTTGACGAGGATGTTAAGCCTCCCTGTTTTTTTCGCGACAAAAGACATGAGCCTTTCGATATCGCTCTCAACGGTAACATCGGCGCGGATCCACGAGAAGAGATCCTTGTTTTTCTCTATGCCGGCAGCGGCCTCCCGGAGTTTGTCCTCACGCCGCCCGCAGATGACGACGTAGGCCCCTTCCTGGTGAAAGCGTCTTGCGATGGCAAGCCCGATACCCGTGCCGCCGCCGGTAACGATGGCTGTTTTCCCTTCCAGAAGCCCCATGAGTCCCTCCTTTTGTTTCCGGCATTTCCAATCATTATAACAGAAGGGGATGACCTTAGAAATTGAAAACTGGATGGATGATGGAGACGTCCTCAGGTCGGCTACTTCCCCATCAAACCTTCTTCCGCCAGGAAGGAAAAAACCGCATCGGCAAATCCGTCAGGGTTATCCGTGAGCACGGGGTGGGCGGACTTCCGGATCTCCACGAACCGTCCCCTCGGCATGGCACGGCTCATCTCCCGGGCGACCTCCGCCCCCATGACCCGGCTTTCCTCGCCCCGGATCACGAGGGCGGGGCAACGAATGTCCGGAAGGTGGGGCCGCAGGTCATACCGAGGGTCAAAGTGGCGGAGGAGTTCCCGGTCGTATAGACATCGGAAACGGCCTTTCTCATCACGGAAGAGGGCTTTGGCGGCAAAATCCCTGAGGAGTTTCCGGTCGGCGTAGGGGCTGTTCGCCTTCATCCAGTCGACATATTCTTCGAGCGTCTCGTAGGATTGAGGAAGGTCCATGAAGAGCCCGATGAGGTATTTTTTGTTCCATGGCGGGGGAAATGCCTCGATATCCACGTGGATCAAAGCTGCCACCCACTGCGGATACAGGGAAGCCAGTCGGGTGGTGTGGAGGGCGCCCATGGAATGGCCTATGAGGATGAAATCGCGAAGCCCCAGTGCCTTGATAAAACCCTCGAGATCGGCGACATAATCCTCGCAGCTGTATGCAGGGGGCGAGGGCCAGGTGCTCGCGCCGTGACCCCGCTGATCGGGGGCAAGGATGCGAAAAAAAGGGCGTGCCCTGCGGGCAAAGGTCTCCCAGATGTAGGCGTTGTCACCGATGCCGTGAACGAGGACGATAGTCCTGTCAGCCGTGCTTTCCCACTCGAGGTAGTGGAGCCTGAAAGTGTCGAGAAATAGATCTCTGCTGATCGGATGGTCCGGCATCTTCCTGCTGCGCTTTTTGAGTTTATTGACGCTGAAAAACTTTCCACAAGATATCGGGATTGTCCATAGAAAAATTTCAGAGGGTTTAAACAGGTGTTTGTTTACAAAATTGTCCTTGAAATAAAGAATCGGGCTGGCATAAACTTCGCAAGAAATGGATAAAGCTGGATTTTTCAAGCGTGACATTGATAGGATTTGTTGTCGGGGAGGGCGTTTTGGCTGACGGGAAGGCAATGGAGGATCATCGTCCCTGGGGTTACTTTTGCGTGATCAGTGATGAGCCCGATCACAAAGTCAAAAGGATCGTCATCCATCCCGGGAAGCGGTTGAGTCTGCAAAGACATCGCCTTCGCGCGGAGCACTGGTTCATCCTCTCCGGGGAGGTTGTGGTGACAAGGGGCAGCGATGAGATCCGTCTCGAAGCCGGGCAGTCGATCGATATCCCGAAAGGGGCCCTGCACCGTGCCATGAACCAGGGGACGGAAGACGCCGTTGTCATCGAAGTGCAAACGGGGGATTATTTCGGTGAGGACGACATCGAACGTGTGGAAGACGATTTCGGTCGAGCGTAGAAAAGGACCTGTCCATGGAATCGAGTGAACTCAACCTGGTTGCCACGATCATGGCCGGAGGCACGGGAACGAGATTCTGGCCCATGAGCACGAAGAATAGGCCCAAGCAGTTCTTGAAGCTCTTCGGCGAAAGGAGCCTCCTGCAGAAGAGTTATGACCGGATTCGTGACCTTTTGCCGGTCGAGAGAGTTCTCGTTCTGACTAACGCGGCCCATGTAGTGCTGGTCCGGGAGCAGTTGCCCGAACTTCCCCCCGGGAACGTCATCGGGGAGCCCCTCAAGCGCGACACCGCTGCAGCTGTCGGACTCGCGGCGGCGCTCTGCCGGAGGCGTTTCGGAAACCCCGTTATCCTGACCCTCACGGCCGATCATTTGATTGAACCCGTCGACCTTTTTCAAAAGACCCTTCTCTCCGCGGCGGGGAAAGCCTCCGAGGACAATGTGCTCTATACCTTCGGCATCAAGCCGGATTACCCGGCCACGGGCTACGGGTATCTGGAGTTCGGCCAGCGGGTCTGCCAGGACGGCGGGATCGAGCATTTCGAGCTTGTGAGATTCAAGGAAAAACCGGACGTGGAAACGGCGAAGAGCTATCTATCCCTGGGCAGGTTTTACTGGAACTCCGGGATGTTTGTCTGGACGGCTGACGCCATCCTGCGGGAGTTGGAGGCAAAACTCCCTAATCATTATCGGTGTATGACGGGAGCGGCTGCAAGCGACGGGACCCCGGCATGGCAAAAGGCGCTGGAGGATGCGTTCCACGAGGTTCACGCCATTTCCATCGACTACGGTGTGATGGAAAAAGCGGCTCGTGTCAGGGCCGTGGCCGCCCGATTTTCGTGGACGGACGTGGGGGGATGGCTCTCCATCGAGGCATACCTTCCGAAGGACAGGGCGGGAAACGCCTTCCGGGGTGAAATCTTCACGCTCGACAGCGGGGGGAATCTTGTCTTTTGCGAAGACGCTGATGAGCAGGTGATGCTGATCGGTCTTAAGGATCTCGTCATCGTCCGGACCGGAAAGAAGACCCTCATCATGAAGAAAGAAAAGGCCGAGGAACTCAAAAATCTCGTCAGGGCCCTTGAAGAGAAAGAAAGCACTTAAGCACCGTCGCTTCAGAGGTGATAGCCTGAAAGGTTGGAAAAAATGGATTGAAAATAGAAGCACAATGAAATTATAATAGTACATAAAAATGATTTCTTAATATATCCGAATACCTCCTTACCCTCATGGCCTCATTTCCTTTCAAGCAGTCCTGATCGATCAAAAGGAAGTATCATAAGAAATTCAGGGCCGCTTCATCAGAAAGACGCGCTGTAGGACAATAAAAAAAGTCAGCGCACTCATTCATGCCCGTACTTTGTGATTGGATGAGGATATATGCTATCCTGTTTACTATACAGGTATCCTGATGGAAGAACTCATACTCGCTGATATCAACCTAATATCGGTTGTGCATGATGACTCGATTGTGCCCGCTGATCAAAAAAGTGGCCTGGGGGGGTCAATTTCACGCCCTGTTAGCCTGGAATACACGGGGCCTGGACAAGAAGGAGGTTATTGTGGACGCCGCATATCTTAGTGGACTTGTTTCCCGGATCACGAAAGGGGCAAAAGTCATTATCGTCTCGAACAGGGAACCCTGTATGCATGAACGGGACATGGGGGGCATCTGTGTTGTCCGGCCTGCGAGTGGGATGGTCGCTGCCCTTGAACCGATCGTCAGGGCGACGAGAGGAACCTGGGTGGCTCATGGTTCAGGATCGGCTGACCGTCTCGTCACGGATGAGAAGGGGAGAATTGCTATTCCCCCCGAGGATCCCAAGTACATTCTGAGGCGCCTCTGGCTCACGAAAAAGGAAGAGGACGGATATTATTACGGCATTTCCAATCAGGCCCTGTGGCCCCTTTGTCATATCGTTTACACACGGCCCCGGTTCTCGAGAACGGACTGGGAGATTTACGAGCGCGTAAACAGGCGCTTCTGTGATGCGGTTCTGGAGGAGGTCGGAAGCAGCCCCGCTTTTGTGTTTATACAGGACTACCATCTCGCGTTACTGCCCCGGATGCTCAGGAAGGAGAGAGAGGACCTCATCCTCGCTCACTTCTGGCACATTCCCTGGCCCAATCGCGAGGCCTTCCGAATATTTCCCTGGGGGGAAGAGATCCTGGACGGGCTGCTCGCCAATGACCTTCTGGGATTTCATATTCAGTATCACTGTAACAATTTCATGGACACGGTGGACCGGGGGATCGAGGCAAAGGTCGACTACGAACACTACCAGATTTTCCGTGGGGGGCATCCAACCCACGTCCGATCCTTCCCGATCAGTGTGGATTTTCATCAGGTCGGCAAAGACGCGACCTCTCCCCCTGTGGAGGAAAAACGGCAGAATTTCATCAGGGAGATCGGGGAAAAAATTCTGGAAACAAAGATCTACGTCGGGGCAGACCGGCTGGACTACACAAAGGGTATCCCGGAGCGGATGAAGGGATATGACCTCATGCTGAGGCTTCACCCGGAACTCCGGGGAAAAGTAACCCTGCTGCAGCTGGCGGCCCCCAGCAGGATCCATATAGAAGAATATAGAGACATTAATGAGGAACTCGATGACCTGGTGGATGAAATCAACTGGCGTCATCAGACGGAGGATTGGACCCCCATCCGTTATCTCCGGGCGCATCACGATTATCATTCCGTTCTTGCTTCCTACAGGATGGCCGATGTGGTCATGGTCACCTCGCTCCACGATGGCATGAATCTTGTTGCCAAAGAGTTCATTTCCGCCAAAACCGAGGGTGACGGCGTTCTCCTCCTTTCACAGTACACCGGTGCGGCGAGGGAGTTGCCGGATGCCCTTATGGTTAATCCATATGATATCGATCAGCTCGCTGACGCCATGTACGAGGCTTATCACCTGACTGAAAAAGAGCGAAGGAAACGGCTGAAGCGTTTGAGGAAACAGGTTCAGATGAACACCGTCTATGACTGGTGCGGAAAGATTTTTGGGGAGCTGGAAAAGATTCTGCTCCTAAAAGAGCGTGGTTGATGCAACCAAAGGTAAAGGATACCCGCAGACTCTGGATTTTTGATTTCGACGGAACGCTGTCAAATCTGGTGCCCGGACGATCGGCAGCACAGATTCTGCCGGAGGCAAAAAATCTTCTGAAGGAACTCTCGGATCTGCCGGGCCACCAGGTGGCGGTGCTCTCAAGCCGTCTGCTCGAGGATCTCATCCCGAGGGTCGGTGTCTCCGGGGTCTATCTGGGAGGCGGAAGCGGCGCCGAGTGGCGTTTAAAAGACGGAATTCAAACAGTCGCGGGAGAAAAATTGGAACGGCTGAAAAAAATCAGAGAGACCGTCATGGATGAAATCAACGGGCTGAAGGCTGTACCGGGCGTCGACATTGAAGACAAGAAATGGTCGGTGGCCGTCCACATCAGGAGCGTTTTGCCCGATGCCCGGGCATCGGTGCTCGATTTTCTCAGGGCGTTTCAAGGGAAGGGCGATATCCGCCTCCTGCGAGGGCCGGAGGTATTTGAGGTACAGCTTCTTCCTGAAATCGACAAGCTTTTTGGTGTAAAAACACTTTGCAGGCTGGCATCTTTCGAGCCCCGGGAGGGATTACTCGTCTATGCCGGTGACGATGAGAATGATGCCATAGCCATGGATTGGGTGATCCGGCAGGGAGGGACGGCGATTTCAATCGGCCCTCGCCCTTTGGTTCCCGGGGTTAGATCGGTGGCGACGCCTGCTGCGCTTGTGACAGAGATTGTGCAACTCGCCGGAATTAAATCATTTTGACGGGGGACCTTTATGAATGCTTTTGAAGTGAAGGACTGTGCACTGCTGACGAGGATGAGCGGCATTCAGCCGGCCTTCAACCTGCGCGAATTGAGGGACCGCATCGCGTTATGCCATCCAGACGTCCTTTACCACCACTTCTGCGAGACGGTGCTGGTCCCGTCTTTCGACTACCCGGACTACAGGAATGATTTCGCCGTCTGGGCAAGGTGGAGGCTCGGAGACCAGATTCTGTCGGAACGTTTAGGGATGATCGATCCCTATCTCTACCCGTCCATGGAAGAACTGCGAGGGGCTGCACTGGAGATTATCGATGAAAGGCTCAGCGAGGTCACCATGGTTCCCTGGGCGAGACCGGGACATGAATTCTACTTCATGCAGGCCGTTACGATTGTCTTTGACACGGGGGAGCGCATCAATCACCCGGACGAGCTGTCGAATGTCGTTTCGCGAATGACGAATGGCAGTATCTATTTCCACGTACTGGAGGCGAGGAGGCGGTGCCCCGTGGGAGTGGACGATTTTACGGGGTGGCTCAAAGGTTACGATGGAAACTGGGATCACTATATAAAGGCTGTTAAGGCCATCGACGTCACATTTCACACGCTTTCCGAAATAAGGCAGGAACTTGTGGAAGCCTTCGCGGGCAAACGGATTCGCAGACCCAAGGAGCGAAGAACATGAATCATTCGTTGGACGATTACATTCCTGTTGTAGGTGACCCCGTCATTCGCCAGCTCAGAACCCTGGGTGAGAAACTGAAGGGATTGCAGGTTCTCCATGTCAATTCCACTGCAGAGGGGGGCGGCGTGTCGGAGATTCTGACATGGATGGTTCCGTTAATGCGCGACCTCGGACTGGACGCCGTCTGGCGGGTCATCATGGGGACGACGCCCTTTTTTAACACGACGAAAGCGATCCACAATGGTTTACAGGGAAGAGACGCGTCCATCTCAAAGAAAGACTGGGATCATTATGTCGAGGTCAACGCTCAGAACTATGCCGAAATGAAGAACATCCTTGAAAGCGCTGAACTTGTCGTCATCCACGACCCCCAGCCCGCACCCCTTATTGATTTGTGCACCGGGAGAAAAGGAAAATGGATCTGGCGGGCTCACATTGACATCAGCCGCCCTGTCCGTTCCGTCTGGAAGTCGCTTCGTCCTTGTGTGGAGAAATATGATGCAAGCATCTTCTCCATGGGGCCGTTTGCGCAACTCCTCCCTCATCCCCAGTTCGTCATCGCGCCGAGCATCGACCCTTTGAGCGACAAGAACATCGATCTGGAAGAGACCGAACTCGAAAAGGTCAGAAATCTCTTCGGGCTGGATAAAAGCCGCCCCCTTTTGGTGCAGATATCGCGCTTCGACCGCTTCAAAGACCCCGTGGGGGTCATCCAGGCCTATCGCCTTGTCAAGAAGGTACTGTCGGTTCAACTCGTCCTCGCCGGCGGCGGGGCGACCGATGATCCGGAAGGCAAGGAGATCCTCGACGAGGTAAAAGAGGCGGCGGGAGACGATCCTGATATCCACGTCCTGCTCCTCCCGCCAAACTCTCACCGGACGATCAACGCCCTTCAGCGCTTGGCCGATATCATCATCCAGAAATCGACAAGGGAAGGTTTCGGCCTCACAGTCACGGAGGGACTCTGGAAGGGGAAACCCGTTATAGGAGGCGACGTCGGAGGGATTCAGCTGCAGATTTACAATCACTACACGGGCTATCTCATCAACACACCTGAAGGGGCTGCACACCGGATTCGTTTCCTCCTTCACCACCGGGACAGGATGATCAGTATGGGGAAAACCGCCCGGGAATTCGTGCGTGAAAACTTTCTCCTCACTCGCCACCTCCGGGAATACTTGACTCTTTTCTCCTGGATGCTTCGAGCGGAGGGCAAGCACACGATCATGATATGAAATGGGCCGATACTGCCGGAAAATCAAATGGTGATTATGTGGCCGTATTCAAGATAGGTCACCTTTGCGTTTATCACGAGAACACTTCTCGTGTATATACTTCAAAACCCATCAGGGTTTAATCCATTCGAGGACGCTTTCACCACAGGTCAAGCTTTTAAAGGAATCCATGACAATTCAATACCTAAAGGAGGTTCTATGTCGAAGACGGAAAAAAATCTGAAGGAGGCCTTTGCGGGGGAGTCCCAGGCAAACAGGAAATACCTGGCCTTCGCGAAAAAAGCGGAGCAGGAGGGTCATCCTCAGGTGGCGAAACTCTTCAGGGCAGCCGCCGAAGCCGAGACGGTCCATGCCCATGCCCATCTGCGAGAGCTGGCCGGTATCAGAAGCACCAGGGAAAATCTTCAGGAGGCGATCGAGGGAGAATCGCATGAATTCCAGAAGATGTACCCGGGGATGATTGAGGATGCGAAGGCCGAAGGGATCAAGGGAGCGCTTCGGTCATTCGAATTTGCAAACGCCGTGGAGAAGATCCATGCAGCGCTCTATCAAAAAGCGCTCGATAATCTGGGGAAGAATCCCGACGTTACCTATTACGTCTGTCAGGTCTGTGGCTACACGGCGGAAAATGAGCTGCCCGACGAATGTCCCGTGTGCAGAGCTAAGAAGCAGGCCTTCAAAAAAACAGAGTAAGGTGCGGCTCTCTTCATAACGAGACGGTGTACGGTTTTATCAAAAGATCCCGACACTTTGTTAACTTAAAGCATAAAATAAGAGATAATTTACAACTTATTGTTTATAAATAATTAAATAAATTAACTATTAGGACATTCAAAAGATGCAAGCCCACAGGGAGGTCTTATGAAAAGACTCATGACTTTTGGATTCTGGCTTTTGGTCTTTTCCCTTCTTGTTGGTTGTATGGCCTACGATGCTGCCGTCACCGATCGAAAGGTGGAGACCTATGCCAAGGACGAATCCATAGAGGCGGAGATCGCCTCGAAAATGATCGCCGATGACACGGCGAAATTTATGGATGTCTCTGTTTTCTGCTATAGCGGGAATGTCTACTTGGTCGGTGAGTATGAGACGGACAAGCAGAAGGAACGGGCCATTACGATTGCCAGGGGGGTGAACGGTGTAACATCCGTAACGCCCTACATACTTGCCAAGCGGGAGGTGAAGGGCTGTGGGTCAACGGATAACGTGACGATCACCTCACAAGTCAAGACGAAACTGATCGGGGACAAGGATATCTGGTCGACGAATGTGGATGTCAAGACGGTTCAGTGTAATGTAGTCCTTCTCGGGGTTGTCGGGTCGAAGAAAGAGATCGACAAGTCTATCGCACACACCAAGAGCGTGAAGGGCGTAAGGGGTATCAAATCATTCTTGAGGTCTGTCCGGTAGGTACTTGCTTCGCGTGTCGCCCGAGAGATCCACGTCCCAGTCGACGGAGATTTTTGATGAGGCTATTCTTTTGACGAGAAGGGCGATGATCACGCCGCAGATGAGCGTGAAGATGATATAAAGGGAAAGGCCAAAAGTAACGTCACCCCTCTGGGCAATCCCGCCGCTCAAATAACCGCAGAGTGCCCCGAGCATACCGCCCAGAAGGACTGCGCGGAGGAAATTCAATCGGTTGCTGACAATCCCGATGATGCCGCCCATACCCATGAAAAACGGGGTGCTCGTAAAGCTCAGCGCAATGATGCTGCTGATGATTTGCGCACAGTTCTCACCTGTGAGGCTCTGGTAGTCCTTTGCGGTAATAATGTACAGGAGCGCCAGGGCGCTGATGAGCAGGGGACCCGTCACGAGACCCACCAGTATGCCCAGAATGAGCAATTTCATATTTCATGTAGGAAGTTCCAATCTAACAGTATTGTTCAATTCTTCACAAATTTATCCGATTCCAAAAAAATGATCAAAATATTTATGGGGTTTCTCTGCCGGAGCGAGCACTTAAAGGGACGATCTTGTCTCAAGAACGAGCTTTAGAAAAAAGCGAGACCGACTGCTATGTACGTCTCGTTGGCCCACCGGTTGCATAAAAGTTACATTAAAACATGAATTTCCGTGAGGTGACGCCGTGAAAAAATATGCATTTTATTGGGTACTTTTGGTCGTTCTTTTTCTGTTCGCCGGTTGCACTGTCTATGACACCGTCATCCGTGAACGCAACGCGGAGGTCTATGCCAGGGATGGGGTGAAGGAGGCTACGATCAAGGCGAAATTCATCGAGGACCCCAGCGTTAAAGCGATGGATGTATCAATCAACTTTTATGGCGGGCAGGCGTATCTCGTGGGCGAATATGACTCGCCGTATCAGAGAGACCGTGCCGTCATGCTGGCGGGAAGTGTCAGCGGCGTGAAGTCGGTGATGGCCTATCTTCTTCCAAAGATGAAGGATGAACGCTGCGGGCCTGCCGATAACACGCGGATCAACTCGGAGGTGAAGGCGAAGATTCTCCGGGACAGCGGAATCTGGTCCACGAGCGTCGATGTCAAATCCGTCCAGTGCAATGTCGTTCTTCTGGGCGTCGTCGGTTCCCAGAGGGAAATCGGAAGGGCCGTCGACCATGCCTTCAGCATCTCCGGTGTCAGGAAGGTCAAGAGTTTTCTGATTTCAGCCCAGGAAGAGAAAACACCTGTTGCGAAAAAGTAGGAATTTGTAATTCAGGGATCATTCCTGACCGCCAAGCCGTCGGGCCGCCTCTTCCATGGACAGGGGATCCCTTAGCCTGACCAGTCTTTCAGGGGATTCCTGAAAATTCTCCAGGGCGTTGAAGAAGCGGTCCAGCACATCGCCGCTGTAAGTCGGGATCAGAAAGAGGTGCGTGTGGGGGATTCGCCTTCCCCGGGCGTATAGAAAGACAAAGTCGGGATTGTAGGTCTTCATTATCCGGTTCGCCATGATGTTCGCCGCCTTGAAGAGGCTCCCCGTCTCCTCCTCGGAGAGCTGATGCCACCAGGGGACATGCCGCTTCGAGAGGACCAGGCAGTGCCCTTCCGTGTAGGGGTGAATGTCGAGAATGACGAGGGCATGCTCGTTTTCATAGACGCGGTAAGCCTTGCCGCTTCCATTGACAATATCGCAGAAGACGCACTTCTCTCGTGGTTGATCCGCCATGACGAATATTCTCCCTCCCGTTGATTCTATTTTTTGGCCGTACTTTGCACGGCCGACATCCCCGAGTATAAGGTCAAAAATACGCGTGTCGGCGATCAAGCGCGCAAGGTGGCTACAAGCCTCATGGGAAAACGGAGCAGAGATAGCGCCTCCAGTGCGCTCCGGCAGACGACATCGGCACCGGTCATCGTTTCACCCGATGCGCCTTCTTCCCCGATGACTGCGATTCCGATGACCGCTTCCCGGACCATGAGGCGATCGTTCCGGCCGTTGCCGATGCAGACCGTCCGGTCCGCACCCAGCTTTCGAACATAGTCCCGCTTCGCGATATCTTGGCCTCCCTCATGCAGAACGATCATCCGACAGGGTAATCCTTGGCATGCACTTGCTGTATTGCCGTGGGTGTCCGCCGTGAGGATGTGGATTGTAACGTCCCGGGAGAGCGACAAAATCAGATCATGAATTCCCTCCGCCGGGATCCCGTCGCACGCCACCGTGCCGTTGAAATCCAGGACGAGGTGCTCGACCTGCACGTGCTTGAATCCCGGAATTCGGATCTCGATCATTGTTATCTCCGACCTTTGCTACAGACATGCATTTCGAGCCGCCCTTGCCTGTTTTCCTCAACAAGCAGACTCCGCAGCGGAAGTCCGGTTTGTCGGTCCGTCCGCCTTTCCGCAGGGAGCTAACATGAAACAACCATCTAGGTCAAATCAAACGAAAGTCTGTGACGTACATGTCCCGGAACATAAAGGGGCCTGACTTTTTCCCAGTAAGCCAGAGGCAAACGTCACTCGCTGACACTTGTATCGTCGGTGGGGGGTGCAAGCCCTTCAGCTGCCGGCCACCGATCTAGGTCCTCAAGAATGGCGCATGCAACCTTTCTGCGCATCCTGCTCGATGGAGCTTCCCCGAGAGGGTCCGATGCGGGATCGACAGCCAGGGCCTTGAGAGACGGCCTTGAAGCCTCTCCCATCTGACGCAGGGCGTTCTCGGCGGCCTTCCGGGAAAAGTCATCCCCGAGAGCCCTGATAAGCAGCGGGATCGATTCGGGCCTGCGGAAGGAACCAAGTGCTTCGATGACGCCGGGAAGGCTCTTTTGCGCGGCAAACCGAAAAAGGGCCTCAAACACTTCGTCCATTTTCCAGGCTGCCAGGGCTCGTGCAGCAGTGCTTTGGACGGCCTCTTCCCCGAATAGGGTCACGGGATCGGGTATCTCCTGCTGCAGCGACAGGTATTCCAGCAAAACAGACAAGGCGCCGAGGCGGGCAAGGGCCTGAATAGCCCACTGGCGGGGTTGGTAGATGTGAGAGGGCCTCCCGCCGATCAGGTAATCCCGTAAAGGCGCAATGGCGCGCTCGCCGCAGGCCACGAGCTTCTCGGCGGCGAGTTCCCCTCGGTGAAGATCCTCCAATTGCTGAATCAGCTGATCGATGTCGGCTGTCATTTCTGTTATTGCCCTCGACGGAGAATACCCCGAGGAAACAATTCAAGACGGGTTGGCGTCCCATTGCCGCCGGACGATCCACAGCAGGGGGACGGACAGAAGTTGAGCTCCAACGGAAAAAAGAACAAGGGCCGCGATGGAAATATCGTAAAGATAGCCCATCAGGGCGCTGCCTGCAAACCAGAAGATTCCGTATCCTGTATTGAACACCCCGTAGGCGGTCCCGCGCCTGTCGGATGCAATCATCTTTGCGACGGCCGCACGCATAATCGACTCCTGAGCACCCATGCCGATGCCCCAGAGAACGACTCCCGCGAGAGCAGGCCAAAAGCCACCCCAAAAGACGAGAGGGGCAAAGGCTGCCGAGATGAAGACTGATCCGATGAGGATCCCGAATCCGACCCGGTCAAAAAGATACCCGAACAACAGAGCCGCCAGGGCGTCGACACCCATCGCAATCGAGTAAAAAACAGGGATCCAATCCCTGGGAATGGAGGCGACGTGTCCAAAATGATAGGCAATGAGCGGGTAGTCGGCATACCCTGCCGCAATAAATGATACGCCGCTCAGGTAAAGCCAGAAAACACCTGGAAAAGCAGATGGGGATTTGATGCTCGTCGCTTCCAGGTCCTGAGGTGTCGGGTAAAGCATTCTTGCAGCGAGAAGGATCACGACGGCCAGCAGTGCCGGGACGAGCAGTGCGGCAAAACCCTCCCGATAGGTTCCTTTTAAAATCAGGATCCCGGCCACGATCAAGGGACCCAGCATGGCCCCGGCTTGATCCATCGCCTCGTGAAGGCCGAATCCCCATCCCCGTCCCATTTGATGCGTGGCATGAGACAACATCGCATCACGGGCCGGGGTACGAACCGCCTTGCCGAGACGCTCCAACATGACAAGTGCCGCGGCTATGTCCCATCGGTTCGCTAGGGCGAGGACAGGAACAGCGAAGAGATTGATCACGTAGCCGACAATAGTGATCGTCCAATATCGGCGCGTGCGATCGCTGATATACCCGGATATCAGCCGAAGGCCGTACCCGATCAACTCACCGAATCCGGCGACGATACCGACCACCGTGGCACTTGCACCCAGGCTGCCGAGAAACGGACCGGTGATGCTTCTTGCCCCCTCGTAGGTCATGTCCGCAAACAGACTGACGATACCGAGGAGCACGACGAAACGGAATGCCTTCGTCCTCCCGGCTATGCTGCGAGCCTCAGGGGCCATAATCCAGCCTACATTTTCTCTTGTTGTTGTTCACGCACCTGTTGTGATTATTCTCAGGAGCGAGCCGAATGAACCGATGCCCGGCGCAAATTCAAGGGGCAGTTCCAACGGACCCGTTATAAAGAGCTTACCCGAAGTGTGTCAGTTTGCAGGAAACTCCTCAGCAGACGCCGTGCGTCAGTCACGGGAAAATCCGGCAAAAAATTCTACGACACACATCACGGCCGCATGTTCTATCTCTGTGATATCTTCGTGTCGATGCTGATGGCTCTGCTTTCGATTAAATTCGCTCAAGTGAGTCTTGATGGTCTTCAATCTCCCGATCGTATCGTAGACCAGAAACAAGAGTCCTTCACTGAGATCATGGTTGAAAAAAATGTCACGCAAATGGGGCAGGCAGATGCAGCAGGATGATGCATAGGTGTCTGCATTTCGGAACGGGCTAACATATCGACGAGCAGATTACCATAAAACCGGGAGGATCGCTGGAGGGATTCGCAGACGATGCAGTTCATCTTGGAAAAGGCGGGGATGCCGTTCTTTTCGTTTTGAAGGGTTAGCCAGGCGGCTAAAAAATTCCCGATGTGGTGCCGAGGTTTCTTGTGCACATTTTTTTCGACGAAAGCCGTGATCTTCTCGAACTGTATGAGGAATTCTGAAAGAAGGGTTTCATAAAGGTTGGCGTTACCGAAAGGGATCTGCCACATTCTTCTTTCCAACTCCAGAAGCTGCCAGGCGTGCATTCGGCAGAAACCCATGCCGGCAACGATCCGCCCCAGGGTTGACTGATCCTTCAAATTTTCACGCAGGAGGAACTGCATAAACCGCGTTACCTCTGTCTGGCAAACGCGGCAAATGGGACATCCCGGCTCGTGAAGCGCACGCTCGAGGGTCATTTCGTCGAGATCTCTTTGTTTTTTATCATGGGGTATTCTCTTTTTTATTTTCATAATCTATCAGGCCATTTCATGATTGAGTTTTCTTGCTGTCTTCCGGAGGAGATGCTCGCAGAGATTCCTTCTCGCTTTTCAATCGGTCTATCGTATCTCTATACAAACTGATTCGTGATTTCGCGCCGGCGAGCTGTAACTGTAGGGTTTTATTATCCTCCATACATTTCCAGTAGCGATAGTGGAGAGAAGCAGCCCGAGTGCTTTCCTCGTTCAGCATTTTGTTCAGCCCTTCAATCTGACGTTTCAGTTTCTCGTTTTCAAAAGATTCTGCTTCGAACAGTTGACTAACATCTGCCACCCCTCCCTGATTTTCCTGTGAGGGGGAATAAAGAGGTTCATGGTCACCGGGCAAAGCATCTTTCACATCGGCGCCGGCTTCCAAAGAAAAAAGCAAGCCCTCCTTGCCGCAGGTAAATTCAAGGGCTTTTTCCCAGGCATGATCCGGAGGGCGGTCCGAAGATTCAGCTTGTGGAAGTCTTCCAAAGTGATGGTCCTGAAAAGCGCTTTTCATATACCTGGAAATTTCGACCTGTTTTTTGATGAGCATAGAAAGATGATTGTGACGGGGAAATTGCTCCACCGCCATGAGGACGTGAGGAAAACAGATTTCGGCTGCGCGGTCAAATTCTCTGGCGAATCCGGGCTCATTAATGGCGTCGAGCAGAGTCTTGAGATAGGATTTTTCGACGTGGTGCATGACCTGGCAGGCCCTGCATCTTTTTGCCCGGCCGGCAAGATATTCCGTTGATTTTATGGTATTTCGGTATGCCCTGAAGAGCCTTTTCAGCCCCGTTTCTCTTTCAAGCACATGGAGAATATTACCAAGGCAGGCCTCCAGATGCTTTAATTCCCCGTCGAGGATCGGATAGAGATCGGACGGATATGCATTTTTAAGCTGCCACATGTGATAAAAACATAATGAGCCGGGGTTTTTTTGTCTGCTTTTTCCTTCAGGCCCTGGATTCAATGACTTCAAGAAATCGCTCAATACACCTCGGCATTGTTTTTGAACGAGGCTGCAAATCGGGCATCCGCCATCTTGGAGTTGATCCCATAATTCAAGATAAAGGAGACGGGATTTTTTAATTGAGCAGGTAAATTTAGTCACGGCTTGGGCTTCTCCTGCTGACGGTGTGGAAAGATTTTAGCATTTGCCTCGCGAATCGGCTCACTAGTCTCGATTCGTGATCCTTCAGGCTTCTAATTATATCCAGGCATTCGTCATTTCCAATCTTCGATAGGGCCACGATGATTTGCCTTATCGCGTAAAAATCATCACCCGCGCGAATGATCGACCTGAAGGCGGGCACCGCCGCCTGGCTTTTCATGTCTCCGAGCAACTGTATGGCCATCATCCTATGTTCCCTCACCGGATGTCTCAGAGCGAGCATCAGTTTTTCTTCATAAGGCAGGGTCCCATATTCCGAAAGCTTATATCCACAGTGCGGACAGCGCACTTCTTTTTCTTTTATTTCGGTCCAGCAGCATGGGCAATAGAAATGAGCAGCCATCGGTTAAATCATAGAGGCCAGGACAGAAAGGCCATCGATCGCATAATAGGTGTTCTCGAGTGTTGCGATCCCACCATGCATTAGCCTCGAGAATCCTCCGTTTCGGTTCTGGCAATGCAGGATGAAATTTGCACAATCGTCAAGGTAGTGTGGCTGGTAGGACATAATATTGGAAGCTACAATGCCGGCGTAAACGTATTCGATGTAGGAGAGGGAGGTGCGGGGAACATCCGTGAACCCGTAGAACGGGATTTCGCAATTTTTGATGAAAGCCGTTGATTCCATTTTTTCAACCGAATAGCCCAGGCGGCTCAGAATGATCAGCGCTCTCGATGTTTCGCTGAGAGATGAATGCCGGTGCCCGAATCCTTTGTCCTCGTTTTCAAAGTACAGAATGAAGTCAGCAATGCCCTGCTCGATTCGGCTGTCCGCCATTTTCAGGCTGTAATAAAGATCGACCAGGTAAGAGGTCCTTTTAAAGAGATAACTGATTTCAATTGGAAGGTGTTCGACATCAAATCGATAATGCCGTAAGTTCTTTGTCACGTAAGGCACAGGATCGTAAGCCGGCTCCTCCCGAAGCATCTGCAAGCCTTTGATCGAATAGTAGGCCATGTAGACACTGTTATAGGAGCCATCCGGGTGCTGCATGTTACGCAGCTGGATGAGTGTCTTGTCATCCTGGAATTCGATACCCATCAGGGCCAAGATGGACAGAGCATAGAATGTGTCCGAACCGTTGGGCTCCTCCAACTTGTAGAAGCAGAAACCACCCGCTTGACATTTGCGTTCCAGGACGTAGCGGATCACACGGTCTCTGAAGTCCGGATCCCGCAGGAGCTCCCCAGCGATGCTCCTTCTCCGGTCTTTCATGTTGATTCGAAGCGGAGATGTCATTGTCGTCCCTTGTCATTGCTCTGCAACAGGGCCGTTTCAATGTATTTCGCCATCGGCCGTAACTTCAGGACGATGTCATCCAGTTCGAGGGCCGCTTTCTTGGACGGAGCCCCATAACCCCTCATGTGCACGGGCCTCAACTCCTGAATGGCGATGCCCACAAATTGAAGTGTCACACGAATGACATGCTGGGTGCTCATCAACGTCTGGTGGTTCGATATTCCCTTACTTTCGAGTATGCGGCACATGGTTTTACGAAATTCGGATATGTTCGTTTCCAGAGACTCTCTCTGCGCAGGATGGACATCGGTGGCATATCTTGGAAAGCAGGCTTTCCCGTTTCCGAGGTCGAGCAATGTTTCTATCTCGCAGAAGAGATGATCTATGTGCTTAAATGCATTTAGCAAAGCCCTTTTGTGGTTTTCATTCAGCTCTGTCATCATACCCTAGCCTGAGAAGTTTTCACTATCATAATTTAACACCCTTTTGAGGCGAAGACAGCGTCCTATAGACCCGGTTTGAAAGGCGTGTAGACGTTCCTTGAACCTGCTATGCTCTTGAGGGCACGGAGATAAACTTCTTTTTCGTCCATGGTCAGCATGTATCTTTGCAAGGTGTTTCGCTTTGAAACAAAATTTTCCATGCGGGTTGCCATTTCCTCGTAGCGATTTGCCGCGTGGGACAATAGAAACCTTGTGACTCTTCCGGAGGAAGCAATTAAAACAAGTTGGCATAGGTGTCTGAGGCAAGCACCCTGAGACTGTCCGTAAACCCGGCTGCCTTCCGGATCCTCGAGAAAATGGCCGAATTTTACAAGATAGGAATATTCCTTATCGCTGATAAGACGGCAAAGGCGGCAGTCTTCCACGCCTCTCACGATTTCTGAAAGTGCCTTTGTCGCGTCTCCTGCCTTTTCGGTGCCACGGGACAGTTGAGATGACAGACGTCTTAGAAGTCTTGGAAACCCCGAGGAAATGCCGAGGGGAGACGAGAAAGAGGCTAACTGCCATGTGTGTAACGGGCAAAACCCGAGTTCGTGCGCGTATTGATGCTTGGCTTCTTCATCGTTTGCCAGACGATTCTGCCATTCTGCAAAGAAGACCGCCGTGATTTTTTCCAGATGGTCACATATCGGGCAACTGTTCATCCGCAGATCTTTCAATATATCTTCTTCAAAGGATTGCTTTAATTTGGTAGCGTCTCTATTCATATTTTATCCTCTATCATGCTTGGGTGCTTTTGGCGCGATTTAAGCTTGCGTTCAAGGATTTCTCTGATGCCAAGCGGGTAACCACCTGACAGTTCAGATAACGAACGGATGTGATCTTCATACCAACCGAGATTATGCTGGGCGCAAAAATGCCTGAATACTTTCAGCGTGTCATCTATCTTCATGTGCCGTAACGCAAGCGTCTCAGACGGAAGCAGAGTCGCACGCAGATGGAAAAGGGCTTTGCCCAACGAGGATTCATCAACGATTGCAATAAAGCGGAATCGCTTCTCATCGGAAAGATAACGCAAAAATGCCAGTTTTTGGGGAGTCAGTTTCACGATGTCATCGAGTACCAAAATATGCTGCCTTATGTCTTTTAATTTCATGTGAACAATGCGGAAACGGTTAGATTTATAACCTCGGACCTTCGTTTTTCGATCATAAATATTTCCTGCAAATAGATCCCTCATGAGTTGTCTGCTTAAAGTACCTGGCGTTTGAGAAAAGTCCATGAATACGAACCGCCATCTTTTGCTGGTCTTGCGGGCGACATGCCGGACAAGGCTGGATCGTCCTATGCCAAATTTGCCAGTCAGAACGATGTTTTTACCTTCTTCCAGCCATCCGATGATCTTCTTCGTTTCCCGTTCACGGCCTGTGAAAATCATGTCATCCGTTCTGTGTATTTATCTCTGACTTCCGTAATAAAATGCTGGGAGTTATCACTTCTTTTTTCGTCAAAGGAAAGTTCGTACAGAGTTTTTATGTGGCCCCGTCCGATTTCCAGCTGTAGAAAAGACAGGCGGTGCCCGTGAACAAGTTTCTCAATGTGGGCTGCCCCCAAAAGTGCGTCCATGGGAATACAGCAAATATTGACGCCGAAGGTCAGCATTTTTGGACTCAGGGCGTGATCATCGATCGCATGAATCAAACCATGATCGGTCGCCACAAAGATTCCTTCCGTTGCCAGGCATGCCTTTCTTCGCCGTTTCTTACCGGCACCCCAGATCTCCGATGAGCGAAAGACATGAGACGGCCTTTCACCCTCTGTGATGATCGGTTTCAACATCTCCAGCTGTGGTTTGGCCGTCTGGCCGAATATGCCGATCCACAACGGATTTTCCGCGGATACAGGATCCGTCGAGTACCCTAAAGTCAGTCTTCGGTATTCACGAATCACCGATGCAAAGTGCTGGTTGCCGGTGGCTGTATATGTCATGGAAACCCTGGATATAACACCCTCAGCGACATGATGAATGACGAACCAACCCAGGAGAAGGGCGTTTCCATACTCGACTCTGATGACCGTCGAAAAAGGAATCGTCTCCACAGTCGGGGGGATGCCGCCCACATGGTGATCCTTCGAAACAATAAAGCGCTTCGACGTGACCGCAACCGCATGTGAAGCGGGCTCCGCCTCTATCCCGAAGCGGACCTGATCCGTCTGCCGGATCGGCGCGTAAAGAAGGTAGTACAGTTTCTCTTCCGGAGTGAGCGCCCCTGCGATGAGATCGGCGTGAACCCCCAAAAGACCCTCGGGTTTTTCCGTTCTGAAGACATAAGGTTCTTTCCCTCGGGATTGGTACGGTGCCATTTTCAAAGACATCTTATCCTGACCGCCGTTCATAACGATGATGTCCCTTCTCTCCAAATTGAGCCGAAATCACTGATGCCATTCACTGTGTCCAAGGTTCCGTAAGCGGTTCCAGATGGCTCATCCCGGAACTCATTTCTGTGGGCTATATTCAGCCCTGTGTCTCCTCAAGCCATAAAAAATGCCCGCAAGGCAGACAAGGATTGCAAGCCATAAAATGTGTGAAGAAATGAAGGCAAAAACCAGGAAAGGTGGTGACGACCACACCATGAGGGCGTGTCAAACAGAAGGCGTAGGTAGTGCGGTTAAACCATCGGCTAGTGCTGCCCACCACTCGCACGTTGTTTTCGTTTTCCACCATAATCGTAAATGTTCCCCTCTGTGACACAGTAGTCCGTTTTTCCCTTCCTGGGCGGCGCATGAAAGAGAATTGCAAGAGGAGTCATCAGCTCGAGGGAGCAATTACGGTGGACCCCATCACCGGTTCAGGAGTCATCAGTCCTCGGGGACATTCTCGGGGGCGGACTCCATCGCCGGAGAAAAGTTATGAAATCACCCTCAAGGGGTTTTCAAAAATAGCGAATTTTCCTAATTCCGAATCAATTTCAAGCAATCGATTATATTTGGCGATCCTCTCGCTTCGGGAGGCGGAACCGGTCTTGATCTGACCGCCGCCCATGGCAACGGCAAAATCAGCAATAAAGGTGTCTTCGGTCTCTCCCGAACGATGAGAGATAACAAACCCCCACCCGGCCTTGCGGCAGAGCTCGATGGCTTCGATCGTCTCCGTGACCGTTCCGATCTGGTTCAGTTTAATCAGGGCGGCATTGGCGGTTTTTTCATGAATGCCGCGTGCGATGTATTTGGTATTTGTCACAAAGATATCATCACCGACGATCTGTATCCTATTTCCTTGGGAGGCGGTTTGATCTCGGAATCCCTCCCAGTCGTTCTCGGCGAGTCCGTCCTCTATGGAAATGATGGGGTATCTGTCAATCCATGAGCCATAGAGCCTGATCATATCTGTGGTTGTTTTGTCTCCAACGCCGCTTTTTGCCACTTTGTAAATGCCGTTTTCGAAAAATGAGCTTGCCGCTGGATCGAGGGCAATGGCAATGTCTTTCCCCGGTTTATACCCGGCGGATTCGATGGCCGCGATGATGACCTCGCAGGCCTCTTCATTGCTTTTTAAACTGGGAGCAAATCCCCCCTCATCTCCGACGGCCGTTGAATATCCTTTGTCGCGGAGAATTTTTTTCAGCGCGTGGAAAGTTTCCACCCCGCATCTCAATGCCTCGCTGAAAGAATCGGCGCCAAAAGGCATGATCATGAATTCCTGAAAATCTACACTGTTGTCGGCGTGTTTGCCGCCGTTGAGGATGTTCATCATTGGCACGGGGAGGCGGCGGGCACCGGGACCTCCCAGATACGAATACAGAGGGAGTCCGGAGCCAAGGGCCGCCGCATGTGCTACAGCCATGGAGACACCCAGGATTGCATTTGCACCGAGCCTGCTCTTGTTCGCGGTGCCATCAAGTTTGATCATCAACCGGTCAATTTCTGTTTGATTAGCGGCATCCATGCCGATCAGCAGTGGTGCTATGAGCTCGTTGACATTGGCGACTGCTTTCAAGACCCCTTTACCGTTGTACCGGGTCCTGCCCCCGTCACGAAGTTCCACTGCCTCATGCTCTCCTGTTGAGGCGCCCGAAGGGCATGATGCTGAAGCCGTAATTCCATTATCGAGGCGCACGAAGGTTTTTATGGTGGGGTTTCCTCTAGAATCCAGTATTTCTATTGCCCTGATGGATTCGATCTTTCTTCGCGACATAATGCTCAGTCCCTTCATAAACAGGGTAGTAAAAAAAGAGCAGTCAATACGCGCCCATGGTGGCTTTATATATGAGGTTACGAGGATAACCGAGTCGACTGATCTTTCAAAGTATGTATCATGTTCTGGATCTCATCCGTCCGTCCCTGTGACTTAAGTAATAGAGACTCGATGGTGGAAAGTTCGTCCTGCACGTATTTCAGTGCCTGCTTGCGCATCTCTTCGATGGTCCTGTTGATCCGGTCCTCCCACTGGGCAGCAAGACGCGATAGGTTGGCCGTTACCTCGTAAGGGATCTTGCTCATGAAGTGTTTCTCAAAAATACCTCTGAAGATGAACATGGGGATCAAAAACCAGATGAGGTCGAAATGGTAATCGAAGGTCCGGACCGTTTTGATATCTGGGTGTTCCGGTTCCGAGACCTCGATCTTCCAGTCTGCCTCGGCGAGCTTCACACCGAGCACTCTTTCAACATTGTTCCCGAGGAGCATCCGGAAGGCTTCGAGGGATCGCATAAGGCTGATGTGGGCCTTTTTCAGGGTCCCGTAAAAATGCCGATGTTCTCTTCTGGAGACTTCCCTCATTTCCTCCGCCATGGTATCCGCTAGCCACTCCTCATATCTCCGGGTGAGTTTCCACAGATGGCCCTGCCAGGTAGCCATTTCTTTAGATAGGTTCTCCCTTGTTTTTTCCCGGAGCGGCGTCTCCAGGCTTTCAAGGTGATTCATGATCAGGGTCCGGGTTTGCTTCTGATTTTCCCTTGACATGATAAAAAGCTCTTCACGGATA
The DNA here is from genome assembly GCA_964547985.1 of uncultured Syntrophaceae bacterium. Classification (GTDB taxonomy): domain Bacteria; phylum Desulfobacterota; class Syntrophia; order Syntrophales; family UBA2192; genus JAPLJU01. Next base: position 27,857 of record CAZJPV010000015.1, read on the forward strand.
TGATCATAGTTGACCTTCTCGTCGAGGATCTGCATGCGCAGCGCCTCCCTATCCGCATCGGCCTGCATGGCGGTCCTCAGCGCTATCTCGAGGTAAGCGAGGCAGGATTTTACCAAGGACTGTGTCTTGTACTGAAGAATTTTCCTGAATTCAAAGTCCCGATTGGCGGCAAGCTTGAAGAGTAGCTCGGCCTCCAGTCGATGCCGGAATTTCTCCGTATCGGCCTTCGTGGAATACAGATAGATAGGGAACTCGCGATTCAGCTCTCTCTTCAGGGTATCTTCGAAAAACATGATAACTTCATTTTGCTGTTCCGCTGTGAGCAGATCCGCCTTTGTTAGTAGAAGAATGATCCTGGGGGTATGCTGCAACAGTTCCCGGACCAGCTGCAGGTCGTTTTCAGACAAGGGCCGATCGGCGCTGATGGCAAGCAGGGCGGCACCAACCTCCGGGAGCCATTGTTCAGAGGTTTTCATGTGGTATTTGAAGACGCTGCCCAGGCCGGGTGTATCGACGATCCGGAGACCGGAATAATCCTCGAGGTAAGGAAGTTCAATGTCCACCATCTCCACATTTTTCTCGTTGGATGGATTTTTAGCTTCCGAGGTGTACTGATCGAGATCTTTGAGATCGATATTAAATTCCTTTCCATCGTACGTCCTTATGCCGGCCTTTTCTTTCTGACCATACTGAAGACGCGTAATGACGGTTGTGACGGGAGTGACGCCTACGGGGAGAATCTTCTTGCCCATGAGGCTGTTGATGAAGGAACTCTTGCCGGCCTTGAACTGGCCGAGGACGGCGACGTCGATGGGGGGGTTTTCGGTTAGAAGGTTTTCGCAGGCCTCAATCTGACGGCCCAGAGATAGGACCTGCATCTGATCGCAGATCGACCGCACCTTCAGCAGGCCTTGCTGCGCGATGTGCTGGATTGAGGACGATTTCATCGGATCTAATGCATGGTCCATAAAAAAACTCCCCTGATGTATAGCACTCAGAGGAGTTATCAGCCTTTAGGGCAGTTAAGGTGAACTCCATCACCGCCCGAATAAATCCGGGAGATATACTTTCCTAACACAGAAGGGCTCCTGTTGTCAAGCCCGCACTGGTTACAAGACTGTAATCGTTGATTTCACTTTGTTTTTAAGTTAGGATGCCATCGTACAAGCTGGTCCGGAAGGTACAGAGATGATTTCAATTATAGACTATCATGCGGGAAACCTCACCAGCGTCGCCCGGGCCCTTCAATACCTGGGCGAGCCCTGTGAGATCACCGGCGATCCCCGGAAACTGCAAAAGGCGGAACGCATCATCTTCCCCGGCGTAGGCGCCGCCGGTGAGGCCATGGAAAACCTCCGCGCCGCCGGGCTCGATGCGTGCATCCGGGGGGCATTCCAGGCGGGAAAGCCCATCCTCGGCATTTGCCTGGGTACCCAGGTCATCTTTGATTACAGCGAGGAGAACGAAGCTGCCTGTCTCGGCGTCGTGCCGGGGCAGGTGAGGCGTTTTCCGAGGGATCTGAAGGAAAACGGAAGGCCCCTGAAGATCCCGCACATGGGGTGGAACCGCGTGGACTTTGTTGGAGACCATCCGGTCTTCAAAGGCATACCGCAGGGAGCCGAGTTCTACTTCGTCCACTCCTATTACCCATTTCCCGACGATGAAAGACGCGTGGCCGGCTGGTCGGAATACGGCATTCGATTCTGCGCCGTAGTGGCAGACCGGAACATGGTTGCCGTTCAGTTCCACGCGGAGAAGAGCGGCCGCTTCGGGCTTCAGATACTGAAGAACTTCTGCAAGTGGGAGGGAAGGGATGCTCAGTAAGCGAATCATTCCCTGTCTGGACGTCCGGGACGGCAAGCTCACCAAGGGTGTGCGGTTCAAGGGCAACATCGACATCGGTGACCCAGTCGAGGCGGCGAAGACCTACTATGAGCAGGGTGCCGATGAAATTGTCTTTTACGACATCACCGCCTCGGCCGAGGGCCGCGGGATCATGATCGATGTCGTACGACGCGTTGCGGAGACGATTTTTATTCCTTTCTCCGTCGGCGGCGGGATCCGGACGGTCGAGCAGATGAGGGCGGTCATCCTGGCGGGCGCGGAGAAAGTGAGCGTCAATTCAGGGGCCATCGAAAACCCCCGGATCATCAGCGAGGGAGCAAAGGCCTTCGGTAGCCAGTGCATCGTCCTGGGCATGGATGTGAAAAAAGTGGACCGAAGCGCAAAGACCCCATCGGGCTATGAGATCGTCATCCAGGGGGGCCGCAAATACACAGGGATCGATGCCCTCCGGTGGGCGATAGAGGCGGAGAGCCTCGGCGCCGGGGAGATCTGTCTCAATTCCATCGATGCCGACGGCACCCTTGACGGCTATGAGCTGGAGCTCACGCATCTCGTCTCGACGAATGTCAGGATCCCCGTCATCGCCTCCGGCGGCGCGGGGAAGGCCGTGCACCTCTTTGATGTCCTGACCCGGGGAGTGGCCGACGCGGCCCTCATCGCATCGATTGTCCACTACGGGACCTACGCGATCCGGGACCTGAAGGAATATCTGAGCGGCAGAGGCGTGAAGGTCAGGCGGCAGTGGTGAGACCGCTGTCCCGGATTCATAGTGCCGGGTCGAAAAACCTAAGAAGCATTTATACTCTTTCCAACCACTTTGTCATTCCCTTCTTTTTACTTCGACTTCCGCACTTTACAGGGTGATTTTCCTAAAACCTTCCTGTCATGAACGGGACAAGGGCTGGTTCTCGCCGCGGTCCTGCGCGGATCGACTTTTGATTTTCCTTAGGAATGTCACAACGCAATATATTTGTGATTTGCTGACGGTATAATATTGAATAAGGTGGTAGATAAATTATAAAATAAGTAATATTATCAATATAATATAGAATAATATGACCCTGAGACCGATATGACAAAAAATTATTGTGCAATGCAACAATTTTACTTGACAGAAGCAAAATTAATTGTTATATGGACTGGTAGAGCCCGAGAGGGACAAACAACAAACAGGAGAAGGAGGTACTAGGATGATGGTAGAGCAAGAAAAATTAGCAAAACAGACAATCGCGTTTTACAAGAAGACCTTTGAGAGCACCTTCGCCGCCCTGGACATGATTCAGGAGCAGACCCAGCGCATGCTCAAGATGCAGATGGACCTCATGACGGGTATGCCGGAAGAGGGTAAGAAGGTCCTCAATGACTGGATGAAGGTCTACAAGAAGGGCTGCGAAGAGTTCAAGTCAGCCGTGGATGACAAATTCAAGCAGGTGGAGTCCTATTTCTCCGAGAAGTCTTCGAAGAAGTAAAAAGCATTCGGCGTTTCAGGAACGTTTTCAGAAGGGAAGAGGGTGCTGTATTCATCGCACGGGGTTATTAAAATTTCGACAGAGCGCTGGCATCATGCAGCGCCCTCGTACTTCAAAATAAATCTTGGCAAACCACTTATCGTGTGGTAAAAAATGCGCGACGGTTCAAAGGAATTCTTAATGGCAACGGACGGAGGGAAGGATGCATAACATTATGGACCTACCCTGGGTGATGTATACTGGCACTATACAGTGGCAGCAAAGAAGTGCCTCAAGGGTTCTCAGATACTGGGAATCCTTTTTTTTGGGCGCCAAGAGCAACGTCTATTATCTGAACGGTCTGGCCAGATACACGACGGAATTCATGACCCCCTACTGGACGGCCCTCAATGCCTTTATGTGCCTTGAGAAGGAGAAAGTAACCACCCACGGACCGGCAGATACCCTCCGGGATTACGCGGAGCTTTTCCAGTTCAATCTTCAGATCGCGAGGACCGGTTACTGGAGCGGTTTGCTTGCCATCAACGACTACTGCGCCCGGGAATCCGAAAGGACCCTTGCGGCATGCATCAACACGATTTTTGACAGGGAAGGACAGGATTTCAAGGACACCCGGGAGAGGCGTCTGAGGCTCATCGAGATGGTGAACCGGGAATACCCCCAGGCGATCAAAAGCGTCGAGTCCGAATTCGGGTTTCACATCGACGACGGCGGCTACATCAAGGTGGCTGAGACGGAGCGATTCGACCTCTACCAGGTGCTGCCGCGGGATAAAAGCGTCGCCGTCAGGGAAAAAGGGAAACCCATCATTATCATCCCGCCCTACGTCCTCGGTCCCAATATTCTCTGTTTCCTGCCGGGGGAGAACAAGAGCTACGTCCACTGCTACGCCAACCAGGGAATCCCGACCTACATCCGTATCCTCAAGGATATCGAAACGACGCCGGCCGTGCAGGTTATGACGGGGGAGGATGACTGTCTCGACACGAGGTATTTCTGCGAGAGGATCAAGGAGCGGCACGGCAGGGCCGTCACCCTGAACGGCTTCTGCCAGGGGGGGCTCGTTGCGGTAATGGCTCTGCTTTCCGGCGAGCTCGATGGGCTCGTTGACGCCTTCATCACCTGCGTTGCGCCCATGGACGGCACCCGGAGCCAGGCACTTGTCGCGTACCTCGAACACATCCCGCAGCGCTTCCGCGACCTCGGCTATGCCACAAAGACCCTGCCGAACGGAAACAAGGTTGTGGACGGCAAGGTCATGAGCTGGGTTTACAAGTTGAAAAGCATGGAGAGGGAAGCTCCTGTCTACTCTTTTCACCGGGATCTCATGATGTTTGACCAGCCCGGGGAAATAAAGGTCAACAAGACCGCTGCGGCCCTGAATTGCTGGCTCACGCAGGGAAGAAAAGACCTTCCCGTGGGGATCACGGATCTGAGTTTCAAGTCCTACACAATTCCTGTGACACCGGATGGGACCCTTCCGGTGAAACTCTTCGGCCGGGAGCTGAACTTCAAGCGCCTGAAGGAGATGGGGATCCCCTGGCTCATCTGCATCGCCGAGGACGATGATCTCGTCGATAAGGCTGCGTCTCTTGCCGCCCTTGATTTTGTGGACGCGGAAGTCACCGTTTTCCCAAAAGGACACGGCTCCATTGCTACATCCTGGTCCCTCCCTACCTCGGAGTGCCCCCTCGGGGGATGTTTCAAGAATTTCCGGGGGCCCGTCTGTTATCAGCTGGAGCTCGACCAGAAGCACTGAAAAAACACGATCAGGAAAGATATTCTCTCCCGCCTTCATTGTTGCTCAATCGATGAAGGGAGGGTCTGAACGGCCATCTCTTCCTGCGCCTATTTCAAGCCCAGCACGTCCTGCATATCGTAGAGACCGTTTTTTTTCTGATTCACGATCCATTTCGCGGCGGCAATCGCCTCACGGGCGAAGGTGTCCCGGATGAAGGAGCGGAAAATCCTCTCGGCACCCTTTTCGTGCCCGCTGTAGATCACCGGACTGACATCCGGGACAAGGACGCATCTCGTCCGGGCTGAAAAGGTTCTCACCATGTCCATCTCGTCAATCATGAAACCCGTCGTCCCCATGATGAGGGCAACGCCGTTTTCCGAAGCCGTCTTCAGGTGCTGAAGCGAGGTTTCCTTGTCGGTAAAATCGATGACGACGTCCCCCCGGAGGATACAACCGGCCAGTTGATCGGCAATCAGGACACCGATGTTTCCGATATTCAGATACGCACCGGCATCCCGGCCTGTGAGTGTATGGTCTTCGTGCTCCACGGCCGCGACGATCCGCATACCCTCCATACCGTGTATCATTTTGATGATCCGGCTCCCCATCGAGCCGCTCACACCCGCCACGATAATTTTTATCATGCTCCTGCCTTTGATATCATTTGTTCATGGGCTTGATGTGCATATTGGATATCTCTTTACAGCAATATGTAAAATAGAGATAATAAATACATTTTTGTCACGTTTCGAAAAACGCAATCCACATGGAAAGATGGAGGTGACGGTATGAAAAACAAATATCTGGTCTGGCTCATTATCCCTGTTTTCCTAATCGTGTCGAGTTGCGCAACCGTACCTTCCGTGCCCGAGGAGCACCAGGGCGCGGCGAAAGGGGCGGCGGTGGGTGCAGCAGCCGGGGCTGTTCTCGGGGCTGTCATAGGTGGTGATGCAAAGAGCGCCGTTATGGGCGGCCTCTTGGGCGCACTCGTGGGCGGTGTCATCGGACACTACTACGAAGACCAGAGGAAAACCGGGGCGGACACGGCCAAAAAACACCATTATGACCCCGCCAAGGGACCCCTGTTGAAGATCGAAGAGGCATCCGTCATTCCCCAGACCGTGAGCCCCGGCGACAAAGTGGAGATGAAGTTGACCTACGCCGTTCTCACACCGAAGGAGGAAGACCAGTTGGAAATCTGCGAGAAACGGGAGATTCGTCTGAACGGTGAACTCGTCGGAAACCCCGAGGTGAAGGTGAACCGCAAAGGGGGTACCTATTCCTCGAGCATTCCCCTGACACTGCCGTCGTCGGCCAAAAAGGGCCTGTACGTTGTTGTCGGCACGGTTCAATCCGACAAGCTTTCGGACACGATCCAGACAGCCTTTACCGTGAAATAAATGGATGCAGGTGAGCCCGACCGGCCGCAAAAGGCCGGTCAGGCTCAACGGTTGTCTTACTGTTGACGGGATTCTTCTCTTATTCCAGTGCCCGTTTATCCCCGGCGTTCTTGCCGTAGCGTTCTTCAAGAAGTCTCACCATGTCAAGGCCCGTCAGGGTCTTCATCTGCTCGAAAAAAGAATTCACCGATCCGGCGAGGCTTCCGACCAGGTGCGGCAGTCCCCCTCCATTTCCGCCCCCGCCCCCGTCGACGACGGTCAACCGCTCGACGTTGAGGTTCGAGGCGATGACTTTTGAGACGTGGCTCACGAGTTCGGGCAGCAACTGGATCATGAAGAGCTCCCGGCTATCCTCGTGCTCCCATTGCTCGCGCAGGAGTCTCAGGGCTTCGGCCTTGGCCTTACCTTCCTCAAAGGTGTAGGCGGCCTGGCCGATGGCCTTGAGCATCAGCGCCTCTTTCTCCGCCTCGGCTGGAATGACCACTTCGGCCTGGTATTTCAGCCTGTTCGTCTCCACGCGCTTTGCTTCGAGGTCCTTCGTTTCCCCCATACGCGCGATGTCCCCCGCCACCTTGGCTTTCTCTTCAGCACGGTTGGCCTCGGCCCTCCATGAGGCCTGTGCCGCCTTGAACTCGAGCTCTGACTTCGCGACGGACTTTTTTGACTCGATTTCGGCAATATCTGCGACCCGTTTGCTCTCGGCCTCTTTCTGGCTGGCCTCGGCATTGGAGGTGGCCTCCACGATCCTGGCATCCCTCTGCACCTCGGCGTTTTTCTTCCGGGCAATGGCCTCGAGGTAGCCCTTGTCGTCCTTGATCTCCTGGATTTTCAGGGTGTCCAGAACCAGGCCCAGCCGCTGCATGTCCTCCCGTGCCTCTCCGGCGACCTGCTGTGAGAGGGCAATCCGGTTTGCATTCGCTTCCTCGGGCTCCATGGTGGCCAGGACTCCCCGCAGTGTTCCTTCCAGTATCTCGCGGGCCGTCGTGGCGATGGCCGTCGAACTCTTGCCCAGGAAGCGCTCGATGGCGTTTCCCAGACCCTGCTCCAGTGAGCCCGCGATCTTGATGTTGGCCATGGCCTTCACGTTAACGGGGATGGTCCCCCTCGTGAGGGCCCCCGTCACGTCCATCTCGATGGGCATGGTGCTCAGGGACAGGGTGCTGACCGTTTCAATGAGAGGGATCTTCAGAGCCCTGCCTCCCCGGATGACCCGGTATCCGACATAACCTTTTTCCTTGTCCTTGAACTTGCGACCCGAGAAGATCATGACCTCGTTGGGCTGGCAGATCTTCATGTTGGCCTTGATGTATATCACGACAACCATGACGGCCAGTGCAACCAGCAGGATGCTCAAAATTTCGATGTTCATAACCTATCCTCCATTCCCGGTTTATTCAGATATTAAATCCATCGTTATTCCTCATATCATTTTACAACTTCCTTATGCCCTGTGCCTGATGCCTTGAGCCTGCAGCAAGGCTGCGCCGCTATATGTCGTAGTAGAGGGCGAACTCGTACGGATGCGGTCTCAGCCGGATCATGTCATTTTCTCTTTTGCGCTTGTATTCAATCCATACCTCGATGAGGTCCTTCGTGAAGACGTCGCCCTTGAGGAGGTAGGTGTGGTCCTTCTCCAGGTTGTCGAGGACCTCCGAAAGGGATCCAGGAGTGGCTCGGATGTGCTTCTTCTCCTCCGCCGGGAGCTCGTAAATATCATGATCGATCGGGGGAGGGGGCTCCATCTCTTTTTCGATCCCGTCCAGGCCCGCCATGAGCATCGCCGCGAGAGCCAGATAGGGGTTGCAGGAGCAGTCGGGGCAGCGGAACTCGATGCGCTTGGCCTTCTCGCTCTGGGAGTACATGGGGATCCGGACGCAGGCACTCCGGTTTCTCTGGGAGTAAACCAGGTTGATCGGCGCCTCGTACCCCGGCACCAACCTTCGGTAGGAGTTCGTCGTGGGTGACGTAAAGGCGAGGAGCGACGGCGCGTGGTGCAGGAGTCCCCCGATATAGTGGCGGCAGATCTGGCTGATCCCGCCGTAACCGCTGGGATCGTAGAAGAGGTTTCTGCCACCCCTCCAGAGACTCTGGTGGACGTGCATCCCCGAACCGTTGTCCATGAAAAGGGGTTTGGGCATAAAAGTGACGGTCTTGCCATGTTTATGGGCCACGTTCTTGACGACGTATTTATATTTCATGAGCATATCGCCCGTGTTCACGAGCGTGTTGACCCGGACCCCGATCTCGCACTGTCCCGCCGTGGCCACTTCGTGGTGATGGAGGATCACGGGGATACCGACCTCGGTCATCACCTTGCACATTTTGGCCCTCAAATTCTGGAGGCTGTCCGTCGGAGGAACGGGGAAGTAACCTTCCTTGTAGCGGGGTTTGTAGCCCAGGTTCGGTCCCTCTTCCCTCCCGGTGTTCCAGGACCCCTCCACGGAGTCGATCCGGTAGAAACCCGAGTGCTGGTTCTGGTCGTATCGGATGTCATCGAAGATGTAAAACTCGGGCTCCGGCCCGAACCAGACCGTGTCGGCGATACCGCAGGCAGAGAGGTACCGCTCCGCCTTCTGGGCCACGTTGCGGGGATCGCGGGAGTAGGGAATCTGCGTCACGGGGTCTTTCACGTTGCAAATCATGCTGAGTGTCGGGTCCGCCATAAAGGGGTCCACGAAAGCCGTGGCCGGATCAGGCCGCAGCAGCATGTCGCTTTCGTTGATGGGTTGGAAACCCCGGATGCTGGAGCCGTCAAAACCAAGGCCGGCGATAAACAGGTCCTCTGCGAGATCCTGGATCGGTATCGTGATATGCTGCCACATCCCCGGGATGTCGGTAAATTTCATGTCGATGAATTCCAACTGCTTGTCTTTGGCATATCGAGTCAATTCTTTAAGGTTCATTTTTCCCTGCCTCCCGTCTATCCGATCGCCTTTCCGCCGCGTTCACCGGTCCGGATTCTCACGACCTCGAAGAGATCGAGGACGAATATCTTTCCGTCGCCGATCTCCCCGGTCCGGGCCCCTTTGACGATGGCACCGACAGTGGGCTCGACGAAGTCCTCGTTGACGGCGATCTCGAGCTTGACCTTCTTGAGGAGCGTGCCGGCTTCTTTCGCGCCCCTGTACACCTCGGTGAGGCCCTTCTGCCGGCCGCGCCCGAGGACGGTGGAGACGGTCACCAGGTTTACCTCGATATCCTCAAGGGCCTTCATGACTTCATCGAGCTTGTGCGGCTGGATGATGGCGACGATGTATTTCATTATAGTTTCCTCCTACTCCACCAACGTATACGCCGATTCACTGTGCTGGGTCAGATCGAGGCCGATAATCTCCTGTTTCTGCTCCACCCGCATGCCGATCAGGGCGTCGACAAATTTGTAGAGAACCCATGTCATGGTGGCCGCGTAGGTCACGGCGACCAGAACGAGGAAACACTGCACGAGAAACTGCTGCATATTCCCGAACAGAAGACCGTTGGCCCCTGCCTCGTTCACGGCTTTTTCGGCGAAGATGCCGGTCGCGATGGTCCCCCATATGCCGCCGATGCCATGAATGCCGAAGACATCGAGGGAGTCGTCGTATTTAAATTTGGTCTTTATCCTGGCCACAGCGATGTAACAGAAGATACTCACGAAAATACCGATGAAAATGGCGTTCATGGGATTCACGAATCCGCAGGCCGGCGTGATGGCGACCAGTCCGGCGACAGCGCCTGTCACGACACCGAGGACCGTGGGCGATCCGTGCTGCTGCCATTCGATAAGGGCCCAGGCGAGCCCGGCTGCGGCGGTAGCCACGTGGGTGGTCACAAAGGCGTTGGCGGCCAGTTCGTTGGCCGCGAGGGCGCTGCCGGCGTTAAAACCGAACCACCCGAACCACAGCAGCGCGCCGCCCAATACCGTGAAGGGCAAATTGTGCGGTGTGAAGGTGTGTTCATCAACGCCTATCCTCTTGCCAATGAGTAAAGCCAGGACCAGGGCCGATACACCGGAACTGGTGTGAACAACGATCCCCCCGGCAAAATCCAATGCGCCCAGATTCCTGAGCCAGCCACCAATGCCCCAGACCCAGTGTCCGAGGGGATCGTAAACAAAGGTTGCCCATAGAATCGTAAAGATGAGGAATCCGGAAAATTTGATCCGTTCCGCGTAGGTCCCGATGATGAGGGCCGGTGTGATGACGGCGAACATGCACTGGAAGATCATGAAGGCGTAGTGGGGGATGGTGGCCGCGTAGTCGGCAAAGGGTTGACCGCCGACCCCTTTCAGCCCGGCCCATTCCAGGCCGCCGATGATCCCGCGGCCCGCGTCGGGCCCGAATGTGAGAGAGTAACCGTAGAGTACCCACTGGAGGCTGATCACGCACAGGATGATGAAGCATTGCATCAGGGCCGAAAGGACATTCTTCCTTCGTACGAGCCCGCCATAGAAGAAGGCCAGTCCCGGCATCGTCATCAAAAGTACGAGGGCAGCAGAAGTCAGTACCCACGTTGTATCACCTGAGTTCATTGTTTTTTACCTCCCGGTCGTCGGATAGAGATAAGCTTTCCTGCTTACTGGATATGGCAAGGGGGATGCCAGGCGAGAGAAAAAAAATAAGTCATTGAAAACACATGTGAATGTGCAATCACATCCAATGGAAACAGGTCATATTTGGAACAAAAATGTATCTCGTTAAGACGAGACATACAATATTGTTTCTATTTTCCCAAGAAATCTCGCGCTTCGTTATCGATGGTTCAGGTCAAATCCCAAACGATCCTCTGCAGATAAAACAAAAACACCCTGATGCTACCCGGCGTGGCACTTCTCTTGATTTGGTTATGACCATCGGACGTCTGATACAGAAACCAATCTATCAAACGAAAGGGGATGCTCATGACGAACCACTCGAGACAAATTCATTACAGAAGATTTATCCTCTCCAGCCTGTACGTCATTGCCATCATCTTTAGCTTCGTCACCGTCGCAAAGGCAGAAGAAGAAAAACCGGCAATGGATGCCACCGTCGCTACCCTCAGCCAGTATATATGGCGGGGCCAGGAAATGACGAGAAACAGTGTCGTCATTCAACCCTCCCTGACGGCAAGTTACAAAGGCTTCTCCGTCAACTTCTGGGGAAACCTCGACACGGATCCTTATACAAGGACGGATACGAGTTACTCCAGCAAGTGGACGGAGACGGATCTTACGCTCTGTTACAGCAAGTCCTTCGGGATCGTAACGGCGGGGGCGGGCTATATCTATTACGGCTTTGCGGCACCCAACGCGGGGGCGCCCGACCCTTTGGATTCCCAAGAGCTCTATGCATCGGTCGGTCTCAATACCCTTCTTTCACCCACCCTGACGGTGTACAAGGAGATCGATCATTACCACCAGTGGTACTTCCTGCTGGGTGTTTCGCACCTCTTCAAATTCAGTGATGCCGTCGGAATGAAATTGTCGGCATCAGCGAGTTATCTGAAGAGCGAGGATGAGACGACCTATCCGGAAGTCAATGATAACCAGGTCCCCACGGGAGACAAGTTCAATAACTTTCATGACGGCGTGCTTTCCGCGAGCTTTCCCATCACACCGATGAAGTACGTGACCATCGCGCCGACGGTTTCCTGGATCTTCCCGCTTTCCGATGATGCGAAGAATGAAATGAAATACCGGAGCAAAGACGGCGAGACCGACAACTTCCTGGTGTGCGGGCTCAGCTTGGGTTTTGCCTTCTGATAGGCTGTTGAAAAAGCCCATTTACTTTCTTTCCTCATCCTTCGTTGTTGCGACGTACGTTACAAAGTACACCTCACGCCTCAAGAATGTTAATTCCTCGCTCATATGCGAGAAAGTTAGAAACTTAAAGAATGGCCGCCTCGCCAGGATCATTCGTTGATGTGGTCGAGGAAGAATGGCCATTACGCGGTCAGGGAGAGGGGTACCTGGGGGGTACTATCTGCAGTAGAGTTGTTCTTCGAGACAGTATTTGTTGAGTTCGGCGGGCATTGGAAGAGGGTAGTCCCCGGAATAACAGGCGAGGCAGTAACCTTTCGAGTTCGTCTTGGTGGCGTCGACCATTCCCTTGAGGCTCAGGTAGTAGAGGGAGTCGAGGCCGATGAAACGGGCGATGGCTTCGACCTTTCCCTTTTCCGCTGCGATGAGCTCTCCCTTCGAGGAGAAATCGATCCCATAGGGGCAGGGGTAGCGGGTCGGCGGGCAACTGACCGCCATGTGGATCTCCCTGACGCCGATCTGCCGCAGGTTCCGAATCCTGTTTCTGCTGGTGGTGCCGCGGATGATGGAGTCCTCGACGATGAGGACCCTCTTGCCCTTGAGCAGGGGCTTCACGGGATTTAACTTCACGCGCACTCCGAAGTCCCGGATCGCCTGCGTGGGCTGGATGAAGGTCCGACCCACGTAGTGGTTTCGGATCATCCCCATCTCGAAGGGAATACCGCTCTCCTCGGCATAACCGAGGGCTGCGTAGTTCCCGGAATCGGGGAAGGGCATGACGAGATCCGCATCGGGGCGATACTCGCGGGCGAGCTTATGTCCAAGGCGTTTTCGACACAGATAGACGTTCTGGCCGAAGACCTCGCTGTCGGGCCTCGCGAAGTAGATCAGCTCGAAGATGCAGTGGGATGTCTTCACCTTCCGAAACGGTTTGAGACTCTTGAGGCCTTTAGCATCGATGATGATAATTTCGCCGGGTTCCACATCCCGCTCGTACTCCGCGCCAAGCAGGTCCAGGGCGCAGGTCTCGGAGGCAACGATCCAGGCCTTCTTCAGGCGCCCCAGACACAGCGGGCGGAATCCCCGCGGGTCACGGGCGGCGATGACTTTATCCTTCGTGAGCAGGACGATACTGAAAGCGCCCTTCACGCGGCCGAGCGCCTTGACCAGGGCCTTTTCAAAGCCCTCGCGGATGTGGTGGGCCAGCAGGTGGACGATGACCTCACTGTCCATGGTGGACTGGAAGATAGATCCTTTTTCCTCGAGCTGGGCGCGAAGGATCTGAGCGTTGATCAGGTTGCCGTTGTGGCCCAGTGCGTAGTGCTCGCCGGCGTGGTGGACGAGGAAGGGCTGCGCGTTCGACAGGATCGAGGAGCCCGTGGTGGAGTAACGGACATGACCGATGGCCATGTGGCCCGGAAGACGCGAGAGGCGCTCTTCGGTGAACACCTCGGAGGCAAGCCCCATCCCCTTGTATTCATAGACCCGGGTGCCGTCGGCTGTGGTGATGCCGGCGCTTTCCTGTCCCCGGTGCTGAAGGGCGAAGAGGCCGAAAAAGGCAAGCCTTGCGGCCTGTTCATCACCATACACGGCGACGATACCGCACGCCTCACGCGGCCCCCCTCTTTCAGGCAGTGGAGAGTGGAGAGTGATGAGTGATGGGTTAGATAAAGAATTGTTTATTTTCATGTAATTATACCGAAAACCTCAAGTTTTTTCTCTTACTATTGTTAATATAATCATCGCTATAACAGCGGATAACCCAGACCTAAGTTACATTGTCGCAGGCCCGAGGCTGGAACTCGGTACCCTTTGCCCTGAGCCCTTTACCCGGGCCTTCGGCCCTTTCTCACCACTCTCCACTGATCACACTTCACTGTCTCTTATAGTATTCCTGCAGCGGGCGGACACCCCATGGCGCCTTCTGCAGGGCCGCAATGGCCTCCGTCACCGCCCGTGCCCCGGCGATCGTCGTCGTGTAGGGGATGTTGTAGGTCAGCGCGCCCCGGCGGATGTGATAGCCGTCGAGGGATGAACGTCTGCCGACGCCGGTGTTGATGACGATCTGGATATCGCCGTTTTTGATGTAATCGACCACATGGGGCCGCCCCTCGCTCACCTTCTTGATCGTCTGGCAGTCCACGCCGTTTTTCCGGAGACGGGCGGCCGTCCTGCCTGTTGCGAGGATACGGAAACCCATTTCACTCAGGGTCTTCGCGATGGGGAGCATCCGCTCCTTGTGCTGGTCGTGGACACTGATGAATACATTTCCCTTCAGGGGGAGGTCGAAACCCGCCGCCATCTGGGACTTGGCAAAGGCGATGCCGAAGGAGGCGTCGATGCCCATGACCTCGCCGGTGGACTTCATCTCCGGCCCGAGGATGAGGTCCGCGTTGGGGAAGCGGTTGAAGGGGAAGACGGACTCCTTCACGGAGATGTGAACGGGTCGGACGGGCTTTGTGAAACCAAGCTCCTCGAGCGTCTTCCCGATCATCACCTTGGTGGCTATCTTCGCGAGGGGCACGCCGATGGCCTTGCTCACGAAGGGGACTGTCCGGGAGGCCCGGGGGTTGACCTCGAGAACATAGAGCGTCCCGTTCTTGATGGCATACTGGATGTTCATGAGCCCGATGACGCCGATCTCCCGCGAAAGCTGTTCGGTGGTCTCCTCGATCTGCTTGAGCATCTCCTTTGAAAGAGAAAGAGGGGGCAGGATGCAGGCACTGTCGCCGGAGTGGATACCGGCCTCCTCGATGTGTTCCATGATCCCGCCTATGACCGTGACCTTCCCGTCGCTCACGGCGTCCACGTCAAGCTCCACGGCGTCCTCCAGGAACTTGTCGATGAGGACGGGGTGATCCGGTGTCACGGCGAGCGCCTTTTCCATAAAGGCGACGAGCGTCTTCGGTTCGTATACGATCTCCATGGCTCGCCCGCCCAGGACGTAGGAGGGTCTCACGAGCACGGGGTAGCCGATCCGTTCGGCGGCATGGAGAGCCTGGTCCACGGTCGTCACCGTGTCGTTGTCCGCCTGGTTCAAGTTCAGCTTCCGGAGGATTTCCGTGAAGCGCTCGCGGTCCTCGGCCCGGTCGATGGCGTCGGGGGAGGTGCCGATGATGGGCGCGCCCGCAGCGGCAAGCTCCCGGGCGAGGTTGAGCGGCGTCTGGCCGCCGAACTGGACGATGACACCCCGGGGATCCTCCGTGTGGATGATGTGCATGACGTCCTCGAGGGTGAGCGGCTCGAAATAGAGTTTGTCTGACGTATCGTAGTCGGTTGACACCGTCTCGGGGTTGGAGTTCACCATGATGCTTTCGTAGCCTTCCTCCCGCAGGGCGAAGGAGGCATGAACGCAGCAGTAGTCGAACTCGATCCCCTGGCCGATGCGGTTGGGGCCGCCCCCCAGGATGATGACCTTTTTCTTCAGTGACCGTCTCGCTTCGTCTTCCGTCTCGTAGGTGGAATAGTAATAGGGGGTGTAAGCCTCGAACTCCGCCGCGCAGGTGTCCACGAGCTTGTAGACCGGCTTGACGTCACTTTTCAGACGAAGAGTGCGGATGTCCCCCTCCGTCGTGTTCCAGAGCCTCGCAAGGTACCGGTCGGAGAAGCCGAGGGCTTTGGCCTCCCGAAGGGCGTCGCCGGAGGGGGTCAGGACCCGAAGGACATTTTCCGACTCTACGATCTCCTTGATGTGGTACAGGAACCAGGGGTCGATGGCCGTCAGGCGATGGATTTCGTCGATGGTCATGCCGCACTGGAAGGCCGTGGCCACGTAGAAGAGCCGCAGAGAGTTCGGCGTTGTCAGCTTCGGGATCAGAAACTCAGCGAGGTTTCCGATATCCGCCGGCAGCATCTGGAGGAGGCCAAAACGGCCGATCTCCAGCGAGCGCACTGCTTTTTGCAGGGCTTCCTTGAAGGTGCGGCCGATGGCCATGGTCTCCCCCACGGACTTCATGGATGTTGTCAGGAGGTCTTCCGTCTCGGGGAACTTCTCGAAAGTCCAGCGAGGGATCTTGACGACGCAGTAGTCGATGGTGGGCTCGAAGGAGGCCATGGTCTCCCGGGTGATGTCATTGGGGATCTCGTCCAGCGTGTAACCCACCGCGAGCTTCGCCGCGATCTTCGCGATGGGGAAGCCCGTTGCCTTGGAGGCCAGGGCCGAGGAGCGCGACACCCGGGGGTTCATTTCGATGACCACCATTTCCCCCGTCCCCGGGTGTATAGCGAACTGCACGTTGGAGCCGCCGGTCTCGACGCCAATCTCCTTCATGATGGCGATGGCGGCGTCGCGCATCCGCTGGTATTCCACGTCCGTGAGCGTCTGGGCCGGGGCCACCGTGATGGAGTCGCCCGTGTGGACGCCCATGGGGTCCACGTTTTCAATGGAACAGATGATGACGACGTTGTCGGCCCGGTCGCGCATCACCTCGAGCTCGAATTCTTTCCACCCCAGGACCGACTCCTCGAGCATGATCTCGCCGATCATGCTGGCGTCGAGGCCGGCCTTCGCGAGGTCCGCGAGATCCTCGCGGTTGTAGGCCACCCCGCCTCCCGTCCCGCCCAGTGTGAAGGAGGGCCGGATGATGACGGGAAAGCCGATCGACTCCGCCGCTTTCACCGACTCGTCGACGGACTTCGCAAAGCCGCTCCGTGGGACCCTCAGGCCAATCCGTGCCATGGCGTTGCGGAATTTCTCCCGGTCCTCGGCCTTGTAGATGACCTCAAGCGACGCCCCGATGAGCTCGACGCCGTACTTTTCGAGCACGCCACGCTCGGCGACGGCCACGGCGGTATTGAGACCCGTCTGTCCCCCCAGGGTGGGCAAAATGGCGTCGGGCCTTTCTTTTTCGATGATTTTCTCGACGGCCTCCGGCGTGATCGGCTCGAGATAGGTCCAGTCGGCCATCTCGGGGTCCGTCATGATCGTGGCGGGGTTGCTGTTGATGAGGATGACCTCATAACCCTCCTCCTTCAGGGCCTTGCAGGCCTGGGTCCCGGAGTAGTCGAACTCGCAGGCCTGGCTGATGATGATGGGGCCCGAGCCGATAATGAGAATTTTCTTGAGGTCCGTGCGCTTAGGCATGGGCTTTGCGACCTCTTGCCTTCGGTTTTTCTCTTTCCTGTTTCATCAGTGAGATGAATCCTTTGAAGAGGTACGCCGCATCGTGGGGCCCCGGCGCCGCCTCGGGGTGATACTGCACGCTGAAGGCCTTGAGCTCCGGGAAATAGAGTCCCTCGAGGGTGTTGTCGTTCAGGTTCAGGTGCGTCTTTTGCAGGTTGCCGGTAAGCGTTTCCGGTATGACGACGAAGCCGTGGTTCTGCGAAGTGATCTCCACGTGCCCGCTCCTCATGTTCCTGGCCGGCTGGTTCACGCCGTGATGACCGAACTTGATCTTCATGGTCCTGCCGCCCATGGCCTGGCCGAGGATCTGGTGGCCCAGGCAGATACCGAAGATAGGGATCGTGCCCACGAGCTCCCGTGTCGTTTCGATGATGTAGGTGAGAGGCGCCGGGTCGCCGGGTCCGTTCGTGAGAAGAAGCCCGTCGGGGTCATAGGCCCGGATGTCCTCAGCCGTAGATGCGGCCGGTACGATGATGACCTCGCACCCTTCCTTCTCAAGACTCCGCAGGATGTTGTATTTCACGCCGCAGTCGAGGACGACGACGCGGAAACGCCCGCCCTGTTTTCGCTTTCTCAAATTTTTCATCGGGACGGGGGCGCCATCCTTCCAGAGGTAGGGTTCCCGGCACGTGACGGAACCGATGAGGTCGCGCCCAACAAGCCCCGGGTAGGCAAGGACACGCTCCAGGAGCCTCCCCGTGTCCCTGGTCTCCGTCGACAGGATCCCACGCATGGAGCCTTCGGTGCGAAGCTTTCGAGTGATGGCACGCGTGTCCACGCCCTCCAGGCCGATCTTCCCGAACTTCTCGAGGAACGCCTGAAGCGTCATCCGGCTCCGCCAGTTGCTCGGGAAGGGCTGGTACTCCTTGACGATGAAACCTTCCAGGTGGATGCCGGCGGATTCCATGTCCTCGGCGTTAATGCCGTAGTTGCCGATGAGGGGGTAGGTCATCGTCACGATCTGCTCCTTGTAGGAAGGATCGGTGAGGATCTCCTGGTAGCCCGTCATACCGGTGTTGAAGACAATCTCGCCCATGGCCTCGCCCTCTCCGGCGAAGGCGCAACCCCGGAATACGCTGCCGTCTTCCAGTACCAGAACGGCAGGCGGTTTTGTTTTGAGCAGGCTCAAGTTCAATTCCTCTTCTGTATATAAACGACAGAAAGGCAGAAGACGTCCGGCATGGAGAGAAGAAAACTCCCCCGTGCCGGACGCTGTGTCTGAAGAACGGTTTCAGTTACAACATGGGCAGATAGCGCTTCAGTTCGAAGTCCGTGACGTAAATTCGATAAAGATCCCACTCCTTCACCTTGTTCTCGATGAATTTATGGAAGATGTGGTCGCCCAAAGCCTCGTTGACCAGCGCGCTTTTCTGGACCTCTTGGAGGGCTTCGAAGAGGTTCCCCGGAAGGGAGGTGATCCCCGCCTTGGCACGGGCCTTCTCGTCCATCTCGAAAACGTCATGCTCAACCGGTTCGGGCAAGGGATACTTGCCCGCGATGCCTTTCAGGCCTGCGGCCAGCATGACGGTGAAGGCCAGGTAGGGGTTGCACGCCGGGTCGGGTGAGCGGTATTCGATTCTTGTGGCATTTTCCTTTCCGGGTTTGTACATGGGGACCCGGACCATCGTGGATCGGTTCCGGCGGGCCCAGGCGACGTAGACGGGCGCCTCGTAGCCCGGCACCAGTCGCTTGTAGGAGTTTACCCACTGGTTGGTGACGGCCGTCATCTCGCGGGCGTGTCGCATGATCCCGGCGATGTAATGCTTGGCGATGCTGGACAGATGATACTTGTCCTTGCCGTCGAAGAAGGCGTTTTTGCTGCCCTTGAAGAGCGACTGGTGGACGTGCATGCCGCTTCCGTTCTGGCCGAACATGGGCTTGGGCATGAAGGTCGCGTAGACTCCATTCTGGCGGGCGATCTCCTTGACGGCCACGCGGTAGGTCATGACGGTGTCGGCCATCTGAAGGGCGTCCAGGTAGCGCAGATCGATCTCGTGCTGGCTCGGGGCCACCTCGTGATGGCTGTACTCGACGCGGATCCCCATCTGCTGGAGGGCGAAAATGGTCTGCCGTCGGAGGTCCGTGCCCCGATCGATGGGCAGGCCGTCGAAGTAACCACCCGAATCGAGGATCTCAGGGGTGCCTTCGTTCGCAAAATAGAAGTACTCGAGTTCGGGGCCCACATTGAAGGTGTACCCCTGCTTGGCGACCTTAGCGAGCATACGCTTCATGGCATACCTGGAATCACCCTCGTAGGGGGTGCCGTCGGGGTTCAAAATGTCACAGAACATTCTTGCTACGGGCCGATCGCTGGGGCGCCAGGGGATCAACTGGAAGGTCGTGGGGTCCGGCTTGGCGATCATGTCGCTTTCCTCTATGCGGGCAAATCCCTCGATCGATGACCCGTCGAAACCCATCCCCTCGGACAGGCCCTCTTCGAGCTCCGATGGGGTTACGCTGAAGGTCTTGAGCTTTCCCAGGACGTCTGTGAACCAGAACTGGATGAAACTGACATTCTTCTCTTTAACGACTTTGTAAACATCCTTTGCTGTCTTGCACTGATACATTACTGCCTCCTTCTTCTCGTATTTTGAGCTGGTTCCAGACCTGGTGAAGGTTCAATGATTGGCTGGATTTCACCAGCTTGAGTAACATATTTGTAACTATCTGACAATCTGTTCCTGCCTTCCGTTCACCCCTTCATGGTCCCTGCGAAGCCTTACGAGGGGCGCGCGGCGCCTCATTCGACCGAAATGTCCGCTCGCGCGGAAGAAACCCCGTTGCCGTTTATGATATCTTCCAGGGATTTGTTTTCAATGAGCTGCCAGATCCCGCAGGGGCAACCTCCCGCGCAGAAGCCGCAGCCGATGCAGAGATCGGGGTCAACGACGTATTCGTAAGCATCCCCAGGAAGCGGCCTTCTCGAGATGGCACTCTGCGGGCAGAGGGTCACACAGAGACCGCAGTCGCGGCAGGCGCCGCAGGAAGCGCACTGGTCGGCGCACGCCTTTTCGTCCTCGAACCCCTTGACGCGGGGGTCGTAGTATTCAAGCTTCACCCGCTCGAATTTGATGGGTGCGAGCTGATCGAGGGTTTCTTCTTTCCCCTTGATCCGGGCATCGATGATCTCCGCGGCCTTCCTGCCGGCGCCGATGGCCTCGGTGAGAATCCCGAGTTTCACGGCATCGCCGATGGCGAATACCGCCGGGTCGCTCGTCTGGTAGCGTTCATCGACGGCGATAAAGCCCCGTTCCGTGCGGATGTCTTCCGGCAGGAAGGAGAGATCGGGGAGGTCGCCGACGGCGACGATGACCGTGTCAGCCGGCAGTGTCTCACCGTCTTTGAGCTCCACGCCCTTTTCCCGGATGGCCTTCGTGAAGCGGGGCCAGAGGAACTTTGCCCCGGCAGCCTCCGCCGCGGCGCGTTCCTTGCCATACGATGCGGGCTCCTGGACGTCGATCAGGGTGATGTCCTTCGCGCCGAGTCTTGCCGCCTCCGCCGCGGCATCGCAGCCGACATTGCCCGCGCCGATGACGACGACCTTGTGCCCGACGGTCACGGCCTCCCGCTTGCTCGCTTTCAGAAACTCGAGTGCCGGGACGGCTCTTTCCATGCCCGGGACGGACAGCATCCGGGGACGGCCGGCGCCGGTGGCGACGACGACGAAGTCATGCTCCGCGCGGATCCGGATGTAGTCCTCTCTGGTGAGGTCATGACCGAGGCGGACATGGGGGATGAGGCCCTTGATGCGCTTGAGTTCGTGCTCAAGGATCTCGTCGGGGATCCTCTCTCTCGGGATTATGCTGGAGATCTTTCCGCCCAGCGTTTCTCCCTTCTCATAGATCACGGGCTGATGGCCTTTGAGGTAGAGCTGCCAGGCCATGGAAAGCCCGGCGGGACCGCCGCCGAGAACGGCGATCTTTTTCCCCGAAGCGGGCGCTGGCGCAGGAGGCCTGGCCTTGAGGCTCGCCTTCCCGAGAACGGTGATGTCCAGGGGTTTCAGACTTTCGATCTGACGGGTGCAGTTCTGCATGCAGATATTCGGGCAGAGGTACCCGCAGACGGTGGCGGGGAAGGGCGTGTAGGCGAGAGCCAGGTCCACCGCTTCGTCAACGAGACCCTTGCGGATGAGCTCCCAGCGGCGCTGCACCGGGATCCCCGTTGGGCAGTTTGCCTGGCAGGGGGGGAGGAACTTGTGGTTTTCCCACACGGGAACGTAGCGCCGCAACATCCCCGTGGTGATCACGGGGAGCGGGCTCCGGTCGATCGTGGTGAGGTCTCCGATCAGACCGCCCGCGCCGAGTTCTTTGTCCCACACACCGGTCCGGAAGGCATGCATGTCAAGGAGGTCCTTGGCCTTCTTCTCCTGGGGTTTCAGGGCCACGAGGAGCTGCCACTCCCCGCACTGGGCCGTGAGTTCGCGAAAGAGCTCGGGACGGCCGATGGTGGTGAGAAACTCCTTCATGTTTGCGGTGAGCCATTTCCAGTCCGTATCGGAAAGGGTAGTGAGCCTCGCGTCCGCCTCGCTGTATCCCCGGTGGGGTCCCCGGAAAAAGATCTTCCCGCCCACCATCCCGATACAGGGGCGATGACCGAGGACGTTGTCGGGATGGTGAGCCCGGTATCCGCAAACCACGGCAATGCCGCCGGCCATGAATTCAGCGAAGGAATCCCCTACGCCCCCGAGTACCCACAGTTCAGGCGGCGCGAAGCGGGGGTTGTGCTTGGTCATGGTCATGCCGCGTGCGCCGATATCGCCGGCCACGTAAATCCTCCCCTGGGCCATGGCGTTTCCCACGCCGTTTGTCGCCTGGCCGTGAACCACGATACGGGCGCCGCCATTGAGCCAGCCCACGTCGTCCGAGGCGGGCCCCATCACCTCGATGAGGGTGTTCGGGGATCCCATGGAGCCGAGCCGCTGACCCGGCGATCCGGTGATTCGCACCGACACCTGTCCGTCATCGACTCGCCACAGGCGGCCGCCGATCCCGTGCTGGCCGAAGGCCTGAACCTCGATCAACCGGTGGCCTTCCGCGACGGCTTCCTGGATGTGTTCTTCCAGGACCCGGGAGTCGACGCGGTGGCCGCTCTCCATACCGCGGATGACCACATGGGGGTGGTGGGGGGCTGCTTTTTTTTTGGCAGTTGCTTTTCTCGTTGCCACGACGTTTACCTTCTCACACAACGTATTTGATCTGAAGCCGCTCGGCCGCGTTTTTGTCCGCGATGCCCAGGGCGTCTGACATCCCAATGGGAAGCGATGTCGAACGCCCCAGCGGGGCCACGATCTTCTTCAGTTCTATGTCAAAGCTGAGGAACACGTCCACGACGCGCTGGGCTACGTGTTCGGGATCGAGTCGCCGGTACAGGCGGGGATCCTGAGAGGTGATTCCCTTCGGGC
>CAZJPV010000016.1:0-45000 GCA_964547985.1 uncultured Syntrophaceae bacterium
ATCAGGTTGCCGACTACCTGTGTGATTTAGTGCCAAAACGGGACTAATTACCAAATTAATTATCCTTCCAAGCAAAGACCGGTCGCAGACATATACAGCGCCGTGCGGGGATATTCAAGCGACACTCCCGGTCAATCTCTTGAAAAGAATACGAATTTTTGACTCTGACCGGAAGTAACTTTCACTTACTTTTTCTTGAAAAAAGTCCCTCTTTTGATTACATCAAAGTGAATCGCTTCTATTATACCGAAAAGGAATGAATCCGATGATTGTGCCATGCGGAGGGCCATGAAAAATCTCTCGATCAGAACAACAGCCAGATTCCAGATGGTGGACATTACGGACGACATAAGAAAGGCGGTGCGGGAGAGCAAGGTGACAAGCGGCCTGTGCTTTGTCTTTGTCCCACATACGACAGCCGCCGTGACCATCAATGAAAATGCCGACCCTGACGTTCCGAGAGATATCCTGGCGGAGCTGGACAAGGTCATCCCCCTCCATGACAACTACAGACACAGGGAAGGTAACGCAGCCGCCCACATCAAGGCCTCTCTTGTCGGGGCCTCGCAACAGGTCTTCATCGAGAAAGGGGACCTCGTTCTCGGGACCTGGCAGTCTGTCTTCTTCTGCGAATTCGACGGCCCCAGAACGAGGCGGGTCCTCGTCAGGGTCATCCCGACCGCCTGAAGCCGATGAGCTACCGCGCGCCCGGGCGCAGAGGCATTATCGCAGGAACATCGTGATATGGGAATGAACAGGGTGACCATACTCGGATCGGGAACGGTTGTGCCCTCCCTTCTCAGGAGTTCATGCTCCGTTCTCATCGAATACGGGGAATTAAAGCTCGTTTTCGATCTGGGAGCCGGGACCATGAGGCGGCTGCTCGAAGCCGGGGCGGCCATTTCCGAGGTCACCCACCTCCTCTTCAGCCATCTCCATCCCGACCACACGGGGGAGTTCGTCTCTTTCCTCTTCGCCACGAAGTACCCCGAGACCTACCGGCGAAGAACCCCTTTCCGGGTCATTGGCGCCAGGGGTCTTCTCGACTTCTACGAAAAATTAAAGGGAGTTTACGGCGAGTGGATCATCCTCGAGGAGGGCTTGATGCAGCTAATTGAATTGGATGCATCCGGGCCGGACCGGCTCCCCCTGGAGGAGCTCGAGATCCTCAGCCTGCCCATGAACCACATCGCAGGCAGCATTGGCTACCGCCTGCAGCTCCCGGGCGGGTTCTCCGTCGCCTATTCGGGGGACACGGACTTCTGCGAGAACCTGACCGCGCTTGCGAAGGGGGCGGATCTTTTCATCTGCGAAAGCGCCCTCCCCGACGAACTGAAGGTCACGGGACACCTGACACCATCTCTCGCCGGAGAAGTCGCAACCCGCGCCGGCGTCAAAAGGCTCGTCCTCACCCATTTCTACCCGGAATGTGACACTGCAGACGTGGAGGGGCAGTGCCGCAGGCATTACTCGGGCCCTCTTTTTCTGGCCAAGGACCTCATGTCCTTCGAAATGCCATCCTGATGACGACCCTCTGAAGCAGGCCGAGGGCAAAAAAAATCGGCACCGGAAAGCGGTGCCGACGGCTGCAGCAGTCTTGATGGGGACCTCCTTTGTTTTCCCCATGATGACGTGGGGTGGGAAAACCAGGGATGTGGAAACGGCAACCGATCAGGCTTGAGGCCAGTCCTGAAGCATCATGGCACCCCGGTAGAGGTAGTAGAGGCCGATCATCTGGACGACGTGATAGAGATCGTTGTGATTGAAATGCCTGTGGAGGGTAAGGCCGCTTCTCTGGATGATGGCGGCCGCAAAACTCACCAGGATCCCCGCAACGACGAGACCTGATCCCGCAAGCCCCCTGAAAAAAAGATCATAAAGCATCACTGTCAGGAGGACCAGCAGGGCGGTCGTGTAGAAGAGGACCGCCCACAGGAACCGGTCATCCCGGAGGATGACAATCGCGTACAGGGAGAGCAGAAGGGCGCCTGACCATTCGAAGATATGAACGTACCGGACGGGAAAAGCGTGATACCCGGCCGCGAGGAGGAGGCAAAAAGCGGCAGCCCCCAGGGACAGGAGCGTGCCGCGCCACAGGATCCTTCCGGCCGCGACGGAGAGGTTTCGCCCCAGGCCGTGTGTCAGGGCACCCAGCAGTGCACCGAGACCCGTGACCCAAGAGGCATATGAAAAATAAAGATGAACATTCATGTGCCACAGTTCGTGCTGCCGGCCCAGACGAACGGCAAAATAGACGGCCAATGCCGACAGGATCAAATCCGTCACGACCGTCATGGGTTCGTTAATCAGGGATCTTTTAGATGGACGGGTCTCCATGATGGTTTCCGTACCTTGACGAAAATGTCGTCTAATCTGGGCGGATCTTTTCCTCCTCCCGAAGAGAAAATCGACCCTCTTCGTCCTCGTCGAAATAACGGACAGGGTTGGGAAGGGCGGCGTACACTTTCCGGAGATCGCTGGTCCTGATGCGCATGCTCCGGGTGGGAACGGCGGGGTTGAACATGAAATATTCCGCCTTGAAGATATCCTCGTCGATGTAATAGGGCAGATCTTCACGACTGTGGCCGAAGGGCGACACGGATCCCGGCTCGCACCCCGTCCATCGGGCAAGCTCCTCCAGCTTCGCAAAACGGATGTCTTTCGTTCCAAACTCTTTTTTGAAGAGGCGGGCGACGATCTCCTTCTCCGCCGTTGTGACGACGAGGTAATAGTGCCCCTTGGCGTGGAAGAGAATGCACTTGCTGCTCGCACCGCTCCACCCCGCCTGCCGGCGGAAGTGCTGCGAGTCTTCACAGCCGCTCACCGCCTCGTGATCGATTTCCTCGTAGGGAAGGTCCAGGCACTCCAGGATCCGCCTGATATTCTCATAGACACTCACGGCGCTTCATTCACCTCCACGAAGGTTCCTCGCACAAAGGGGTTGCCTTCACTTTTATGTGAAGCCACCGGCGGGATCAAGCAGAAAGTACTGGCGGCCGTCCCGGTGCGTCACTCCAAAAGATCTTGAGGGATTTTCACGGATCGTGTTATGGAAATTCCCCCCAGACCGTGATATCTCCCGCAAGAGGAGGCTATATGGCCAATTTCAAGATTGCAACCTACAACGTGAACTCCATTCGCAACCGTCTCCACATCGTCATCCCCTGGATACAGAAGAACAGGCCCTCCGTGATCTGCTTCCAGGAAACCAAAGTGGAGGACGACAAATTCCCCGCGGAGGCCTTCGAAACCACCGGCTACACCGTGGTTTTCAGGGGGAAGAAGGGTTACAATGGTGTGGCCATTGCCTCCCACGAAAAGCCCGGGGAGGTGCGCTTCGGCCTGGACGACGGCGGTCCTGACGACGAGGATCGTCTCATCCGCGGCGTCTTCTCCGGCATCCCCGTCGTCAACACCTATGTGCCCCAGGGGGAGAAGACCGACAGCCCCAAGTTCGCCTACAAGCTGCAGTGGTTAGCGCGCCTCAGCAAATTCTTCGCTAAACACGACTCAGCCAAGAAGCCCCTCATCTGGTGCGGGGACCTCAACGTGGCCCGGGAGGAGATCGACGTCCACAACCCGAAGAAGCTCCTGGGGCATGTCTGTTTCACACCGGAAGTCTGGAAAGCCTTTGACGCCGTCTGTGCCTGGGGCTTCACGGATATCTTCAGAAAGCATCACCCGAAGGAGCCCGGCCATTATACCTTTTTCGATTATCGAATCCCCGGGACCGTTGAAAGGGGGCTTGGATGGCGCGTGGACCACATCCTCGCCACCGCCCCGCTGGCGAGCCGCTCCGTCGACGCCTACATCGACATGAAACCGAGAACAGCCGAGAAACCATCGGACCACACCATCCTTGTTGCCGAGTTTAAGATCTGAAATGATGGTGGAGACCTCCCACAAAGAAGAAGATCTTCCGGCCATCGTCAGAGACGGCGCGAAGGCCGCATGGCCCATCTGCCTCGGTTATTTTCCCATCGGTCTTGCCTTCGGTGTTATTGCCGGGAAGGCCGGCCTCACCCCTCTTGAGATCGGCCTGATGTCCCTGTTCGTTTTTGCCGGAAGCGCCCAGTTCATCGCCGTCTCCATGATGACCGGAGGGGGGGGTCTAATCCCCATCGTGATGACAACCTTTGTCGTGAATCTCAGGCACCTCCTCATGAGTTCCTCCCTGTCCATCTTCCTGCGGGATCTCGGGACCTGGCGGCTGGCGCTATACGGCTACGGGATCACCGATGAGAGCTTTGCCGTCAACCTGACGAGATTCCGGGACGAAGAGTGGGATTGGAGACGCGCCCTTGTCGTCAATCACCTCTCAAACGCCGCCTGGGTGGGGAGCACCATTCTCGGGGGGTACGCGGGTGAATTCATCCCCCACGGGGCCTTCGGAATCGACTACGCCCTCATCGCCATGTTTGTCTGTCTCCTCGTCTTCCAGCTCAGGGGCGTCCTGTACTGGCTCATCGCGGCTCTGGCAGGCGGATTGGCTGTTCTCATCTCGATCATCCTTCCGGGCAATCTCTACATCGTCATGGCCTCGGTCCTCGCGGCCACCATCGGTGTTATGATCAAAAGGAAATCAAAGGCTCCGGAGGGATCACTATAGGCTGCTGCGCTTAAATGGACTGAACATGAGAATGCAAATCCTCTTACTCTCCTTTTTCATGGGCCTCGTCACCTACATTCCGCGATGGCTTCCGCTGGCATTGCTTTCAAAGCGGACCCTGCCGTCGTGGTTCAAGACGTGGCTCGATTTCATCCCCGCGTCGATCCTGAGTGCGCTCCTCCTGCCGGCATTGATCACGTCCGGTGAGCCCCGACACCTTGATATCTTCCGGCCGGAACTCCTCGTCGCCCTGCCGACCTTCGCCATAGCTTTCAAGACAAGGTCCCTGGGGCTGACCGTTGTGGCGGGGATGTTCTTCTTCTGGCTTGCGGGGAAATTCTTTTGATATCCCGCACTCTGGCCACCCCGGAAGGCTTTTCCCATGGCCGTTCATAAGAAGCTTCTACTCACCGCCGGTAAAGTCTTTCACGGACCCGGGCGGAAATCCTCCAGGAAGTGACGGCTGACGGTCACCCTGAGCCGAGCCCTCAGCGATCGCACGCTTCCGCCTCTTTCTGGCACGCCTTCTCCTTTGTCCTCTCCCGGAGTCTCGTCTCCCGACGGGCCTTCGCCTCACGGTTGCGCCTTCCCTCTTCAGGCGTCTCCAGGATCAGGGACGGAATGAACGTGGGTTTGCCGTTCTTGCCCAGGGCGACGAAGGTCATGTAGGCCGATACGGTGTGGCGCGTCTCGCCAGTGAAGAGATTCTGTGACTCGACGCGAACACCAACTTCCATAGAGCTCTTGCCCGTGTAGTTGACGCTGGCCCTCACGGTGACCAAATCGCCGACGAAGACAGGGTGATGAAAATCGAGGCGGTCGATGGAGGCCGTCACGCAGTTTGCTCGTGAGTGCCTTATGGCGGCGGCCCCCGCGGTCGTGTCGATAAGCTTCATGATGACGCCACCGTGAACGTTGCCGGCGGGGTTGGCATCCTGCGGGTTCATGACCTGGGCCATGACCACGATGGATTCTTCAATTGTTTTCTCTTGCATAGAAGAACTCCTTTGAGAAGCTTTGGTCAGTCGGTGAAGTGAGCCTTAAGGGGTCACCGGGTATCGCCTGCTTGCTCCGGTCAGGTTTCCTCTCACGGCCCTGTGCGTCACAACGGATCAAGAGGAATAACCCAACGACCCCGAAGGTCCTCAGATGTAGGTTCTTGCGCCGACGTAACGCCTCTCGAAGTAACGGCTCGACAGGGAGTCAACGGTGATCTTCTTGCCTCGGCCCGGTGCATGGATAAAGTGGCCGTCACCGATATATACGCCGACGTGGGAGACCTTTCCATCCATCTTCGTGCTGAAAAAAACAAGATCCCCCTCTGCGAGCTCCCGCCGGGAAACGGCATCACCACCGCTGTACTGTCCCCTCGACGACCGCGGAAGTCTGAGGCCGTTCAGGTCGTAAACGGCCATCGTCAATCCGCTGCAATCGAACCCTTCATCGGGAGATGATCCGCCGTACAGATAGGGAACGCCGATGAAGCTTTCAGCCGTGCGAACGATTTCGTCCCGCAGGTAGGCGCTTCCTCGCACATCTCCCTTTGCGGCGGCATAATCCTGCGGCCTGACAATATAAAATTCGTCAATGACACCGGCGGATCTCAGGCGGGAAGCCTCCCGGCGGGCGTCCTCCCGGGAAGGGAAATTGCCGAAGCGGACCTTGTAGAGTCCCTTCCCGTAAACAAAATAATAGGCATCGATCCCGTCCCGTCTCAGGGAATCCGTAAGTCTCGCGGCATTTTCCACAACGGTAAAAACCCCCGCCTGAATGGTGTAACCGGTTCGAGCAATACGGGTCTTGATGACTTGGGGCTTCTGCTCGGGCGGTTTTGACACGCGACCCGGGCAGCCGGCCAGCATGACAGGACACAGGAGGGCAAGGAAAAGTCCGGAGGGAACCGAAAACCTGAAATATTTTCCGAGTAATCTACTCATAGCGTCCGCTGACTTCCCTCGTGATCAATGTGCAGCACTCTCACGCCGGGAGATTTCAAATCGACATCCAACAGGAGATGGATCGTCAGATAGATACCAGAAACGGACGGTTCAGGCAACAGAAGAGGACGGACTTCCCTTGACAGGTCGGAGACCTTCTCCTATAGTGCGGGAAAGGCTGAAAGGATTTTCAAAAATATTTCTCCCCCTCACCCTTGAAAAGGATAGGTTCGATATGAGAACGTTCAGATTACCGCAACCCCGTATCCAGAATGTCAGAGGACTGACTCTTTTCATCGCGATCTTCATTATCCTCATCGTCCTCTGGCAGGCCATCGGGTTTGTCGTCGACTGGTACTGGTTCAAGGAAGTCGGTTATGAAATCGTATTTTCCACGACCGTTCTGACGCAACTCAAGTTGGCCGCACTCTTCGGTTTTGTTTTTTTCGTCGTCTTTTACGCGAATCTTTTTTTGGCGCTTAAATTCTCCTCGCGACTCCCGGGCATCGAAGTCGTCGGGGCAGAGGATTCCCCGCCGACGCCACTCGACAACCCCGCATTCAAAATGGTCATCCTGATCATTTCCCTTCTTTTCAGCGCCTTTGCCGCCCTGAACGCCATGGGGGAGTGGGAGAATTTTCTCAAGTTCACCCATGCCTCACCCTTTGGCGTCACGGACCCCGTCTTTGAACGGGATATCGGATTCTATGTGTTTCGCCTGCCCTTCTTGAATCATGTATACGGATGGCTTTTTTTCGTGCTCCTGTTCACGACGGCGGCCACGAGTTTCATCTACCTTTCACGCCGGTCCTTCATCCTCGTACCCCCGAGGGTCTGGAGGGCAACACCGGCCTCGAGGATCCATCTGACGATCCTCGCCACCCTCCTCTTTTTCTGGGGAGTATTCGGTCTTTGGTTGACCCTGAACGAGATCCTCTTCACGAAACGCGGGGTCGTCTTCGGTCCCGGTTACACCGAAATAACAACACAGATCTGGGTCCTCCAGGGACTCATGGTCCTCTGCTTTCTGGGCGGGGTGGCGCTTGTCGCCTCGCTCTTCACCAGAAAGTGGCTGATCCCCGCTTTCGTCATCGCGCTCTTCCTCGTGCTCTTCATCTTCGGCCGGGGGATCTACCCGGGCATCGTCCAGAAGTTCAAAGTGATCCCCAACGAGATCGTCCTCGAGCGGCCCTATCTCGAGCGGAACATCCAGTTCACCCGCATGGCCTACCAGTTGGACCGCATCGACGTAAGCGATTTCCCCGCCGAGGAGAACCTGACCCGCGAGGACCTGCGGAGAAACGACCTCACCATCAAGAACGTCCGTCTCTGGAACGATGCACCGCTTCTGCAAACCTACGGGCAGATCCAGGAGATCCGGACGTATTACAAATTCATCGACGTGGACAACGACCGCTACATCCTTAACGGGGAATTGCGCCAGGTGATGATCTCGCCCCGTGAACTTTCCTATCCGTCCCTCCCGTCACGAACCTGGATCAACGAGCACCTGACCTACACCCATGGTTACGGCATCGTCATGGGGCCTGTGAACCGCGTCACCTCTGAGGGGCTCCCCGAGTTCTTCATCAAGGACATCCCGCCGGTGTCATCGGCGAACGTGAAAGTCGCCCGGCCCGAAATCTACTACGGTGAGACATCGAACGAATACGTCTTCGTTCGCACGAAGGCACCGGAGTTCGACTACCCCGTGGGGGACAAGAACGTGTATTCCCAGTACGAGGGAACGGGCGGCGTGCCCCTGTCCTTTTTCCGGAAGTTGCTCTTCGCCGCGAGGTTCGGCTCCGTCACCATGCTCCTGGCCAACGAGATCACCGAGGGCAGCCGCATCATGTACTATCGCAAGGTCCGGGAGCGCGTCGCCCGGATCGTCCCGTACGCCCGACTCGAGGGCGACCCCTACCTCGTCGTTTCCCCCGAGGGCAGGCTCATCTGGTTTGTCGACGGCTACACCCTGACGGACCGTTTCCCCTACTCTGAACCCATGCCCGGCGTGGGGAATTATCTGCGCAACTCCTTCAAGGCCCTTGTCGACGCCTATGACGGCACGGTCCAGTTCTACATCAGCGACCCCACCGATCCCATCCTCCGGACCTATGCCCGGATCTTCCCGGGCGTCTTCAAATCCCTGGAGGAAATGCCCGAGGGGCTCAAGAGCCACATCCGCTACCCCGGGGGCATGTTCGGTGTCCAGGCCCACATGTACCGGGCCTACCACATGCAGGATGCACAGGTCTTTTACAACAAGGAGGATTTCTGGTCCATCCCCGGAAGACCCACGCGCAGCGGCGAGGAGGAGATGGACCCCTACTACACCATCATGAAACTCCCCGGCGAGAAAAAGGAGGAGTTCATCATGCTCGTTCCTTTCACGCCCAGCAAGAAGGACAACCTGGCTGCGTGGATGGCCGTTCGCAACGACGCCCCGAACTACGGGAAACTGATCGCCTACCAGTTTCCGAAGCAAAAGCTGATCTACGGGCCCCGACAGATCGACGCCCGTATCGACCAGGACGCGGAAATATCCAAGCAGCTCTCGCTCTGGAATCAGCGCGGCTCCCAGGCCATCCGGGGAAGCCTGCTTGCCATCCCCATCGAGAAATCGATCCTCTACATTCAGCCGCTCTACCTTTCTGCGGAAAAGGGGCAGTTACCGGAACTCAAGCGGGTCATTGTCGCTTTCGGAAACATGATTGCCATGGAGGAGACCCTCGAACAGTCGCTGCAGCGCATCTTCGGCGGCGAGCTCATCCGCGACCGCGGGGTCAGGCCCGTCACAGCGGCAACGCCGGCGGCGCGGGAGAAAACGGATCGAGAGACGGTCCTGGAGGCGCTGTCGCACTACCGCAAAGCCCAGGAGTTCCTGAAGCAGGGCAACTGGACGGCCTATGGCGAGGAGCTCAGGAAGATGGAGCAGGCCCTCAGGGCCGTCGAGGGCCGGAGGTAAGAGCAAGCCGTGATTGCTCAGGCGGGGGCTTCGGGTCGGGGGTTTTTCTGTTTCCGGCTGCCCGCGTAAAGCTCGTATTCGAGGAGCCGGCATTCGATGTTGCTGTTGAAAAAGGGCGTCCGCCGGCGCGTTCGAAGGCCTACCTTTTTCGCCAGGTCAAGGTTCCCGGTGAAGATGTAGCCCCGGTAGCCCTGACATTTCTTTTTGAAGAAATCGCCGATGGTCTCGTAAACGCCCTCAAGTTTTTTTCTCTCCCCCAACCGCTCACCGTATTCTGGATTGAAGACAATGACCCCGTCCTCCCCGGCGGGGACAGGGGTCAGCGAAAAATCGCAGAGGGCAAACTCGAGGATTTTGTCCACTCCCGCAGTGGCGGCATTTCGTCGGGACGCATCCACGGCATCAGGGCTGATGTCGGACGCAATGATTCTGCCGGGGGAGTGTTTGTTTGACGCCCGCCGGGCCTTCTCGCGAATCAAACGGTAGCCCGCTTCGTCGAATCCCAGAAGGTGCATGAAGCCGAAATTGTCCCGCAAAAGCCCGGGAGCCCTGTTAAGGGCGATGAGTGCAGCCTCAATGGCGAGCGTCCCGCTACCGCACATGGGGTTGACAAAAGGGTGGCTTCCATGCCACCCCGTGGCCATGACCACGGCCGCGGCCAGAGTCTCCTGCATGGGCGCTTTCAGGGGGATCTTGCGGTATCCCCGGCGGGACAGGGGTTCCCCGGAGGTATCCACATAAATCCTGCACAGGTCGTCCTTCCAGAAGAGATACAGGACCGCCTCCCGCTGGGAGGATCCCGCGTCCGGCCGCGACCCTGTTTTTTGCCTGATCCGGTCCACGACGGCGTCCTTGCACCGGACGTTGGCATAGCGGGAGTCCCGGATGGTGGGATTTTGGACGGATGAGGCAACGGAAAAATAACCGCCGGGGGGAATGTAATCTTCCCAGGGAAGCCTGAAGAGGGATCTGTAAAGCGCGTCGGCGTCTCTCGCCCGGAACTCCCCCAGGAGGTAAAGCACATGGTGCCCCGTGCGGAGGTGGAGGTTCAATCTCACCGAGTCCCACAGGGTCCCTTCCGTTTCCACGGCGGCGGCCGTCTCAGAAAAAACCGGGAAACCCAATGCCAGAATCTCCTGTCTCAGGAAGGGCGTAATCGCCCTGGCACAGGTCACGTGGATGGGGCGTTTGAGTTTCCAAAGCGGCATGGGGAAAATTAAGCACAGCCCCCTGACCCCTGTAAAGAGATATTCCTGCGCACCCGCAAGCGGTCAAATCTTGACGGGTATTGACCGAAGGCATTTGAGCAGGATTCTTCTTGCCAATAGCGAATTTTATGATAAAAAATGAGCCCTGAAATTCGGGGGCTTTTTCAATTAGGCAGAGGATTGACATGATCGATCTCGAGTACCTGAAAAAAATAAAACTGACCACCACGCCCGCGGGGCAGAGAATCATGGCTCATTTCGTCCTGGGTCCCAACTATCGCCTCTTCCAGAACGTGGATATCCGCCTGGAAAACTTGGAGAAGATCCCTCGCGACGAGACGGTCATCTTCGCCATGAACCACACGGACCGATACAACTACTGGCCCTTCCAGTACAAACTCTGGGCGCTGCATTTCCCCTACACGACGGTCTGGGCCAAGGGAAAATACTACCGCAACAAGGCTGTCGGAAAGTTCCTTAACGCATGCAATGTCATTCCCGTGCCTTCCATGGGGTACCTGGTGGAGGAGTACTACAAGCAGAGATTCGGCAAGAGGATCGGGCAAGAGGAGTACCGCCTCATCAAGGACTGGATCGACGGGACGATGCCGCAAGACGCGGCCCTTTCAAAACTCAAGGCAGAGACGACAACCCTCTTTACGGGAAGCTTTATTGAGCATCTCAAGGAATATCATCAGATCCTGATGGAAGAAGTGGCTGAACTGAGCACTAGGGCGCTCAAGGAATGGGACCTGAACCTCATCATCTTCCCCGAAGGCACCCGGTCGCTGAGGCTCGGCGTCGGGAGGACCGGCCTGGCCCAGATTGCCCTCTATTCGGGCAAGAAGATCTTCCCCGTGGGTTGCAGCAACTCCGACCTTGTCTATAGCAGTCATCTGCCCTTCGCGAAGACAGGCACCATCACCTACCGCATCGGCGAACCGCTCGACACGGAGGGCCGGCTGAAGGAGTTTCGCATCACGGAGACCTTCAAGCTCTTCTCCCGGGAATCCCAGCAGAAATACCGGGCCCAGTTCGAGGGTGTGACCCGGGTTGTGATGGACAGTATTAACGACCTGCTCGACGAGAGACACCGTCGCCTTTAAGACTGTCAGGCTGATTGAATGCAGTGGTGAGCATCAAGCATAGTGGCGAGGGAGAAGTGGTGAGAAAAGGGCATGCCGCAATTTTAAATTATGAACTGCCTGATGAACGAGCGTTTAACATAAAGTTTCAGTCTTGTGATAGAGATTTAATATACAAGTTTTGAGTTTTGAATCAGAATTGTTTTAAATCTTACTAACCACTGATCACTGATCACTATCCCCTGGCCATAGGGCACCTTGCATCTGGACCTTTTTGACCAGCCTTCGGGTCAAATCGTCTATGACTTTTTCTTCCGTCCCATCTTGATCGCGCAAAACTCTCCGCACATGGTGCAGCCTTCCTGCTTCGCCTTTGAACTCGTTTCCAGGTAAGCCCTCGATTTTACCGGATCAACGGACACGCCGATCTGACCCTCCCAGTCGAACGCTTTTCTGTACTGCGCCATCAGGCGGTCCTGCTCGGCCGCCCATGGGAGACCCTTGGACAGGTCGGCAATATGCGCTGCGATCTTGCAGGCCATGACCCCTTCCCGGACATCCGCGAGGGTCGGTAGCCTTAAATGCTCCGAGGGCGTCACATAGCAGAGAAAATCAGCCCCGGCCCACCCGGCGATGGCACCGCCGATCGCCGAAACGATGTGATCGTATCCGGGGGCAATGTCCGTCGGAAGGGGTCCCAGGACGTAGAAGGGCGCCCCGTGGCACAAGCGCTTTTCCAGGGCGATGTTGGCCTGGATTTCCTGGATGGGCACATGCCCGGGACCCTCGATCATCACCTGTACCCCGTGGTCTCTGGCCCGACCGGCGAGTTCGCCCAGAAGGATGAGCTCCTGAATCTGGCCGCGGTCCGTCGCATCGGCGATGCAACCGGGGCGAAGACCGTCACCGAGGCTCAGGACGATGTCATAGGTCTTCGCGATCTCCAGCAGACGATCGTACTGCTCGTAGAGCGGGTTCTCTTTCTCGTTGCAATCCATCCAGTGCGCGAGGATGGATCCGCCGCGGCTCACGATCCCGAGGAGACGACCTTCCCGGTGGATGCGCTCGACACTTCCTCTCGTCACACCGCAGTGGACGGTGATGAAATCGACACCGTCCGACCCGTGCTCCTCGATGACCGAAAACATATCGTCCGCTGTCATGTCGACAACGGACAACCGGCGTTCGAACATCCGCGCGGCCGCCTGGTAGATGGGGACGGTGCCGACGGGAACGTAGGAAAATCTCATGATCTCCCGTCGGATGGCTGCGATGTCTCCGCCGGTGGAGAGATCCATGACGGTATCCGCCCCCGCTTCAACAGAAACTCTCACCTTGTCGAGCTCCAGGTCGAGATCCACGTGGTCCCCGGAGGTTCCCACGTTGGCATTGACCTTTGTCCGTAGACCTTCACCGATGGCAATGGGAGATATGGCGGTGTGGTGCCTGTTCCGGATGACGACCACGGTCCCCGCCTTCAGTTTCCGTCGGATCTCGTCGGGTGATATACCCTCCTTATCCGCACAGGTCTTCATCTCTTCCGATATGCTGCCCCTACGAGCCATTTCGAGCTGTGTCACCATTTACCACCCCCGTCAGCCCGTCCGACATCAAGCGGTGTTTTGGCCTAAGAATGTCTCCGGGCTATCTTGAAAACTTTATCGACCACCGTCCCCGGATTTTCACCCAGAACCCTGACCATGGGCTCCTTCCCCACATCGCCCCTGTCGTAGATCACATCGGGGACGGACTTCCGTCTGGCCAGCACCGTCTTGGTGCCCCATTCCAGTGACGATCCCTCCCTCTCTTTGACATCTGGAGGCTCATCCGCGCGACTGAAATCATCCACATCGAAGCCGAGATCCCTGCAGGCTCCCAGAATCTCCTCGGAAAATCGAATATTCATGGCCGACCGAAAAGCCGGGTTAAAAGCCATCACGGCCAGAATGACCTTCGCGATATGGCGCGAGGCACCAAAGGCGGGCTCATGCAGCGTTTCGATTCGATGACCCACCCGGATCAAGCGTCCCGGGACGGCTGCCACGTCATCGGCGCTCAATGCCTGCGGGAGGGCATAACCGATATTCGACTGGACCTCGGGCACGAGGTCGCCGCAATGGCCTTCCTTTAACCGTTCGACAGCTCGTCGAAGGGCCTCCAGACAGTCGTAACGTTCCATCTCGGCCAGGACGGCGCCGAAGGGATTCGCCGGCCCGTGCCCCCCGCCTATACGCAGGGAGAAGCGAATGGCCTTTGTCACGAAATCCTTGGCTTCCTTAACGGCCTCAAAGGCAGGCTTCCCCCCGGCGAGTCCCGTGGCAATTGCCGCCGCAAAGGTACAGCCCGTTCCATGGGTGTCCTTCGTCTCGATCCGCTCGGCAAAGAAGGTGTGAAACTCCTTCCCGTCGTAAAAAACATCCACGGCATCGCCCGGCAGGTGCCCCCCCTTGACCACGACATGCTTCGCCCCGAGGCCATGAATCTTACGGGCGGCCTGCTTCACGTCATCGACGATCGAAATCTTGATGCCCGCCAGGACCTCCGCTTCAGGCACATTCGGCGTGGCTACCATGGCGAGCGGCAGCAGCACCTCCGTAAGCGTTTTTTTCGCCTCATCCTG
The DNA here is from genome assembly GCA_964547985.1 of uncultured Syntrophaceae bacterium. Classification (GTDB taxonomy): domain Bacteria; phylum Desulfobacterota; class Syntrophia; order Syntrophales; family UBA2192; genus JAPLJU01. The sequence continues at coordinate 14,428 of CAZJPV010000016.1, forward strand.
GATGAGCGGCCGGTCCCCCTTCGCGACCATCACGGGATCGACGACGAGCCTCTGGATCCCGTATTGCCGGATTTTACTGGCCACGATCCGAATGATCGCGGAAGAGGCGAGCATGCCCGTTTTTGCGGCGTCGATACCGATATCCGTGGCCACAGAGTCAAACTGTTTTTCGATGAAATCGGGTGGTATTTCATAGACCCCCTGGACGCCGATCGTGTTCTGAGCCGTCAGCGCCGTTATAACCGTCATGCCGAAACCGCCCAGCGCCGAAATGGTTTTGAGATCGGCCTGGATGCCCGCACCCCCGCCCGAATCGGACCCCGCAATGGTCAGTACTCTTGCCGCTTTCATCGTTTCATCTCCCTGATCTGAATTTTCCCGGGAAAAGGGATTGAAGGTACCGCCGTTAATTCAGCGATCCGCCCGGTGCTGAAGATGTCCCGAACACCCGATCGGAAAAAAAAGGGCACAGCCTGTTTCTCCAGGATGCGCCCCTCGATGTCCGGATTCTCACAACCGCTCCCTACGCTGGCATTACCCAGGTCAGGTTCAAGGGGTATGATCTCAGCCGCTCGGGCACCCCCAGGCTCATTTGTTTTTTAATACTCCTTTCCTCACGGATGATCAAGCAGATAGTGAACTTTACCCGATCAACCGATCCCGAATAAGGCCTTCGCACTTTCGGTGGTGACCCGGGCCACTTCCTCGAAAGGCAGCCCCCTGACCTCCGAAACGCACCGGGCCGTGTAGAGCACATAGGACGGTTCATTCCGTTTGCCCCGGTTCGGCACAGGGGTGAGATAAGGACAATCGGTTTCTACCAGCAGGCTCGTGAGGGGAAGAAGGCGGACGATCGATCTCAGCCGTTCGTTCTTATCAAAGGTGACTGTCCCCGGTATGGAAATATAAAAACCCATGTCCAGGCACTCTCTGGCCATGGCCTCATCACCGGAAAAACAATGGATGACCCCCCTTTTTCTGCCTTTCCAGCGCTTCAAGGCATTCACGGTCTCCTGGTGCGCTTCCCGGTCGTGAATCACGACAGGAAGCCCCAGGGCGTCGGCTACTTCAAGCTGTTCCTCGAACCTTTTGATCTGCCAGTTCTTCGGGGAGAGGTTTCGGAAAAAATCGAGCCCGATTTCGCCGTAGGCAACGACTTTGGGGGACTTCGCCAGGGCCCTGAGGGCGTCATAGGTCTGTCCGTCGATATGTTTCACTTCGTGGGGATGGATACCGATGACAGCATAGACCGGCTCGTAGCGGCCGGCAATGGCGATGGCTTTTCGGCACTCTCCGAGGGTGGTCCCCACGGTGACGATATACCGAACACCGGCATCCTGCGCCCGCTGGATGACCGCGTCCCTGTCTCTGTCAAAGGCATTCATTTCCAGATGTGCGTGGGTATCAACGACCCGGACGTCCGGCAGCATGTCACGTCATCTTTCTTCGTTTAACCGGCTCGATGATGATCTCTACGGCCTCGTCCGACGCGTCCGGAACGCTCTTCAAATAGGCTTTGAGGGACTGGGGCGTCATTTCTCCCCGGATGATCTTCAGCGCCACAATCCGTTTGTCCATCAGCTCCTGTGATTTGGCCTTGTCCTTTTTCATCTGTCGGTCCCCTCCCTGATTCGAGTTTCCGTTTTATGCCTTTCTTCCAACAAAGACGGCGTCTATTCAAGACCCTCGCCCCGGGCTAACCCCGGAGCCTTGGATCCAGGGTATCCCGGATCCCTTCACCCAGCATGTTATAGCCCAGAACAGTCACCAGGATTGCCAGCCCCGGGAACAGAGATAACCACCAGGCGATATCGATGTTATCTTTTCCCGCCGTGAGGATGTTCCCCCAGCTCGGCGTTGGCGGCTGAACGCCGATGCCGAGAAAACTCAGGGCGGACTCCGTGAGAATGGCCCCGGCAACCCCCAGGGTCGCCGCCACGAGAATCGAGGCCATGGCATTCGGCAGGATGTGAATGAAGATGATCCTGAAATCACTGGCACCGATGGCTCTTGCCGCCTGGACGAAATCTCTTTCCTTCAGGGTGATGAAATCGGCCCGGACGAGGCGTGTGATGCCCATCCAACCCGTAATGCCGATGATGACCATGATATTCCATATCGACGGCTCCAGGATGGCAATGACGGCCAGGATGAGAAAAAATGTGGGGAAGCACAGCATGATATCCACGAACCGCATGATGATCGTATCGACGCCGCGACCGTAATATCCCGCCACAGCGCCGAGCAGGGTGCCGATGAGAATGGCAATGCCGGTAGAAACAAAACCGACTTTGAGTGAGATCCTCGAACCCCAGATCATGCGGCTCAACACGTCACGCCCGAGCTGATCCGTCCCCAGCCAGTGCTTCGCCGACGGTGACGAGAGAATATCGTCCAGATGAATCTCCGTCGGGTCATACGGCGAAATCCACGGCGCAACAAGAGAGACGATAAACAGACAGACCACGATGACGCACCCCGCAAGGGCCAGTTCGTTTTTGGAGAATCGCTGCCAGAAATCTCTTTCCATCCTTTATGCCTTTAGAAATGACGAAGTGTCAAACGGGGCGCCAACCCCTTCCCCCTAGGAGATCCTGATTCTCGGATCGGCCAGGGCATAGGAGACGTCGGCCAGGAGATTCCCCAGGAGAGTCAATACAGCCCCAATCACCAGGATGCCCATGACGACCGGGTAATCCCTCGACATGACGGACATATAGAAGAGCTGCCCCATCCCGGGGATCCCGAATATGGTTTCGAAAATAACGCTTCCACCGATCAGGCCCGGTACGGAAAGCCCCAGCAGCGTGATGACGGGAAGCAGCGCATTTCGGAGTGCGTGTTTGTAGATCACCGTCCGCTCGGACAATCCCTTCGCCCGGGCCGTCACGATGTAATCCTGACGGATGACTTCGAGCATGTTCGACCTCATATAACGGGACAACCCGGCCAGCCCCCCGAAGGCGGCGAGCGTGACGGGAAGTATGAGATGCTTGATGAGATCGATGAAAGCCGACAGAGGCGGCATGTATTCATAGTTCAGGGATCGAAGTCCCGAGATCGGAAGCCAGTCGAGGTTGACCCCGAAGAGGATCATGAAAAGGAGGGCCAGCCAGAACGTCGGAATGGCAAAGCCGATGAAAACGAAGACACCGGTGAGCTTATCGAAGAGGGAGCCCTGGTGCACCGCCGACAGGACGCCGATGGGGATGGCCAGCGACAGGATCAGGATCATGGAAAGAATGTTGAGGGAGACCGTCACGGGGAGTCGCTCGAGAATTTTATCGGATACCTTCCTGCGGTCGGGCGAAAAGGATGTCCCCAGATCCAGAACGGCGAGCTTCCGGACCCAGAGGGCATATTGGATGTGAAGGGGTTTATCGAGATCGTACATGGCCTGCAGACGCTCCCTCAACTCGGCAGAGGCCCTGGGATTCATCTGGGTCTGCAGATCCGTCGGCGAGCCGGGGGCCAGGTGCATGACGGAGAAGCAGATGATCGTGATCCCGAAAAGAAGGGGAATCATGAAAATCATTCTTCTCAGCATATAACGAAGCACGGCCTCTATCCTTTATCTTCGACCGACACCCCTATAGACAAAACCCCTATTTTTCATCTCTGCCGGATCGTACTGGTTTCGACCGTCAAAAATAACCGGCATTTTCAGGAGTTTCTTCACCCGCTCGAAATCCGGCCTCCTGAACATGTGCCACTCCGTCAAAAGGACCAGACCATCGGCACCGGTGAGGGCATCATAGGCATTGTCGAAATAAACCACATTCGGATTTTCTCCCAGAACTCGCTTCGCACCCTTGATCGCCTCGGGATCATAGGCTTGAATTTTGACCCCCTTTTCCACCAGGATCGACACGATAGCCATTGCCGGAGACTCCCGGACATCATCGGTGTTCGGTTTGAAGGAAAGCCCCCAAACAGCCACTGTTTTACCCTTGACGCCTCCCCGGCCTTCAAAATATTGAACAACCTTGTCGGCCATGATCTGCCGCTGCCGCATATTGACGCCGTCGACGGCCATGAGCAACTGGGAGCTGTATTGATTCTCCCGCGCCGTGTTGATGAGAGCCCGCATGTCCTTGGGGAAACAGGAACCGCCATAGCCGATCCCCGGATAAATGAAACTATAACCGATCCGTCGGTCGGACCCGATGCCTCTCCGCACGAGGGAAACGTCAGCACCCACCTTCTCGCAGATATTGGCGATCTCATTCATGAACGATATGCGTGTGGCGAGCATCGCGTTGGCGGCATACTTTGTCATCTCGGCGCTCCGGTTATCCATGACGATCAACTTTTCCCTTTCCATGGCAAAGGGCGCGTAGAGCTCTTTCATGAGTTCGGCCGTTCTCACATTATCCGTGCCGATGATGACACGATCGGGCTTCATGAAGTCGTTAATGGCGTCGCCCTCCTTCAGAAACTCCGGATTGGACACCACATCAAACTCAATCGAGAACCCCCGGGCGGTCAATCTTTCTTGAATGGTTTTCCTGACCTTGTCGCATGTCCCGACGGGAACCGTTGACTTCAGAACGATAATCTTGTATTCCTCGACGAAATCGCCGATATCCCGAGCAACCTTCTGGACATGCATCAAATCCGCAGCCCCGTTTTCGTCCTGCGGTGTTCCCACGGCAACGAAGACCACGAGAGAACTCCTGACCGCTTCCTCCAGGCTCGTCGTGAACTTCATTCGCCCGCCACCGTAGTTCCTCTTCACGATCGACTCGAGCCCCGGTTCAAAGATCGGTATGACGCCTTTCTTGAGGCCCTCGACCTTCTTTTCGTCTACATCGACGCAGATCACGTCGTTTCCCATCTCGGCAAAACAGGCGGCGGCAACAAGCCCCAAATACCCGGTTCCGATAAACGCTAGCTTCATAGGCGTCCTCCCTGATCAACAGCAATCATTCAGTAAACCCGTCCCCCGGATGTGATCCAATGTATCCCAGAGATTTTTCTCTGTGTGGGGCTCGATCGTCACAATCGGTGTCATCCTCCTCTCCCTGAGAAATGCGAAGAGTCGAGGGAAGGGAAAGCTCCCTTTCCCCACGGGGAGATGATCATCGGACGAACCATTATTGTCGTGGAGGTGCAGCTCCCCTACATAGGGCCCCAGCTTTTCAAGCCACAGGGTCAGATCGGTCTTCGAGTAGGCATTGAAATGTCCCGTGTCAAAGCAAAAACGCAGTTGGGGAGAGTTGACCTGATCCAGAAGGACTCCCAGGTAGCTGGGATTGGTTTCGTAGACATTTTCAAGCATAATCACGGTGCTCATGTCTTTTGCCGTTCCCGACAGTGCCCGCCACGTGGAGATACTGTTTTCGAGCCATCGCGGTCCCGTTGCCACGTAGTAGCGCTCATCGAAGGAAGGATGACAGACGACAGCCTTCGGTTGAAAGTAGGGTACCAGTTCAAAAACCTGGTTCAGACGGTCAATCGTCACCTGCCTGATCCGGGGGTCAAGGGCTCCCGGCCTTAAATCCATGAAGGGCGCATGAAAAGTAATGCGCACCCCGGCTTCCTGCAGGACGCCTGCAACATGAAGAAACTCTTCCCTGCGCGTGCTGTCGAGGACATGATAATTAAATCCGATTTCGGGATTAATTTTCTCTTTCAGTATGGTGGGGAGATACTGATGGTAGAGCTGCTGGAAGGGAAGATTCACTTGAATTTTTTTGAGGATATCCCGCATGATGGCTTTTATCACTTCACGATTCAGGCGACCGGTTTTTATCACACCATGGGTGTTTAAACAACCGCGAAAAAGGCCCATCACCGCATAAAAGCAGCAAGGCAGAAGTATCTTTTACTGCGGCTACTTCTGGATTCGCAAACCTTTTCGGCCTGTGTGCTTCCATGGCATTTTCAGTTTGACAGTATAGTAAAATTCTGTTAATAAAACAAGGGTTTATCAATCCTTCCAAGATCGGGACATTCCACGACAGGAAAGGCTTTATTGAAAAGGAAAAAAGACGATACAAAGAAGAGAGTCATTCTCTGCGTGAACGCGGCCTTGGAAAAAAAGGCGAAGAATATCATTATATTAAACATGCAAAAGGTGACCTCCTTCGCCGACTACTCTATGGTCTGCAGTGGAAATTCCGACCGGCAGGTCCAGAGCATCGCCCAGGCCATCGAAGAGAACATGAAAAAAAACGGATTTCTCCCCCTTGGGATTGAGGGAGAAAGAACGGCGCAGTGGATCCTCATGGATTATGCCGATATCATCGTTCACGTCTTCTACGAGCCCGTCCGGGACTTCTATGACATGGAGCGGCTGTGGTCGGATGCTCCCAGGATGGAAATCGATAACGACGCCGACAGAATAACCCGCCTCCGCAAAGGGATGTGATCTTTGAAAACGATCCTGAGAGGCCTCGCGGACATCCTCTTTCCACCTACCTGCGTCGTTTGCGAAAAAATTCTCGAAGAGGATCTGCATTTCTCTTTCTGCCCGGCGTGCTTCTCCGAAATCCGTTTCATCAACTCCCCGCTTTGCCCCCGGTGCGGTCTCCCCTACTTCACCGAGACCGAGAGCGATCACCCCTGCGGGGATTGTCTTTCCAGAAAACAGTATTTCACGTCGGTCAGATCTCTGGGCATCTACGAGACGTCACTTCTCAAGGCTATTCAGCGGTTCAAATACCAGGGCAGTCTTCACACCGGAGAGTCGCTCGGGTCCCTCATGGCAGCATTTTCCTATCCCGCCTTCGACGTCACCGAATATGATGTCCTCATGCCCGTTCCCCTTCATCTCCGGCGCCTCAGGGAAAGAGGTTTCAATCAGTCCCTTATTTTGGCCAGGGCCATGGCGCATAAATTTTCGGGGGCGCTTGATTTTATGGCCCTCCGGAGAACCATCGGCACGGCTCCCCAGACAGGGCTCAAGAAAGAGGATCGGGCAGCGAATGTGCGCGGGGCTTTCGAAATCGGGGACCGGCATCGGATCAAAGGGAAGAAGGTGCTTCTCATCGATGATGTCTATACAACGGGCAGCACCGCCAGGGAATGCGCAAGGATTTTATTGAGAGGGGGGGCCAGGAGTGTGGGGGTCCTCACCCTCGCACGGGCCACATAGGAGGATCGATGCGTAAAATGCTATCGCGACACGAACTGAAGAAAGAGATCGAAAAACTGAAGAAGGCGGGGAAGAAGATCATCTTCACGAACGGCTGTTTCGACATCCTCCACACCGGTCACACGCGCTACCTGAGGGAGGCCAGGAAACTCGGCGACATCCTGATCGTCGGGCTCAACAGCGACGCCTCCGTCAGGGCGATCAAGGGTCCTCAGAGACCCATCGTGCCCCAGGCGGAGCGTGCCGACATCATGGCCTCCCTCGAATCCGTCGATTTCGTCATTCTCTTCGATGAAGCCACACCGCTGGAACTGATCGAGTATCTCAAGCCACACACCATCGTGAAAGGCGGGGACTGGGCCGAGAAAGATATCGTGGGAGGACAGGCCGTCAGGAAATGGGGCGGCACCGTGGCCGTCATTCCCGAAATCAAAGGGGCCTCTACGACCAACATCATTGAGAAGATTCTGCAGCTCTACAGCCTTCAAAAATGAGCGACATCTCGCGGCGCCGAAAGTCATTTTTTTCTTTACAATTTTTTTATTTTTCTGTATAGGATAGCGCCTTAAAACAATATGAGGGCCTTTCCCGAGGCAGAGACGTTGGCCGATGAAACCTGAAAAACTCAAACATTTCAAGAAGCTGCTGAATCAGAAGATCAACGACCTCCTGACAGAGGCCGGGAAAACGGTCTCCGAGATGACGGATGAAAAAGAGAACTTTCCCGATCCCAACGACAGGGCATCGCTGGAGTCGGACAGGAACTTCGAGCTGAGGATCAGAGACCGCGAACGAAAGCTGATCGGCAAGATGCAGGAAGCCCTCAAGCGGATCGATGACGGCACCTTCGGAGTCTGCGAGTTATGTGGAGGACCCATCTCCGAAAAACGACTGATGGCGAGGCCCGTCACGACCCTCTGCATCGACTGCAAGACCAAAGAAGAAAAGCTCGAAAAACTCAGGGGCGAATAATCTCACCTCTTTCCCCTTCCACAGGAGCTTTTCCAGATACGATCCACTCTTCCTCGAACCTCAAAATCTCCGCTGGATGCCGTTTCGAAACCCGCCATCCAGTCCATTCAAACGCTTCAAATCCATTTCGTCTTGGGATATAATTCTCCCGCTTTGCCGACGGGCACTTTCTAAGTCTGCTGGACCGTCCACGGAGAGCTTCAGAGGAGTGTGAACGCATGTTTGTCGAGGTTGCCGTCAACATCAGATCGCCGAAGACCTTTTCCTACGAGGTGCCCGCGGACCTTGAGACAGATGTCGCCGTTGGGAAGCGTGTATTCGTCCCCCTGGGGAAGAGGTCCGTCACCGGCTACATCCTTCAGGTTCTTGAAACGGTGAGCCTCGAGGAAACGAAGACAATCCTCCAGGTTCTGGATCCCGAGCCCCTCTTCAATGAGGAGGACCTGCGGTTCTACCGCTGGGCAGCAGATTACTACCTCTACCCCCTGGGAAAGATGCTCAGTGAAATCCTGCCCGGCGGCATCGACATCGAAAGTCTTCTGTGGGTTACCCGAACGGAGAAGGGACGTGAAATGGATGGTTCCGACAGGGCCCGGGAAGGGGAACTTTCCGACATCCAGCGTCGGATCATCTCGATCCTCGAGGAGGCTCCGGCCGGCTTTTCCGTCAAACAGCTCTGCCGGAAAACAGGGCGGAAACCGCTCACCTCGGACTTAAAGCCTCTGCAGGACAGGCATCTCATCCGCGTCGATGAGCGGCTCACGATCCCCCGCGTGAGCGCAAAAAAAGAAAAGGTCGTGTCCGCCGAAGTCCAGGACATGGGATCAGAGACTCTCACGGAGAGCCAGAAAAGAATCCTGGATTTCATCAAGGATAGCGGGTGTCCTTCCCTTCTGGAAATAGCAAACCGCTTCAAGAACGGTCGTCAGGCCTTGCAAACACTGGCGCGCAGAGGTCTCGTCCGTACCTGGGAAAGGGAAACATACAGATCGCCCGAGTGCCCACCCGAAATTCACCACCTGACGGCGGGCATCCGTCTGAACGCGGAGCAGGAGACCGCGCTCCGGGAGATTGCCTCCGGGCTTTCTTCCGACCGGTACTCTTGCTATCTTCTCCACGGTGTGACCGGCAGCGGGAAAACGGAAGTCTATCTTCAGGCCATCGGCGAGGTATTGAAGCGGCGGGGCAGCGTCATCTATCTCGTCCCCGAGATAGCACTCACTCCCCAGCTTCTAAGCCGATTGAGGTGGCGATTCGGAGACAACGAAATCGCCGTCCTTCACAGCGGTGTCTCCGTCGGGGCAAGATACGACCAGTGGCGCCGGATTCAAAGAGGTGAGCTGCGAATCGTCCTGGGGGCTCGATCGGCCATTTTCGCACCGGTTAGGAACCTGAAGCTTATTATTGTCGATGAAGAGCACGACAGCGCTTACAAACAGGACGAACGGATGCCTTACCATGCAAGGGACCTGGCGATTGTCAGAGCCCAGATGCATGCCGCCGTTGCGATCCTCGGCTCGGCAACACCCGGCATCCAGACCTATTTCAACACGCGGGAGAAGTCCTTCCGGTATCTGAGCCTCCCGCGGCGGGTTGAAGAAAGACCCCTGCCTGGTGTTCTGATCGTGGACATGAAGAACGAAAGAGACGAAAATGGAAGAATCCGAATCCTGTCCACAGCCCTCAGAAACGCCCTCGAGGAGACGCTGCGGCTCCACAGGCAATCGCTTCTTTTCCTCAACCGGCGGGGCTTCACGACCTTTATGCACTGCTCTGAATGCGCCTATGTCTTTCGGTGTTTGGGATGCGACGTCTCCCTGACTCATCATCAAAAAGATGGGCTCCTGAGATGCCACTATTGTGACTACTTCATGAAGGTTCCGTCCCGATGTCCTTCCTGCCAGAAAGAAGCCATCTTCAGCTTTGGCCTCGGAACGGAAAAACTTGAAGAAGAGGTTCTGAAATGTTTCCCCCATGCCCGCGTCAGTCGGATGGACAGCGACACGACTACCCGGAAGGGGGCTTTCGAGAAAATCCTGAAGGATCTGCACGACGGGGATATCGACATCCTGATCGGGACCCAGATGATTGCGAAGGGTCATGACTATCCAAATGTCACCCTGGTGGGTGTCGTGTCGGCCGATATGGCCCTGAATATCCCGGATTTCCGGGCATCGGAAAAAACCTTTCAGCTCCTCACCCAGGTGTCGGGAAGGGGCGGCAGGGGTGACATGCCCGGCCGCGTGATCATTCAGACGCTGAATCCATCCCATTATGCTGTCGAACGGACGAAGGACTATGACTATCAGGGGTTCTTCAACGAGGAGATTGCGGCGCGGCAGAATGCCGGCTATCCCCCCTTTTCACGGATGATCCACCTCCTGATCACCGGCTTGAACCGGGAAAAGACAGAAAAGAGTGCTGAACAGATCTTCAAAAGGGCGCGAAATATCCTGCAGTCGCAGAAGGGGCTTCAAGGTATCTCCCTTATCGGGCCTGTCGAGGCGCCTATTGCCAGAATCAGAGGCCGGCACCGGTGGCAGATCCTGCTCAAGGGGCAGAGCGTGCGCCTTTTGCAGCAGCTGACGAAACAGATTCTCTCGACCGTAAAGACATCCGGCTGCGATGTCAAGGTGGACGTGGATCCCGTGAATTTCATGTAGTCCCCGCTTTGAAAAAATGCATGGATGATATAATACGTTCAAATCCTTTCGCGTGGAGATGTCATGGTGAAAACGAAAATTCTCTTTATGGGAACGGCGGAATTCGCCCATCCCTCCCTTGAAGCCCTCATCAGGGGCGGTCATTCCGTCATCGGGATCGTCACACAACCGGATCGGCCCAAGGGTCGGGGGAGACAGTTCGTGGCACCACCCGTAAAGGACATCGCGGAGCGTCACCAACTGCCCGTCATTCAACCCGAGCGTGTGCGCGACCCTGATTTCATCCAGACCTTCCGGACGCTTGCTCCGGACATGGTCGTCCTGGTGGCCTTCGGTCAAATACTCCCGAAGGAGGTGATCCGGTTCCCCCGCATGGGTTGTATCAATGTTCATCCCTCCCTCCTTCCGAAATACAGGGGGGCGGCCCCGATCCAGTGGGCCCTCATCAGGGGGGAGCGAGAAACAGGGGTCACAACCATCATGATGGATGAAGGCGTGGACACGGGGGATATCCTCCTTCAGCGGGAAACGGTCATAGAGCCGGACGAAAATTTCGACCGGCTCCATGACCGCCTCGCACTCATTGGGGCGGAGGTCCTGGCAGAGACGATCGAAGGCCTTCTGCAGGGAAAGATTCATGGAAGACCGCAGGATCCGGCACAGGCCTCTAACGCCCCGCGGTTGAAGAAAGAAGACGGCCTCATCCGGTGGGATGCCGGTGTCCGGGAGATCAAGCACTTCATCGCCGGCCTCAGTTCGACGCCGGGTGCCTACACCTACCTCCAGGGGAAGATGATGAAGATCTTTTCAGCGGGAGCTATCGAAGCACACGTAGCCGAGAGGCCCGGGACGATCATCAAAACGCCCGGTGGACTTCGGATCACAGCAAAGAACGGTTACCTGGAGATCCGGGAGTTGCAGCTGGAAAGCAAAAAACGGATGACCGCCGTTGAGTTCCTGCGGGGACACCGCATCGAAAGCGGCGAACTGGCGGAATAAACCGTGCCGGTCCAACGGCTATCTTTGGTTTCGAATCCCGCAAGGCAGAGGGAGGTCCGACATCAGAAATCACAGCGGAAAAGGAAACCCGAGGCGGGTTGCCGTCGACATCCTGAACCGGGTGGACAAGAGCCAGTCCTTTGCTGAACCGCTCCTCGATCGGGCTCTTTCCGGGGATACCATTGAAAATCCATCAGACAGAAGCCTTTTGACCCATCTGGTCTATGGGACGCTCCGGATGAAAGGCCGCCTCGACTGGATCCTGGAGAATCTCTACGACGGTTCTTACGATGACCTGGAGAGTTCCCTGAAGAATGTCCTTCGCATCGGCCTTTACCAGATCACCTGCCTGGATCGGATTCCGGATTATGCCGCTGTCGATGAAGCCGTGGAGACGGCCAAAAAGATACGCCCGGGACGGGCAGCCCTGGTCAACGCCCTTCTGCGAAATGCCATCCGGAACAGCAACACCATCACACCGCCAGATTACGACCGGGACCCGGCCTTCCACATCGCCATCGTTCACTCCCATCCGCTCTGGCTGGTCAAACGATGGCTCGGCCTGCTCGGCCCCGGGGAAACGCTCAAACTCTGTCAGGCCAATAACGAAAATCCGCCCATCACGTTGCGAACGAATACCCTGAAGACAACGCGGGACGATGTGCTGAAAAAACTGCGGGAACAGGGTCTCAAAGCGGAGGCGACTGTCTATTCGCCCGATGGGGTCGCCTTGCTGTCCGGTCTTGCCCGGCCTATCAGACAACTGGATCTCTTCCGACAGGGCCTGATCCATGTCCAGGATGAAGCTTCCCAGTTGATGGCTCACCTCGTAAGCCCCCGACAGGGGGAGAAGATTGCCGATCTGTGCTGCGGTGCCGGGGGGAAGGCGACGCACATGGCGGAGCGGATGGGAAACAATGGAAAGATCCTTGCCATGGACTTGCACGTGAAGAAAATTCATGACCTCGAGGCCAACGCCCGGAGGCTCGGAATCAGGATCATTGAGACACGCCATGGCGACGTGTCGCTTCTACCCGAAAACCCTGCGCCCGATGCTTATGACAGAGTCCTTCTGGACGCACCCTGTTCAGGCCTTGGCACCCTGCGAAGAAACCCCGAAATCAAATGGCGCCTGACGGAGGAGGCCCTTGCCGCTTTTCCCCCCCTGCAGCTCAATCTTCTCAGGGGCGCATCCGGCTGGGTGAAAAAAGGCGGCGTGCTCGTTTACAGCACCTGCTCCATCATGCCGGAGGAAAACGATCAGATCATCGAGAGCTTTCTGTCGTCCCACCCCGATTTTCAACGCCTGGGCCCGCCCGGGACGATCCCCCGCGAGATGCTCGGGGCAGGAAGGCAGTTCAGGTCCTTCCCCCATATCCACGGGACAGATGGTTTCTACGGCGCCATCCTGTCAAAAAAATAAACCCTTCTGAATGGCATTGACTTCCACAGGGCAAGAGTGCTATGGGCTTCATCTGCTGTCGGGGGTTTCACAGGTCACAGCACCCCGCGGGACACTGATGCGACTCGGAGGATGACATGTATTTGAGACAACTGCAGGTCGGTTTCATGGCCGTTTTCGCCTATATTGTCGGTGACAAAGACAGCAAGTCCGGGTTGGTCATCGACCCGGCGGCGGAGACAGATCGAATCATCGCCGAGGCGGAGAAGAACGGCATCGAGATAAAATACATCGTCAACACGCACGGCCATGTAGACCACATATCCGGCAACGCCGACATGAAGAAAAAGACCGGCGCAAAAATCATCGTCCACGAGGCGGATGCCGACATGCTCCACTCCACACCGGCCATGGTCCTCAACATGTTCAGGGCGAAAAGCTCGCCGGCCGCCGATATCACCGTGAAAGACGGGGATATCATCCGTGTCGGGAGCATCAGCCTCAGCGTTTTCCACACACCCGGTCACACACCGGGCGGGATTTCACTTTACACTGACGGTTACGTCTTCACCGGGGACACGCTGTTCGTGGAAAGCGTGGGCAGAACCGATCTGCCCGGGGCATCCTGGGAAACCATGGCGAAGGCAATCCGGGAAAAACTTTTAACCCTGCCCGACGATACGGTGGTACTCCCCGGTCACAACTACGGCAGAATGGCGACTTCCACCATCGGTCACGAAAAGAAGCACAACCCTTTCCTGCGCTGAGAAAAGGAATAGGACGTGAAAAAAGCCATTTTGTATGAAACGGACTTCAGGGGATTACACCTTTTCAACAGAGGAAAGGTGCGGGATATTTATGCCTTTGACGACAGCCTCTTGATCATCGCCACGGACAGGATATCAGCCTTCGACGTGATCATGCCGAACCCCATACCGGGAAAAGGGGAGATCCTGACAAAACTCTCGACCCTCTGGTTCGAAAAGATGGCCGACATCATCGGGAATCACGTCCTGTCAACAGACGTGGATCATTTCCCCCCGACCTGCGCTCCCTACCGGGATATTCTGAAAGGCAGGAGCATGATCGTTAGGAAGGCAAAGCCCCTCCCTGTTGAATGCATCGTGAGGGGGTACCTGAGCGGCTCGGCCTGGAGGGACTACCGGGAGGGCAAAGCCGTTTCTGGCATCCGCCTTCCGGGGGGTCTGCAGGAATCTTCCAGACTGCCGCAGCCCATCTTCACACCCTCCACCAAGGCCCCCGAAGGAGAGCATGACCTGCCGATGACCCGCGAGGAAATGGCCAGGGCGATCGGGGAGCCTCTCGCCGCCAGGATCATCGAGATCAGCCTCCGGATCTACCGACGAGCTTCGGAGACTGCCGATCAGCGGGGGATCATCATCGCCGACACCAAAATGGAGTTCGGACTCCTCGGGAACGAGCTCATCCTGATCGACGAGCTTCTCACGCCCGACTCTTCGAGATTCTGGCCCAAGGATGATTACGGGGAAGGCCGGCCCCAGAGGAGCTTTGACAAACAATTTCTCAGAGACTACCTGCTTTCCATCCCCTGGAACCAAAAGGCGCCCGCCCCGGAGCTTCCGCAGGAAATTGTTGAAAAAACAAGAGAAAAATACCAGGAAGCCCTCCGACGTTTCATGGCCTGAAATTTCCACCCCCTCCTTGACACACCCCCGGGCGGTCATTATCTTAAGGGCGGTTCGGGTGACTGTATAAAAGGGGTGTATCCGGCGTCCAAAATGTCGAATTTGCCTGATTACAAGGAAAAGCAGAAGATCCTCTACATCGACTCAACTCCCGCCAGAACCCTGACATCCATGGGAGAACGGTACCTGAAGGAAGACCTTATCTCCGATGCGATCGAATTTTTTCAGAAAGCCGCCCACCGGGAAGGACTGGAAAAGATCCTGGAGATGGCTGTCGAAAGCGGGGATGTCATGGACTTTCAACAGATCCTGAAAGCCCTCGGCAGGGAAGCCACCGACGAGGAATGGAACCACATCGGTCAACGGGCCCTGGCACTCAAGAAATACACCTTCGCCTTCCAGGCCTTCGAAAGAAGCAAGAACGAAAAAGAAATTGAGCATCTCAAGCAAATGATCTCTGCGGAAGGAACCTCTCGGGCGTCATGATCAGACGGGATTATTACGATATCCTCGGTGTCAGCCATAATGCCACTGAGGAAGAAGTCAAAAAAAACTACCGGAAGCTTGCTCTGAAATATCATCCCGATCGGAACCCGGGAAACAAGGAAGCAGAGGACAAGTTCAAAGAAGCCGCGGAGGCTTATGAAGTCCTCCACGACCCCGAAAAAAGAGGAATCTACGACCGCTACGGCCACGAAGGTCTCGACGGAACGGGTTTCAGGGGTTTCACCGGCTTCGAAGACATCTTCTCCAGCTTCGGCGACATCTTCGAGGACATCTTCGGCTTTGCGGGAAGAGGGGGGAGAACGCGGACCGCCGTTCGCCAGGGGGCGGACCTGCGTTATGACCTCCGAATTTCCTTCATGGAAGCGGTGCTCGGCAAGTCTACGGAGATCGAAATCGAGAAACTTGAAAAATGCCGGGACTGCGGCGGCAGTGGTGCGTCCTCAGGAACACGTCCGGAAGTCTGCACCCGATGCGCCGGGCGGGGACAGGTCACCCAATCGAGCGGATTCTTCACCATCAGCTCAACGTGCCCCCAGTGCCGGGGGCAGGGGCAGATCATCCGCAATCCCTGCAAGGGATGTCTCGGCACCGGAAAGGCAAAGGTCAGGAAAAAGATCCAGGTGAAAGCCCCCCCGGGGGTGGACAACGGCTCCCGGCTGAGGCTGAGGGGTGAAGGGGAAGAGGGGGAGTTCGGCGGGCCCAGCGGCGACCTCTACATTTTCATCCATGTGACACCTCACGACTTCTTTGAGAGGGACGGCGATGATATCCTCTGCCAGGTTCCCATCTCCATCACGCAGGCCGCCCTCGGCGGCAGCATCAGCGTCCAGACGCTCGAGGGAACAGAGACAGTGAAGGTGCCCAAAGGAACGCAGAGCGGCAAGATCCTCCGCCTCAAAGGTAAAGGCGTCCAGCACCTGAAGGGCTTCGGGCGGGGGGATCAGATTATTCAGCTCATCGTCAAGATCCCCGTCAACCTGACGAAGAAGCAGGAGGAGCTTCTGCGAGAATTTGCAAAACTCTCGGGCGAATAAACCTCACCGTATGCCCGCCCGGAGGTTCGCCTCTTTTCACGTGTCTTTGTATACCCTCTTTGTCCCCTCTTTCCATGGAAAGAGCAGGCCTCGCAGGCCCACCTCAGAGACCTGGAACCAAACGTATCAACTCGAATCGAGCGAACAAGAAGCACGGCGGGTCAAAGTCGACATCATCCTGCGCCCGACCAGCGGACGCAGGATAAAAAGATGGACAATTAAAAAAGCATGAATTATATGGAGGATACGCGCATTTTGAAGTCCTTAAAAAACACAAGCAGGGGCAGGGACATGACCAGAAAAGCACTCATGATAGAGGAACTTCCCGTCGGCAAAATGCGGTGGATTTGCAATCCGGATACACTGGGTTTTGAAACAACGCAGGACTGCGAAAAATCAGACGGGATCATCGGTCAGGAAAGGGCCCGCAAGGCGATCGTCATGGGTCTGGAAATCTCGAGCCCGGGCTACAACATCTATGCCTCCGGTGTGGAAGGAACGGGGAAGCTCACCACCATTAAAAATCTTCTCAATCAGATCGATCTCAAGAAAAAGGTTCCCGACGACATCTGTTACGTGAACAATTTCAGAGATACGGACATGCCGCGCGTGATCACGCTTCCCGCCGGTGTGGGAAAGAAATTTCAAACCGAAATGGATGAGCTCCTCGCCCATCTAAGAAAAGAAATTCCCCTGATCTTTGAGAGCGATGAATTCAAGAAGGACTCCGAAATCATCATCAACCAATACCGAACCAAGCAAAAAGAGATCATCAAGGAATTCAACGAGCGGGTTCAAAAAGAAAATTTTCAGGTGGTCCAGTTCCAGGTCGGCCCCTTCATGCGTCAGGATATTGCGCCCGTCTTCGAGGGAAAACCGGTGCCCATCGAACAGCTCGAGGAACTGGCCGAGCAGGATAAATACAACAAAGAAGAGTTGGCAAAAATCAAGAAGGCGCTTCTGGAGCTTCGCCTGGAGCTGGATTCCGTGATGAGGGAGACTCGGGATATCGAAAGAGAGATGCGCGCGCAGGTAGGCTCCCTCGAGCACAAGTATGGTCTTCCCTTGATCAGCGGCCTTGTGTCCGACATGCGTGTACGGTATGGGTCGCAGAACGACAAGATTACCGGATACCTCGACGAGGTTCAGGAACACATCCTGTCCAATCTCAAGGCCTTCCAGGACAAGGAGGAAGAGCAACAGCAGCAGGTGCCGCCTTTCATGATGCCCCAGGCGGGTGCAAAGAAATTCGTCGAGTACAAAGTCAATGTCCTCGTGGACAACTCACAGTCCGATCGAGCCCCAATCGTCATCGAGACTTCACCAACCTATAAAAACCTCTTCGGCACCGTCGAAAGAGAAATTGATCGATTCGGATATTGGAAGACCGATTTTACCCACATTAAAGGAGGGTCACTCCTGCGCGCCAATGGAGGGTTTATCGTGTTCGACGCCCTCGAGGCTTTGATCGAACCCGGCGTGTGGCCCTTCCTCAAAAGGACTCTGAAAAGTGGCGTCCTGAATCTGCAGCCTTACGATCCATTCAACCTGGCCGTGTTCGCTCTCAAACCCGAACCGATTCCGCTGGACATCAAGGTCATCATGTTGGGCGACGACTACCTCTACCACCTCTTTTACAACCTGGAGCGGGACTTCAAGGAGATTTTCAAAACGAAGGCCCACTTCGACACCGTGATGCCCAACACGCAGGAAAATACCCACGAATTCGCCTGCCTGGTCAAGCGGATCATCGATGACGAGAAACTTCTGCCCTTTGATAAAAAGGCCGTGGCGGCCGTTATTGAATTCGGCGTCCGGCTGGCCGGAAGACAAAAGAAGCTGACCACGCGGTTCAGCGACATCGCCGATCTCGTGCGGGAAGCAAGCTATTGGGCCGGGAGGGAAGGCCACTCGCTTGTCACGGACCATCACGTTGATAAGGCTTATGAAGAAAAAATGGATCGTCTCAATCTTATTGAGGGGAAAATTCAAGAGATGATCGAGGACGGCACGATCATGATCGACTCCGATGGCCTGGTGGTCGGTCAGGTCAACGGGCTTTCGGTTTATGACATGGGGGATTACGCCTTCGGTAAACCCTCCCGGATCACGGCAAAGACCTCCATGGGCCGGGCGGGGATCATCAATATCGAACGGAAGGCAAAGCTCTCCGGGAAGACCCACGACAAAGGCGTACTGATTCTCGAGGGATACTTCAGGGGAAAGTATGCGCAGAACAAACCGCTCACGGTAAGCGCCAGTATTTGCTTCGAGCAGTCATACGGTGGTATTGACGGGGACAGTGCTTCTTCAGCCGAGATATACGCGATCCTCTCCAGCCTGGCGTACCTGCCGTTGAGGCAGGATATCGCCGTCACCGGCTCCGTCAATCAGAAAGGTGATGTGCAGCCCATCGGGGGTGTCAATCTAAAAATCGAGGGGTTCTACGATGTCTGCCGGGCAAAGGGGCTCACGGGAAAACAGGGGGTCTTGATCCCCGCGCTCAATATCCCGGACCTCATGCTGAGAAAGGATGTGGTCAAGGCCGTTTCAGAGGGTCAATTCCACATCTACCCTGTGAAGATGATCGACGAGGGGATCTCGCTCCTGACGGGGGTTCCGGCCGGCGAACGGGACGAAAAGGGCGACTACCCCGAAAATACGGTCAATGCGCTCGTGGATAAAAACCTGCGGTCCCTCGCGGAGGGGCTGAGGGATTTCGGCGAACCTGGAGAGGATGAACAAAAGGCACTGGAGGTGGACGAATAATACAGTCGAAAGGAGGATCACCTTGAAGAGAACCTTTTTTACGCTCGTCCTGTTGATCGCGGCAATGGCCCTCGCAGGCTGCTTGCCGATTGTCGCAGGAACCGCCGCTGGGGTCAGTGGTTCGGGAACCTATATGTATTTGCAGGGGGAATTGAAAACGGACTATTACTACTCCTTTGACAAGGTCTGGGCCGCCTGTGAAAAAACGATTGCAGACATGCGGGGCTATGACGTGGAGCCCAATAAAGATGTCAGTCAAGGAAAGATCAATGCCATGATCGAGGATGAGAAAGTCCATTTCTCCATCAAGTCCAAAGGAAAAGATGTCGCCGGGAAAGATATCACCACCGTGGGCGTCCGGGTAGGCTTGGTGGGAAACGAGCTTTCGTCCAAACTCGTACACGACAAGCTTGCTGAAAACCTGATGATCAACTAATCAAAGAGTCGCCTGATAGCTGCATTGCAATTCGCTGTCAGGTTTTTCATGATGTGAATATGTACAAAACAATCCTTGTTGTCGATGACGAAGAAAGCATTTGCCAGTCCTTGAAAGGAATCCTTTCCGACGAGGGATACGAAGTCCCTACGGCCAGGAGCGGCGAAGAAGCCCTGCAAATGATCGAGGAGGAACAGCCCGATCTCGTCCTGCTCGACATATGGCTCCCCGGCATAGACGGTATCGATGTCCTGAAAACCGTGAAACAGGAATACCCCCAGATGCAGGTCATCATGATGTCCGGGCACGGGACGATCGAGACCGCCGTGAAGGCCACGAAACTCGGGGCCTTCGATTTCATCGAAAAGCCCCTGTCGCTGGAAAAAGTCGTCCTCATCGTCAACCACGCCATCGACCTGGTCCGTTTGGAGGAAGAAAACAAGCTCCTCAAGCAAAAAGCACATTATGACTACGAGCTTGTGGGTCAGAGCGGGGCTATCCAAGATCTCAAGGAGGTGATCAAGATCGTCGCGCCCACCAATGCCTGGATCCTGATCATGGGTGAGAACGGGACGGGGAAGGAGCTGGTGGCTCGATCCATCCACCTGCAAAGCAAGCGGGTCAAGCGACCCCTGATCGAGGTGAACTGCGCGGCCATCCCCGAAGAACTCATCGAAAGCGAACTCTTTGGTCATGAAAAAGGTGCCTTCACGGGTGCAACGGCCAAGAAGAGAGGAAAATTCGAACTGGCCCATGAGGGAACCATCTTCCTGGACGAAGTGGGGGACATGAGCGCCAAGGCCCAGGCAAAAATTCTGAGAATTCTCCAGGAAAAGAAATTTGAGAGGGTGGGGGGGGCAAAAATCCTCGAGACGGATGTCCGGGTCCTCGCGGCGTCAAACAAGGATCTTGAAAAAGAAATGGAAGAAGGCCGCTTCAGGCAGGACCTGTACTACCGCCTGCACGTTATTCCCTTGACCATTATGCCCCTCAGAGAGAGGAAGGAGGATATTCCTCCGCTGACTGAGCATTTCATCAGGGAATTTTCCCTGAAAGAGGGGATCGCACCCAAAACGATGACCAGTGAGGCCATCAACCTCATGATGGAACATAACTGGCCGGGCAACGTGAGAGAACTGAAAAACATCATTGAACGCCTGGTGATCATGACCCCCTCGGGGGTCATCGATGCCAAAGACATTCCGCCGTTCGTCAAGGATGAGGTGGGAGCGAATGACAACCATGCCCTGTTCTCTCATCAGTCCTACAGGGCAGCGAGGCGTGAATTTGAAAGAGAGTTCATCACCAGGAAACTAAGGGAAAACGAGTGGAATGTGTCCAAGACGGCGGACTCGATCGGTCTCGAGCGAAGCAACCTCCACAGAAAAATCAAAGTGCACGGCCTGGAGGGGAAAAAAGAATAGAAACCGGGCAGGTGAGAAGCTAAGACGCTGTGATGAAAGGGCCCTTGCGAATCCCGCAAGGGCCCTTCTCTTTTGACCCTATATCCTGTACCCTTTACCCGATACCCTATTTTTTTATGTGTTTGCGGTACCAGTCGACGGTGGCCTCCAACCCCCGTCTGAACGTTGACTCCGGTCTGAACCCCATGACCTCTCCGGCAAGGGAGATGTCGGCCATTGAATGTCGGACATCTCCCTTTCTTGCCTCCGAGAAGGTCGGTTCCACTCTTTTGCCGAGCAGGGCCTGCAATTCACCCAGAAGTTCCAGCAGGCTGTGACGTCGGCCGCAGGCAATATTGAAAACACCGCCCAGGCATTCTCCCGGCGCGGAACAGGCCATGAGATTGGCACGGACAACATCATCGACGTGCGTGAAATCCCGGGATTGCTTTCCATCTCCGTAGACGACGGGCGGCGTGTTCGTCAACAGCGCCTGAATAAACCGGGGGATCACCGCGGCGTACTCCGATTCCGGGTCCTGTCTTTTGCCGAAAACATTGAAGTATCGCAAAGAAATCGTCCCGAGCTCGTAGAGGCTGCAGAAAAGTCTGCAATAAAGCTCCCCGGCCAGCTTACTCACCGCATAGGGCGAAAGGGGGGCAGGTGTCATACGCTCCGTCTTGGGTGACACGGCCTCGGGATTGTCCGCCGCGACGCCTTCACCGGCCTGATCGCCATACACCGAAGATGAACTCGCGTAAACGAATCGATGGACCCCCGCGTCTCTGGAAGCCAGAAGCATGTTCAGGGTGCCCTTCAAGTTAATTTCGTGGGTCGAAAGGGGATCTTCAACGGAACGCTGCACGGACCCCAGAGCGGCATGGTGCAGCACATAGCGGACATTTTTTACGGCACGGCGACAGGTCCCGAGATCGCGGATGTCCCCCTCGATGACCTCGACCGCGTCCTCGACGTCGAAGGTAAGGTTGCCTCTCTTGCCCGTTGAAAAATCATCAAGGACCCGGACCTTCTCTCCTTTTTGCAGGAGGATTTCCACAATGTTGGAACCGATAAAGCCTGCCCCACCGGTCACCAGATATGTCATGAACGCTCCCTGCTTCGAAAATAACACCGGCACGTTTTCCGAGACGACCGTAGAAAAGACGGGATTCCGATTCCTTTCAATCAACGGGCAACTCAAAGGAAACGATGGTCCCCTTGGGTGTGTGATCGGTCACACTGACATGCCCCTTGTGATCCGATATGATGGAATTGACTATTGCAAGGCCCAGGCCAGAGCCGGATCTTTTTGTTGAAAAATAGGGTTCGAAGATCTTCATCTTGTCGGCATCCGACACGCCGCATCCGTTGTCGATGACATCGACCCTGGCCTTTCGACCGGGCTCTTCGTAGAACGTCTTCACCTCTATGCGGCCATCCTCCTTGCCGACTGCCGCAACAGCATTATCCAGGAGATTGACCATGACTCGCCTGATCTGCTCCCCATCGAGATTCAACCGGGGGATATTGGCGTCTTCCTGAAAATCAAAGGTAATCCCCTTATGGGCGTCCTGGAAAAGAACAACGGTTACTTTGATGACCTCATTGAGATCATTGGGCGTGCGCTGTGACACGGGCATACGGGCATACCGTGAAAACTCGTTCACCAGATTTTTGAGGACATCGACCTGGCTGATGATGGTATTGGTACATTCCGTGAAGATGGGTTCGTCGTCACCGAGCCGGTCTGCGTACTTCCGCTGAAGCCGCTGCGCCGAGAGCTGAATCGGCGTCAGAGGGTTTTTGATCTCATGGGCGATTCTGCGGGCCACCTCCCGCCAGGCCGCCACTCTCTCGGCGCGCTGGAGCTGTGTGATGTCCTCGAAAACGACGACCATGCCCATGTATTGACCGTCATCGTCGATGAGCAAACCCGTCGTCACGAGCAGTGTCAGGGCCCGGTCTTTGATATTTAAAGCGATCTGTTTTTCCGTGATGTCTTCACCGCTTCTTTGCATGTCCGCCAGGAAGATCTTGACCATCTTCATGTGTTCCGGCTTCAGCACTTCTTCGTATTTACGGTTGAGAACTTTTTCCGTTATGATCCCGAGCATTCTTTCGGCAGCCCGGTTGATCGTCGTGATGGTTCCGTCCTTGTCCACGGCCACAACACCGGCTGAAACGTTTCTCAGGACCGTTTCCATATACTTCCTGCGCTGATCGAGATCGATGTTGGCCTGCTCCAGGCCCATCTTGCTCTTTTTCAAATCCCCCGTCATCTGGTTGAAGGAATCCACGAGAACCCCGATTTCATCATCAGCCTCTACGTCGATCTTGTAATCCAGGTTACCCTGGGCCAGGGCCCGGGTGCCCTCCGCCAGGTCCTGAATGGGCTCGGTGATACCCCTGGCCAGATAGAATCCAAACCAGGTCGCGGCAAAAATAATAAGAAGGGTCACCGCGAAGAGAATGATGATGTAACTCGCCTTGATGGGATTTTTCAGCAATTTGAATTGTTTGTACTCATCGGAGGCCTTGGAAATGACGGTCATCTTGTCCAGGAGGCCCTTCGGGATAAAGTCGTTGACCACAACGATACCGGTGACCTCTTGCGGGCTGAGGCTCGAGTAGATCGGGGCGATGCCCCGGATAAAATCCCCTTTTTCGAAGGACTGGATGGCCGAAATCTCCCTGCCGGCCCGTACCTCGTCCCGCTGTTTACCGGAGATGCCGATACTGGGGATATCGGGATGACCGGGATCGCGAAAAATGATTTTTTCATTCTGCTGATCGAAAAAGATCTCGATCAGCCCGAGTTTCAGCATCTTCTGCCTCTGCTCGATCAATGTTTTGAGGTAATCGGCCCTGCTTTTTTCGTACAGTTTATTCCTCGTGATATCCGTGGAAATTTGTTTGGCATAATCCTTGACGTTTTCAGCCATCTGCTGCTGGTAATTCTGCGCCACATCCAGGGAGAGATTCAGCGCGCTGCCAACCTTGATGTCAAACCAGTTGTCGATGCTCGCGGATAGGAAGGTGATGGCGACGACGAAAAGAACGATGGTCGGGACCAGGGTGAGTCCCACAAAGGCAGCCACAAGTTTTGTCCGGAGCTTGGCGCCGAGGATCCCATGGCGTCGCTCGTAGATAAGCTTCACAACGTTTCTGACGATCAGGAAAATCAGGAGAACAATGAGAATGATATTGATATTGATCATGCCGAAGATGAGGACATCCTGGAATCTGGGAATGATGGTCTCGCCGCTGGAGAGATAGCTCATGATGAAGGTGAGGACCACGATGACAACAATGGTCAGCAGAATGATCCTACGCTCCCGACGTCTCCTGCGCGCCTCGCGGCTTTCCATCACTTCAGCCGTCACTTTTGCTTTATTCACCGGCATCTTTTCCATAGAATTTCGTCGTCATGATCTGGTGTGATTCAACACATTTGGAACCCGGCCTATGGAAATACCCTCAATTTGCCCAATTGTCAACGCCTTGTCTTTCCTGATCATTTTCGCACGGGACGTTTTGCAGCAGCGCGATGTGGACCCAAAAGACCATACCATGCATCAGAGCGGCTGTAAGATGAAACAAAGGGGAGTTGCTTGATGTCAAAATGAAGGGTGAATTTTGCGGCCGTGATAACAGTTCAGGCCATCAGGCGGAAATAGCGGCAGATGGGGTTTCCGCCATTTCTTTTTTGAAGTCTTCGTGGCTCAGCATCTCCCAGCAATCTTGCTTGGCGAGCAACTCTTTGAGAAGCTGGATATTGAGTTTGTGACCTGACTTATAGGCGACAAAGTGGCCGATGATGGGCATACCGATCAGGTAAAGATCACCGATAGCATCGAGGATTTTGTGTTTAACGAATTCATCGGGGCAGCGAAGCCCCTCTTTGTTAATGACTTTCTCATCATCCAAAACAACGGCGTTACTCAGAGATCCTCCCAGCGCAAGCCCCTTGGCCTGAAGGTATTCGACATCCCGGAGGAACCCGAATGTCCGGGCAGCGCAGATTTCGCGTTCATAGGCCCCGTTCGAAAGCGCGACATGATAAGACTGCCGGCTGACAGCCGGATGATTGAAGTCGATCTTGTACGTAATCTCAAACCGGGGAGAGGGTTTAAACATCGCCGTGCTCTCGCCATCGGAAATGGAAATGGGCTTCCGGATCACCAGATATTTCCTGGCTTTATTCTGGCTCATCAGGCCGCCACCCCTGATCAGGTTCACGAAGGGGAGAGCGCTCCCGTCCATGATGGGGACCTCAAAAGTGTCCACCTCCACCAGGGCGTTGTCTACACCCATTCCGTTGAATGCGGACATGAGATGTTCCACCGTCAGAACCCTTGTTCCGTTTGTCCCCAAGGTTGTGGCCAGAGTGGTGTCTGCCACATTGTGCACCGAGGCCGAGATGCGGTCGGACTGCGGGAGATCCTTCCGGACGAACACGATACCCTCGTCAACGCGTGCCGGCCTGATGGTCATACCCACCTTTCGGCCGGAGTGCAGACCCACGCTGAAGCACCGTATCTCCTGATTCAGGGTTTTTTGAAGATCCATAAAATTTCCTTTACTTAGGCGGCCTCTTTAGAGCAATCCGTATGCCAGGAATCAACCCTCGCCCGATCCTGATCGGCATTTAATATAAGTACCTGTATATACTGTTTATTTTGTGTATAAATGGTCACGGTGGGTATTGTTATTAGTATGTGGAATTCCTGTGGAATTGTGTTTAAAAAGACACACTCTCTGAAAAATGCATATTTTTTTGCAACGCACCCGTAAAAGGCGAAAAAAACCCCGATCTAGCCTGCAGTTCACAAGATCGCTCAAGAATGACCAGATGCAAGGCGCCCGTCATCAGTGGTTAGTAGATAGAATTTTCTTGGAAAGATCATTTTCAATCTTCCTCGCCACTCGTCACTCCACACTCACCACTATCCTTTGAAGTATCTCTCTTTCTCGCTGTATATACAGCCACAGTATCTCTGCCTGTAGAGGCCAACTTCCCGGGCGGATTTCTGCCCCTCCGTCCAGCCCTCGCGGAAATCCCGATAGAAAAACTTAAGGTCATATTTTCGGGCGACCTGCTCTCCGATCTCGCGAACGAGGTCATGCTTCTGATACCGGCTGTAAAGAAGCGTTGTCGAAAATGTCTTGATTCCTTCCCTGTTCGCGAGCACGGCCGTAGCCTGGAGTCGATGAGAATAGCAGAAAGCGCAGCGGTCCCCCTCGCTCTGCACGAGACCTCTCAAGAAATCTTCCAAAGGGTACCCTTCGGAAATGAGAACCTCCAGACCCTGGTTTGTCTTATATTCCTGGAGCGCATCCAGTCGTTTCTGATATTCCTGGTAGGGATGAATATTGGGGTTGTAGAAAAAACCCAGAATATCGACGCCCTCCTCACGCAGGATGCGTGCGGGATAAATCGTGCAGGGTGCGCAGCAGATGTGGAGCAAGATTTTCATGCTGAAAATGGCTAAAGGCTTATGGCGCAGGGCTAAAGTCTAAAAGAACATCTCCGGGATTGTGGTCATGAAAGGCCCTTACCCTCTTTTTGCCTTATGCCTTAAGCCCATTGCCTTACGCCGTTCATTAAAACAATTCCTTTTGATTCCCTGACCACTTCCGGCCGAAGTGCTCATAAGCGATTTTCGTGGCGATCCGGCCCCTCGGAGTTCTTTGAACATAACCCTCCTGGATGAGAAAAGGTTCATAGACATCTTCGATGGTATTTTTCTCTTCACTCATTGCAGCGGCGAGATTGTCAATCCCTACGGGTCCGCCATTGAATTTGTCGATCATGGTCATGAGGAGCCTGCGGTCCATAGCGTCGAAACCCCGGCGATCGACCTCCAGAAACTCAAGGGCTTCAGAGGCCACGGATTTTGTGATCAGCCCGCCCGCCCGAACCTGGGCAAAATCCCTCACCCGTCTCAGGAGCCGGTTTGCAACCCGGGGCGTCCCACGGGACCGCCCGGCGATCTCCTCGGCGCCGGAGTCATCAATCTGAATGGATAGGATACGAGCGGATCGCTTTACGATGGTGGCCAGTTCCGCCGGTTGATAAAAATCAAGCCGGAAACTCATGCCAAATCGATCGCGAAGCGGTGAAGTGAGAAGCCCTGTCCGCGTCGTCGCTCCGACCATGGTGAAGCGGGGGATGTTGAGCTTCATAGACCGGGCCGATGGCCCCTGGCCCACCAGGATATCGATGTGATAGTCTTCCATGGCGGGATAGAGGATCTCCTCGACGACGTTGGGGAGCCGATGGATCTCGTCGATAAATAGGACATCGTGCTCCTGAAGATTCGTGAGGATTGCCGCAAGATCTCCCTGCCGCTCGATCACAGGACCGGAGGTCACCTTGATACTCACACCCATTTCCCGGGCAATGATGTAGGCAAGGGTAGTCTTTCCCAGACCGGGCGGCCCGGAGAGGAGCACGTGATCAAGGGCCTCCCGCCGCCCTTTGGCCGCCTCGATGAAAAGAGCAAGACTTTCCTTGACCCTTTCTTGCCCGACATACTCTTTGAGGATTTTCGGGCGAAGTGATAACTCCTCAGCGGCTTCCTTGTCCTGCGCTTCGGGATCTACCAGCGGGTTTCTTGTGTCTTTTTCCCCTGTCATTACAGCCTTTCAACACCCCATCGTCATCCTGTCAGGACATCAGTTGAAGGGCCTTCTTGAGCGCCTCTTCAAGGCTGGTCACGTCGGTCGAGCCTTCAAAGACACGGTCCACGACCGTTTTCGCCGTACTTTTCTTATAGCCAAGATTCACAAGGGCGGACAAGGCATCCTCTCGAAGGGCATCCATGGGGCTTGCTCTATCCTTGCTAAGCTCTCCGGCCGCTGCCGCATCGAGTCTCACCAGCTTATCCCGCAACTCCAGGATAATCCTCTCCGCCATCTTTTTTCCTACGCCGGGGATACGGGTAAGCATCGTGCGATCCTCGGTGAATACCGCGCCGATGAAATCCTTCGGAGTGATTCCGGACAGGAGGCTGAGGGCGAGCTTGGGACCGATGCCGTTTACGGTCAGAAGCATTTCAAAGAGTTGTTTCTCTTCGGACGAGCAGAATCCGAAAAGATGGATGGCGTCTTCCCGGACGGCGGTGTAAATATTGAGACGTACCGTTGTCCCTTCATCTGAGAGTTCGTAAAAGGTGGACAGCGGGATGAAAATCCGGTAGCCGACACCGTTGACTTCAACCGTAACTTTACCGGGCGATTTGAATGTCAGCATGCCGTGAATGCTTGCAATCATAAATCAATTTTCCCGCTTTAGCCTTTTGTAATGAGCCGAAGGAAACCTGTCAAAGGGCAGTTGCCTTCTTTGTGTGTGCATGACAGATGGCCACGGCCAGGGCATCAGAGGCGTCCTCCGGCAACACACTCGAAAGCTCCAGCATCGTCTTGACCATCTGCTGGACCTGGTGTTTCTCGGCACGCCCGTAACCGACCACCGCTTTTTTTACTTCCAGGGGTGTGTACTCAAAAACAGGAATGTGGCTGTGCGTCGCGGCCAGGAGAACCACACCCCGTACGTGACCCTGCTTGATGAGGCTCTTGACATTCTTGCCGTAGAAGATGTCCTCGAGGGCCACGGCGTCGGGCCTCGTCCGGTGGATGACGTCCTGCAATTCGTCGAAGATCCGTGAGAGCCCCCGGGTGAAGGGCTCGCCGTTTTTAGTCCTGATCTCGCCGTGATCCACCCGGGTGATCCTGTCACCCACCTGATCGACGACGCCGTATCCCGTCACACGGCTTCCCGGATCGATGCCCAGCGTTCGCAGAAGACATACCTCCATGGAGAAATAATGTAATGATGCAGCATTGGATAAAAAAAGCATCCGGTCGCACAAGAACCGATTCTTATCCTGTCAAAATGCTATGCAGATAATCTTTCATTCAGTCGGGTTCCAACATCCTCTTTTTCTTCATTGTCAGCAAAAGGGTGTAGATGGCCAAGCCCGCAAGAAAGAAAATTTCCCATTCGATATCAAGCTTTAATGTTCCTTCGACGATCCAGTCGCTGATCACTTCGAGTGCGGTAAATACCGCTACGATAGCGAAGAAGCCGGAATATTCATCCTTCAGGACTTTCTTCCACGAAAACGCCCTGTCAGGCGATACCCATTGGCTGAACCGGGGGAAAAAGCAGGGCGTCGCACTCGCCCAACTTTCATAACTCTGTCCAAATTGCCGGCGTAGGAATTCTTCCTCTGCGAAGATGATCCGCTCGTAGTAAAGCCAGAAAACAAGCACGAAGACGAACCCTAACATCCATTGCCTGACATAAAGCGAGATGCCCAGCCATATGAAAAAATTGCCCAGGTATAGCGGATGCCTCACGATCGAATAAAGTCCCGTCACGTTCAGAGAGAATGCTTTTTGTGAACGCGTATTTCGCCCGGATGTCCCCTCGGGCACATACCCGATCACCAGAGCGCGAATGCCCAAACCGGTGAAGGACACCACGAGACAAAGTGCTTCCCAAGCCTCGTCCCATTTATGACTGCCAGCGGGATATGTGAAATCCCTCATGCCGGCGATGGCGATTCCGATCATCAGCAAAGGAAGGTAGCTCCGCCAGCGGAACAGCCAGTTGCCTATTTTTTCGTGTTCCTCCCTCAAGGGCATGGATGAGCCTCTTGTTGCCTGCTTCTGTCAACCTAGTCTTTCCATGATCGCGTCCGGAATATCGAAATTTGCATAGACATTCTGGACGTCGTCGTTGTCTTCCATCTTCTCCATGAGCTTGAGCATCGAGACCGCCTTGTCGCCATCGAGCTTGACGGTGTTCTGGGGAATCATACCCACTTTGGCTTCGAGATACTTTATCCCTGCATTCTCGAGAGCCTTCCGGACTGTCTCAAAAGCACCGGGCGAGGTGATCACTTCAACTTCGTTCTCTTCCTCCTGGATATCTTCCGCACCGGCGTCCAGGGCCACCTCCATCAGTTTGTCTTCATCGATTGTCTTTTTATCAATGAGGATGCTCCCCTTTTTCGAAAAGATCCAGGCGACGGCCCCGTTCTCTGCCAAGTTCCCGCCGTGTTTGGAGAAAATATGCCGGATCTCCGCCACCGTCCGGTTCTTGTTGTCCGTCATGACCTCCACAAAGACGGCAACCCCGCCCGGACCGTATCCCTCATAGGTAACCTCCTCGTAGACAAAGGCACCGCCTTCACCGGTTCCTTTCTTGATGGCCCGCTCGATGTTGTCCTTGGGCATGTTCTCCGCTTTTGCCGCCAGCACCGCCTGCCGAAGCCTAGCGTTTCCATCGATATCACCGCCACCAAGGCGGGCTGCCAGGGTGACCTCTTTGATGAGCTTTGTGAAAATTTTGCCCCGTCTCGCGTCGGCAGCACCCTTTTTTCTCTTGATGGTACTCCATTTGGAATGTCCTGACATGGTGAACCTTTTTCCCCCTGAAATACGTTGAAATCTGAAGCTAAATATCACAGGGATAGCTCTCGCACAACACAAAAAACCCCATCCATGAGGATGGGGTTTTACCTTCTGAATGCATCAGCGAGAGCATTTTACTCCTCGCATGAAGCTCATCGGGAGTCGGGTCTATCGGCAATCCGGTGGAGCGGTTTGTCAG
>CAZJPV010000017.1:0-44130 GCA_964547985.1 uncultured Syntrophaceae bacterium
TCGGGATCGAGTCGCCGGTACAGGCGGGGATCCTGAGAGGTGATTCCCTTCGGGCAGAGGCCGATGTTGCAGATATTACAGCGGTCCGTCTCGGAGCCGAGGCACCCCGCTGCCGCCTGCAGGATGTACTTGCCGATCTGTACGCCGCTCGCGCCCAGCATGATGAGCGCCGCCGCGTTCGCCGCCAGGTTCCCGGTCTTTCCAATACCGCCTCCCGCGAAGAGGGGGATCTCGTTCTGCTTGCCGATCTTCACGAGGTTCAGGTAGGCGTCGCGGATATTGCTTGCGATGGGATGGCCCATGTGGTCCATGGAAACCGTGTAGGCCGCTCCCGTGCCCCCGTCTTCACCGTCGATGGCGAGCCCGCCGGCATACGGGTTTCTCGCCAGGTTGTTGAGCACCGCCAGCGCCGTGCTGGTCCCCGAAATCTTCGGGTAGACGGGGACCCGGAATCCCCAGGCCATATACATGGACTGGATCATCTTGGCCACAGACTCCTCGATGGAATACTGCGTCTGATGTGTCGGCGGGCTGGGAAGGTTCACGCCGGACGGCACGCCGCGCACGGCAGCGATCAGGCTGTTCACCTTGTACCACATGAGAAGCCCTCCATCGCCGGGCTTCGCGCCCTGGCCGTACTTGATCTCCACGGCACAGGGGTTCTCCTTCATCTCGGGGAGGGCGTGGATGATCTCGTCCCAGCCGAAGTAGCCGCTGGCAATCTGGAGGATGACATATTTCAGGAAACGGGAACGGAGAAGTCTCGGCGGGCATCCGCCTTCACCGGTGCACATCCGAACGGGCATACCCGCCTGTTCGTTCAGGTAGGCCACGCCCATCTGCAGCCCCTCCCACATGGTGGGGGAGAGGGCCCCGAAGGACATGCTCCCGATGATGAGGGGGTAGATCTCGCGAACGGGTGGGATCCAGCCCTGCTCCCGGCTGAACTTCAGGGCGTCCTCGGGGGGCAGGATGCGGCCCAGGAGCGTCCTCAGCTCGAATTCGTGCCGTCCCGCGTCAAGGGCGGGGTCCGTCAGCATGGAGATGCGTACGAACTTGATCTGATCGAGAAAGCTCCCCGCTACGTTGCGTCTCCCCCCGCGCCGCCGTGGCACGCCGCCTGCGTTGATGTGGAAGCGCTGCTTGTCGATTTCTTGGTTCAAAACGGGGATAATCGCGTCGTTCGGGCACACAAGATTGCACATGGCGCATCCCACGCAGGCATAGGCCGGATCGGTCCTCTGATCGATCCCGTGATAGACGGAAAAAACGTTACTCGGCGTTTCGGTCAGTCCGATGGGGACGTCGAGGGCGCGCTTTCGGTGGACGCCGAGCTCGATGGCCTGCACGGGGCACACGGCCGTGCATCGCCCGCAGAGCGTGCACTTTTCCTTGCTCCAGAGGATCCGCCAGTGGAGGTCCTTGGTGCTTAATGTGGATGGGTGAAGGTTTCCCACTGATTCCATGTTTTAATCTCCCTGCGTCTGCTGTCCACGTACGCGAGGTCATATTTCATAGGCTGAAAGTCCTTATCCCGGTCCCGGTCGGGAATGGCGGCATCGAGGCCGCAGAGTTCGGAGGAGCAGCAGTAGATGCCGGGCTTTCCGCCGATGATCCCGGGGCGGAGTTTCTTGCTGTCCTGGACCAGGAACATGCTCTGATCCGGTGTGAAACCGATCACGCAGTTGGGCCCGTCGATGATCAGGGGCCGGCAGGTATGCTTGAGAAGCCTCAGCCGCGCCCCATCGGCGTGCCTCGACAATTCCTCGTCCTTGAGCGGGGTGATGATGTGCTTGTAGGCCTCGAGCCCCATCCCCAGCGTGTAGTGAGTGTAGTGGAGGATGTGCGTGAACACTTCGGAGTCCGACTGGTAGCCCACATAGCCCGGGAAATTCCTGGACATGAGGAATTCGCGGATGGGAACAAAAGCCGTGTTCTCGCCGTTTGTCATGGTGGCCACACCCTGGACGAAGAAGGGATGGCAGGCGTAGAGGGTAATGGCATAGTTGGTGTTCTGCCGGCCCTGGGCGAGCATACTCCGGGCATAGATGTTCTTGTCGGCCAAGTCCAGATAGTCGGCAATCGCCAGGGGGTCGCCCACTTCCTTGAGCATGATCACATCGGGCCAGAAGCTGAAGACCATCATGGATCCGTCCTCGATCCCCAACTGCCTGAGCTGCACGCGGGTCAGCATGAGGCGGAGGCGGATCTCGGCCTTCGGCAGATATTTCCAGTCGTCGGGGTAATCGTAGCAACTGATCAAATAAACGTCCCTTTTCGGTGTTCCCGCCGGGGCCGGCTTGGAGGGCCGGATGGCACGCTCGAATTTGGGCCTGTACCCCCGCGCCAGCATGTAGTCGTCGAGCTTTTTCATCCCAGCATTGCTGAATATCCCCGATAGGATAGGGAATTCCTTGTAGGGTTCGAACTCCCCGCCCAGATCGGTGAGGTACAGGCCGACACCGGATCCGTCATGCCCTTCCTTCATCATGTCGATGGAATGCAGAAGGATCATCGGGGAGATGGGGTTTTCACTTGTTATCGATACGAGACGGCACATAATCTGTTGTCCTTGAGATATGATGAAATTCTTGTAACCATCTATTTTCCAATTAACATGCCATTAAGAGACCGTCGAAGCCGCCATTTGAAATTGTCTAATACATTGATATTAATATAATTATTATTAATAAAACGGGTTCTCTATTTAGGCTGTTTTCACAGGGCCGATTCATTTGGAACAAAATTGTTATTTTAACCTTTCCGGCATAACAAAATTGTAATCCTTAGAGAGAGCCTTTTCAGGCTTTTTCCCGGTAATGAAGCCAGGCGGTTGCCTTCATACACAGGGAAGAGTGGGCTTATGTACCGTATGAGCTGTTCAAGCGAAATCTCCTCGGGTCGATGTTGTATTTGTGAACCTTGTAATGGATGACGCGCTTCGTAATGCCCAGTAATTTCGCGGCCTGGCTTTGATTTCCGCTCGTGTTTACCAGGGCGTCGATAATAAGTGCGCGCTCGTAATCATCGATCAGATCAGGCAGCGACTTCGGTTCCTTGTCGAACAGCTTAGACTTCATCATATCTCCCACCGTAATGATCGATCGTCGAGATTTTCCTAAAAAATGTAAAAGCAGATAGGATATTGAAGTCCAATTAATGTGCCACGCCTTCTTAAGAGGGCTAAGAGGGGACGAAGATAGAATTTAATATATTGTTATTATTACGTAAAATGAATATGGACGTTATGAAAATACGGTTCCGGATTTCAGTGCGGGGATGATAAGGGGGAACAAATAGATACAAAAATGTTCTTTATTTTAGAGTGAATTGAGTCTATGAGTGGCTGACTTTGATGTCGAACCTATACCCTGTCTATACACTGTCTTGCTGGTTTCCTTCCATCAGGTGATTGATGCTCGAGTTTTTGCAGTCGAAATGGTATTCTGATCAGTATGACAGAAAGGATCGGAATTCGGGAGATCGAAGATCCGATATCGTGTCAACTGGCAGGCCCTTATGAAATCATTGATCAAAGAATGGGTTTTCACTGCCATACTGTTTAGTATCCTGGCCTGTCAGGCGATCCAGGATCAAGCTCCCATCAGAAAGGAAATGACGGGAGCGCCGGGATCCACGACAGTGGCCATCAGGGTGAAAGACATGGGAGCCGCTGACGCGGGAGTTGAAAATCTGCTGGAAAGATACGCCGCGAGAGAAATCGAGAGGCAATCCCGCGAGGGACAGGAGTTTTTTTACGCGATGGTCGTATCAGATTATTACGACGACCTTCTGGAAAAATTGAAAGCGATCGGCGAGATCGAAAGCGTGATCTCGACCCGCGATATACGCGAGGGTGACATCATGATCAGGATCGTGATCGGCCGTTCTCCCTGACGCAACCGTCCACCCCTGTCTTTTTTTACTTCGATCCCTTCCGAACTTCACTGGCCATCCGGATGAGTTCCCAGTAGGGAAGCCGATAGCCCTGTCTCGCCTCAAAAGCGGATGCTGCGGCAAGAACCTTCTCCTTGATCTTTTCATGCCTGGCGGATAATTCGAGATTCCGGAGTGCCGAGGAGGCGTCCATCCCCTCGGGGATCGGACCGATACCCCGGAAGAGGTTCAGCATCACACTGTAGGCCTTGGCCATACGTGCCGGCGCCAGCATCCACCAGCTGTAGCTGATCTTGTCACCTTCGTCGGCGCCATCCAGCATGGATTCCACAACGGCGTTGTCCACGTAATCTTTCCACAGGGCTTCAGGGTCCCGCCACTCGCCGACCACCGTGAGTTGCGGGTCATACTCGAGGTCGGCGGGAGCCTGGGTCTCGAAATGGGTGACGCCGAAATAGGAAAGCCACCGGACAACACCGGGGGCTGACATGGTCGTCGTACCCTTCCAAAGCGTGATACTGAAATGGTGGTACGCATTCGACGCAACCTCCGAGCAGAAAAATTTTGAAGGCTCGCGGAAGTCCATCTCGAAGTCGTAGGGGATATGCCTTGACTTTACCTCTTCCAGGGCCCTCTCGGCCGCCCGGTGGGGGATCATCGGATCGGCCTTCTTCCTCTCATTCATCGTGCACGGAGTCCTCTAATAATATTTATGAAAAATTCCTTTTCCTTTCGTATCAGCTGTTTTGTCTCTATCCCGCTGCGCTTTCGAGTTCCATTTTCTTCAGGAAGATCAGGATGGCAGTAAGGGCGGCCTGGGTCATACCGGAAATTCTCCTGGCCTGACCGATGGATGTGGGCTGTATTTTCGAGAGCTTGTGCTTCAACTCGTTGGAAAGGCTCGGGACAGCCCGGTAGTCCATGCCCGGCGGAATCTTTTTGTGCTCCAGTTCCATGAATTTTTCGATGGACTCACGCTGACGCTGGATGTAATCCTCGTACTTCGCCTCGATCTCGACCTGCCTTCTGACCTTCCCGTCGGTGATGGGCTTCCAACCCTCGAAGACCTTCAGACGATCATAGGCCATCTCCGGACGCTTCAGGAGCTTGAAGAGGGTCATGGGCTTTCTCATGGGAAGGGACCCCATCCCCGAAAGGATCCTGTTCACCTCGGCGGTGGGGTTCAGCGTGATGGAGGACAGCCGGTCGATTCCCTGCCGGATCTGACGCGTTCTTTCTTTCATCTCCCTGTAGGCATCACCCGGAATGAGGCCGAATTCGTGACCTTTATCCATCAGGCGGAAAACGGCGTTGTCCTCTCGCAGAATCAGGCGATATTCGGCCCGGGAGGTGAACATCCGGTAGGGCTCGTCGACGCCGCGTGTGATGAGGTCGTCCACCATGACCCCCATGTAAGCCTGGGATCGCTCCAGGGTAAAGGGTTCTCGGCCCTGGACCTGGAGGGCCGCATTGATGCCGGCCCAGAGCCCCTGGGCTGCCGCCTCTTCGTAACCCGATGTACCGTTGATCTGGCCGGCGAGAAAAAGGCCTGTGATAAGCTTTGTTTCCAGTGTCTGCTTGAGCTGTGTGGGCTGGACGAAGTCGTACTCGATGGCGTAAGCCGATCGCATGATCTCCGCCTGTTCGAGGCCGGGGACGCTGCGAACGATCTTTTCCTGAAGATCCAGGGGAAGACAGTTCCCGAGGCCCTTGGCGTAGACTTCCTCCGTATCCAGACCCTCAAACTCGAGCGTGACGGGATGACGCTCTTTGTCCGTAAAGCGCATCACCTTGTCTTCCAGAGAGGGACAGTAGCGGGCGCTCACGCCTTTGATGGTGCCGGAATACAGCGGGGAGAGTCGGATGTTCTCCCGGATCAGACGGTGCGTATCGTCTGTGGTGTGGCTGAAGAAAGAGGGAAGCCGCTCTTCACGAAGCTTTGGCGTGGTGTACGAAAAGGGTTTTGGATCGGGGACGCTGTCCTGTCGTTCCAGCCGTGAAAAGTCGATGGTCGAGGCCCGCAGTCTCGGCGGCGTGCCTGTCT
Source organism: uncultured Syntrophaceae bacterium (assembly GCA_964547985.1). Taxonomy (GTDB): domain Bacteria; phylum Desulfobacterota; class Syntrophia; order Syntrophales; family UBA2192; genus JAPLJU01. The sequence goes on from CAZJPV010000017.1 coordinate 5,942, forward strand.
TCATCCTGCCGATCTCAAAACCGAGAGACTGCAGACAATCGGCAAGTTTCATGGAGGCGATCTCCCCGGCCCGACCTGCCGGTGTCTGGAAGGTCCCGATATGGATGAGCCCGTGGAGGAAGGTCCCCGTCGTGATGATGACGGTCCTGCCGCCGTAAAAAAAACCTGTGCTGTCGACGACACCCGTAACTTTGCCGTCCTCGACGACGATACGGTCGACGATGGCCTGGCGAAGATGGAGGTTTTTCTGTTTTTCGACGACGGCCTTCATGGCCAGGCGGTAGAGCTGTTTGTCACACTGGACGCGGGTGGATTGAACGGCCGGGCCCTTGGACGCATTGAGCACACGGAAGTGGACAGCTGTCTCATCGGCGATCCTGCCCATCTCCCCGCCCAGGGCATCAATTTCCTTGACGAGCTGCCCCTTGGCGAGGCCTCCAATGGCCGGGTTGCAGGACATGAGGGCGATGGAATCCAGGTTGATGTTGAAAAGCAGAGTTTCGCATCCCATGCGGGCAGCGGAGAGTGCCGCCTCGCACCCCGCGTGTCCGGCACCTACGACAATGACATCAAAATGTTTCATGGCTGAATGTAAAAGGGACAGGGCTATCCTCCTGCTGGCTTTGCGTTCAACTTGCAAATGTTTTGCTAATTTAATAAGATCGACCGGAAAATACAACAGGAAATAAACCCCGGGCCCTTTCGGGTTATTTATTTTTATGCCCAAGCCGGCGTTCTGGAAAAACAAAAAACGCTACTACGATTTCAAAAGCTTCCTGTGGAACCGGTTCGGGTGCAACATCTACAAGCTGCAGATCGATGCAGGTTTCACCTGCCCGAATCGCGATGGAAGCCTTGGCACCGGGGGGTGTTCTTATTGCGATGGACGCGGCTCCAGCTTACGACAGAAAGGGCCCCTGCCGTCGGTTTCAGAACAGATCGAGACGGGAAAGGCTCACTACCGGAGAAGCCGGAGGGCGGCGAAGTTCATTGCTTATTTTCAGACCTTTACAAACACCTATGCGCCCCTTGCAAAACTGAAAGCCCTCTACGACGAGGCCCTGTCGCAGGAGGACATCCTCGGGATATCCGTGGGTACGCGACCCGACTGTATCGACGAGAGCATCATCGGGCTCTTCGAAGACTATGCGAGAAATCATCATGTCTGGATAGAATATGGACTGCAATCCATGCACGACCGGACGCTCTGGCGGATCAACCGGGGACACGATGCGGAAACCTTCCGCCGCGCCGTTCTTCAAACGGCGGGACGGGGCATTCATATCTGTACGCACATTATCGCGGGACTCCCCGGGGAGACCCGTGAGCAGATCCTCGAAACGGCGAGGTTCGTGGCATCCCTTCCGATCGAGGGGATCAAGATCCATCTGCTCCTGGCCCTGAACGGGACGGTCATCGGTGATCTTTACAGGGCCGGGCAGATTCGAATGATGGAAAAAGATGAATATGTCGCCACCGTCTGTGATATCCTCGAGGTGCTTCCGCCGGGGATGGTCATTCAACGGCTGACGGCAGACGGCTACCGGGACATCTATCTGGCACCCGAGTGGGGCAGAAAAAAGCTGGATGTCCTGAACGCCATCGACCGCGAGCTTGAGCGGAGGGATTCTTACCAGGGGAGGGAGTACGAAAAGAACGTTTGAGGAGGAAAAAGACTGGCGATAAGAAGGAAGGGGAAAATGAGTTATTTGAGAAAGAACATCGAAAGGCTCGAGGCCTATATGCCGGGAGAGCAGCCGCCTCCGGAGGCAAAGGTCATCAAGCTGAACACCAACGAAAACTGCTATCCGCCATCTCCGAAAGTCCTCCGGGTGCTGAAGAGCTTCCAGGGAGAGCTTTTGAGACGCTATCCCGATCCGATGTCAAAAATCCTATGTGAGAAGGCGGCGAAGTTCTACGGTGTCCCCGCAGAATGGGTCCTGGCAGGAAATGGAAGCGACGAGCATCTAGCGCTCATCGTCCGGGCCTATCTCGAGCCGGGACGGAAGGCAGCTTATCCCGTACCGACGTATTCGCTCTATCGCACACTGGCCCAGATGCAGGATGCCGGGCTGGCGGAGGTGCCCTATGATGATGACTATCATATTCCTGTCGAGAGACTGATCCGGACGGGGGCCGTCGTCACCTTCATCTGCTCGCCTAACAATCCCTCGGCCACCGTGGCCCCGGTCAAGGAGCTGGCCCGGCTGGCCTCCAGGCTGAAAGGGATTCTCGTGATCGATGAGGCCTACACGGATTTCGCCGATGAAAATGCAATGTCGCTCGTGAGGAGGTTCAGGAACGTCATTGTTCTTCGGACGGTGTCGAAGGGATATTCGCTCGCGGGTCTGCGGCTGGGGTTTGCCGTTGCCCAGCCAGCTACGCTGGAGGGGCTCATCAAGATCAAGGACAGCTACAACGTCGATGCCGTCACGAGCCGGGTGGGGATCGCGGCGCTCTCCGACCAGGCCTGGAAGGATAAAAACGCCAGGAAGATCGTAAAATCCCGGGCAAAACTCGCGAAGAATCTCGGCAGTCTCGGCTTCAAGGTCTGGCCGTCACAGGCGAACTTCATTCTCGCCCGGCCGCCGGACGGCCGCGCGCAATCCCTCTACCGGGCACTCAAGAAAAGAGGGGTACTTGTCCGTTACTGGAACCAGCCCCGGCTCCATGACAAGATCCGAATCACGGTGGGGACGGAGGAGGAAAACAGAACCCTTCTTGCGGTCATCCAGGCGATTGCAGGGCACGGATGATGAGTGAAAGAGAAGGTTTGAAGAGTTCTCCGATGCAACAGCACTACCCCCGCATGGAAGAACTTGCGAGCAGCCTCACTCACGGTGTCGGAGTCGTTTTGAGCCTGGCGGGACTCACGGCACTCGTCATTTATGCGTCCCGCTACGGCTCGGCAAAACATATCGTGGGAAGTGCCGTCTTCGGGGCTACGCTGGTCTTTCTGTACACTTCATCCACCCTCTATCACAGCGCCCGTTCAGCCCGCCTGAAACACATATTGAGGGTCATCGATCATTCCTGCATCTATCTCCTCATTGCGGGAACCTACACGCCCTTCACACTGGTGACACTGGAGGGCCCCGTGGGCTGGTCTCTATTCTGTATCGCCTGGGGATTGGCCGCGGCGGGGATCGTCTTTCAGATTTTTTTCGTCCATCGTTTCAAGCTGGTGGCGACTCTGGTCTACATCGGGATGGGCTGGCTTGTGATTTTCGCCATCAAGCCCCTCATAAACGCCATGCCTGTCGGCGGGCTCATCCTTGTCACCGCGGGAGGGCTCGCTTATACGCTGGGGGCCGTTTTCTATCTCCTCAAAGGGATGCCGTTCAACCATGCCATCTGGCATCTCTTTGTCCTGGCCGGAAGCACCTTTCATTACTTAGCCGTCATGCGCTATGTCGTCCCGCCAGTGGCATGATATCGGATATCGGAGCATGCTTGAGCTGAAAGCGTGTCAAAGCCTCAGCCACTTTTTGAGCTTTGGGGTCTCTTCGGAGACCCACTCCGCTGAGAACCTTCTGCGGAGGAAGAAGTCGAAAAGTTCATCCATGGTGTTCATTGCCGTCTCAATCGTGTAAATTCTCTCAAGGGTCCGGCCTTCCCGATCCGCTCCCTCCTCGTCCTCGCCGGCCGAATCCGGAAGCCTCATGGACTGGAACTGGAAAGGGTCGGCCTTGAAGGTAAATTCCCAGTTCTGGCTATCACGCTTCAGTTCGATCCGGGCCTCCCGGACTCTTTTCCCCTCCCGCAGGGCGGCCTTCCCCTCCCGCAGGTCCGCATGAAGGCCCTGGCACACGACGGTTTCCGAGTATTCTCCCGCGCCGGACTCCAGGACAATTCTTCGGAGGAACTGGGCTTCCACGTCATCCTTACCCGGAATGGCGATTCGGCCGTTTCGCTCTTCGCTCTTGAACCACAACCATGTCAAAAACTCCCTGCCGAGAAAGGAGGCGTCCGCTTGCTTCTCCTGCGGTTTTTCCAGTTCGAGCATGAAACCTTTCGAGAGGGAGCCGATTTTCCTCGCCGTGGGAGCATCGAGGAATGAAGGATCCCAGGGGAGAAAGGGCCTGAGAGACAGCCGGAAGGAGATCTTGAAAAGGTCCTCGAAGTCCTGGAAAACCTTCTGGGAGAGGGCCCCTAAGAGAAGCCGCTTCTGAGACGGGGACCAGAGAATCTCATGGAAAGACGGAACGGGGTAGGCCCTTTTCATAAGGTCCTCCTGGAGCCTGTCCTTCAGCTTCTGCCGTGTATCCTTCGAAAGCCTTGTCCTCCCTGTTTCCCTGAGGGCTTTCTGTTCGCCCTCGAGCATTCTGACCCTGAGCAGGGCCGGCGGGACCGCTTTGCGATCGATGCGAAGGCAGAAAAGGAGGTAATTCCCGACGGCGTAATTGGCCTGCTCGAAGCGTGTGTCGAGGATGTTCTCCAGAGAGGTCCATCCGATGGATTTTTCGTCCGCTCCCGCCCCGGGTTCCTGGAAAGCGTATTTCTTGAGCTGTCCGTCGAAGAAATCGGGAAAGGGGCTCTGGAGATCCCCCGCCACACGCCATCTTGAAAATGTCAGCGTTCCCTTCAGAAAACCCATGGCATCCTCCTTGCGATTCGGGGGACAGTACCGCAGGCCGCCTTGGGCTGTCAAGATCACAAAAATCAACAAAACGCGAGACCGGTTTACGCAAAGTAGATGTTACAAATCCGAATAGACAATACCGGTCCTTTTATGTTAACTTTCGACCGGTTTTTGATGGGGAATTTCGATGGAAATCCGCAGAATCGGTATCATTGCGAATGTCCGCAAGGAAAAGGCGCCGGAGCTCATCGCCCGGTTGAAGTCCTGGGCGAAAGATCGGGGTGTGGAGGTGGTCCTCGAACGCGAAATCGCACAAAAGATGACTGAGCCGGAAGGCGTGGACCGGGAGGAGATCGGGTCCCGGGTCGACATGGTCGTTGCCTTCGGCGGCGACGGGACCCTGCTCATGGCGGCGCGGTCCGTCCGGAAGTTCAATGTGCCGATTCTCGGCATTAATCTCGGAGCCTTCGGTTATCTCACCGTCTTTAACCTCAACGAGATGATCGAGGCCCTAGAGATGATCTACAGGGGGGATTACCGGACTGAAAAAAGGATGATGCTGGATGTCCTGATCCACGGCAGCGACAAGACGCAGGAGGATTACTCCGTCCTCAACGATGTGGTGATCAACCGCGGGAATCTCTCCAGGATGGTGGATCTGGAGGTCATCGTGGACGACCGTTACCTGACGACCTACAAGGCCGACGGCCTGATCATCTCGACCCCTACGGGCTCCACGGCCTATTCCCTTTCCGCCGGCGGACCCATCGTCTTTCCGGTGCTGGATTCCATCATCATAAATCCCATCTGTCCTCACACGCTGACCAATCGGCCCGTGATGCTCCCGGAGGGCGCGAGTATCCGGGTCGTGCTCTGGACAAAAGGGCTGGGTGCGACGGCAACGCTGGACGGTCAGCTTTCTTTCGACCTTCGCTCCGGGGATTCCATCGTCATCCGGAAATCGAAGTATGTGACCAATCTCGTGACCTCTCCCCGTAGGGAATATCTGCAGATCCTGCGCTCGAAACTCGGCTGGGGCGGCTCCCCGACGGGGGAAAAAAGGGAGTAGCATGCTGACGGATCTCAGCATCCGGAACTTTGCCATCATCGACGAACTGAAGATCTCCTTTCCGGAAGGCCTGACCATTCTCTCCGGAGAAACCGGCGCGGGGAAATCCATCATCATTGGCGCTATTGGTCTTTTGCTCGGTGAGAGGGCAACGGCGGACCTGATCCGGTCCTCCGAGGATTCGGCGACGGTGGAGGCTTCATTTGATATACGCGACCGTAAAGATATCAAGGCCCGTCTCGAGGAGATGGGTTTTTCGACAGAGGGTGAACTGATCGTCAAGCGGGTCGTTTCCCGTTCGGGCAGGAACAGGATCTATGTCAATGGAAACATGGCCACGCTCGCTTCGCTTTCGGCATTGAGTGAGTCGCTCATCAACATCTGCGGCCAGCATGAGCACCAGGTTCTTTTGAACGCGGACAGCCACATCGACATCCTCGATGAGTTCGGGGGTCTTCTCCCCTCGAGATCGGAATACTCACGGCTCTACGGGGACTATCAGGATCTCCGGTCCCGGCTCGAGGCGCTCCGGGACATTCAGAAGAGACGGGCCGAGCGCGAGGATTTCCTGAGATTTCAGCTGAAGGAGATCGAAAATGCCGGCTTAAAGGCTGGGGAGGACGAGGCCCTTTCGGACGAAAAGAGGATCCTGGCCCACGCCGGGCGTCTTCTGGAAATCGCGGAGGCATCCCACGAGGCCCTCTACGGGCGGCAGGGTTCCATTCTTGCGGAATTGAGCCGGATCAGCAGCCAGGTGAGAGAGATTCGCAGGATCGACCCGGAATTCAGGGTATCGCCCGAAGAACTTGATTCGGTCACCATCCAGCTGGAAGACGCTGCCCTTGCCCTGCGGGACTACATGAAAAAACTCCCACAGGACACTGCGCGTCTCAACGAAATTGAGGAACGCCTGGAGCTTTTGAGTAAACTCAAGCGAAAGTACGGGGGGTCCCTGGAGTCGGTATTGCGAACCTGGGAAGCCGTCGAGGAAGAGCTCAGGGGTCTCGAGATAGTCACCGGGGATATCGAAAAGATTACCGAGCAGGTGAACCTCCGGGAGGCCCAGCTCCGGGAGCTAGCCACGATCCTTTCCCGGGAACGCGCAAAGACGGCCACCATCCTGGAGAAGGCCATCAACGGTGAGATTCGATCCCTGAGGATGGAACAGGCCAGGTTCAAGGTCAGGTTTGATAAGCCCTCCATCAGCGGGGATGCCGGCGCCGCACTTCATGCAAAAGGGGCGGATACGCTCGAATTTTACCTTTCTACCAATGTCGGCGAGGAGCTCAAGCCCCTGAACAGGATCGCCTCGGGCGGGGAGCTTTCGAGAATGGTCCTGGCCATGAAAAAGGTGCTGGCCAGAACGGGCTCTGTGGGGACCGTCATCTTCGACGAGGTGGACAACGGCATCGGCGGCGCCACGGCGGAGGTCGTAGGCCGAAAACTCAAGGATGTTTCCGGGCACCATCAGGTCATTTGCATCACCCACCTCCCCCAGATTGCCTGTTTTGGAGACAGTCATTATCTGGTGGCCAAGGGCGTTTCCGGCGCAAGGACAAAGGCCTCGATACAGATGCTGAATGACAGGGAACGGCTCGAGGAAATCGCGCGCATGCTCGGGGGGGTCAGGGTGACGGACAAGACGAGAGACCACGCGAAGGAAATGCTGAAGACAGCCGGGAGATAATAACCGGGTGCAGGGTAAAGGGTTCAGGGTCCAAGGGAAAAGAAAATGTTGAGGAAGGCGAAGACGGGCGACGTCAAGACGATTCACCGCATGATTAATCTCTCTTCGGGTGAGGGAGAGATTCTCCCGCGGTCACTCGTGGACATCTACAATTATCTGCGGGATTTTTACGTGTACATCGATGATGAAAGCGGTGAGATCGCGGGGATCTGCGGCATGCACATCTTCTGGGAAAATCTGGCGGAGATTCGATCCCTCTATGTGGACCCGAGATACCGGAGGCGAGGCATCGGCAAAAAACTTGTGGAGGCCTGTATCTCCGAAGCCATCACGCTGGACCTGTATAGGATTTTCACGCTCACCTATCAGAAGGAATTTTTCGAAAGAATCGGATTTCACGAAACGGACCGCGTGACACTCCCGGAAAAGATCTGGTCCGACTGTTTCAAGTGTCCCAAGTACCCGGACTACTGCGACGAGGCAGCCATGATCGTCGAACTTTGAGGCGCCGATCAAAAGCAAAAGCCCCGGACCTTGTCTCCGGATCAGAAGTAAATTCCCGTCAATCGTATGAAGAAGATAAAGTATTTTCTCGTTTTTTGCCTTGTGATTCTCGTTGCCTGCGCGGCGCCTGTGGAGAGGCCCGTCATTAAGTTACCCGAGCCGCTGGAGCTTCTCGAGGAGAAGACCCTGCCCGCCTTTTCCGATGATCTGAGTATGGAGTCTCTTGAGATTGCCATCACAAGGAGCCTTCGGTACTACGACAGGCTGCCGGAGGGAAGAATACTCCGGGTAGGCCCTGCCAGATACACCGCAGGCGAAATGAAGGAGACGCTCAAGGTGTTTCTGTCCATCCTGAAGAGTCCCGATCCCTGGACCCAGAAGGAACGGAAAATCACCGAGTCCTTCGACATCTACCGCGCAACGGGATCGGGTATCCAGGGGACGGTTTTGTTCACGGGCTATTATGAACCAGTTTTGAAGGCGTCGATGGTAGAGACGGTTGAATACCGTTTTCCGATCTACCGCGCCCCGAAGGACCTGCTCTTTATCAACCTTGAAAAATTCAGGGAGCGGTATAAGGGCGAGCGGCTTGTGGCGAGGATCGAGAAGGGCGAGATCGTTCCTTATTACAGCCGCGAAGAGATCGACGGGGAAGGTGCGCTGAAGGGGAAGGGTCTTGAGATTGCCTGGTTTGCGGACCCCGTCGATATCTTCTTCCTGCACATCCAGGGATCCGGAAAGATTTGCCCCGCCGGCGGGAACTGCTTTCAGGTGAGTTATGCCCTTGCCAACGGGAGACCCTATCGGAGTATCGGGAAATTCCTCATGGACCAGGGGAAGATTCTCCCGGGGAACATGTCTACTCCGGCGATCAAACAGCACCTGCGGGAAAACCCCGATGAGCTGACTGAAATTCTCCATTACAATGAGAGCTACGTTTTTTTCAGAACGGTGAAGGAGGGTCCTGTCGGGAGTCTCGATGTTCCTGTAACGGCCGGTCGGTCCATCGCGACGGATCAAACTATTTTCCCGAGAGGCGCCCTGGCCTTTATCCGGACCCGGAAGCCCGTCGTGGATGCGAATGGCCAGGTCAGCGCCTGGACGTCCTTTTCCCGATTCGTTTTGAATCAGGACACCGGGGGGGCGATTGTCGGTCCGGGGAGGGTCGATCTCTTCTGCGGGACCGGGAGCGAAGCGGGAGCCGTTGCGGGGTACATGAAAGAAGAGGGTGAGCTTTATTTCCTGGTCATGAAGAAAAAGGTTCCATGATTCTCCTTGCGTGAAGAAACGGGCCTGTTCAACAGTGTCCAGATCCTCTTGGATGCCGTTTCTCCGGTGAGAGATGTCAGCTCTTCGCGAAAACATCAAAAAATCCCTGATAGAGAAACTGGGTGTACCCGTGGTTAATATCCTGGAGGCGGCCGGCCAAGAGGCCCAGCGCTTAAGTTTCAGAGCCTTCCTGGTGGGCGGTCTGGTACGGGATCTTCATTGGGCGGGAAACAACATTGATATCGATCTCGTCATCGAAGGGGACGGCATCGAATTCTCGAGGATCTTCGCCCAGCGATACGATGCGAAACTTCGCTTTTATGAACGGTTCGGGACGGCGACAATCACGTTCCCCGCAGGGTTTAAGATCGATGTGGCAACGGCCCGTGTAGAAACTTACGATCGTCCCGCGGCACTCCCCAGGGTCCGGCCCGGGCGGATTGAGGATGACATGTATCGACGGGACTTTACGATCAATGCCATGGCGATTGCCCTGTCACCGCAGCACTTCGGAGAGATTTTGGACCCCTTCGGCGGGAGAGCGGATATTGAGAAGAAAAAAATTAGAGTCCTGCATGAAAAGAGCTTTATCGATGACCCGACAAGGATCTTCAGGGCTGCGCGGTTCGAGGGCCGTCTGGGCTTTCGGATGGATGAATCAACGCAGAAGCTGATGCAGGATGCCCTCGCATCCGGTATGCTCGAAAGGCTGGAGGATTACCGGATCACGACGGAACTGACGCTCATCCTGCAGGAAGAAGACCCGCGCCCGATGATTCAAAGGCTTGAAACGTTCGGAGCCCTCGAACCGATCAGGGCCCGTGCACGGGGGAGCCGGATCCTCCGCAAGATTTTGAATGAAGTCACAACGGTTGCGGAATTTCGTTGATCGTACGCATCGCCCGAGCCCTCGAGACCTGAAGGCATCGAGTTGACAGGGCAGGGGGCTTTCTGTTATATCTTCGCCGCTTGTGTATACCGGGACAGCGGTTCGGATTTTACGGGCTGATGCCCAAATCGTGTTTTTTTCGAGCAACGATTGAACGGGATTCTGGACGGCGAAATTAGACGCGTTTTTGGTAACCGGTCTTCGCGAAGCGAAACGTCCGCAGCGCAAACTGCCTGAGCCCGAAGGGCGAGTTTTTGCGTCTGCAGTGGAGCGAGTATTAGAACGGTCAAGCACCGTCTATTCGCAGGAAGAATCCTGTTCAAGTGCCTTTGGGCAAACAGTATACTTTCAAAAACACGGAAGAGGCGGTTTTCCACAAAAGACAAGGGGAGCGAGGGCGAGCGTTGAAGAAGAGAATATTGAGCGGGATGCGTCCCACGGGCAAGCTGCACCTGGGTAATCTGCACGGGGCCCTCCAGAACTGGGTCGATTTACAGAACAGCGGTGATTATGAATGCTTCTACTTCGTCGCCGACTGGCATGCCCTGACCAGCGAGTACAACAATACCGATCCGATCAAGGGCTACATCCAGGATATGGTGGTTGACTGGCTGAGTGTCGGGCTTGATCCACGACGGAGCACGATGTTCATCCAGTCGGAGATCAAGGAACACGCCGAGCTCTTTCTGATCCTTTCCATGGTCACGCCGCTACCCTGGCTGGAGAGAAACCCCACCTACAAAGAGATGAAACAGGAACTTGCGGACAAGGATCTCTCCACCTTCGGTTTCCTGGGATACCCCGTCCTCCAGGCCGCCGATATCATCATGTACAAGGCCCATGGCGTCCCCGTGGGCGTCGATCAACTTCCCCATGTCGAACTCACCCGTGAAATCACCCGGCGCTTCAATTTTCTCTATCAGGAGATATTTCCCATACCGGATGCGATGCTGACGGAAGTGCCCAAGCTTCTCGGTATTGACGGGAGAAAGATGAGCAAGTCCTACGAAAATTCCATTTATTTGAGTGACCGGGGCAGCGTGTTGAAAACCAAGGTGGAATCCATGTTCACCGATCCCCAGAGGATGAGAAAGGGGGATCCCGGAAGGCCCGAGGTCTGCAATGTCTTTACCTTCCACACGATCTATGCGCCCCATGCGAACTTGGAGGAGATCGACCGTGAGTGCCGCCGTGCCGGCATCGGATGCGTGGACTGCAAAAAACGGCTTGTCCAATGGGTGCTCGAAGGCATGAAAGCGATCCATGACAGGCAGGACTATTACCGGTCTCATGTGAAGGAAGTCCGGGAAATCATCGTGGACGGCTGCCAGCGAGCGACGCAAGTCGCCCGGCAAACAATGCAGGAAGTCCGGGAGGCGGTAAAGATCTGACGGCATGAGTTATGCGATCAAATTAGATATCTTTGAGGGTCCGCTCGATCTGCTCCTCTACCTCATCAAGAAGAATGAGGTCGACATCTACAATATCCCCATCGCTGTCATCACGGAACAGTATCTGAATCACATGGAGATCATGAGATCGATGAATCTCGATCTCGCCGGCGAATATCTCGTCCTGGCCGCGACGCTTCTGAACATCAAATCCAAAATGCTCCTGCCCCCTGAGGAGAAGGAGGAAGGCGAGGAAGAACAGCCCGATCCGCGGGCGGAGCTTGTCCGTCAGCTCCTGGAATACCAGACATTTAAGGAGGCCGCCCTCAACCTGGGTCGAAGGACCCTTCTGGAGAGAGATGTTTTCAAGAGGGGGTTCGTCCCGGAGGTCAAAACCGAACCCGAAGAAGAACTGATCGAGGTGGACCTCTTTCAGCTGGTCGAGGCATTCCGCGAGATCGTATCCGGCCTCAAGGACGAGGACCTGCTGGAGATTGACACCGAGAAGATGTCCCTTTCGGATCGCATCCATGAAATCATGGAGAGATTATCCGTGGAAAAGAGCATGCACTTCAGGGATCTGCTGGCCGACGTCCATGATCGCCGGATGATCATCTACACCCTTCTGGCCATCCTGGAGCTGATGAAAATGCGGATTGTGAGAGCCTATCAAACCCATGCCTTTGGACCGATTCGAATATTTCTCGCGGTGGAGGAGTAGGATCCATGGAAGACCTTCGATCGATCGTGGAAGCGCTGATCTTTGCATCCGAGGTGCCGCTCAGCCTTGACAAGATCGTGGATATCATCGGGACGGTAGATCGTGAGGCAATCGTCGACATCCTGAAAGCGCTCGAGGAAGAATATGCCAACCGCAACGGGGGCTTTTATCTCTCGGAAGTTGCAGGCGGCTATCAGTTCAGGACAAGGGCCGACATGGCCTCATGGCTCAGAAAACTCAAAGGGATAAAGCCACCCGGGCTTTCCCAGGCCGCGCTTGAGACCCTGGCAGTTGTCGCCTACCGGCAGCCCGTCACGAGGCAGGAGATCGAAAAGGTCAGGGGTGTTGACGTCAGTGGCGCCCTGCGGGGGCTTTTGGAAAAGAAGCTGGTCCGGATGCTGGGGCGCAAGAACGTGCCCGGCAAACCGATGATCTACGGGACGACGAAACGATTTCTGGAGGTCTTCAACTTGAAGGATCTCGCCGAGCTTCCGACGCTGCGGGAGTTCCAGGAATTGCAGGAGTAAACGGACCTTTGCAGGATCGACTTCAAAAAATTATCGCCGGGGCTGGCATCGTATCCCGCCGGGCGGCGGAGCAGTACATCCGGGAAGGCAGGGTCAGCGTAAACCGTAAAGTCATCACCCAGCTCGGAGCGAAGGCAGACCCCGGGAGGGATGAAATCCGAGTCGACGGCAGGCTCATTTCGACCAGGGTTGAAAAACTCTACCTGATGCTCCATAAACCCCCGGGTTATGTGACGAGCCTGAAGGATCCCGAGGGGAGACCTATCGTGACGGATCTCCTGCGCAACGTAAAGCAGAGGGTCTATCCGGTCGGGAGACTCGATTACGATTCGGAAGGGCTTCTTATCCTGACAAACGACGGGGATTTTGCACAGCGTCTCCAGCATCCCCGGCATGAGATTCCGAAGACATACCTCATCAAGGTCAGGGGAAGTCTCACGCCGAGGGAGGTTAGTCTTCTTCAAGAGGGAGTGGATCTTGAGGATGGGCTTTTTGTGCCCCGCGTGGTCCGTCAGGAAAAGACAAATCCCAGGAGTTCCTGGTTTCGAATCACCGTTTCCGAGGGTAGAAACCGGGTCATCAGGCGTGCCTTTGATGCCCTGGGGCATCCGGTCCAGCGACTCATCCGGATTGCAGTGGGAAATCTGAGGCTTGGCGATCTCGCAGGCGGTGAATACAGGCCACTGATGAAGCGGGAGATAGAAGGGTTTCTCTCCCGGGTGCAGAAGAAAAAGGAGAAAAATTATCTTGACAATCATGGTAAAACGGCTTAATAAAAAAACCCTATTTCAAAATGTTTACAAGTATTTAACTCATCTGTGTTCCTTTTGAACGCCTGAAACATCCCAGAAAACTAGTTATTTCAGGGGGTTACCATGAATAAATCGGGTTTGATCGAGGCGCTGGCCAAGAAGGAAAATCTCACGGAGAAGAAGGCAACGGATGTTGTCAATCTCATTTTCAAAGGTTTCACAGATGAATTGAAGAAGGGTGGAAGGATCGAAATCCGGGGTTTCGGGAGCCTTATTGTCAGAGATTACAACTCTTACAAGGGAAGAAACCCGAAGACGGGGAGCAGTATAGAGGTCTCTCCGAAGAGGCTGCCCTTTTTCAAGGTCGGCAAAGAACTGCGCGAGATGGTGAATTCTGTTAACAAGACCTGATTCGAATTCCATCGATCCTTTTGAAACGGCTTTTTTAATACAGGGGTCATTTTTATGACCCCTTTTTTCGTGCGGTAAATTGACAGCTATGGAAGATTCATTTTACATTGACCACCCTCAAAAACGACTCAAGGATCGCCTGAGGCCCTTCATCCCCCTGGTGCTCTTTGTTATAACGCTTTTTACAACCCTGATTGCCGGGGCCATGCAACAGGGCGTTAACCCCCTGGAGGAACCGCAGGACATCTGGAAGGGGATCCCCTTTGCCTTCACGCTCCTCCTGATCCTGGGGTCCCATGAGTTCGGTCACTATTTCGTCTCCAGGTATCACCATGTGGAGGCCACGTTTCCCTATTTCATTCCGGCACCCACATTCATTGGGACATTCGGTGCCGTGATCAGGATGAAGTCTCCCATCATGGACCGGCAGACCCTTCTTGATATCGGCGTTGCCGGGCCTCTGGCGGGAATCGTTGTTTCCATTCCGGCCCTTTTTGTCGGCCTTTCCCTGTCCGAGGTTGTGCCGTCCGCACCGGCGGAAGGCATATCCCTGGGGGCGTCGATTCTCTTTTCTCTCATCAATTGGGTCGTAAATGGTGCGATGCCCGCCGAGGTCAATCTCGTTCTTCACCCGGTCGCCTTCGCGGGGTGGATCGGTCTGCTGGTCACTTCGCTGAATCTGCTTCCGGTGGGTCAGCTCGACGGCGGTCATGTGGCCTATGCCGTCTTCGGAAAAAGGCAGCAGGAGGTCGCAAAGGCTGTCATGGTCGCACTCTTTATTCTGGGGGTTTTTGGCTGGACGGGCTGGCTGTTCTGGGGGGCCATTCTTCTGGTGATGGGCATCAACCATCCCCCTGTCGTCTATGACTGGATACCGCTCGACGGCCGGAGAAAAATAATCGGCTGGCTGACGCTGGTATTGTTCGTGATGACCTTCACCCCCATCCCCTTCTAAGAGGCGCATGAAAAATGCCCATCTGCCGCGTATGCTGATTCAGCTTCGCTGAAGGCACAGGGCTTGAGCAGTTAAGAAGCTAAGAAGCTAAGAAGATAGGAAGTTGAGAAGTTAGGAGACGCTGACTTCAGGTCATCAGCCCTTCTTCCCGGAAGCTGAAATATCTGTTCTCGCCGACAATAATGTGATCGTGAATGAGAATATCGAGGACACGGGCGGTATCCTGCAGGGTTCTCGTGAGCCGGATGTCGGCATCGGAGGGTTTGATATTGCCTGACGGATGGTTGTGGACAAGGATAATGGCCGAGGCCTTGTATTTGATCGCATTTTCAAGAATCTTTCTCGGATAGACGACCGCCTGGTTGACAATTCCCTCCTGAATCACTTCCGTCTTGATCATCCTGTTCTGGGCATTCAGAAAGATGACGCTGAAATGTTCATCCTGCAGTCCGCCCATGGAGGCCATGCAATAATCCAGGAGCGCCTTGGTGGACGATATCTGCGGTGTCTCCATAGCCTTTTCCTGGAGGTAGAGGGTCCCGAGGTCTTTGATCAGCCGGATCAAGAGCGGGGCCTGGGAGCTCATCCCGAACAGGGCTTCGATTTCTTTCAGGTCGGCATCCATGAGCTTTTTCAGACTTCCGAATTTCTTGAGCAGATCCTTTGCCAGGGTTTTGGTGTCTCTTCGGGGAATGGCATAGAAAAGGAGAAGTTCCAGGACCTCGTAGTCTTGGAGGGTGTCGATACCCGATGTGGTGTACCGTTTCTTGAGGCGCGAGCGGTGTCCCTTGTAAAGCGGCTGTTTTTTTTCGTTCATCGTCGAATCACCCCCTGATCCTGACAGACCCTGCATCGGATCCGCCGGAAGTGGCGGCGCAGACTGTCAAAGATGGTCCTTCCCGAGCCGGGTCAAAAAGGCGGCCATGAAGAAAAAGAAATTGGTCAGTACGATCGTTGCCCCGGTCGGCAGGTTCACGGCAATGGAGATGAAAATCCCCAAAATGACGGAGAGAACCGAAGTCACCGCGGAGATCACCAGGCTGCTTTTAAAGCCCCTTGCGATCTGAAAGGCTGTTACGGCCGGCAGGATGAGGAGGGCAGAGATGAGCATGATACCCACAACATTCATGGTCAGAACAACGGTGACGGCGGTCAGAATGACCAGAATCTTGTTGATCCTGTCCGTCTTGATGCCGGAGGCCCTGGCAGATTCTTCGTCGAAGGTGATGGATAGAATTTCATGATAATAGCACAGAATCACCCCGAGGACGATCACGGAAAGAATGATGGAAAGGATCGTTTCTTCCCGGCTGATCGCCAGGATGTTTCCGAAGAGGTAGCTGAAGAGATCAACGTTGAAGCCGCCCGCCATGCTGGCCAGGATGACGCCGCCGGCGATGCCGATCGACGAGACGACACCGATGGCCGCATCCCCCATCACCCTTGCCCTCTCCGTCATTTTCAGAATAGCGAGTGAACTGACCAGGACGATCGGCAGGGTGATGTAAAGGGGATAGATTCTCAGGGCGAGCCCCAGCGCCACACTACCGAAGGTGACATGGGCAAGGCCGTCACCGATGAGGGACAGCCGTCTCAATACAATCAGGACACCCAGGGTGGAACAAATTAAAGCGATAAAAACGCCGGAGATCAGGGCCCTCTGGATAAAGCCGTACTGCAGATACTCCATGAAACCCAAGGCGGTGCCTCCTAAAATTCGTGACGGTGACAGATCACGTGCTGTGAGTGAGTTCCAAAAAGATCCGTTATGTGAATCGACGAACAGAACTCATCGAAACTTCCATAAAAAACGACTCTCCGGTCCACCAGAAGGAGCTTATTCGCATATTGCCCGATACTGCCAATATCATGGGTCACGAGCATGATGGTGACGTTCTTTTGCCGATTGAGATGCGTCAGCAGGGCGTAGAATTGTTCTCTTGTTTCCGGGTCGAGCGCCGCAGCGGGTTCGTCAAGAATGATCAGGTCCGGTTCGTTAATGATCGCCCGGGCAATGAGTACCCTCTGCTGCTGACCACCCGAAAGTTCCCCGATCTTCTTTTTCCGAATATCCGAGATGTTCAGCATGTGGAGCGCCTTCTCGACAGCGTCACGATACGCGTCGACGGAATAGCCGGACCTTCGCTTCCTGGAGATCAGTCCCAGGGCTACGATTTCCTCGACGGTGGAGGGGAAGCCGGGATTCAGAGACGACAGGCGTTGGGGCAGGTAACCCACGCGGTACCATGCATGGAATTCTGATCGGTCCTGACCGAAAAGCCGAATCTGACCGCTCTCCGGCCTGAGAATGCCGAGGATGTTTTTGATGAGCGTCGTCTTCCCCGAGCCGTTCGGACCGACCAGACCGATGTAATCCCCTTCGGAGACACTGAAAGTGATGTCGTCCAGTACATTGAGCCCGTTGTACCTCGATCGAAGATTTTCGACTTCAATGATTTTCATCGGCATTGCAGTCCCCTTTTCAGGTTTTCAAGGTTCTTTTCCATCAGGGACAGGAAGGTTTCTCCTCTGTAAAAATCGTCTTTTGTGAGGTTGCCGGCGGCATCGAGCTTCAGGAGGGTGACACCCGCTTCCCTGGAAAGGGTTTCCGCTACCCGGGGGTTGATCAGTTCCTCGTGGAAGAGGTAGCGCAGGTCGTTGTCTCTGATCCGTTTCAGGATCCTTGCGAGATCCGTGGCCGTCGGTTCCGCGTTGGGAGAGACACCGTAAACGGAAACATAGCGGAACCCGTAGCGGTTTGCCATGTAGGCAAAGGCAAAATGACCCCCGTTGAGGATGATGTTCTTCCGACAACCCCGGAGATTCTCCCGGTACCGGTCGTCAAGTTTTTTCAATTCCGCGATATAGGCTGCCGCGTTCTTCTCGTAGATCTCTTTACGCCCCGGATCCTTTGTGATGAACCCGTCACGGATATTTTCGACCATTTTGATACTATTGGAAAAATCGAGCCAGATATGGGGGTCCGCACTTTCAGGGTGTTGACTCTGATCATGACGGTGCTCTTTTTCTTCGGACAGTGTCCCTGCACGAATGCCCCGGCTGCTTTGGATGACCACCAGATCCTTGTTCTGAAGTCCCTTCAGGATGCTGTCCGCCCAGGGCTCCATGGCGGAACTGGTATAGATGAATAGGCCGGCGCGGTTCAGTTTCATGATGTCGGACGGCCTGGGTTCAAAGCTGTGCGGTTCCATCCCCGGGGGAAGCAGCAGGGTTACTTCGACCCGATCGTCTCCTACGTGTTTTGCGAAGTCATAGAGTGGGAACAGCGTCGTGACGGCGATGATCTCCGGGCGCTTTTCTTTTTGACCGGAACCCGGTGAGCATGCTGATCCTGTCAGGGACAGAAGCGACAGGGTCAGAATCATACAGAGTGTCCTTGGGCGGCTTCTCATGGACGGTCTCCGGGAAATAGGGGAACCCTTGACGCAACAAGGTTGCGCTATTACTTTCTCTGGCAGGTTCGGCAGAGGCCCGTGATGCTGACGTTAATATTATCGATTCTGAAATCTGAGGGCTCAGCGAACAGATCCCACACCTGTGACAGCGTGATCGGCGGTAAACAGGTCATGGTCCGGCAGATTCGGCAGTAAACGTGGGGGTGGACGGGGTTGTGCTGGCAGGCCATCTCATAGTGATTGACGCCGTGGTCCGTCGGTATTTCCCTGACGATCCCTTCCGATTTGAAGGATGTGAGAATGCGGTAGGCCGTCACCTTGTTCATTTTTCTCTCCGGATCCAGTTGTTTCAGGATGTCGCTCACGCTCAATGGCGTATCCGCGTGAAGCAGGATGTGCAAAATTCTCTTCCGGTGGGATGTCTGGCTCAAGCCGGCCTTTTTCAGCGTGTTGGAAGCCTCGCATTGTTCCCTTGCTGTTTTCATGAATTTTGAATATCATAAACGCAACAGGGTTGCAAATATAAAGTTGCGCCACCTCGTCTCTACTTTACGGATGGCGGACGAAATATCAACGGGGAAATTGCATCTTGAAGGGCAGTGGAAAGTATTATATAAAATCACTGATTAACAACTTAATGCCTCTTCGATGATTGAAAATCTGACAGCGAATATTGAGACCTATCTTCAGACGTCCATGATGCTCGCGTTTCTGGCGGTCTATTTGGGGGGCGTTTTGGTGAGCTTCACACCGTGCATTTATCCCGTCATACCCTTGACGGTTGCTTATGTCGGCGGGCGATGCGGTGGTTCAAGGTCGAGAGGTTTTCTGCTATCTCTGATTTACGTCCTCGGAATGACTGTGACCTATACAGCCATCGGAGGTTTCGCAGCCCTGACGGGCCGCCTGTTCGGGCAGATCCAGACCAACCCGTGGATAAACATTGTGATCGCCAATGTCGTTATTCTCCTCGGCTTGTCCATGCTGGATGTCTTTGAGATTCCCATGCCGCAATTCCTTTCCCGCCTCCAACCGGAGAGACAGGGGCAGGGGTATGTTGGAAGCTTTTTCGTCGGCCTGACCTCCGGATTTATACTGGGGCCCTGTTCCGCGCCGGTCCTTTACATCCTTCTGGGCTATGTGGCTGCGAAGCAGAATGTTCTTTACGGCATGAGCCTTCTCTTCGTCTTTGCCTTGGGCATGGGCACCCTGCTCATCCTGCTGGGGACCTTCGCGGGACTGCTGGCCAGTCTACCCAAAGCAGGCCTCTGGATGGTCAGGGTGAAACATTTGTTCGGCTGGCTAATGCTGCTGATCGGAGAATATCTGCTGGTGACGGCGGGTTCATTAATGACATGAAAGTGAGAAATCATATGATGATCAGGTTTTTCTTCAGCGTGGTCCTGGCGTTCGGTATGCTCAACTGCTCATCACCGCAGCCCGATGCCCAAAAATCCAAGAAATACGATATTCGGGAGAAAAGCATAGAAAACAAGGCCCCTGATTTTGTCCTCAAAGATCTGAAGGGGGGCGATGTCAGGCTTTCGGACTACAAGAACAGACCCGTCCTTCTGGTGTTCAGTACGACCTGGTGTAAATACTGTCGCGAGGAGATTCCCCATATCAAGAGTTTGCATTCAACCTATGGGAAGAAAGATCTGGAAATCATCAATATCTTTGTCCAGGAGCCCGCCGGTAAGGTGGCCGCCTTTGCGGACAAGTACGCGTTACCCTACCGGGTCGCACTGGACAGTGACGGGCATGTGGCGGAACTCTATGATGTGAAGGGTGTGCCGACACTCGTTCTGCTGGACAGGGAAGGTCGAGTTGTCTGTTATACCTGCCGCTCCATCGATACGCTCCTGAAGGACGTATTCCCGGGTTAGGCAACGACGGGATCCGTGGCTAATATCCGTTTGGAGTCGGGTCCGCTTCATCAGGTTAAGTGCGGGGAAAGCCCCCGCTGTCTTTCCGGGGATCAGCAGGCCCGTTTTACCCTCCGGTTTCCCCGATGTTCTGATCGTCCCCTCAGAGTAGCTGCCTGTCGTGATGATGATATCCAGTGAAATGTGCGGGTCCGAGAAGGTGACTGCGAGATGGCACAGGAACCCAGTCTTGTATTGACAGGCGGCAGAGAATCCATAGTGACCGGGAAGTTGATCCTTGTCGGCCAGCCCAACATCGGCAAGAGTGTGATTTTTTCCATCCTCACGGGACGATATGTCGTCGTCTCCAATTACCCCGGAACCACCGTCGAGGTGCTGTCCGGGAAAGCACTGGAGCTGGATTATTATGTGATCGATACGCCGGGCATCGGCAGTATCGTTCCCCGGAGTGAAGATGAGATAGTCACGCTCCGCACGATCCTGTCGGATGAGAGAAAGTCCATCCTGCAGGTCGGTGATGCGAAGAATCTGAGACGGACCCTCATGCTCACCCTGCCGCTGGCGGAGACGGGGTCTCCGCTTGTTCTTGATTTGAACATGGCCGACGAAGCGGAAAAGAGCGGCTATGTGATCGATACAAAAACCCTTTCAGAAAATCTCGGGATCCCCGTCGTTCTGACGGTGGCGACGGAAAAAAGGGGCAAAGACGCGCTTCTGGATGCGATCCGGCGCCCCTCGAGACCTTCGATACGGATCACCTACGGGCCCCGCATCGAGGAGGCGGCCGGACTGATCGTCAACGCGCTTCCCCGGTCCTTTGCTTCCAGGCGGTTTCTGGCCCTTATTCTCCTTGCGGGAAATCCCGGTCTCGTTGATGACCTGTTGAAGGATCAGGATGATGGGGTAAAACGCATCATCAAGGACATCATATCGAAGACCCAGTCACAATTCGGTGAGCCCCTTTCCCAGGTGGTGATGGAAAAACGGGCGGCCCATGTGGACCGGATCATCAAGAAGAGCCTGACGAAACGCGAAGAACAACCCTTCGCCGCCCGGTCTTTGCAGACGCTGGAATATGTTTCAACGCATCCCGTCTGGGGCTTCTTGATCTTGGCCCTCATCCTTTTTGGTCTCTATGAGTTTGTGGGAGTCTTCGCGGCGGGATACCTCGTAGATTTCTTTGAGGACGTTCTGTTCAAAGGTCTGATTCTCCCCCCCGTGATACAGGTTCTGTCTCACATCCCCGAAGAGCATGTGAGGAACTTTTTCATCGGCGAATATGGTCAAATCACGATGGGCCTCACATACGCGCTGGCCATCGTTTTCCCCATTGTGGCGGCATTCTTCGTCGCTTTCTCTTTCCTGGAGGACACGGGGTATCTGCCGCGACTCGCCGTCATGTTGAACAAGACCTTTGCGCTGGTGGGTCTGAATGGCAGGGCTGTTATCCCGGTCGTTCTCGGTCTCGGCTGTGGAACGATGGCCACACTGGTAACGCGTATCCTCGAAACGCGCCGTGAGCGGATCATCGCCACACTGCTGCTCGCGCTGGGAATTCCCTGCTCCGCCCAACTCGGGGTCATTCTGGGAATGTTTTCCAAAATCGGGGGCGGCGCCATTTTTCTCTTTCTTTGTTTTATCGGACTTCAGATGCTGATCGTTGGCTACCTCGCTGCGAAGGTTCTACCCGGCGGTACCCCTTTCTTCATCACTGAACTGCCGCCATACAGAATACCCCGGCTGGAAAACGTCCTGAGCAAGACCTACTTTCGCACCAAGTGGTTTATCCGGGAGGCCATTCCTTATTTTTTGCTGGGGACGGCTGTTCTCTTTTTCGCCGATGTGACAGGCTTTCTGGCCCGCCTCATCGATCTTTTCTCGCCCGTCGTCGTCGGTCTTTTCGACCTGCCGAAGAAGACGTCGCAGGCCTTCATCATCGGTTTCCTGAGGAGGGACTACGGGGCCGCAGGACTTTTTGACCTTTTCGATCGGGGGATCATGGACGGTCTTCAGGCCTTCGTCAGCATGTCCGTTATGACGCTCTTTATCCCCTGTATTGCGAATGTATTCATTATTTTCAAAGAGAGAGGGTATCGGGTAGCCCTTCTGCTGGTGAGCTTCGTTTTTGCTTATGCCATCATGGCCGGCACGGTCCTGAATTACATTTTAAGACTTCTGAACGTTCATTTTTAGAGGAGCCAGGGTATGGAAAACAAGAAAACGCCGTTGACCGAGGAACAGGAGGAGGCCCTCAGTGAGATCTGGATGCGGATTGAAAACAGGGCAGAAGTTCCTCAGGTGGGCGCCAGTGCCCCGCTGAAGAAGATGAGGCACAGGGAAGGTCTGGATGAACTGACCCGGGAAGGCTATCTCATGGTGGAGGGTGACGAGGTCAGACTGACGGAAACGGGTTTCACCGAGGCCCGGAGATTCATCAGAAACCAGAGGCTTTCGGAGCGACTTCTTTCCGACGTTTTGAATCTCGAAATGGAGGAGGCGGAAAGAACCGCCTGTCGGTATGAACATATGCTCGATACGGATGCCGCGGAATCTATCTGCATTCTTCTCGGTCACCCGAGAAACTGTCCGCACGGCAAGCTCATCCCGCCCGGGGAATGCTGCGTATCCGGCGAAACCTCTCTTCGACCCCTCGTGGTCCCTCTCTCCGAACTCGAGGCGGGAGAGACGGGGACCGTCGCTTATATCGGGACGACAGATAATGCACGCCTGGCGTATTTATCGTCCCTCGGTGTCATGACCGGCCGTCCCATCGAGCTGATTCAGAAAAAGCCATCCTACACTCTGAAAGTGGATGAAAATACCGTAGCCTTCGATGAATTCGTGGCCAGGGAGATTTTTGTGCGTCCCAGTCAGCGTAAGAGACCGAGTACGGGTACCGGACGAAAGTTTCGATGGGGATGGCGCTGATCATCATGGAAGGAAACCGTGAAGATGAGGAAAAAGGAGATCATGTCGAAGAAAGCAACCTATGAGGATAAGCCCTGTCGTTACTTCCGGGAACCCGGCCCCGCCAATACCGGCAACGTTTTAAAGGCGGTGGACGAGCGGGCGAAAATGCTCGGCATCCGGAAGGTTCTCGTGGCGACCTGTGGCGGTGATACGGCCCTTGAGGCGTTAAAGGTTCTCCATCCGGGGATTTGGTTGATCGCGGTCACACATGTGACCGGATTTGCTGAACCCGACACCCAGGAGATGAAGGAATCCAGACGCCGCGAGCTTCAAGCTGGGGGAGTTCAGGTCCTGACCTGCCAGCACGCCTTCGGCGGTGTGGGACGTGCCGTTCGGAACAAATTGGGCACGTATCAGGCCGATGAGATCATGGCATACACTTTGAGAACATTCGGGCAGGGGACAAAGGTCGCCATCGAGATTGCGCTCATGGCAGCCGATGCGGGGCTCGTTCGAACAGACGAGGACATTATCTCCGTAGGTGGTACCAGCGAGGGAGCGGATACAGCCCTGGTAATCAAACCGGCCAACAGCTTTTCTTTTTTTGATTTGAAGGTCAGAGAGATCATCTGCAAACCGGCAAATTTTTAATCCCCTCATTTTTTGATAAAGGAGGTCAAAGACAGCCTATGATTTTCACGGATCAACAGCTCGAGAGATATGCCCGTGTGCTCGTCTGGGGGCTCGGAAGGGCAAGAAAACACGCTTACAAGAAAAACGATATTGTGCTCGTTCGCTATGACCGGCCGGCAACGGCTCTGGCGGAGGTCGTTCAGGCGGAGCTTCTTGCATCGGGACTTAACCCGGTTATGCGAGCGGGCCTGACGCCCCGCATGGAGGTTCATTTCTACAAAAAATCGAGCAAGACCCAACTCACTTTTACGCCGCCCGGCGACCGTGAGCTCTGTGCAAAACTCAACGGCAGCGTTTATCTCTATGCCCCGGAATCGCTGACTCATCTCGCCGATGTCGATCCCCGGAAAATTGCGAAGGCCATCGTGGCCCGAAAGCCCCTCAGAGACCTTTTGGAAAAACGGGATCAGGCAGGTCTCTATGGTTGGACACTGTGCATATGCCCGACAGAGGAACTTGCCCGGTTTGCACAGATTTCACTCAGGGAATATGCGGAGCAGGTCAGCAGGGCATGCTATCTGGATGTGGAGCATCCCGTCCGTCAGTGGGAAACCGTCTATCGGGAGATGGGCAGTATCAAGAGATGGCTCAGCGGCATGAAGGTCAGCTATTATCACGTGGAATCTGAAAACATCGATTTGAATATAACGCCCGGTCAGCGGAGGAGATGGGTGGGCATTTCGGGACATAACATCCCGAGCTTCGAAATCTTCATCTCGCCCGACTGGCGGGGGTCGGAAGGGATTTACTATGCCGATCAGCCCTCGTTCAGGACCGGGAATTATGTGAGAGGCGTCCGTCTGACGTTTAAAAAAGGGAAGGTGATCAAGGCCAGGGCCGAAGTGGGAGAGAACTTTGTCGTCAAACAACTGGCCATGGATGACGGGGCCAGCAAGATCGGAGAATTCTCGCTCACGGACAGGCGATTCTCGAAAATCAACCGTTTCATGGCCAATACCCTCTTCGATGAAAATTATGGCGGACGGTACGGCAACTGTCATCTTGCGGTCGGGGCGTCTTATTCCGACACATACGACGGCAACCCTGCGAAACTCAACCGGGAGCAAAAAAAGAAACTGGGATTCAATGACTCGGCCCTGCATTGGGATTTTGTCAACACCGAGCGGAAGCGGGTGACGGCGCACCTGGTCGGCGGCGGCCAGAGCGTCATCTACGATGAAGGTGTTTTCAAATATTGAGGGGCTTGAAAGGACGGGCGGGCTCGGAGGTCATTTGTTCTGGAACGAGACGTGTGACGGATCCGTCTTCATCTCGGAAGGACCGACCGCCGTGCCTGTGTAAGGCATTCCGGCACCCGACCTTGTTGCGAATGGGCTGGGCGCGTAAAGGATGATACTAATCCTCGACGAGAATCGCCTCGACGGGACAACTTTCAGCGGCTTCCCGGCACGTATCTTCGAGATCATCGGGAATATCGTCTTCGATTTTCGTGACGACTATGTCGCCCTGCATTTCGAAGACTTCAGGACAAATTTCAACGCAAGCCTCACAACCGATGCACAGTTCTTCATCCACTTTTACTCTCATGTTTCTCCCCTCGATGACGTATGAGTCCTCATGGAAAAAAATGAGGGCTGGTCGGACCGCGAAAATCGGTTATTGATTATATTCAGCGCAGAAAAAGTCAATCATTTTTTTCAAAAAAACCGAAAAATTTTCAGTCCTGCATGAGATGTGATGAGCAAAAAAAAGGTTCCTAAATAATGCCTAATGAAATCGCTGAGTTGAATCTTTATACGGATCCCGGAAGGATAGGATCATGCAGAATCAATCCGTGTAGAAAAAGGGAAGAGATCTCGTCGTGGTCTTCAGCGATCCGGAAACCGAGGAATTCCTTGACAAGGCTCGTCGCGATGCTTATTCAGTGTATAGCGGATCGAGAATTTTCGCTGAGAAGGGTCGTCCCCGACGTTCAATATGAACTCAGCGGATACACGCAAATCAGTTACATCTTCCTTGTTTTTTGCACGAGACGTTTCAGCTTTATAAGACCGGGAATCTTTTTAGTCAAGCTCGAAAGGAGGGAGGGTGATGAAGCCGATAGGTCCCCTGATGATCGAGCACAGGCTCATTGAGCGGATGGTCCGCATCATGGGTGATGAAATCAGAAAGATGGCCGACACAAGGAAGGTCGATGCGGTTTTCATAAATACCTGCGTGGATTTTTTCAGGACCTATGCGGACCGGACGCACCACGGGAAAGAGGAGGACATACTTTTCAGAGATCTCGAACGTAAAAAGCTTTCCGCCGGGCAAAAGAGGATCATGGACGAACTCGTTGAAGAACACATCTATGCGCGGAGCGTCGTCGGGAAACTGAATGAGGCCGGGTCCAGGTACGTCAAGGGGGATGCCACGGCCCTGGAGGATGCACTCAACTGTCTCGAGACACTGATAAAATTTTACCCCGCCCACATCGAAAAGGAGGACAAACACTTCTTTTTCCCCTGTCTGGATTATTTCAGCAAGGAAGAGCAGGATATCATGCTCGGGGAATTCTGGGAGTTCGATCGGAAGATGATCCACGAGAAATACCAGAAGGTCGTTGAGACCCACGAAGGGAAGAAGGCCTAAACATAATCTTTTTGCTCGATCCATCAAAAAATATTTCGACAGGAGTGCACGATGTTAAGAATTGAAGATCTTCAAGTCCAAATCGGGGATAAAGAGGTTCTGAGTCATATTGACTTGGAAATCAAGCCGGGGGAGACCCACATCCTCTTCGGCCCGAACGGTTCAGGCAAAACGTCTCTCCTGATGACGATCATGGGATACCCCCAGTACAGGGTCGTTTCCGGGGAGATCTGGTTCAAGGACGTCGACATTACCCATCTGCCCGTCAATGAACGGGCGCGGCTGGGGATTGGAATGTCCTATCAGCGTCCACCCACCATCCACGGCCTTAAAACCCGCCAGATGGTACAGATCTGCGCAACCGGGGAAAAGGTCGACGTGGAAGGCCTGGCCCGTCAGGTCAACTTCAGTGATTTTCTGGAGCGGGACATCAACGTAGGGTTCTCGGGTGGGGAGATCAAGCGGTCGGAGCTGCTTCAGCTCATGGCACAGAATCCGGAGCTGCTTCTTTTTGATGAACCGGAGTCGGGCGTGGATCTCGAGAACATATCGCTTATCGGGAATATGATCAGCCGACTGCTCCAGAGGGATGTCGAACACGAAGGTGCAAAATCCCTCAAGCAGCAGAAACTGGAACGGGTGAAGATGGGTTTGATTATCACCCACACGGGATTCATACTGGATTACGTTTCGGCTGACAAAGGGCAGGTTCTATTCGACGGGGTCCTGACATGCAGCATTAACCCGACGGAAATCTTCAGGTGCATTAAAACAATGGGATATGAGGAGTGTGTGCGATGCGCGACGTAGACGAGAGAGCCCTGAAGGCAAAGGAAAAGAAGGCAACTCTGGGACCGGATGTGGACCTGTCCACTTTCACGGCGGAGCCGGTGAAGCACGGCGCCCTGGACAGTCTGAGCCAGCTTTCCGATGAGGATCGCAAGCAGATGATCAAGGCGGGCATTGATGCGCAGGAAGCCGGGCGGTCGGGCAGTTACATCCAGATGGACACGGCGGCCATTTTTTCCCGTTCCAAGCAGGAGGGGCTGGAGGTGATCCCCATCAAAAGGGCGCTGAAGGAATGCAGCTGGATTCACGACTATTATTGGAAGCTGGTTTCGGTGGACGCCGACAAGTACACGGCCAAAGCGCAGCTCGAGCTGCACGACGGATACGTCATTCGAGCCCTTCCGGGAAGCAGGGTCATCTATCCTGTCCAGGCCTGCCTTTATCTGGATAAAGAAAATTTGAGCCAGTACGTGCACAACCTCATCATCGCCGAGGAGGGCTCCGAGCTCCACGTCATCACCGGATGCGCTGCGGCGCCGCATCTGCGGAGGGGGCTTCACGTGGGGATTTCCGAATTTTTCGTCAAGAAGAACGCCAAACTGAGTTTTACGATGATCCACCACTGGGCTGAAGAAATGATAGTCCGACCGAGGTCCGTGGGGATGGTCGAGGAAGGCGGGCTTTTTCTCAACAATTACATCTGCATGAAGCCCGTGAAATCTCTCCAGATGTATCCCACCATTCACCTGGTGGGCAAAGGTGCCGTTTCGAGATTTTATAGTCTCCTCGTGGGCAATCCGGGGAGTGAACTGGACGTCGGGGGCCGGGTGCTTCTGAAGGCCGAGGATACGAGGGCCGAGATCATTGCCCGGGCCATCAGCAACGGCGGGACGATCATTTCCCGCGGGGACCTGGTCGGGGAGGTCCCGGGCATCAAGGCCCACCTGGAATGCCGGGGGCTCATGCTCAAGGG
This sequence comes from uncultured Syntrophaceae bacterium, assembly GCA_964547985.1. GTDB lineage: Bacteria > Desulfobacterota > Syntrophia > Syntrophales > UBA2192 > JAPLJU01. Next base: position 33,961 of record CAZJPV010000017.1, read on the forward strand.
CGGGGTGATCCATGCCATTCCCGAGCTGAGGGGCACCATCGACGGTGTCGAGATGTCCCATGAGGCGGCCGTGGGCAAGATCGCCCAGGAGGAGATTCTCTATCTCATGTCCCGGGGACTGACGGAAGACGAAGCAACGGCAACCATCGTGAGAGGGTTTCTGTCCGTGGACATCCCCGGGCTGCCTGCTGGATTGAAAGCGGAAATTGACCGGGCCGTCGATCAGACCGAAAAGGAATTGATGTAGAAAAAGAATCTGCCGAGGGAAATGGGCTGGAGGTTTGTTTTCAGTCTTCAGCCTAATTTTTTTTCAATCTCTGCCTTCAACCGTCTAAGAGCCGGGGAAATATCCACGGGGTAGGGGGGCGTGAGGGCAAGACCCTTGAGGTATTCGGGGAGAGCTGCAATCTCAAGGAGTGCGTGATCCCGGATGTCCTTCAAGCGTGCGGGCCTTTCGAGTCTTTGACCACCCCTCATGAAGGGCTTTATGAGGGGCACTCCGTCCTGGCGGTCGCCTTCCAGCGTCAGCATGTCCCTGACCATTTCACTGCCCCTGTAGTGTCTGAAAACCTGTTTCCGACCGGGCCAGGTTGCCTTTCCTTCGGATTTCTTGAGCCGGGGTTGCCCGGCATACTCCATGAGTTTGTACGCACAGTCGAAGTAGGGAATGTCGGCCGAGGTATCGAGTTTCGTCCCAACACCGAAGGCGTTAATGGGCGCACCGGCGGAGAGAAGATCGCGTATCGCGTATTCATCGATATGGCCGCTCACAAAGATGCGAACATCCCTGAGCCCCGATTGATCAAAGATCACGCGGACCTTCCTGGACAGATCGAGCAGATCCCCGCTGTCGAGTCGCACCCCCCTGATGGTGATTCCTTTCTTATCCAGGGTTTCCTTGATTGCGACGACTTTTCCGGCACCGGCTAGGGTGTCGTAGGTGTCAATCAGGAGGGTCACGACCCGGGGATTGGATTCTGCGAAATGGATAAAGGCTTCCTTCTCGTCATCATGGGCCTCGATGAAGGAGTGGGCCATGGTTCCAAATGCAGGGATGCCGAAGAGGTGTTCCGCGAGCACCGTCGAAGTGCCGTCGAACCCCGCGATATAAGAGGAGCGGGCGGCGTAGAGGCCTGCTTCCGCGCCGTGAGCGCGCCGGAGCCCGAAATCAATGAGTCCGGCACGACCGTCGGCGGCAAGGAAGCAGCGGGCGGCCTTGCTCGCGAAGACCGTCTGCATGTGCAGGAGATTGATCACACGGCTTTCGATGAGCTGTGCCACCGGCATGGGGGCCGCAATGCGGAGAATGGGTTCGTCGGGAAAGAAAATGGTGCCCTCCGGCATCGCATCCAGATCCCCTTTGAAACGGAGCTTCGCGATGTAATCGATCACGTCTTTCGAAAATCTGCCGCTCGCCGCAAGGTATTTCAGCTCCTCATCGGAATATCTTAAATCTTCGAGAAATTCGATGACCGTTTCAAGTCCCGCTGCCATGAAGAATCCCCTTTGCTCGGGCAGAGTGCGTATGAAGAATTCAAAGACGCCGGTCTCGTGCATCTGCCGATCCAGGTAACCCTGAAGCATGGTGAACTGATAGAGGTCTGTCAGGAGGGAACTTGTTTTCGGATTCAATGCTTTTCTCCCTGTGGAAAAAGTCTGCAACGCTTCGATTCATCGATTTATCTGAGTGCCTGAAGGATAAATGATCCCCGCGGCAATTTTCAAGGAAAAAGGTTTAAAATGAGGCGCCGGCAAAAAAGGATTGTCATCGGCACGATCGTTTGCTCAATAATGACTTGAACTGAAGACCTGTTCACATTAAACTAAGACATTACTGCAGCAAGGCGTCCTATTTAACCATCATCGTGAAGGTAAACCATGGCACTTCAATTGCTTCAGGCGGTCCGCTCCATCCTGGAGCGCGTGAAAGAATTGACGGGTAAAAGCATCGATTTTGTCGAGCAGGAAGATCTGCCTGTCCTCGCCATGTTGAGGATGGCGGGTGAGGACTCACCGCATCACCGGCTTTTTTTCAAGACGGATCACGATGAACTCGTCAACCATGTCATCGCCAACGAATGCGGCCACATCCTGAGGATTTACAGCGCGCCGGAAGAAAAAAGGCTCATCCCTGTGGCGAGTCAAAAAACCCTGGGAAGTTATACCGGTGAAGTGGAAGCCGACATCAGATGGCTGTATCAATTTTATCCCCCGGAAAAACTGATGAACCTTGTCATGCTCTGGTACGAAAGCTTGCTTTACCAGCTGACGAAGATGCCTTCGGATATCATGATTGAAAAGTGGCTCCACCGGGAGTATCCAGATCTGTTACCGATTCAGTTGAGGGCCATCGGGGAGCAAAATGAAAAAGCCATCGCCACGCTTGCCGTCGATATCCGAAAAACCATGCCCGGACGGATATACGATGCCTGCAATATCATGAACTATGTCTATTTCAACGTCATGGGAAAAACATTCGACCTCAACTATGCGGAGCCCTACAGATTTACAAAGTACTTTGCCAGGGGGGAAGAGCTGATATCCCTGATGAAACCGATTGAGGTGGACAGTCACGAAGGCGATGTCCTCGTCATCAATGCGTGGGCGAAATTTTTCCATTTCTCCGACTGGTTCGAGTGGACACCGCTCGGAAAGGTGCCGAGACAGCACCTGCATTGATAGGGTTCAACATGCGCGGGGCAGAGGGGCAGGATGATGGACATCCTGCCCTTTTCTTATCTCAAATCCATTCCGGGATTCTAAACATCGGGCTTCAGGAAGCGGATGAAAAAAACACTGCCCATGATGGCGATGCCCAGCAGTAATATGGCGGGAGAAAAGGATCCGTATTCCCCCGCCAGGCCGATCCCGGCGGGGACGACACCTGCGCCCACCAGATAGGCGAACAGGATCGTCAGCGAAATGGTTACGTTTCTCAGGGGTGGCGGACTCAGTCTTGAAAGAACGGCGAACCCAACGGGAAAGAAGCAGACGATCAGGGCCGGCTGAAGGAAAATAACGGGAACCAACCAGAAATCTGAAGCAAGCCCGATGAGCGCCGTGGCCGCCCCGCTGAAGAAGGCGACGCCGGTCAGGGTTTTTCTGGTTCCCAAACGATCAGCCACCCAGCCGGCGACGACCGCCGTGAAGAGGCTGGAAATCCTGGACAGGCTGATGAGTGTATTGGCCCAGCCCCGCTCCAGTCCTTTTTCGGCAACCAGATAGAGGGGGAGCATCTTGAAAATGCCCATGCTGGAACCGATGGCCAGGCCGAAAAGAGCCGTCATGAACCAGAAGTGAGACTCCGAAAGAATGATCCGAAGATTTTTGAAACTGGGACTTTCCCCTCGAAACTTGCCGCCCTTGCTGAAAATGGCGAATGCAATCCCTGCGGCGAGAGACGCCATGCCGAGTCTCGAGAGGCAATCTCTCCAGGAGCAGAAACTGAGCATAAATTCGGCAATGAGGGGTGCCGAAACAAAACCGAGATTCGGGGCGAGTTCGTGGATGGCGATGGCCTTCCCCCAGTTTTTGACCTGCACAGCCTCGGTAAGCGCCGCCATGCCGGAGGGGAGGTACAAACCTGCGGACATGCCGAGGCATAAAAGGGCCAGGTGCATCTCCGTCAGGGTCCGGCTCCCGGCGACCGCTATGAGAGAAAGGCCTACGGCCAGGGCCGATGCCACAATGATCTGCTTGTGCGTTAGTCGTTTCGATAAAAAGCCTGATCCAAGGAGCGTGACGCAGTACCCGAAAGAGATCGAGAAAAATATCGAGCCTGCTTCCGCGTGACGAAAGCCAAGGTCTTCTTCGATGGGCGGCATGAGGGGTCCCAGGACGATCCTCGACAGGAAGTTAAAATAGAAGATCGCGGCGAGAGAGAGGGGGATGCTCAACTGGTCCCATAAGGAGAATCGTTTGTAACCCATCAGCGAATCCACATCGGGGAGTCCCCAGCCGCTATATCAGCTCCTCGAGGGGCGTATAAGGCAGACGAAAGGCTTCCCCGACGGCCCTGTACGTGATTTTGCCTGCATGGATATTCACACCCAAGGCCAGGGCGTGGTCTTCCCTGATGGCCCCGCGCAGCCCCCCGTTGGCCAGTTTGACAATATAGGGTAGCGTGGCATTCGAGAGGGCATGGGTACTTGTGCGGGGGACAGCTCCGGGCATATTCGTAACGCCGTAGTGGATGACGCCGTCAACGAGATAGACAGGGTCGGAGTGGGTTGTCGGCCGTGTCGTTTCAATGCATCCGCCCTGATCGACGGAGACATCGACGACCACACTGCCGGGTTTCATGCTCCGGATCATGGATCGTGTCACGAGCCTTGGGGTCCGGGCACCTTTGAGCAGGACGGCTCCAACCAGAAGATCCGCCTGGCTCACCGCTTCAGCGATGTTCAAGGGGTTGGAGCTCAGCGTCTTAAGGCGGCCCTGGAGGGTTTCTTCCAGGTGAACGAGACGATCGATGTTCACATCCAGGACGATGACCTCGGCCTCCATGCCCAGAGCGATGCGCGCTGCATTGGCGGAGACCGTTCCTGCTCCGATGATGGTGACCACAGAAGGCTCGACCCCCGGTACGCCCCCCACCAATTTACCCGCTCCGCCGTGAACCTTTTCGAGATAATGAGCGCCGATCTGTACGGCGAGCCGTCCTGCAACCTCGCTCATGGGTTTCAGAAGGGGCAGTTGACCATCGGGTTGTTCCACTGTTTCGTAGGCGATGCCCGTCAATCCGCGCTTCATCATTTCCAGGGTCAGGTCTCTCTCCACCGCGAGATGGAGATAGGTGAAGAGAATCAGGTCCGGATGGAGAAACTCGTATTCTTCCTGCTGTGGTTCCTTCACCTTGACAACGATCTCGGCCTTCCACGCATCGGAAGCGGACGGGACGATCTTTGCACCCGCAGACCGGTACTGCTCGTCTGAAAAACCGCTGCCAAGCCCCGCGCCCGACTGGACGAAGACACCATGCCCGTATTCGATCAGCTGGCGGATGCCCCCGGGCGTCATGGCGACCCGGTATTCCTGATCCTTGATCTCTTTAGGTACTCCGATGAGCATGATATCCCCCCCGTGCTCGGAAATCGTATTGCCGATCCGTTGATGCCGGCCGTGGCGAATGATAAGAAATCTACTACAAACACGGCCGATAAATAAAGACTAAAAATAAGGTGAACTTGATGCACGTCATGGGAACGGAAGGAAGAGAACACCGATGGATCACGGAACGGGTCCAGGGAAAAAAGACAACACACAGCCCGATAGAGGGAAAACCGAAATACGTTTGACTGAGGGAGGCGCAGCCCCTATAATGGGGACACGCAGGCGTGAGAGCCGGCACTCAGCCAGTCCAAGGTTCGAACGCAAAGCACCATCAGAATTCCATCAGGAGTCAGTGGTTTATGAATTCCTCGCAGTGGTATCAATGGTCCATTGATAAAATCGCCGAACAGCTGAACACGTGTGCGGAGGGTCTCAATGTCGACGACGCGAAGCAGCGGTTGGAAAAATACGGTCCGAACCGGCTGCCCGAGGCCAGGAGGGTCAGCGCCTTCGTTATTTTGCTCAGACAGTTTGCAAGTCCGCTGATCTACATCCTGCTGGTGGCCGCCGTGGTCACCTTTTTTCTGAAAGAGTACAAGGACACGATCGTGATTATGGCCGTCCTCATTCTCAATGCCGTCATCGGTTTTATCCAGGAGAACAGGGCCGAAGAAAGCGTGATGGCCCTGAAGAAAATGGTCGTTCCCAGGGCAAGGGTCTTGCGGGAGGGGAACGAACGGGAAGTGAACAGTGATGATATTGTCCCGGGCGATGTTGTCGTTCTCGCCTCAGGGTCTAAAGTACCGGCCGATATCCGCATCTTTTCGTCTCTGGAACTGAAAGTGGACGAGTCCATGCTGACGGGTGAATCGGTTCCCGCCGAAAAAATCTCTGACATCATCATGGAATCCAACCTCACGCCCGGCGATCAGCGAAACATGGTCTTCATGGGAAGCGTTGTCGTAAACGGCCGTGGACGGGGCTTCGTGGTGGAAACGGCATCACGAACCGTCCTCGGCGGGATTGCCGGAGAAGTGCGAGGGACGCAGACCGCGAAAGCGCCTCTCCTTGTGAAGTTCCACCGGTTCTCGAATAAGATCGGTCTCGTGGTCCTCGCAGCGAGTATTCTTCTTTTTATAATCGGCGTCCTGATCGGCGAGCCGTTGAAGGACATGTTTATCACGATGGTTGCCGCCGCCGTAGCCGCCATACCGGAAGGCTTGCCGATCGTGCTCACCATCGCCCTTGCGGTCGGGGTCCAGAGAATGGCGCGAAGAAATGCCGTCATTCGGAAACTCCCTGCCGTTGAAACGCTGGGGAGCACGACGGTCATCTGCACGGACAAGACGGGCACCCTCACGAAAAACGAGATGACGGTGAAAGTTGTCTATGACGGCGAGCATGTCTTCGACCTGACCGGAAGCGGGTATGAAACGACGGGTGAAATTCTTCATGAATGGGTGGTCGCGAAGGAGGAAGAGAGGCAGAACCTGTTCCTGTGCTTCCGCATCGGGCTTCTCTGCAACGAATCGAGGCTTTATGAAGAGGAGGGCGAGACGAAGGTCGACGGCGACCCGACCGAAGGGGCGCTGATCGTCTCGGCCCTGAAGGCGGGACTGCATCCCGAGAGGGAGCGTTCCGACTATCGTCAGCTGGCTATGGTTCCCTTCGAATCCGAGCGGGGTTACATGGCCACTCTTCACGCTTACGGTGACGAGCGGATCATCTTCGTCAAGGGGGCGCCGGAAAAAATCCTCGAACTCTGTACGACCTGCATGGCCAAAGACGGCCTCGGAACGGAAGAAATCCTGCGAACGTCCCATCTCTTTGCCACGGAAGGGATGCGGGTGCTGGCCATGGCATACAAGAAGGCCCCCGCGGGGCTTGACACGCTTGTCCATCGGGATGTGGAAGGTGATCTTGTTCTCGCCGGCATCCAGGGGATGATCGATCCCCCGAGGGAAGAGGTCGTGTCGGCGGTCAAGGGCTGTCGTCAAGCGGGGATCAGGGTTGTCATGATTACCGGCGATCACCCCACGACGGCCCTTGCCATCGGCAGGCAGGTGGGAATCGCACGGGAAAATGACCGCGTCCTGACCGGCAGGGATCTCATGGAAATGAGCGATGATGATCTGAGCCGGCATGTCCGGGAGGTTTCAGTCTATGCGAGAGTCGCCCCGGATCAGAAACTGCGGATCGTCCGGCTGATGATGAACCAGGGGGAGATCGTGGCGGTGACGGGCGATGGTGTGAACGATGCGCCTGCCCTCAAGGCGGCCCATATTGGTGTCGCCATGGGAAAGAAAGGGACGGACGTGGCGAAGGAGGCCTCCGACATGATTATCCTTGACGACAATTTCGCAACGATCTTCAAGGCCGTCGAGGATGGTCGTATCGTCTTCGAAAACATTCGAAAAGTCGTTTTTTTTCTCATTCCGACCGGTGTTGCGGCGATTGGCTCCATCGTGGGCACTCTCGTAATGGGCATCCCCATTCCCTATCTGCCCTCCCAGTTGCTCTGGATCAACCTTGTCACGAACGGCATCCAGGATGTCGCTCTGGCTTTCGAGCCCGGCGAAAAGGACATCGTCAGAAGACCTCCCTTCTCACCCAAAGAGGGCGTGATGTCTTCCGTGCTGGTTCAGAGAACTGTTATCGTGGGTTTGCTGATTTCCATCGGTATCGTTTACAATTTCGCTCATGTTCTTGACAGTGGGCTGTCTCTGGATAAAGCAAGGACCGTTGCCGTGACGACGATGGTTATTTTTCAGTTTTTCCAGGCCTGGAACAGCCGGTCCGAGACGAAATCCGTTTTCAGGATCCCCTTCTTTTCAAACCCTTTTCTTTTTTACGGTCTTCTGGCGGCGTTCTTCGTTCATCTTGCGGCCATCTACCTGCCTTCACTGCAGTGGCTCCTGCGAATGGAACCGCTAAACGGGGATGATTGGATGAGGATAGTGTTCATGAGTTTGACGATCATTGTGGTTGTCGAGATCGACAAGCGCGTTCGAAAAAGGAAAAACGCAGGCGTCACGGCTGCGTTTCGATGAAGGGTTCAGCGCGCAACGGACCGAGCGTCCGATACCATGATGGAGGGCTGTTATGAAACATGTAAAACAGTTGATGTTTGCCGTGATGTTGATCCTGTGCTTCGCCGCGACGTCGGAGGCGAGGCTTCAAACACAGGTTGTGGAGTACCGGCACGGCGGCGTCGTCCTGCAGGGGTATCTCGCCTACGATGATGCCTTCAAGGGAAAACGACCGGGCGTGCTCGTCGTGCACGAGTGGTGGGGGATCAATGATTTTATCAGAGAAAGGACTGAAAATTTAGCGAGGCTTGGTTACGTGGCTTTTGCGGCCGACATATACGGCAAGGGTGTCCGGCCAACGGATTTCCAGGAAGCGGCGGCGATATCGGGAAAGTATAAGAAGGAGCCTGAACTTCTCCGGGGCCGGGCCAGGGCGGGACTCGCAAAATTAAAATCACTGAAACAGACGGACGGCAAGCGTCTGGCTGCCATCGGGTACTGTTTCGGAGGGACAACGGTCCTGGAGCTTGCCAGGAGCGGCTCCGAGGTGAGAGGTGTCGTGAGCTTTCATGGCGGGCTGGGCACGGAGGATCCTGCCGATGCGAAGAACATGAAGGCCAGTGTCCTCGTGCTACACGGGGCCGATGATCCCCATGTGCCTCCGGAAGAGGTCAGGAAATTTCAGGATGAAATGAGTCAGGCGGGCGTGGACTGGCAAATGATATTCTACGGGGGGGCGGTGCACAGCTTTACGAACCCCGATGCGGGAAGCGACAAGGCAAAGGGCGTCGCATACCAGGAAAGGTCTGATAGGCGTTCCTGGCAGGCCATGAGAAATTTTCTGTACGCCCTCCTGCACCAACCGTCACAGAAAAAAACGTGGTGATGCAATTTCCATCGCGTCGTTGTTGCGTCGTCAGGGCAGGAAATAAAAAGGGGCCCTGTGGTCATTTCAGGTACGAGGATCCATCGTGAAAAGATGTCATCGATGTCAAAAGGAACTGGGTATCACGGACAGGGTGGGACGGGCAGAGACCTGCCCGTCCTGCGGTACCGATCTCAAGAGCTGCAAGAACTGCGCGTTCTATGACACGGGCTCCTATAACCAGTGCCGTGAGATTCAGGCCGAGAGGGTTCTTGAAAAAGAGCGGAGCAACTATTGCGATTATTTTCTCTTCCGGGATTCCTCACGCAACATGCATACGCAGGACAAAAAATCTGACCTCAAAGGCCAGCTTGACTCTCTGTTTAAGAAATAGAAGCATCGATGGTCAGCGGTAGCGCCGTGTTTTACAGGTGCGGCGGCGGCATGGTTCTACTCAGCCGTTGAAATATTTTTTTATCAAAACAGAGAGACGGTCGTTCGAGTAAGAGAGAAATAAAAAAATTTATTTTTGCAGAAAAAGCTTGAAATGTAATTTTATTTCGGCTAAAAATTCCACAGCACGCAACAGACGAGGACCGTATGGCTAAAACAAGGAAAGGTGATACATTCACCTGCGATGTATGTGGCCTTGTAGTCGCCGTTGACGAGACGGGTGACTACGCGGTTGGGGAAATCATTTGTTGTGACATTCCAATGAAGAAAGGAAAGGCGCTAATGAAAGCAAAGAAAAAGGCGGGTGCGAAAAAAGTAGCCAAGAAAAAACCGGCAAAGAAAGTGGTGAAGAAGGCAAAAGCGAAACCAAAGAAGAAGGTTGCTAAGAAGAAAAAATAAGAAAGCACCAAAGAACTCTTATCTGAATGAGGTGTTGAGCTGGTCAGAGAGCCCCGGTCGTTCAAAGATTCGGGGCTCTTTTATCTTGAGAAATGAAATAGGATGGGTCATTCCGTTTGGGGCCTTCACCATTGGCTTCTTCTATTTTCCGAAGGTCAGCAGGGTAAGGCTTGCGAGAGCCTCTTCGAGCGGCATTTCGTGATTCAGGATATGGAAACGGCGAAAAAGCGCAACGAGGATACAGGCCAGGGACAGGGGGACACAAAGGGGAAAGCCATCATTGGGTTGATGTAAATCATTGACTGTTGGTGATTATTATTTTATAGAAGTAACCTGTTGAGAAGTCATTCCAAGAATCTGCGTGATTTTTTC
>CAZJPV010000018.1:0-44025 GCA_964547985.1 uncultured Syntrophaceae bacterium
CAGTGCCCCTCAAATCAGGAAGCATTTCCAATTCAGCCGGCTCCGGAAGCCAATCCACGGCCAGTGTGAAGAGGGTGTCTCTCTGGAGAAGAAAAGCGCCCATCTCGCTTATTGAACCGTCCGTTCTCTCATAGGATCCCGTCTGGATCTTTGTGTTACCTATTCCGTCGCCAGTTGCAGTGTCTGTGTAATCTGTATTCAATGCTCTTATGCCAAGTTCATCTAGCGTGTAAAGTTCATCCGATCCGGATATACCGTTCGAGTCGAGATCACGCCAAACCCTGAGCTGGGACCACGCCCCATCAAAAGAATCAATTCTTCCGTCTCCGTTATCGTCGATATCAGCCAATGCCTGGAAACCGCCGGAAGCCATGTTGCCGTTCTTAAGGATTGTCTGATCCCCGAATAGCTCCTTACCGCTGTTGATGACACCGTCACCATTCCGATCCCAAACCAGAAGCCCATCATCCGGCGCAACCCAGCCGGTTTTCTCGGCGAAACCGTTTCCATCGTGGTCGAAGAAGGCATAGGTCCCGGGACCGATGGTTTCTATACCGTCCCCATCAAGATCGAGAAAGAGGGGATCCTGCTGTGGATTTTGTGCCGTCGCCGCGTTTGCGTAGTATCTCTTGATATGATCATAGCAATCCGTATATGTGAAAAAAGTATTATAGACATGCTCGGTTAAAAGTAATGGATTGAAAACAATAGTGCACGCGACTGCGTAACCTGCAGCATACGCCGCATTCCAGTTGGGTTTAAGAAAGGGAAAGTCCGGACTATTTGGGTTGAGGGTAATAACTTCATCGATTAGCCTGGTATCCGCCACCATTCGCGCCCACTGGGCCTCCTGTAACTTGCCCTGTTTTGCGAGTTCTCCCGCCGCATCATAGGCCTTGTCATGCCTGTAGAAGCACCAGTCAAGGTCATCCTTCGGGTCATAATAATAATCGTGGGTCTTGCGTGTGTCGGGATCTATCCACAATGTACCATCATCATTTCTTCGCTGCCCTTTATGGCCAGGCCCCCCGTATTCGCCATATCTGGGTATGATCTTCCAATAGTCCATTTCTTCCCCCCTTATGAATTCAAGGTTGAACTTTCCCGATCATTTAATGGTCTTTTCCGCTCCCATCTGCCACAGGCGGTCCCTCGGCAATTTGATCTGCTTGAGATCGCTTCCATCGCCGTTCATGACCCACAGGGTCGGTCCTCCTTTGCGCTCCGGGTCAATGTCAGCGATGAAAACTACTCTGGTTCCGTCGTAGGAAATGGCAGATTCAGCAATCATCGCCTTCATGTTAGTCAGGCGCGTAATCTGAGAGCCCTTTTTTATAAAGAGGTCGTAGTTGTATGGTCCGCCGATACCGTCCATTTTGTTGGTGATCGAGGTAAAAAGAACAGTGCTGTCCCGCGAAACGGCCGGCTTGTTGGAATACCAGCCGTTCTGGAAAGCGGGTTTCAGATCATTTTCCTTTCCATCCATGATAAAGATCCTGTTTTCTTGGTAGGTCTTCTCGTACCTGTCGCTGAAACTCAGGTCCTCCACCTTCGGCCCGTCGCCCGAGAAGATGAAATGTTTCCCATCCGGCAGATAATAAGGTCTTGACATCATGTAGAATTTATAATCCGTAAGCTTCCGTTCCGTGCCTGTTTTTAAATCCACTTCGTAGGCATCCCAGTGAGAGAACATCTCACCTCGCCCGAAGGTCCTCTCCCGCTTGTTTTCAGAACGTTTAAATATAATTCGCTCCCCGTCGGGAGAAAAGGTCGGCATGGCATCAAGCTTGACCGCAGTTTTGCCGGTCGCTCCTTTTTTTTCGAAAGTGAGCTGCCTCACATCATCCCCGCCGGATGACATAACAAATACATTTGCAACATCCCCCTCGCCGTCGACAAAAGCGATCTTTGTGCCATCAGGAGAGTAAATGGGTGCTCCATGCAGACGGCTTTTCGTGGGTTTCCATCTATGAACATCGCCATTGGAGAGGTCGTAGGTCACGACATCGCATGCATCATACCCGCGGGACTCGTCACAAAAGGCAAGGATGAGTTTTTTATTGTCGGGCGAAAATGTCGGACTTATGAAACCGTATGAGCCCTTTGTGTCTTTCTTTGGGGTGGAATCGCAGGCAGAGACCGCCAGTAACAGGCATAAAATCACAAGGGCAGCTATAAGGCTGACTCCTGATTCGTGATACCTTTTCCATTTATGATGACGTGGCTTTGTCGTCATGCTATATCCTCCATTTTTTCCAGATGTCGAGATCCCCATTTTTAGAAAACCCGTTATGCAGATACTTGCTATTCAAATACATAACACAATGGAATTTTCAATAGGTAGAAGGGTTAATTCACAAGCTTATTTTTGCGCAACCAAATCTAAGAAAAAAGCATTAGACAAGAAGGGCAGGTAATACTTTTTTCGTAGTGACGCTGCCAAAGCAACAAATATAAATGAATGCTGCAAGTATCAAGGAAGAAAAAAAGTAGCCTGTCCCCTATTTACCCCGCTCCCAGCTGCCACAGGCGGTCCCTCGGCAATTTGATCTGCTTGAGATCGCTTCCATTGCCGTTCATGACCCACAGGGTCGGTCCTCCTTTGCGCTCCGGGTCAATGTCAGCGATGAAAACTACTCTGGTTCCGTCGTAGGAAATGGCCGATTCGGCAATCATCGCCTTCATGTTCGTAAGACGTTTGACCTCAGAGCCTTTTTTGATAAAGAGATCGTAGTTGTATGGTCCTCCAATACCGTCCATCTTGTTGGTGATCGAGGTAAAAAGGACTGTGCCGTCCCGGGCTACCGCAGGATCGCTGGAGTGCCAGCCGTTCTGGAAAGCGGGCTTAAGCTCATTTTCCTTTCCGTCCATGATAAATATCCTGTTTTCCCGGTAGGTCTTCTCGTACCTGTCGTTGAAGCTCAAATCGGCCACCTCCGGTCCGTCACCCGAGAAGATAAAATGTTTTCCGTCCGGCAGATAGTAGGGCCTCGACATCATGTAAAATTCATAATTCGTTAGCTTACGCTCCGTGCCTGTTTTTAAATCCACTTCATAGGCATCCCAGTGCGAGAACATCTCGCCTCTCCCGAAGGTCCTCTCCCGCTTGAGTTCGGAACGTTTAAAAATAACACTCTCTCCGTCAGGAGAAAAAGTCGAAACTCCATCGATCTTGACTTCCGTTTTGTCGCTTGCTCCCTTTTTTCTGAAGGTTAGCTGCCTCACATTATCCCCGTTAGAGGACATGACAAAAATGTTTCTCTCATCCCCATCGCCTGCGGAGAACGCGATCTTTGTGCCATCAGGGGAATAGATAGGGGCAACGTTAAAACGGTTTGCTGTGGGTTTCCATCTCTGAACATCACCATTGGACAAATCGTAGGTCGTAATATCGCAAGCGTCATACCCACGTGACTCATCACAGAAGGCAAGGATGATTTTTTTGTTGTCGGGCGAAAAGGTCGGGCTTATGAAACCGTATGAGCCCTTTGTGTCTTTCTTTGGGGTGGAATCGCAGGCAGAGACCGCCAGTAACAGGCATAAAATCACAAGGGCAGCTATAAGGCTGACTCCTGATTCGTGATACCTTTTCCATTTATGATGACGTGGCTTTGTCGTCATGCTATATCCTCCATTTTTTCCAGATGTCGAGATCCCCATTTTTAGAAAACCCGTTATGCAGATACTTGCTATTCAAATACATAACACAATGGAATTTTCAATAGGTAGAAGGGTTAATTCACAAGCTTATTTTTGCGCAACCAAATCTAAGAAAAAAGCATTAGAAGGGAAGGGCAAGTAATACTTTTTTCGTAGCGACCCTGTAAAATCTACAAAATGCAAGTGTGCTGCGAGCTTAAAATAGACACAGAAATCATAGAAAAGAGGGTCAGGTCTTGTATTTCAACATGATTTCTGATATGTTTCCATTATGGCTCGACCCCTCCGCATAGAATATCCCGGCGCCCTGTACCATGTCACATCACGCGGAAACGCAAAGGCCACGATTTTTGCAGATGATATTGACTGCAAGACCTTTCTGCGTATCCTCGGTTTCGTTTTGAAGCGGTTCAACTGGTTCTGCCACGCCTATTGTCTCATGGGCGATCATTATCATCTGCTGGTCGAAACTCCCGATGCCAACCTATCCCGGGGGATGAGACAATTGAATGGCATCTATACGCAACAAAATAATTACAGACACCAGAAGACCGGTCATCTTCTCCAGGGACGATATAAGGCGATCCTCGTGGACAAGGATGAATATCTTTTGGAGCTTGCCCGTTACATGATGCTGAATCCAGTCCGCGCAGGCATTGCCGAAACCCCTGAAGGTTACACCTGGAGCAGCTACCGGGCGACCATCGGGAAGACCGTGACCCCGGAGTTCCTGACCCCGGACTGGCTGCTGGGTCAATTTGGAGAGGAAAGGAGGACAGCTCAAAGGCGTTTTGCTGATTTTGTGAGAGCCGGGAATAATCTTAAGAAATCGCCGTGGGAGGACCTGAAGGGCCAGATATATCTGGGGGATGATGATTTTGTTCAGAGCATTTCCAAGCACATCTCGGGCATCGGCTTCTTGCGTGAGGTTCCCAGAAAACAGAGGTTCGCAAGCCGAGTGGCATTGAGCCGGTTATTTTTGGGGGAGATAAGGACAGACCGGCAGAAGCGCAACAGGACCATTTACGCGGCGCATGTCGAGCAGGGATACAGGTTGCAGGAAATCGGGGACTTCCTGAACATGCACTATGCTTCTATCAGCCGCATCGTGGTCCAGGTTGAAAAAGAAATGTTGAAATACAAGACCTGACCCCAAAATCCGCTAAAATCCGCTGCTGGTTTATCTTTATTGCAACAGCATAGCTTTTATATTAATATAAATTTAGATATATGGCTGCACCTCCTGCAGAAGAGTTTGTGACATTCCTTCGGGAATGATCACGGTCCGCTTAGGCGGTTGGTCCATAGAGACCCTATAAATTATACTCTCTGCTGTGTGCAGCCTTTTTCGTAATATCAGGTCCTGAATTATAAGGTAATCTTTCCATTTTTTACTGAAGAAAAAAGTAGCCTGTCCCCTATTTTTAGCTTATACAAAATTTGCATCGGTAAGTGTGCATCGCAGGCGATAAAAAAGGCAGAGTCAATTTGACTCTGCCTTTTGATTGATATGAGTAACTGTCAATCTTTTAATATCCTCCTGGTTCCTGCGGTACCTCTCAGTCTACATCGACAATTTTTGCGGCCCTGGCGTTTTTCTTGCTCACCGACGCAACCCCCTTTCGGCATCCGCTGCTCGATGTGTAGGATTGCCCGGTTCCGATGATTTCCTTGTTCTCCGGCGCTATCAACCTGAAACTGTAACCGCCGCTCTTATTCTGATACACCTGAAAATTAGAAGCCTTCTGCGAATTTTTCTTCACAGACGCAATGCCTTTAAGGCACGCAGCCTTGGAGCTATAGCCCTGGCCGACCATAATTGTTTTGCCGTTTGCCGATCTTAATCGATATCTGAACTTGCCCGCTTTGTCCTTGTATACCTCAAATTTTCCGTCCATCTCGTCCCCTCCTTTTCTGTCGGCATTTGCCAATGGCTGGATTCATGTAGAAAATACATACTATAGTTTGTAATCATATACAAACAATAGTATCAGTAGATTCTTTTTTTGCTAAGGATGAAAATGTAGCGATAAGCTGCGTTTGTTTATTCTCAAACACCGGGCTTTGCGGCTCTATCCGCTATCCTGCGATCATCGTAGGTCAGAATAATAATGACCTTGTTTTCCCTGTTGCTCAGCGCTTTGTCCTCCCAGAGATGGACATCCAGCATGTTGTCGCTTGCGGTCAAGGCGATGAGACTCCCGCTCCGGAACACCTCCCTGATGACCGGGCTGCTCGCTCTATACCAGCCCGTGGCCCGCCGCGTCCTGTCGTAATCATCGAGGACTTCTTTCAAATTCATCTTGCCCAGTTTTGCCAGGGGGGCGCCGGTCGTTCGCACATCAGCATCGTCCTCGTAAAGAACATAACCATAGATCTGTTCCGGTTGCGGACCGAAAGTCTCAAATCTCGCAACATTGAATTTCTTGTCCGCGATGCTGCTGGCTACGATCCTTGTCAGGTCTACCACGTTGCTTTGAAGATAGACTTCGTTTTCGCAGCTCAAAAGGCCAAGAATAACCAGAATCGCCGCAACGGCAATAATCATGTTCCCCTGAATTACATTGACTGCGTAGACCATCGCTTCCCTCCATATTGTCTCATTCGAAGTTGGTGATTGTCATGACCTGCGTTTCGCCTTACCTGCAAACGCTTCTCATATTATTGTATCTTTTTCCATTGAAAAAGAAAGTCTTTGTAGCTGAAAGCATCACGATAGAGATACCCTATTCGGCAATATCGGCAGACAGGCAAAAAGCCGCCCTTGATTCCGTACTTCCAAAGTGCTATCGAAATTACAGGGGATACGTTTCTGATTCACGCCTGATTATCTCTAAAATTTTTCTTCATACATCAGAACGACTGAAGACCTTCTTTTTCGCAAGAGGCGGGGTTCGTATTAATGGAAAAAGGGGAAGCAATTATGGCTGGCAAAGGATTATCTGTGCTTTGCGGCTTCATCGTTGCCATCATTTTCTTTACCGGGTTTCCGAATGTTGCCGGAGGCTCGGATTGGGTTTATTACGGGACCGGTTCACCCGGTGACAAGTATTTTTACGACAAGGCCAGTATTCGCAACGTCTCTAAGAATGTTATCAGGGTATGGACGAAGGTGGTCTACAGTGATGAAGGACGAACACGAAAAATATCCGATTATAAAAAGGACGGATATTCGACTACTGGGTTTGAGCGATTAAGCGAAACACAAAACTTGTGGTTAATAAATTGTGTCGATGAAATATTTACAATAACTGAAGGCCGTCATCATGCGAGTGATGGACGTGTTTTGGATATGTATAAAGCCGATAAAACGGTTTGGGGGTATGCTGCTCCAGACTCAGCGGTGGAATCATTGATGAAAATGGTATGTGAAGACGCCAGGCCAAAAAAGAGATAACTCAATAGTCTCTATCGTTGGGACCGGTGGGTTCACAGCACGGGCTGGACGGGCAACCTGATGTTTGTTTTTTAACAAATCAGAGAAAGGAGATAAATAAAATGGCCACAAAAGATGCATTTACAACAGAGGAATGGACTCTTCTCAGGATCGTGCCTTCGCTCGTCACAGGTGGCGTCTCCGCCGCCGATCCGAGCGGCATCTTCGGCTCCATCAAGGAAGCCGCGGCCGGAATGACAGGGGTGATGGAGGCGCTCCAGCAGGGCTCAAAGCTCGAGCTCCTGGGCGCGATAATGGCGGACAAGAGCATACCCGGATTGCCTGACCCGAAGACACTGCTCGGTGAGGGTACCCGTGAACAGCAGATGGCAAACCTCAAGGCCGCCGTGCTTGAGCGCATCAAGGCGGTGGCGAACCTGGTGAACGGCAAGGCTACACCCGAGGAGGCAAAGGCTTACAAGCAGATGATCATGACTGTGGCGGAGAAAGCGGCGAATGCGTCCAAAGAAGGCGGGTTTCTCGGATTCGGCGGCGTCCGGGTGAGTAGTGCCGAACAGTCCTTCCTGAACGAGGTGAAGTCTGCGCTGCAACTCGCCTGAATCTCGGGGACCGGGTCATCTGCCCGGGAAGCGCGAAGTGAGCGAAGCGACAGTTATGATGAGGTTTAATGGCATTGCCCATAAATACACATCGATCAGCCGCATAGTGGTCCAGGTTGAAAAGGACATGTTGAAATACAAGACCTGACCCCATCAATTTATTAATTGATGAATTTGTTGTTAACGCGGGCAAATAAAAAGCCCCGGAAGTTGATGCCCCCGGGGCTTTTGAATTTCTGTAGTCGTTATGATCAGTATTTGAAAAGGGGACGAAAAGGGGACAGGCTACTTTTCCCGTGAGAAGATTCCTATTTTCTTCTTAAATTGTGCAAGTAGGTTAAATTTCCATGTACATCCACGAAAATTATTAAACACGAAGGCCTATCTGCGGCGAGGCCTTTTTATTTTTGAACTAAAAAAGTAGCCTGTCTTTTTTTTTACCCCTCGACGGGACGCCTTTAAGAATTGGATAGGATCGGGGAGAATTGGATTTCCACCCGGCGGTTCTGAAGCCTGTGGAGATCGCTGTCATTCGGATGCAGGGACTGGTACTCGCCGAATCCCCTCACGGATATCCTTGCCGGATGGATACCCATCTCGATCAGGGCCTTGGCGACCTGTGTAGCCCGGTCGGCGGAGAGTTCCCAGTTGGAGGGATAGCGCTGATTGCTGATCGGCCTGTCATCGGTATGGCCCTGTACCTCCACCAGCAGATCAGGATGACACAGGATGAAAGCGGCTACCTTTTCCAAGAGGGGTTGAACGGATAATTCCAGCTGGGCCTGCCCGGAGTCGAACATGATACGTTCCGGAAAGGTCAGGATGACGAATTGAGAACGACGCCGCACCGTTACACCCTCCAGGCCTTCATTGTCACCCAGAATTCTCTGGAGATCGGATTCCAGGGTGGCCGTTGTCTCTTTCGCGGATAGGTCGAAAGAAGCGGCCTGCGCGGACGGCTGTGACTCCGCGACGGGGAGCAGTATGGCGGGTTTTGCGGTCGCATCCTGAGAGGCCTCCGTCTGTTTCTGCTGATACAGGGTCATTCCGAAAAGGAGGACAAAAAATATCATCAGCAGCATTAGAAGATCGCTCAGTGTGATAAGCCAGATTTCGTTTCCGGCATCGGTCTGGAGCGATTTCTTGCGAAGGCGCAGCGGACTGGCCGCTTTTTTAAAAAGCGCCCGGTTTGAGGGATTTTCATGCATCAGGGGGCTGTCAGACGAATCCTTCATGTCTTGATTTCAACGGGTTGCTCATAGGGGGGCCGCAGTACGAGCTGGGGCCGGATAGGTCTTCGCGCTGATGTTTCCATGGACGAGGCGAGCGTCTCCAATTTGTAATGGATCGCCCTCGGGGGCTCCCGGTCATAGAGATCCAGGATCCCCTCGTGAATCATATCCATCTGCAGGACCTCCTGGTCCATGAATTCCCTGAGCTTGTTGGACAGGGGCACGAAACAGATATTGGCCAGGACGACACCGTAAAACGTGCTCAAAAGCGCTATCGCCATATATCCGATCAGAAATTGGGGATTGCTGATGTGCCCGAAGATGCGAATGAGATTAACGACGGTCCCCGCCAGGCCAAGGGCCGGGGCAAGCCTGGCCATATTGTAAAGAATCTTGAAGGATGTTTCGTATTTGCTGTAGGTGCAGAGGGCCTCTTTGTGCAGGACTTGTTCAATCTTGTCCCTAGTATAACGGTAGGCGATCAACTCTATGCCTGTCTTCAAAAGACCCGAAGGCAGACGATTCCCTTCCTGTTCGAGGGCGCGGATGCCCTTCGTCCGGTAGATATGGGCTATGTTGGCTATGGTCCGAATAGTCGAATGGATTTCATCACGGTGTGTAAAGGATCTCTTGATCAGCTGGACCGTCCAAAGCAGTTTTGTCATGGGGTATGCGATCAGAGTGGCGCCAAGGGTTCCCCCCAGGACGATCATGAGGGCGTTGAGATTGGCACCCAGGCCCATTTCTCTGACCTCCAGGTTGAATGCCAGCCAGAAAATGGCCGCCAGGATAACGATGGAGCAAATTGTCTGTCCGATCATCGGAAGGGTCCTTTTGAAAACAATGATTTTTCAACCTGTATTCGCATGAAATGTGCCAAGGGAAGTCGAAAAATATTTATCAGCTAACTAAC
This sequence comes from uncultured Syntrophaceae bacterium, assembly GCA_964547985.1. Lineage (GTDB taxonomy): Bacteria > Desulfobacterota > Syntrophia > Syntrophales > UBA2192 > JAPLJU01. Next base: position 9,802 of record CAZJPV010000018.1, read on the forward strand.
TGTTTTAATAGGAATTAATCAATGGGTATGACGGGTTGGTTTTGAGGCGTGAGTCACATTTTTCAGGATATGGATAGGCATTTTTTGCCCGGTCGACCTTCTTGTGAAGAATGAGCATCACTTTTCCTTTTTTTGTCGGACGCTGACTTCAAGCCCTGTGATCTTTTGATGTCCTATCCGTCCCGATAGACCGTAAATTTCAGGCTTGACTTTCGGGCGGCGATGCCTATAATTCAGCATGTACTGAATATTCTGAATAAACAAACAATCTGATTTCGATTTATCGGGGGATTTCGACATGAAGAAAAAAGAGCAAGCAGCGTGCAGGGAGGGGGCCTGCAGGGTCGAGTCGCTCATCGGTGTTGATGAGCGCGGCCAGATGGTTCTCCCCAAGGAATTGAGAGACAAAGCCAATATCCGGGCAGGGGACAAGCTCGCCGTCATTACATGGGAAAAGGACGGCGAGATCTGCTGCTTTACACTGGTCAAGGCGGAACACCTTGCGGAGCAGATCAAGGATTTTCTGGGACCTGTGATGAGAAATACGCTGAAATAAATAAACGGAGGTATGGACGTGACCATTATAAAGGATGACGATATCAAAAAAGCGGTGAAAGAGGGCTACGGGAAGATTGCCAGCCTGGGCCTCACATGCTGCGGCCCGCGCGACACTGCGGAGATCGGGAGGAACCTGGGCTACAGTACCGATGATCTTCGAGCCGTACCGGAGGGATCGAATCTTGGTCTCGGATGCGGGAATCCCATTGCACTCGCTTCGCTTGCGGAAGGCGAAACGGTTGTCGACCTGGGGTCGGGAGCCGGGTTCGATTGTTTCCTCGCTGCCGGCCGGGTGGGCAAGAGCGGACGGGTCATCGGTGTGGACATGACACCCGAGATGATCGAGCGGTCGAGGGGTAATGCGGAAAAAGACGGTTTCGAAAACGTGGAGTTTCGCTTCGGTGAGATAGAAAACCTGCCCGTGGATGCAAATACAGCCGATTGCGTGATTTCAAATTGCGTCATCAACCTCTCGCCGGACAAGGGCCAGGTATTCAAGGAGGCCTTCCGGGTCCTGAAGCCGGGCGGGAGGATCATGGTATCCGACATCGTCCTGCTCAAGGAATTGCCCCCTGCCGTCAGGGACTCCATTGAGGCCTACATCGGCTGTCTTGCCGGGGCAAGCCTCAAAGGCGATTACATCAAGGCCGCAGAGAAGGCGGGATTCGAAAATGTCCGAGTACTCGATGAAACCTCATTTCCCGTCGAATTTGCCGTGAACGACCCCATCGCCCTGGCCATCATGGAAAAGGCAAATCTCGGGCTGGAGGACGTGAGGGATCTTGCCCGCTCGGTTGTGAGCATCAAGGTCCAGGCTGTGAAACCGAAAAAAAACGCTTAGGGGGAAGGGGAGATATGAAACCTCAGCAGATGGAAGAAAAGGCCAGGGCGCTTTTCATGAAAAACTACCACTGAAGCCAGGCTGTTCTTGCGGTCGGGCAAGAAAAACTTGGGATCGAGGATTCGAACCTTCTCAAGGCCATGGACATATTCGGCGGCGGCATCGGGGCACACGGAGATGTCTGCGGAGCCGTCGTCGGGGGTCTCGCGACTTTGAGCCTCCGTTACGGCCGGGTGGACGGCGAGGGAAAGGTGAGTATGAAGATGTGGTCCTGCGCTTTTCATTTCATGAAGCGATTCCGCGAGGAGGCCGGGGGCGGAAGCATCCTCTGCCGCGACATTGCGAACGTAAACTGGGCGGACCCGAAACAGGTCAAGGCCTACCATGAGGGAGAAAAATTTCTGAAGTGCGCGGGACTTACGGGCAAGGCGGCCCGGATCGCGGGCGAAGTACTGGATTTCACGGAGGCAAAAAAGTAGTTCAAACTCTTTAAACGAAAAAAAGGAGTCTTCCTGAGTGAAGACCGACTATGCCGCATACGAGGACTGGCCGAAGATAAAGACCCTGCTTCGCGAAGCAGGGCTTCCCCACGAGGACATCCAGACCCCGCAGTTGAAGCACTTCCTCGTGATCAGGGACGGTGAGCGGATCTCGGGGGTGGCGGGGTTTGAACTTTACGGGTCCGTGGCCCTTTTGCGCTCCCTCGCTGTGGCGCCGAACTACCGCCGTTTCGGTTTCGCGTCAAACCTGCTCGCAAGAATCGAGGAATACGCGAAGGCGAAGGGCGCTGAGACCCTTTATCTTTTGACAATGACTGCCGGTGGTTTCTTTGAGAAAAAGGGCTATCAGAGGGTCGATCGCAAGACCGTCCCGGAGGCAATACAGGGAACATCCGAGTTCGGGGGGCTCTGACCGTCTGGCGCCGAGTGCCTGGTCAGGCATCTCAAATGAAGGCCACTCAAACCCCGCCTCATACCCCGGCAGATCTATCTTGGGTTCCATCACAGAGATTATCGGAAGAAGGATCTCCTGCCGGAACTAACGATCCATCAGGTAACCGCAAGCTTCTTCAGCTCTTCCTCGAAAACCCTGTAGGTGGCGCTTCCGAAGAGGACGAAACGGACAAGCTCGATTTCCGGGTGTTCCTTCATGTAGTCCATGGACGTCTTGAGGGCGATGCGGGCCGCCTCGTCCAGGGGATAACCGTAGGCGCCTGCGCTCAGGGCCGGGAAGGCGATGCTCTTGATCTTATTTTTTGATGCCAGCTTCAGACACTCCAGGTAGGCACTCTTCAGCAGATCCGCCTCACCCTTCGACCCGTCCCGGTAGATGGGTCCTACGGCGTGGATGACGTGCCTGGCCTTCAGGTTGCCGCCCGTTGTGATCACGGCCTTGCCGGTCGGGCAGCCGCCGATCCTGCGGCACTCCTCCATGATGGCGGGCCCTCCGGCACGGTGTATGGCGCCGTCCACGCCCCCGCCGCCGGCCAGCCTGGAGTTGGCCGCGTTGACGATGGCTTCGGTTTCTTCCTTCGTGATATCCCCCTCAACCAGAGAAAGCCTTGATTTGTTGATCCTGACCTCCATGGCCTAACCCCTTTCTGAAATATGTCTGCCCTCGCCGTGAACGAGCATCCGGTAGGTCTTATTAATTCGATCCCAGTTCTCCTCGCGGTCCATGGACCAGTAGCGCCCGATGACGGATACCACCTGCCCGAGGGAGATCTCTGCGGTTTTCTTCTCGATCGTCTCGACATAGTTGGCGCCGCTTTCCGGCATCTCCCCCCGCCGCCCCAGCATGGCGTGGATGAAGAGTTTTTTCACGCCCTCCTTTCTCGCCATGTCCATCAGGGTGGAGAGGTGATCGATGGAGCCATGAGAGCTGAAGAAGGACACGATGCCCATGAGATGCAGGGCCGTCCCCTTTGACTGGCAGGCCCTCATGGTTTCCACGAAGGCCTCATTTTTGAAAAAGGACCTGTCGGCGATGGCTATTTCGATTTTCAGCCGGTCCGAGTATATCCGCCTGCCGGCGCCGATGTGCAGGTGTCCCGCCTCGGAGTTTCCGACGGTCCCCTCGGGCAGGCCCACCGCCGACCCGGCGGCCTTGAGCCGTGTGTTCGGGTAACGGGTGAGAAGGTCATCCATGACGGGGGTTGCGGCCCTCGCGATCAGGTTGCCGTCGCGGCGGTCATTGATGCCCCAGCCGTCGAGGATGAGAACGAGGAGGCGCTCGGCGGGACGATGACTTTTCCCGATGAGCGACGAGCCCGTCATGGCCGGGGGCTTTCGCAGGCCGAGGAGCTGCAGGACCGTTGGTGCGATGTCCGTCAGATCTCCTCCGTCTCTCAATCCGGCTTTTTCTTTTTCCTCGACAACGATGAATGGAACGGGGCTTCCGGTGTGTCCCGTGTCGACGCTCCCGTCGGGGTAAAGCCACTGCTCCACCGTACCGTGATCGGCCGTGACGATGGCGGTGACACCCGCCTTCCGGGCGGCTTCAAGCACCAGGCCGGTACTGCGGTCTACCGCTTCGACGGCGCGGGTGACAGCCTCTTCATTTTCAATGTGGCCGACGACATCGACATTGGGAAAGTTCGAAAAGATGAAACGGTAACGAGGGTCGGAGATTTTTTTCACGACGGCTTCCGTGATAGCCTCGATCGACATCTCGGGAGCTTCGTCGAAAAGCCTCACGTCTTTTCTCGTGGGGAGAATGACCCGCTCCTCGCCCGGGAAGGGTTCGTCGATTTTGCCGTTCAAAAAATACCCCACATGGAAGGCCTTCTCGGCTTCCGTGATCTTGACCTGCCTGATGCCGCTTTTGGAAAGCACCTCGCTTAAAGTGTCCCGCACAACGCCCTCCGGCGGGAAGGCGACCCGGGTGTTCAATCTTCTGTCATATTCGACCATGGTGGCGAAGGTGAGGGCGAGGTCTTTCTCGACAGGGAATTTGTCGAACTCCTCTTCGGTAAGGCTCCGCGTCAGCTCCGCTTCCCGCTCGCCGCGGATATTGTAGAAGATAACGCTATCGTCCTTGCGGATCCTGCCGACGGGACTGCCGTCCGTAGCATATAGAACGAGAGGCTCCATGGTCTCGTCGTCCTCTTTCCGCCTGTAAGCCTCCCGAATGGCCCGGGACATGATGCGAGGATTCATCTTCATCCTGACTGACCCCTCAAATTTCAAACCTGTTTTTCAACTCGCCTTTAGTAGCTAAAACTTCACACCTTGTAAAGCAAAACATGAAAGATAAAAGCGATTTCACTTGAAAACTCCATACTTACGTGATAACAATACAAAATTAAAGTATGTTCCAAAAGCGGGACCATCGTGTTCAAGACCCGTCACGACAAGACCAGGGAAGAAATTCTAAAAGAGAGCGCAGAGGTGCTCGGCCGTGCCGGTGAACGACTTTCTGCGGCCCTTCGAGAACTCGAACGGATCGAACAGCTCATCGAAGGGAAAATGGAATCGCTGAAGGGGCTTTCGGAAGAGACGGTGAACGGCAGAGGGATGGAGGACTTGAAACGGCTTGCCCATCTGCAGCATGCCATCACGGTTGAAATCAACCGCGAGATCAGGCGCTACAACCGGGCCAGGGAGCACGCGAAGCTTCGTTACTACTATCTCATCGTTACCCGGGAGGCGGTCGGCTTCCGGCGGCACAAGACCGTCGAGGAGCACTACAGAATTCCGCCCAAGAAAAAAATTATCTGACGGGCCATGGACAGGTTCAAGAGACAGCGAGTCAAGATGGTCGATACCCAGATCCGATCGAGGGGGGTCACCGACGTCCGTGTCCTGAAGGCCATGGAAAAAATCCCCCGGCACCTTTTTATAGATGAAGGGTTGATCGACCAGGCCTACAACGACAATCCCCTTCCGATCGGCGAGCGGCAGACGATCTCGCAGCCCTACATGGTCGCCGTGATGACGGAAGCCCTGGAACTCAAGGGAAGCGAAAAGGTATTGGAGCTGGGAACCGGATCGGGATACCAGACGGCCATTTTGGCGGAGCTTGCGGAGCGCGTATTTTCTATCGAGCGAATTTCGTTACTGGCGAGCAAAGCGAGGAAGGTGCTCGAGTCTCTCGGCTATTTCAATGTGGTCATCCGGGTCGGTGACGGGACCTACGGCTGGCGCGAGGAGGCTCCCTTTGAAGGTATTATCGTGTCAGCCGGTTCCCCCGATATCCCGAGGCCGCTCGTGGAGCAGTTGACAATCGGCGGTCGTCTTGTAATTCCAGTGGGCGGCCGGTACACTCAGACCCTCTACCGGGTGACCCGGCTTTCCGAAAATGTCGAGGACATGAAGAAAGAAGATCTCGGCGGCTGCCGCTTCGTGAATCTCATCGGGGAACACGGCTGGAGAGAATGAGGGTCTTTTTTGTTGAGAGGTCTTCACATTCGAAGGCCGTGCTGAATTTCAATACCCGATCCCTGAGATAAGATGGGCTTTCGCATAAAAATATTTTTCCCCCTCGTGCTGCTCCTGATCTTTTCCTCCTGCACCACCGTTCCGCCCTTTCTTCGGGACTCGGACCAGGCCAGGGGTGTCTACCACCTCGTCAAAAGCGGGGAAACCCTCTGGAGAATCTCACAGGCCTACGGTGTCCCCCTGCAGGAGATCGCCGAGGTTAACAACATCACGGACCCGGCCATGGTGACCACCGGATCCGTCCTTTTCATTCCCGAGGCCCACAGGGTCGTCGATCTGCCGCCGCTCGAGAAAAAACCGGACAAGAAGGAAGCCGCAGCAACGCCGGCCAAAAGGTCGGAAGGCGCCGTCGCGAAAAAATACACGCCACCGAAGGTAAAAGTCCGCAAGGAGGGGATCGCGGAGAAGACAACCCCGAAGGGTGGTGAAGCGATGAAAGCACCGACTCCTCCTGCGAAAGGGGCCGCGACACCGAAGACAGCCCCGGTCACAAAACCATCAGAAGGAACCTCGAAACCGAAAGCCGAGACCGCATCCAAGATACCGGCCGCGAAACCCGAGGTGAAGGCAAAACCGCCGGCGAAGACCGCCGGAAGTACCGTTGCGACGGCGAAATCCCATGATCCGGTCCCGAAAGCAGCGTCAACGGATCCGGCCGGAAAAGGGCCGACGCTCGAGGACGTGAAAAAGAGGTTACGGGAGGAGGAGAAGAAGGAAAAAGCGGAGGCAGACCAGGAGCGAAAACCCGCTCCAGCGGAAGAAAAGAAGCCGGTTGCGAAGGCTGATCCGGAGAAAGTCCGGAAGCCGGCCCCGGCGGAGGAAAAGAAACAGCTGGCCAGGGCTGCGCCCGAAACAGCGCGGAGAAAGCCCTCCGCGGAGGAACCGCCGGGCAAAATCGAATTTTCGAAAGGGCGGTTCGTGTGGCCTGTGAGGGGGAAAGTCACCTCCAAATTCGGCATCCAGGCCACGGGAATGAAAAACAACGGCATCCGGATATCGGCCAAGGAAGGCTCCCCCGTGGTCGCGTCGGCGGGCGGAACGGTGATCTACTCGGCACCCCTCAAATATTACGGTGACACCATTCTCCTCAGGCACGACGACAATTACGTCACGGTCTATACCAACCTGAAAGACCGGGTCGTCAAAAAGGATGACCGTGTTAAAAAAGGCGAGAAACTCGCTCTCCTCGCCAGACCCGGGGACGGCTCGGACGGCGCCTACCTGTATTTCGAAATCCGCCATCAAAACAAAGCCCGGAACCCCATGTTTTTTCTCCCCTGATCCCGTAAACATCACCCGTCCTTGTGTTGACCTGCCGGTTTCAGATGATTAGATTATAAAAGAGCAAAAGCAGGGAGCAGCCATGTCACTTGATTTTGAACAGGGACCCATCCGGCCGCCCAGCGAGGCGAAGAGCCTCCTCATCCGGGTAACGAGGAATTGCCCGTGGAACAAGTGCGCCTTCTGCCACACCTACCAGGGGTGTGATTTTGAGCTGCGTTCCGTGGAGGACGTAAAAAAGGATATTCAGGCGGCCCGGGACATCGCCGACAGGATCCGGGAGCTTTCCTGGAAGATGGGGGAGGGTGGAAGGGTATCCCGGTCGATCGTGGCCGCCGTTTACGCCAACGAGCATCTCTACGGGGACGCTTTCAGGTCTGTTGCGGCCTGGCTTTATTACGGCGGGGATTCGGTCTTTCTCCAGGATGCCAATTCCCTCATTCTGAAGACCGATGACCTTCTCGAGGTCCTCCGCTTCATCAAGGAGACCTTTCCCCAGGTGAACCGGATCACCTCCTATTGCCGTTCCAAAACGGCGAAGAGGAAATCGGTGGAGGAACTCAAAAAGCTTTACGAAGCCGGCCTTTCGCGAATCCACATCGGACTGGAGACGGGTTACGACCCTTTGCTGAAATTCATCCGGAAAGGGGTCACGGCGGCTGAGCACATCGAAGGCGGGAAGAACATCATCGCCTCGGGCATCTCGCTTTGCGAGTACGTCATGCCCGGTCTCGGTGGGGACCGATGGTCCAGGGAGCACGCCGTGGAAACGGCCAGGGTGCTGAACGCGATCAACCCCGATTTCATCCGGTTGAGGTCCCTGCAGGTGCGCCGGGGGACGGCCCTCTACGACATGATGAAAAAGGGGGATTTCCGGCCTCTGGGGGACGAGGATGTCTTGAGGGAAATCAGGGTTTTCATCGAGAACCTCGAGGGGATTGCGAGCACGCTGATCAGCGACCACATCCTGAACCTCCTGGAGGAGCTGGAGGGTAAACTCCCTGAAGACAAGGAGAAGATGCTTGCCACCATCGACCGGTATTTCGGTCTTTCCGACGAAGGCCGGATGATTTACAGGCTCGGAAGAAGGCGGGGAATTTACAGGCGAATGGACGATCTCTCCGATCCGGAGGTCTACGGCCGTCTCAAGGCCGTTGTCGACAACTATTCGGCTGAAGATCCGGACAAGATGGACCGCGACCTCGATCCCATCCGGCAGAACTTTATATAAATCTAATCAAACCCTTAACCAGCCCGGGGCTTCTGGATTATTAATCGTTGACAGTTGAGATGTTTTTCATCTATAATGCCTTGGTTTTAAAATAAATTGAGGTTTTCAGGCAATGTTTAAAATTGGCGACTTGGCAGTGTATCCGGCGCAGGGTGTCGGAACCATCGAATCGATCGAAGATCGCGAGATTATGGGAAGCCGGCAGAAATTCTATGTCATGCGGATACTCGGAAATGGAATGAGGATCATGATTCCGACGGATAGCGCCAGGTCGGTCGGTCTACGAGAGTTGATCTCCGCGAAGGAAGTACCGAAGGTCTACGAAATCCTCAAAGACAAGAAGGTGGCTATCGACAAGCAGGCCTGGAACAAGAGATACAGGGAGTATCTCGAGAAGATCAAGACAGGCTCTGTTTATGAGATCGCCCGGGTTCTCCGGGATCTTTTCATCCTGAAGAACGGCAAGGATCTCTCCTTCGGCGAACGGAAGATGATGGACACGGCCAAGAACCTGCTCATCAAGGAGATCTCGATCGCGAGCCGCATGGCGGAGGCGAAGATCGAGGCCGATATCAACGCCATTTTCCCGATTCACTGACGAGCCGAAGCACCAGGTAAAGACGTTAGAGCTCCAAGAAAACGCATCACGGGTCCAGACTTTCAGCACTCTTCGCTGCCTTCATGGTGTAAGCGGGAAGTTCCATCGAAATCCCGTTGTGATATTCCGATCGATGCGTGTGTCTTCTCGGGGCTTTTTTATATTTCATATCTTAGATCATGGGCACCTTCGTTCTTTGAAAAGTAGGTGAGGACAAGTGGAAAAAAAATACGGAAAGGGGGTTATCAGCTTGTTTATTCGATTTCTTTTGATCACCGCTTGTTCAATCAGTGGATTTTTTATCTCTTACATTAATTTTGATAAGAGCATACCGTTTTCATTCATAGGATTATTGTTAGGCCTTTTAATTGCTCTTACGGTTATCCAGATTGAACAAGTCATCAGGAAGGCCTCCCTCAGGATCATTCTCGGGGGAGTCATCGGGACCATCATCGGGCTTTCGATCGCTCTTCTTCTTTCTTACGGCCTGCGATTCATTACCAACCTGGAAAAACAGGAAATCGCTCTGTGGATTTTTATCCTGCTCACCTGTATCCTGGGCTATCTCGGGCTGGTCATCGGGACGAAGAAAAGCGAGGAGGTCTCATTTCCCCTCCTGGCGTCATTGAAGGGCGTCCGCGGAGGTGGTGATGTTCGCATCCTCGACACGAGCGTGATCATCGACGGCCGGATTGCCGACGTCTGCGATACGGGCTTTATCGAGGGCAATCTCATCGTGCCGCGCTTTGTGCTGGATGAATTGCAGCACATTGCCGATTCCTCGGACTCCATGAAGCGGTCCCGCGGCCGCAGGGGCCTCGATATCCTGAACCGGATGCAGAAGATCATCGGCATCAACATCGAAATAATCGATCAGGACTTTCCGAAGGTCAAAGGGGTGGACGGCAAACTGGTCGCCCTGGCCCGCAAGATGAACGGGAAGCTCATCACGAACGATTTTAATCTCAACAAGGTGGCTGAACTCCAGGGGATCAAGATCCTCAACGTCAACGAGCTGGCCAACGCCCTCAAGCCCGTCGTCCTGCCTGGAGAGACCATGGTCGTCAAGGTCATCAAGGAAGGCAAGGAGCCCGGGCAGGGTGTGGCCTATCTGGATGACGGGACGATGGTCGTTATCGATCACGGCAGCCGGAACCTGGGCGACACGGTGGAGGTGGCCGTCACGAGCGTTTTGCAGACGACGGCGGGGCGGATGATCTTTTCAGAAATGAAAACCGTTGTACCCGAAAAAAGGATGCAGGGGCTCAACGCCCTGTAACGGGAGTTGAAAGACCCGGGGTAGAAAAGCCCCGGGTCTTTTATTATGGGCCGAAAAGAACGTTTCTCTGCGACAGGACAAGTCGAGGGATAAGGATGAAAACCGTGGCGATCATCCCGGCGGCCGGCACGGGAAAGCGGATGGAAGGGGGGGTATCGAAGCAATACCTCGCCCTCGAAGGCGTGCCCATCCTGGTCCACACCTTGAGAAGGTTTGAGGAGGCGCCGGCGGTTGACGCCGTTTTCCTGATTGTCCCGGTCGGTGACGTGGACGTCATCCGGCGGGAGATGGTCGATTTCCAAGGTCTGAAGAAGGTCAGGAAGATCCTGCCGGGGGGGCGGGAGAGGCAGGATTCCGTCAAGGCCGGCATCGACGCGCTTCCGGAGAAGACGGAGATCGTCGTCATACACGACGGCGTGCGTCCCTTTGTCACGGTTGATTTGATCGGGGTGAGCGTTGAAGGCGCACGTAAATTCGGGGCGGTCTCCCTCGGCGTTCCCGTGAAGGACACGGTCAAATCGGTGGAGGCCGGCAGCTGGATCGAACAGACGATGGAGAGAAAGAAACTGTGGCTCACCCAGACGCCCCAGGCCTTCCGCAGGGAGATCATCCAGGAGGCCTACCAGCGGGCCTTCGCAGAGGGATTTTACGGGACGGATGACGCCTCACTCGTGGAGCGTACCGGGATCCGGGTCAAGATGCTTCCCGGGATCTACGAAAATATCAAAATCACGACCCCCGGGGATCTTGACCTGGGGGCCATCCTCATGAAGAACAGGGTAAAGGTATGAAGGTTGGATTCGGATACGACAGCCACCAACTGGTGAAGGGACGCCGCCTGGTCATCGGCGGCGTGGAAGTCCCCTTCGAGAAGGGGCTCCTGGGTCACTCCGATGCCGATGTCCTTCTTCACGCCATCGGCGACGCCCTGCTGGGGGCAATCGGCGAGGGGGATCTCGGAAGGCATTTCCCGGACACCGATCCCGCGTACAGGGACATGTCGAGCCTTTTGATCCTTCAGAAGATCAATGACATGGCGGATCGCAAGGGCCTCGTTGTCGGAAACCTCGACTCCACGGTCGTCCTGGAAAAACCGCGGCTTGCCGAGTTCGTTCCGCTCATGGTGGCGAGGATCGCCTCGGTCCTCGGGATCGAGCAGAGCAGGGTGAACGTGAAGGCGAAGACAAACGAAAAGATGGGCTTCATCGGCCGGGGTGAAGGGATCGCCGCGTTCGCGGTGCTGACGGTAAAGGAGAAGAAAGCTTGAGCCGGCAGACGAAGATACCCAGGGTCCGGTTTGCCCCGTCGCCGACGGGGGATCTCCACGTGGGGAACGCCCGGACCGCCCTCTTCAACTGGCTCTTCGCGCGGCACACAGGCGGCCGTTTCGTCTTGCGGATTGAAGACACCGATCGCGACCGCAACTCCGACGTCTTCGAGCAGAACATCCTGGCCGACCTGAAATGGCTCAACCTGGACTGGGACGAGGGCCCCGACAAGGGGGGCCCCTTCGGTCCCTACCGCCAGTCGGAGCGACTCGAGCTCTATGGAAGACACCTGCATCGCCTGAGGGAGAAGGGCCTCATCTACCCTTGTTTCTGCACCGAGGAGGAACTCGAAGCCGAGCGCGCGTCGCTGATCTCCCGCAGGATGACGCCGCGCTACCTGGGGAAGTGCCGCGATCTCGATGAGAAGACCCGCGGGAGGCTCGAAGCGGAGGGAAGAAAACCTGCTTTTCGCTTCAGCGTAGGAAGGGGGGTCGTTGAATTTAACGATCTCATCCGCGGTCCCATGAAGTTTGACTGCGAGGCCATCGGCGATTTCATCATCGTCCGGTCCACGGGTGTTCCCGCCTACAATTTCGCCGTCGTTGTGGATGATCACCTGATGGAGATCACCCATGTCATCCGCGGCGAGGACCACCTCTCCAACACGGCCCTTCAGCTGATGCTCTACGGGGCCTTCGAATATGACCGGCCCGCCTTTGCCCATCACGCGCTGATCCTGGGGAAGGACCGCAAGAAACTGGCCAAAAGGCACGGGGCCGTCGCTGTCCGGGAATTTCGCACCCAGGGCTTTCTCCCCGAGGCCCTCATCAACTATCTGTCCCTTCTGGGGGGGTCTTTTGCCGACAGCAAGGAGGTACGAACCGTTGATGAAATCATCCGGGGATTTTCGATGGACCGGGTCGGAAAGAGCGGGGCTGTCTTCGACGAGGGCAAGCTCCGGTGGCTGAACAGCATCTACATTCGAAGCGACTCTCCGGAGAATCTCCTGGCCCGGGCTTTGCCCTTTCTGCGCGAGGCTGGGCTGGAGGTCGAAGGTGCGGATCCCGCATGGCTCCGGTCCGTCCTGGAGGCCATACGACCCAACCTGGTGACGCTTGCCGACATCGGGGAGTACCTGGACATCTTCGTCGAGGAAAAATTCAGCATCCGGCCTTCGGCCGCTTCCATCCTTGCCGGTGAGGAGTCCGCAAGAGTGCTTGCCGCCCTTCTTGATGTTCTCGAGAGCGTCGATATAGAAAGAGAAGCGCTGTACAGTGCCGTCATCGGCGAGGTTTCGAAGCGGACGGGGCTTGCGGGCAAGCAACTCCTCATGCCAGTACGGGCTGCCTTGACGGGCAGGAGGAAAGGCCCTGAGCTTGAAAAGATCTTCGCAATCCTGGGCCGTGACACCCTTGTGAATAGACTGAAAAAGTTAATGGAGAAATAGGGAAGGAAAAAGAGTGAAAAAGGGGGGGGCAGCCGGCCGGCTGCCCCCCCCTTTTTTTTGTTACAGGGGAATGTTGTTGTGCTTTTTCGGCAGACGATCCTGCTTTTTGTCCTTGTAGGCCTCGAGGATCATGGCCACGCGCCTGCGCGTGTTTCTCGGGGCAATGATCTCCTCGATGATCCCCATGCTGGCCGGAAAATAGGGGTTGTTGAACTGCTCCTCGTAAGCCGAGACCAGCTCAGAGCGTTTTTTCGCGGGGTCCTCGGCGGCGTTGATCTCCCGGCGGTAGATGATGTTGCAGGCGCCCTCGGCCCCCATGACGGCGATTTCAGCGGAAGGCCAGGCCATGACGTAGTCTGCGCCGAGCTGCTTGCTGCACATCCCGATGTAAGCTCCGCCATAGTCCTTGCGGGTCACCACCGTGACCTTGGGGACCGTCGCCTCCGAGTAAGCGTGGAGGAGCTTGGCTCCGTGGCTGATGATGCCGGCCCACTCCTGGAATGTCCCGGGCATGTACCCGGGAACGTCGGCGAAGGTGAGAAGCGGTATGTTGAAGGCGTCGCAGAAGCGGATGAACCGTGAGGCCTTGTCGGAGGCGTTCACATCAAGGACGCCGCCCGCGAACATGGGGTTGTTGGCGATGACGCCTACGGTCCTGCCCGAGATCCGGATAAAGGCCACGAACATGTTCCTCGCCCAGAGCTCGTGGGGCTCGAAGAAGACACCGCCATCCGCCACGGCGGCAACGACTTTCCTCATGTCGTAGCCGCGCGTCGCTCTGTCGGGGATGATCTTGTCCAGTTCCGGGCACTCCCGGTCGGGTGTGTCCGATGACGGCATCACCGGAACCGGGCTGTGACAGCTGTCGGGAAGGTAGGAGAGGAGCCCCTTGATCTTGTTGATGCAGTCCTCGTCGTTTTCCGTGGCAAAGTGGCACACGCCGCTCTTGGTGGCGTGTGCCAGCGCCCCGCCGAGATCTTCGTGCGTGACCTCCTCACCGATGACGGCCTTGATGACGTCGGGTCCCGTGATGTACATGTAGCTCGATTTCTTCACCATGAAAACATAGTCCGTCAGGGCCGGGGAATAGACGGCGCCACCCGCCGTGGGACCCATGATGGCGCAGATCTGGGGGATGTAACCCGAGGCGATGGAGTTGCGGTAGAAGATCCCGCCGTACCCTTCCAGAGCGGGCACCCCTTCCTGGATGCGGGCACCGCCGGAATCGTTGAGCGCCACAAAGGGCTTTCGGGTGTCGGTGGCCATATCCATCACTTTCCAGATTTTCTTGGCATGCATCTCCCCCAGGCTTCCTCCGGAGCTGGTGAAGTCCTGGGCGGCGCAGAAGACAGTCCGGCCGTTGACGTTGCCGAAACCGGTGATGACGCCATCGGCGTTAATCTGTTTGTCGGCGAGACCAAAGAGTGCGGAGCGATGCTTCACAAAGAGCCCAACTTCCTGGAAGGTTCCCGGATCAAAAAACCTGTCGAGCCTCTCCCGGGCCGTGAGTTTGCCGAGCTCGTGCTGCTTTTTCACCAGCGCCTCGCCGCCCATGGTCATCAGCCGCTCTTTCTTCTTTTCAAGATCTTTTATTCTATCTTCCGTGATACCCATATTTCTCACCCCTGATTTTTTATCGGTCTGGTTTTTAAAATCGCGCTGAAATAGCATGTATCAATTGTCAATGCAATAAGTAATTTGGCGGGCTTTTTCATCCTTGACGAACAATCCTCCAAAGTTATATAAAATTGTGGCTCTTAAAAGCGTAAATAACCGTATTTAAAGGATCTTGCGGTTTCGGGGATCACGGGCGTCCCGTGGGGCATCCGGAGGATACGCGAACAGGAATCGAAAGAGCTTAAATTCCGTTGCAGAGGGTCACAGGGATACAGGCACCAAAAGGAGGAGCCATGAGATATGTAGACGAAATGGATTTGAAAGGAAAGCGGGTCCTCTGCCGGTTCGATTTCAATGTGCCGCTCGACGCCGACCTCAATATCGTCGATGACACGAGGATCAGGGCAGCGCTTCCGACGCTCAACTACGCCCTCGATGAAAATGCAAAGGTCATCATCGCATCTCACCTGGGTCGACCCAAGGGGAAACGGGTGGAGCGGATGAGCCTCGCACCGGTGGCCAAGAGACTCTCGAGACTCCTCGGGAAGGAAGTGACGATACTCAAGGACTGCGCCGGTGATGAGGTCCGGAAGGCCATCGCAGAGATAAATCCGGGTTGTACGATCATGCTGGAAAACCTTCGTTTTCACCCGGGGGAAGAGAAAAACGACGAAGCGTTTGCCAGGGAGCTGGCCAGCTACACCGATGTGTACATCGACGACGCCTTTGGCAATGCCCACCGGTGCCACGCCTCAAACGTAGGGGTGACGAAATTCGTGAAAGAGTGCGGCGCGGGATTCCTCATGAAAAAAGAACTGACGTACTTCAGCAAGGCCCTCGAAAAACCGGCCCGGCCGCTGGTGGCCATCGTCGGCGGATCAAAGGTTTCGGGGAAACTGGAGGCACTCGGCAATCTCATCAAGCTCGTGAACAAGATGATCATCGGCGGCGGGATGGCCTTCACCTTTCTGAAGGCCCAGGGATACGAGGTGGGGAAGTCCATTGTCGAGGACGAGCTTCTGGGCAGAGCCCGCGAGATCATGCAAGAGGCGAACGATCACGGCGTCAAGGTCTACCTGCCCGTGGATTGCGTGATCGCGGAGAGCGTGGAAGAAGAGGCTGAGACAAAGATCGTGCCGGTCCAGGAAATCAACGCCCACTGGATGGGTCTGGATATCGGGCCCGCGACGATCACCCTTTTTACGGAGGCCCTGAACAACGCAAAGACCATCGTCTGGAACGGCCCCATGGGCGTCTTCGAGATGGACGCCTTCAGCCGGGGGACCTTTGCCCTGGCCCACAGTGTGGCCAACTCCTATGCCCTTTCCATCGTCGGCGGCGGGGACACCGATGTGGCCATCGACCGGGCGGGGGAGAGGGATAACATGTCCTACATGTCCACGGGGGGCGGAGCCTTCCTGGAACTCCTGGAGGGGAAAAAACTGCCGGCCATCCTCGCACTCGAGCAGTGCTCGAGCGGGAAGAAATAAGGCGGCGGCCCGCCTCGATTCGTTAATCCACACAAAAACGGATGAGCGCCTTGCCCTGCAAGGCGCTTCATCTATAACGGGCCCGGAGGGCCTGCGCTCTTTGTTGACCATGTCATGAAAAATCTGAGAATGATTATCGAGTACGACGGGACGGGATACTACGGATGGCAGCGCCAGAGCGGTGATATCACGATCCAGGAGGTGCTCGAAGAGAATCTGCAGAGGATGACCAGCGAGAAAGTGACGCTCCACGGGTCGAGCCGGACCGATGCCGGGGTTCACGCCCTGCACCAGGTGGCTCATTTCAGGACATCGTCCAGGATCCCGGTGAGAAATCTCCTGCTGGGTCTGAACAGTCTCATCCCTCAAAATATCGTGGTCAAGGATCTGACGGAGGTGGACGAAACGTTCCACGCCCGCTACTCAGCAAGGAGCAAGACCTATTTTTACCGGGTCTTCAACAGCGATGTGCGGGCGGCCCTTCAGCGGAATTACTGCTGGTGTGTCTTCAAGCCTCTCGATGTCGGGCGGATGGCGGAGGCCGCGTCCGTCCTGAAAGGCGTCCACGATTTTTCGGCCTTCTGTTCCGCCCAGACGGACGTGAAGAGCCCTGTGCGTGAGGTTTACGACGCCCGCTTCGAGAGGGAAGATGGGTTTTTTTTGAGATTCTCCATCGAGGCCAACGGTTTCCTGCGCCACATGGTCCGGGCCATCGTGGGGACACTCGTTGACGTGGGCAAGGGGAAATTCACCCCGATGGATTTTCAGGGGATCCTCGAGTCGAGGGACAGGAAAAAGGCCGGCGTGACCGCACCGCCGCAGGGTCTATTTCTCGCCGGAGTGAAATACGAATGAAAATTCTGGTGCTCGGTAGCAAGGGGCAGTTGGGGACGGATCTCATGGAGGTCCTCGGTTCCGCCCACGCAGTGCAGGGGGTCGATATCGATGATTTCGACATCACCTCCTTTTCCGACTGCCGGGAAACCGTCGCGGAGTTCAGTCCCGATGCCGTTGTGAACGCCGCCGCTTATACCAATGTCGACGGCTGCGAAACGGAACGGGACCTCTGTTTTGCCATCAATGCCGAAGGGGTCCGGAACGTCGCCCGGGTCTGCTCGGATCGGGAGATCAAGCTGGTCCATTTCTCCACGGATTACGTCTTTGACGGCACGAAGGGGAAGCCCTACGTGGAGGAAGACCTGTGCAACCCCATCAACGTTTACGGTCAGTCCAAACTGCAGAGCGAGATCTACCTGAAGGAATATATCAGGGACTATCTCCTCATCCGGACGGCCTGGCTGTACGGCAGAACGGGCAAAAACTTCGTCAAGGCTATCCTGGACAAGGCCCGGTATGAGAAGAAACTGCAAGTCGTCAACGACCAGGTGGGTTCCCCCACCTACAGCAGCGACCTCGCCCTGGCGGTGAGGCTCCTCCTCGAGGGGCATCACACCGGCGTCTTCAACGTGACGAACAGGGGCCGCTGCAGCTGGTACGAGTTCGCCGTGAGAATCGTTCAATACGCCCAGATTCCGGACGTGGAGATAGAGGCCATTTCTTCCAGCATGCTCCAGAGGCAGGCCCTCCGGCCGGCCTATTCCGTCCTCAGCTGCCGGAAATTCATCCATGAGACAAAAAAGACAACCCGCTACTGGCAGGTCGCCCTGAAGGACTTCGTAGTGAAAACCTGGGGAAAGAAAAATATGCCGAAACCGGAGGACGCCTGATCCGCCCCGTTTCGCGAGGTTTCAAGTTGAGCGAAAAGATCATCATCCTGCCCGAAGAGCTGACGAACAAGATCGCCGCGGGCGAGGTCATCGAGAGGCCGGCCTCGATCGTCAAGGAGCTTCTGGAGAACGCCCTTGATGCGGGTGCGACCGAAATGACCGTGGAGCTCCAGAAAGGCGGGAAGGAGTCTATCCGTGTAATGGATAACGGCGACGGGATGGGGCGCAGGGACGCTTCACTGGCTTTCGAGCGTCACGCCACGAGCAAGATCTCGAGCTTCGATGATCTCTACCGGGTTCGGACCTTCGGTTTCCGTGGGGAGGCCCTCCCGAGTGTTGCGGCCGTATCACGGGTGGAACTTTTGACGAGGCAGGGGGCGTCGCCTTCAGGTACCCGGGTGGTCATCGAAGCAGGGAAGATGAAGACCGTCAATGACGCCGGGTGCCCGGCCGGCACCTCCGTCTCCGTCAGCCGGATATTCGATAACGTTCCCGTTCGTAAGAAGTTTTTGAAACAGGATGCCACTGAACAGGGGCACTGCGTCGACGTCATAACGAGAATCGCTCTCGCCCATCCCGATGTGCGGTTTTCCGTTCTTGCCGGCGGCAAGCGGCTCCTCGACATCCCCGGTACGGGGAATCTCCGCGACCGGATCGTTTTTCTCCTCGGGCAGGATCTCCGGGACAGCCTGATCCCGGTGAGGATGGAGAAAAAAGATGTGGCCATATCGGGCTTTGTTTCCACGCCGGCGCAGACCCGGGCGAACGCGCGGAACATGTTTTTTTACGTCAACCGGCGATATGTGCGGGACCCGGTGGTGAGCCACGCCGTCATGAGTGCCTACCGGGGGCTCATCGAGAGCAAGCGCTACCCAACCGTTTTACTTTTTGTCGATGTCCCGGCGCAAGACGTGGATGTCAACGTTCACCCGACGAAGATGGAGATACGGTTCAGGAACCCCGGCGAGATCCATGATGTTGTGGCGGAAGCCGTCGCGGAACCTCTCGCGAGACTCACCCCTCGCTCGAGAACGGCGGATGCGGGGGCCGAAGCGCCTGCCGGTGATATCACGGAGAAATACAGGGCCGGTGTAGCGGAGGCCATGAAGCGATACCGGGTCTCCACGGGCAGGGACAAGACGATTTTCAGATCCTTTCAGAGAGAAGAAGAGACGGCGCGCCGGGAGGGCGATGCCCCCGGGACGGATTTTTTTGAAACGAGCGACACGCCGGACGTCCGCATGCCCTTTTCAGCCCTTCGCTATGTCGGGCAGGCAGGCGGGACGTATCTCTTTTTTGAACATGAGGGGGGCGTTGTTGTCATCGATCAACATGCGGCCCACGAGCGGATCCTCTTCGAGGAGCTGAGAAAACACGCCGCCGGGGAAAACCCGATCTCCCAGAGGCTTCTCATGCCCGAGGTGGTTTCATTTCCTCCCAAAGACTACACCAGCATCATGGCCTGCATGGAATCGCTACGGGAATCAGGGTTTGAGGCGGAACCCTTCGGGGGGAATGCTGTCGTTGTCAAGGGCGTTCCCACCATCCTTTCCCATGTCCACTGCGGAGTGCTTCTCAGGGATCTTGCCGATGAAATGTCCGAATGGGGAAGACCTCAGGGGCTCGGGGACCTGAAAGAGCGGATTCTCACGTTCATGGCCTGCAGGGGAGCCGTCAAGGCCAGCCAGGAGCTTTCCCGTTCGGAGGTCGAAGAGCTTTTGAGGAAACTCGACGCGGTCCCCTTTTCGTCGAGCTGCCCTCACGGGAGGCCCGTTTTCGCCCAGCTCACCTTCCAGGAACTGGGGAAGTTGTTCAGGCGGTCGTAAAGAGCCGTGGCAGAGAAAACGCTGAGGCCAAAAATCGTCATCATTCTCGGGCCCACCGGTACCGGCAAAACGGATCTTTCCCTGAAGCTTGCCCCCGAGCTTGACGCCGAAATCATCAGCGCCGACTCCATGCAGGTCTATCGCTTCATGGATATCGGTACGGCAAAGCCCTCGCCCGAGGAGCGATCCAGGGTCAGGCATCACCTCGTTGACATTGCGGATCCCGATGAGGATTTCAACGCGGCACGCTTTGCCGAGAAGGCGGGCGAGATCATCAGGCGCCTCAACGCCGAGGGCAGGGCGGTTCTCGTCGTGGGAGGCACGGGCCTCTATATCAGGGCTCTGACGGGGGGACTGATCGAAGGGCCGAGCCCGGATCGGGAGCTTCGCCGCCGCCTCAGGGAGGACCTGAAGAAATTCGGCGCGGCCCATCTCCACGAAAGGCTGAAGCAGCAAGATGAGCTTGCCGCGAGCCGGATCGGTGTGAATGACGCCGTGCGGACCATCCGGGCACTGGAGGTTGTCGAGCAGGGCGGGGAGACCATCAGCAAGAAGCAGGAGGCCCACGGATTTCAGCAAAGGCAGTATGATTTCCTGAAGGTCGGCCTCCAGCTCCACCGGCAGGATCTCTACGACCGGATCAACAGGCGCTGCGAGGACATGATCGAGCAAGGGATTATCGGAGAAGTCCGTCATCTCCTGGCACGCGGCTACGAAGAAAAAGCCAGGGCCCTCCATTCCCTGGGCTACAAGCATATCATCCGTTACATCCGGGGGGAGCTGCCTCTTGAAGAGGCCCTGCGCCTCATGCAGAGAGACACGAGAAATTTCGCGAAGAGGCAGATCACCTGGTTCAGGGCGGAGAAGGACATCGAATGGTTCAGTCCACGGGCCGAGGAGTCCATCCTGGCGCGGGTCAGGGGCTTTCTCGGTCGCTGACCCTCTCCAGGAATTTCCTTGACTTGTTCAGGGTATAACGATAAAGAATCGCCAATTGCCTTTGAAAAATGGGGGTTTAGAAAAAGATGGGGACCCTCATAAGCAAAGAAAATGAATAAAGGAAACGGGATGTGAAAGTCTCCGGATGCCGCATGGACGAGATGACAGCACCCGGGGTCCGTCTGGAAAAAAACGAGTGATGGAGATGCCCAATGGAAGAGAGAATGCTCCCGAAGGCGTTCGAACCGGCCGAGGTTGAGAAAAAATGGTATCAGATGTGGCTCGAGCGCCGCTATTTCCACGCCGAGGCCGAGAGCACCAAGAAGCCCTTCTGCATCATGATCCCCCCGCCCAACGTGACGGGCATGCTCCACATGGGGCACGCGCTCAATAACACCCTTCAGGATGTCATGACGAGGTTCAGGCGCATGCAAGGGTACAACGCGCTCTGGATGCCCGGGACGGACCACGCGGGCATTGCCACCCAGAATGTCGTGGAACAGGAACTCGCCAAGCAGGGCATATCACGGAACGACCTGGGGAGGGAGAAATTCATCGAGCGCGTCTGGCAGTGGAAGGAAAAGTACGGGAACGTCATTCTCAACCAGCTCCAGAGGCTGGGCTGCTCCTGTGACTGGGATCGGGAACGCTTTACCATGGACCCCGGCTGCTCGCAGGCCGTCCGCGAGACCTTTGTGAGGCTCTACCATGACGGGCTCATCTATCGCGGCGATTACATCGTCAACTGGTGTCCGCGATGCCGCACGGCCATTTCGGATCTCGAGGTGGAGTTCGAAGAGGAGGCGGGAGCGCTCTGGGACATCCGCTATCCTTACGTGGACGGGAAGGGCGAGATTGTCGTGGCCACCACGCGCCCCGAGACGATGCTCGGCGACACGGCTGTTGCCGTCAACCCCAGGGACAAACGCTACAAGGACGTGATCGGCAAGAAAGTCATCCTGCCGCTTGTCAACCGGGAAATCCCAATCATTGCCGATGATTATGTCACCATGGATTTCGGCTCCGGCGCCGTGAAGATCACGCCCGCCTGCGACCCCGCCGACTTTGAAATGTCAAAACGGCACAACCTCGAAGTGATCAAGATCATGGACGGCAACGCCGTCATCAACGAAAACGGCGGCCGGTACCAGGGGCAGGACCGCTACGTGGCCAGGGACAATGTTGTGAAGGATCTCGAGAAGGGCGGTTTCCTCGTCCGCAAGGAGGCGTACACGCACAACGTGGGGAAGTGTTATCGCTGCAAGACGGACATCGAACCGTTCGTGTCCACCCAGTGGTTTGTGAATACGAAACCGCTCGCCAAGATGGCCTCCGCAGCGGTGATCAAGGGACAGACCAAGATTGTCCCCCAGATGTGGGAAGGGACCTACTTCGACTGGCTCGATAACATCCGCGACTGGTGCATCTCCCGCCAGATCTGGTGGGGTCACCGGATCCCGGTCTGGTATTGCGAGGGGTGCGGGGAGATCATCGTCGCCTCGGAAGACCCGACGAAATGCACGAAGTGCAAGGGTGCCAAGCTCCGGCAGGAAGACGACGTGCTCGACACCTGGTTCAGTTCGGCCCTCTGGCCGTTTTCCACGCTCGGCTGGCCCGAGAAGACCAGGGAACTGAAGACCTTCTATCCGACAACCCTGCTGGTGACGGGGTTTGACATTCTCTTTTTCTGGGTCGCCCGGATGATGATGATGGGGCTCTACTGCATGAAGGACGTCCCCTTCACCGATGTCTATCTCCATGCCCTGGTGCGTGACGAGCAAGGCGACAAGATGAGCAAATCCAAGGGAAATATCATCGATCCCCTCGAGATGATCGACAAATTCGGCTGCGATGCTTTCCGCTTCACCCTGGCAGCCTTCACGGCACAGGGGCGGGACATTCGTATGTCCGAGCAGCGGATCGAGGGTTACAAGCACTTCGTGACAAAGATCTGGAATGCCGCGAGGCTCTGCCTCATGAACACGGAGGATTTCCCCGGCGGGGAAATGAAGTTGAAAAAGGAGGATTATTCCCTCTGCGACCGGTGGATTCTGGCCAGGCTCAATTGGACCGTCGCGGAGACCACGAAGGCGCTCGAAGAATATCGTTTCAACGATGCCTGCAGCACGATTTACTCATTCATCTGGCATGAGTTCTGTGACTGGTATCTCGAATTCATCAAACCCGTCCTGTACGGCAAGGACCATCCGAAAAAGAAACTGGCGGCCCAGGCAACGATGCTCCGGGCGCTCAAGACCGTCGCGCAGCTCCTCCACCCCTTCATGCCCTTCGTGACGGAGGAGATCTGGCACCGCGTCGTCCGGGATGGAAGCTCCGTCATGGTGAGCCCGTTCCCCGCGGAGGACCCGGCTCTGAGGGACGACCTCGCCGAAAAGGAGATGGGAATGATCATCGATGTGGTGGGCATCATCCGGAACATTCGCGGTGAGAAGGGCATCTCACCATCGAAGAA
Source organism: uncultured Syntrophaceae bacterium (assembly GCA_964547985.1). Classification (GTDB taxonomy): domain Bacteria; phylum Desulfobacterota; class Syntrophia; order Syntrophales; family UBA2192; genus JAPLJU01. The sequence goes on from CAZJPV010000018.1 coordinate 32,816, forward strand.
GCTGAAGGCTCTTCTTTCTGCTGCCGATCAAACCCTCATCCCGCTTCTCGAAGACGGCAGGGATTTCATTTCGAATATGGCAAGGCTCGAGGACCTGAAGATCGCAGGCTTAGTGGAAGACCCGAAGGGGGCAGCAACGGGGGTTGCCGGCTCCGTGAAGGTCTTCGTCCTCCTTGAGGGGGAGATCGACAGGGCGGGCGAAAGAGCGAGGCTCCAGAAGGAGATCTCACGGCTGGAGAAGGATCTCGCTGCCGTGACGAAAAAACTCGAGAACAAGGATTTCAGGGCTAAAGCGGCCGAGGCGGTGATCCGCAAAGAGGAAGACAAGAACAGGGATATCCGGGAGAAACTCGGCATCCTGAATGCGGCCCTGAAGAAACTGGGATGATCTTTGTGAAGACGGGTTTTTCATGGAGATGATGGAATCCTCTCAGCGGGCAAGAATCAGGCAGGTCATCAAGGCGGCACTGGATGAGGACATCGGATCGGGCGACGTGACAACCAATGCCGTGCTCACCGGTGAGGAGATGGGCCTTGCCAGGGCCCTCCTGAAGGGAGACACCATCATCGCGGGCATCGAGGTCTTCAGGGAAGTCTTTCTCGTCCAAGATCCCAGCCTGAACGTTGTCCTGTTGAAGAAGGACGGAGAAACGGCCGGGGCCGGGGAGGTCGTGGCGGAGGTCTCGGGGAAGCTCGTGAGCATCCTGACGGCCGAGAGGGTGGCCCTGAACCTCTTCCAGAGGATGTGCGGGATTGCCGCCCTGACCCGGCGATACGTGGAAGAGACGAAGGGGACAAAGGCAAAAATTCTCGACACGAGAAAAACCGTGCCGGGCCTTCGTATCCTCGACAAGTACGCTGTCAAGGCAGGCGGGGGGTTCAACCACAGGGTCGGCCTCTATGACGGGGTCCTGATCAAGGACAATCATATCAGTGCCGCGGGCGGCATCGCCAGGGCCGTCGGGCGGGTCGCCGGTCGTGCGCCCATGATGGTCAGGATAGAGGTAGAGGTCAAGAACCTGGAAGAGGTCCGTGAAGCCCTGTCAGCCGGGGCGCATGTCATCATGCTGGACAACATGACCGGGGAGGACATGAGAAAAGCCGTCGCCCTCATCGACGGCCGGGCCCTGGTCGAGGCCTCGGGGAATGTCACGATTGAGCGGGTGAAAGAAATCGCGGAGACGGGGGTGGATTTCATATCGACCGGCACGATCACCCATTCCGCTCCCGCGGCGGATATCTCTCTGAAGGTCCGATCATGAAGTCCCCGGGCCGGAAGAAGTGTTGAGAAACGCCCTGTGATCAAATCTTTTTCACCTTTCCCTCCGCCAGAAAACAAAGACCCATGATCGACGAACAGAAACTGCAGAAGAGCCTATCGGGGAGGCTCATCGGGCGGAAGGTGATTTACCTTAAAACAATTGACTCGACCAACGACTGCGCCTTTGATCTCGCAAGAAAGGGGGTAGACGAAGGCGCCGTGATTCTCGCCGATGAGCAGACAAAGGGCAAGGGGCGCCTGCAGCGGGTCTGGCAGTCCCCTCCGGGCCTCAACATCTACACGTCCGTTATCCTGAGACCGTCGCTCCAGCCCGCCGTCGCGCCCCAGATCACGCTGACGGCGGGGGTTGCCGTGGCCGATCTTCTCTCGCAATATGGCCTGAGGCGCGTTTCACTCAAGTGGCCCAACGACGTTCAGATCGGGGGCCGGAAGGTCTGCGGGATTCTCACGGAGATGAAGGCCCTGGGGGATCGGGTGGATTTCGTCGTTGTCGGCATCGGCCTGAACGTCAATATGCGGAAAGAGGATTTTGATGCCGGGATCCGCGACAGGGCGACCTCCATCCGGGAAGAGACGGGAGGCGTCATCCCACGCCAGGAACTCGCGGTACAGTTGTATCATCACCTCGAGAAGTGGTATAAGATGCTCCTGCAAGAGGGATTTAGCCCGGTGCGGGAAAGATGGCTCGCCTTCGCCGGTATCCTGGGGAGAAAGATCCGCGTTGAGGCAGGGAAGGACGCGCAGGGGGGGGAGGTCACCGGCGTGGATGAAGACGGGGCCCTTATCACCAAAAACGAAAGTGGTCTCCGGCAGCGTGTGATAACGGGAGACATCATCGTAGAAAGGGATTAGCCATGCTTCTGGTGATCGACGTGGGAAACACGAATACCGTTGTGGGGGTATTTGACGGGGAAAAACTCGTACAGAGCTGGAGGGTCCGGACCGTTGCAAACCACACGGTGGACGAATACGGGATGCTCATTTACAGCCTCTACAAGTCCTCGAAGATCAGCACCAAGTCTATCAGCGACATCATCATCTCCTGCGTCGTCCCGCCGATGCTGAACATCCTCGAGCCCCTCTGCGAAAAATACTTTCACATCAAACCGCTCATCGTCGAACCGGGGATCAAAACGGGGATGCCGATTCAGTATGACAACCCCAGGGAAGTGGGTGCAGACCGCATCGTCAATGCCGTGGCCGCTTTCGAAAAGTACAAAACGGATCTCATCATCGTCGATTTCGGGACTGCCACCACCTTTGATTACGTGTCGGTGAAGGGGGAATACCTGGGGGGTTGCATCGCGCCCGGGATCGTCATATCCAGCGAAGCCCTCTTCGAGCGGGCTTCAAAGCTCCCCCGCGTGGAGTTCAAAAAGCCGAAAACCATCATCGCGAAGGACACGATCTCGAGCATGCAGGCCGGCATCATGTTCGGTTATGCCGGGCTTGTGGACGGGATTGTGGAACGGATGAAAGCGGAAGTGAAATCGAATCCGACGGTGATCGCCACGGGCGGGCTTGCCGGTGTCATTGCCCCTGAAACGAAATGCATCGAGATCGTTGACGAGAACCTGACCCTGGAGGGGCTCCGGATCATCCATCTCAAAAACAAACAGTCCTGAAGCCCATCATTCCTTTTTACCGTTCACTGGTCCACGTGGGCGATGGTACCCTTTCCTTCGTCAGCTCCTTCAATTCCACACCGAGAAACTCCAGAATCGTGCCCTCACGTTTGTATGGGAAGTTCATTTTTCTTCACCAAGGTCCCTTCATTTGATTGATTCGAAATGCGGCGCTATAAAAAAGCCCCGTCTTCTGTCAAGAACAAGCTATCGATCCTGATTTTTTCAGGCATTTTAGTGAAATGTTTCCTAAAGTTGAACGGCATGGCACCCGATATTATGTGCGAGCACGGGTGTGTCTTGAGTGCCGACTTCGAAGCGGGACGTGATACCACCATGGAACAGGGCAAAGTGATCGTCAGATATATGGACGGGCGGGTTGTGAAGGGGTTCACACAGGACTTCTTTCCCAACAAGGATTGTTTCCACCTGCGTCCGCTCGACAACGCCTCGGGCAATGGTCTTCAGGAAATCCTCCTCAAGGACCTGAAAGCCCTTTTCTTCGTCAGGGATTTCGGCGGGAACCCTTCTCATAATGAGAGAAAGGCCTATATGGAAGGGGAAAGAGCTCAGGGACGCAAAGTGGAAGTCACTTTCAAAGACGGCGAGAAGCTCGTGGGGGCCACCCTGGGATACGACCCGAACCGTTCCGGTTTCTTCTTCTTCCCGGCGGATGATAAGTGCAATAATATCAGGGTGTATGCCATTAGATCGTCTGTCGAGACCGTCCGTTACATCTAGGGTTCTCTCCCCGAAGATCCCCTTTAGAACGAACCTGTCTTTTCTTAAGCCTTCATAGAAGACCGAGTCTTGAACTCCAATCCCCGAGATCTGAGAGGGCCCGCGCGGCGTAGTGGTCTCCCCTGTTTCTCTTCCGTACCTTCTGCGGGAGAGGTTCGAAGAGCCCGAAATTGACATTCATGGGCTGGAAGTTCGGCGAGTCTGAGCCGGTGATGTGGTGGAGGAGGGCGCCCAGGGCCGTTGTCCGGGGCGGAGGATCGAAGTTTTTCCCCGTCAGGCGGCACCAGATGCTGATACCGGCGATAAGCCCCGTGGCGGCCGATTCGATATAACCTTCCACCCCCGTGATCTGGCCGGCGAAGTAGATGTCCGGGTTCAAACGGAGACGGAGCGTCTTTTCGAGAAGCGCCGGGGCGTTGATGAATGTGTTCCGGTGTATGCTTCCGAAGCGAAGAAACTCGGCTCTTTCCAGCCCCGGGACCATGCGGAAGACCCGGCCCTGCTCCGGCCAGGTCAGCTTCGTCTGGAAGCCCACGAGGTTGTAGGCTGTATGCTGCCGGTTTTCGGGGCGAAGCTGGACCACGGCGTGGGGTTTCTTTCCCGTTTCGGGATCGACAAGACCCACGGGCTTCATGGGGCCGAAAAGGAGCGTGCTTGCGCCCCTTGAGGCCATGACCTCCACGGGGAGGCACCCCTCGAAGAATTTCGAATCTTCAAATTCCCTGGGAGGTACCTGCCGGCTTTCGAGGAGGGCCCTGTGGAACCTTTCGTACTCCCCGGCCGTGAGGGGGCAGTTGAGATAGTCCCCATCGCCTTCCTGGTACCTTGACGCGCTGAAGGTTTTTTTTAAATCGATCGTCGCGGCATCGACAATCGGGGAGATGGCGTCGTAGAAGTAGAGATAATCCCTTCCCGTCAGCCCCGAGATCTTCTCCGCCAGGGCATCAGAGGTGAGCGGTCCCGTGGCGATGAGGACGAGGGTGCCTGTGGGGATTTCCTTTACCTCGTCACGGACCACCTGCAGGTCCCGGCGGTTCAGAAGGGCCTCCACGCGGGATGAAAACTGCGTGCGGTCGACGGCCAGGGCTTTTCCCGCCGGTACGGACGACGCGTCAGCCGCCTCGATGATCACGGATTTTAAAAGACGCATCTCTTCCTTGAGAAGCCCCGCGGCCGTTGAAATTTCCCCGGAGCGAAAGGAGTTGCTGCAGACCAGTTCAGCGAGGCCCGGGGATTTGTGGGCGGGGGAGAACCGACGAGGCTTCATCTCGTGAAGGGTGGGGGAGATGCCCCTCGAGACCAGTTGCCAGGCCGCCTCACAGCCGGCGAGCCCTCCGCCGATGATCATCACTTTCCGGTCATTCATGGCGAGATTGTCTTCAGGTGATGGACGGCATCTCCGGCCCCTTCAGGGTGTCGGAGAAAAAAGCCCCGATGATTGAGGTGAGATGCAGTAACGCTATTCCTGTGCCTGCTGAAAGCCGCAGTCCTTGTTGGGGCATGCCTTCAGGCGTCCCTTCTTCCGGCTGAATTTCTCCACCAGGAAGGGCGCTCTGCATGCGGGGCACGCCTCGGGAATGGGCCGGTCCCAGGTGGCGAATTTGCATTTCGGATACTTCGAACAGCCGAAAAAGGCCTTGCCTTTTCTTGTTCGCTTCTCGGTGAGGTTTCCCCCGCAATCCTTTTCAGGGCACTGGACCCCGAGGCTGATGGCCGCGGTGTTCTTGCATTCGGGATACCCCGAGCATCCGAGGAAACGGCCGAAGCGGCCCTCCTTGATGATCATGGGCTTTCCGCACTTGTCGCAGAGAAGATCCGTTTTTTCGGTTTCCGTCTGGGTGATCTTTCCGTTTTCGTCCTCAATGAAGTTGCTCGTGTTCTTGCACTCCGGGTAATTGGAGCAGGCGATGAATTGCCCTTTTCTTCCCCATTTGATCACCATGGGGCTCCCGCACTTGTCACAGATGATGTCCGTGGGGATCTCCTCTTTCTTCACGTCTCTCATCTGCGTCTTGGCCTTTTCCAGATCCTTTTCGAAGGGGCCGTAGAACTCCTTCAGGGTGGCGAGCCTCTCGAGCTTGCCCTCCTCGATCTGATCGAGCTGGCTTTCCAGCATCGCCGTAAATTCCACGTCGAGGATCTTGGGAAAATTCTTCACGAGCTGTTCGTTGACCAGCGTGCCGAGTTCCGTCGGGAAAAACCGCCCCCCCTCCAGTTTGACGTACTCCCTGTCCTGAATGGTGCTCAGGATGGCCGCGTAGGTGCTCGGCCTTCCGATGCCCTTTTCCTCCAGCTCCTTCACGAGCGTTGCCTCGGAAAAACGGGGTGGCGGCTGAGTGAAGTGCTGATCCGGCGTGAGAGAGATCAGCTTGAGCACTTCCTTCTCCTGGAGTTCCGGCAGCGACTTGCCGATGCCGTTTTCCTCGCCGTTTTCCTTGTCCTTCCCCTCGGTGTACAGGATCGTGAAACCGGGAAACTTCATGACCGATCCCTGGGCACGGAAGAGGCAGTTGGCCGCGGAGATTTCGATCACCGTATGGTCGAAAACCGCGGGGTTCATCTGGCATGCGATGAAGCGGTTCCAGATCAGCTGGTAGAGCCGGAACTGGTCGCTCGTCAGGTGCTTCTTGATGTCCGGCGGCCGGTAGGCGAGGGAGGCCGGCCTGACGGCTTCATGGGCGTCCTGGGCGCGCTTCGACTTGCTGTAGTATCTTGCCTTGGGGGGAAGGTAGTCCTTGCCGTAATTTTCGTCTACGAATTTGCGCGCCTCGTTGAGGGCCTCATCGGCAATCCGGACGGAGTCCGTGCGCATGTACGTGATGAGCCCCACGGGACCTTCCTTGCCGAGCTCGATGCCCTCGTAGAGTTTCTGCGCGATGCTCATGGTCTTCTTGGGGGAAAACCTGAACCACCGTGCCGCCTCCTGCTGGAGCTTGCTCGTCGTGAAGGGCGGCGGCGGGGATTTCCTGGTTTCCTTTCTCTCGATGGACGTAACAATGAAGGGAGCGGCGTCGAGTTTCCGGAGGATGTCTTTGCCCTGGGCTTCATTCGTGATACTGGCCTTTTTCCCCGCGATCTTAACCAGGCGGGCTTCGAACGAGGGCGGGCTGGATCCCTCCAGAAGGGCCGTGATCGTCCAGTATTCCTCGGTGACGAAGTTTCGAATCTCTTCTTCCCGATCGCAGATGAGCCTCACCGCCACGGACTGGACACGGCCGGCGCTCAGTCCTCGCCGGACCTTGTCCCAGAGAATGGGGCTGATCTGGTATCCCACGAGACGGTCCAGAATGCGCCGGGTCTGCTGGGCTTCGTACTTGTTCACATCCAGTTTTTCGGGTTTCTCGATCGCCTGGATCATCGTGTTCCGGGTCAGGTCGTTGAAGAGCACACGGTAGAGCTTCTTGTTTTTACCGTCGATTTCTTCCGCGATGTGCCAGGCGATGGCCTCGCCCTCCCGATCCGGGTCGGGCGCCAGGTAGATGACCGTTGCTTTTTCCGCGGCCTTCTTCAGCTCGGCGATCACCTTTTTCTTGGCATCGATCACCTTGTAGGTGGGCTGGAAATCGTTTTCGATGTCTATGCCGAGTTTGCTTTTGGGCAGATCCTTGACGTGACCGACGGAGGCGCGGACGTCGTAGTCGGAGCCGAAGTATTTCTTGATGGTTTTGACCTTCGTCGGAGATTCGACGATGATAAGTGCGTTAGACATCCTGGTCCTTTCTGATAAAACGTTTCCCCGGGAGCTGCTCGACAAAGCCCATCAACTCCAGGGTCAGGAGCGTTCTCATGACATCCTGCGGCCTGAGCCCCGTCGCGGCGATGATGCTGTCCGGGTCCAGGGGTTTCGTCGAGAGCATCTTCAGAATCTTCATCTGACCTTCATCGAGAGCCGCTTCCGGTCTCCCCCGCGTTTCGCCTTTCTCCCGGCGGGCCGATCGAGCCCCTTCTTTCGCCAGCCTTTTCTGGCCGGCCTCGTCGATCTGGGGGATGATCTCTTCGAGGATGTCGTTGACGCCCTCGATGAGCTTTGCCCCCTCCCGGATCAGTTTGTGCGTGCCCCGGGAACCTGACGCATCGATGCTCCCCGGAACGGCGAAGACCTCTCTTCCCTGTTCCAGGGCCAGACGCGCGGTTATCAGCGATCCGCTTTTGTCACTGGCCTCCACGACGACCACACCGAGTGACATGCCGCTGATGATCCTGTTCCGGACGGGGAAATTCGGTGCATTCGGCGGCGTTTCAAGTGGAAACTCGGAAATGACGGCACCACGCTCGGAAATCCGCTCGTAAAGCTCACGATGCTCCGGCGGGTAAATCACGTCAATCCCTGAGCCGAGTACCGCGATGGTCCCGCCCTTTGCCATCAGGGCGCCCCGGTGGGCGGCAGAATCGATCCCGCGGGCGAGTCCGCTCACCACCGTGATCCCGTGCAGGGCCAGCTCGCGGCTCAGACGCTCCGTCGTGTACTTTCCGTATGTGCTGGCCTTCCTTGAGCCGACGACGGCAACGTTGACATCGTCCTTCCGCAGCGTGCCCCGAACGTAGAGCAAGGCCGGGTAATCGTCAATATTCAGAAGGTATCTCGGGAAGAGGACGTCTTTCGCCGTGATGATGAAAACGTTCCTTCTCGAGGCCAGATCCATCTCCCGCTCGACGCGGCGCCAGTCCCTGAAGGCCAGGATGTTTCTTGCCCCCCGATCGTTGATTCCCTGTACCCTCTTCAGATCCTCCCGCGCGGCGCGGAAAACGGCCGCCGCCGTGCCGAAGGCCGAAAGGAGATTCCTGATCCCGATGTTCCCCACGCCTTCCGTGAATTTCAAGGCCAGCCAGTATCGAAGATCACGATCCGTCATGATTGTCGCGGCCCGATGGGTTTCCCTGTTTACGCATGAAGGTCATCGGAAGCGGGGCGAAAAACCTTATTTAAAAGGTAACCATCAGCCCCGGCTGTTTCAAGGGGGGGACAATATATCGGATCATCTCGTGATGTCAAGCGGTTTGGTGAAGAAATGTTTTTCTTGTCTCTTTTGAAAGGATTGGATAAGTTCCCATCATAAGGAATTGAGCGATGATGAGAAAAGTAAGCCGAAATCTTCTTTGCCTTCTGATCCTTATTCTTGCAGTGGCCTGCACCCCGGCGATCAGGGGGACGGAACCCGTCAAAACGCCTCTGCCCCAGCCGGTTGAGGGAAACGATCGGGTGGAAGAAGAAGGCAGAGTGCGATCTCACGGGGAGGGGACCGGCGCCGTCCACGAGGAGGCAGCGAAGGCTCCTGAAGCAAAGGCCGGGGAGAGGGAATCTCCCGCAGGGGAAGGGAAGGGAAGGGGAGTGACCCGGTCCCCCTTCAGGGTTACGCCCCGGGGAATCGATTTCGGAAGCATCAGACCCGGTGCTGCGAAGGACAGTGTCTTTAAACTCGAATTTTCAGAAATGGGGATTCTCGACTGGGCATTGGAGGGTCTTTCTGCCTGGGAGACGTCAGGCGCGGAAAGGCTTTCGGGCAGGGTGGATAGACGGGGTGCCGACGTGAAAGTGCGCGTGAAGTGTTTGAAGGTGAATGGCGATATCCCCGGCGATGATGGCAAGGTCTATCCGGTGCAGTTGATTTTCGAAAACGACAGGCAGGTCCTGTCATACGAGAAGACCCTGACGCCCGGGTACTACGGCGAGAAGGTCGTTTTCGTTACCCGCTCGGGCGAAGAAGCCGTCTCGATCATGTTCAGAATTGTTCCCAGGACCATGGGGCCGATGTTCGCCATCGACCCACCGGCCCTCGACATGGGGACGGCGGAGGCCGGACAGAGCCTGTTGAAAAGAATCAAGGTCACCAATAAGGGTACGGGTACACTCCGGTGGAGCGCCGGTGTAAGGCCCGCTGCCAGGGTCAGGGGGGGCGCTCCCGCGTCAAGGGGTGCGTACGTGTCCTTTCTGAACGAGGAGGTTCGCCAGAAAGGGGTCTATACGCCGCCCTTGCATCTCAAGGATCATCTGGAAATGACCGGGCCATGGCTCGAGGAAAACGGATATCCGCTGGCGGAGGGTTCATCGGAAGCGGTTCTGAAATACAGATTCACGGGAACGGCCGTCGATGTCCTATTTCGCGAGGGTCCGGGCATGGGCGATATCAAAGCCTCTGTGGAGTCCAGGGGAGTCATGCAGTGGAGCGCCGCGGCAGAGGAGAAAGGCCGAAAGGATATCAGGATCGTCGAAGGACTCGCGGAAGAGCCCCACAACCTCACCGTTTCCGCGGGCAGCGGGCCCGTCGTCATTGAAGGCCTGAGGGTTCACAGCAGGAGCGTCAAACCGGGGCCTGCCGGGTGGATCAAGGTTTCGCCGGATGTCGGCACGACGACCCGGGAAATTGACTTCGTGACGATTCGCGTCCAGACGGCCGGCATGGCACCGGGATTTTACAATGACAGCGTTGTGTTCCGCTCCGAGGAGGATGAGACCACCGTGGAGGTGTCAGCGGCCGTATCTCCGGAAAGCACGGGGAAGGTCATCCCGATCTACCGTTACATGAAGGGCTCCGACCAGTTTCTGACGGGCAACCCCGGTTCGGAAAACACAGGCCTCATGAAAGGGTACCGTCAGCAAGGCCTTGCCTTCAGGCTTTTCACGCAGGGGACACCGGGCACATCGGAATTCTACCGCTGGTTCAACGCCGCACGTGGGAGTCACTATTATGCCCTCGACCAGGAGAAAAAACCGGTTCCCGCCGGATATGCGCGGGAGCGCCCCATCGGGAATATTGCCACCGTGAAGCTCGCGGGATCCCGGGAGCTGTATCGATGGTACAATGCGAAGACCGGCTTCTATTATTACACGACGGACGGCAACGGCGAGGGTTTTACCAAAAAGGGGTACCGGTTCGACGGCACGGCCGGTTATGTGAAGTGAAAGTGCATGAGCAGGATTCTGCTCGCGAATGGATGCTTTTTGACCGTTCTAACGCTTGCTCCACTGCAGATGCAAAAACTCGCCCTACGGGCTCAAACAGGTTGCGCTGCGGGCGTTCCGCATCGCGAAGATCGGTTACCAAAAACGCGTCTAATTTCGCTATCCAGAATCCCACTCAATCATTTGTGGAATTGGGATTTCGTCTTGACAAAGATAGGCAAAGAAGGTATTTAAGCAATTCTTTTAAGGGCATATGTGCGCCTGTAGCTCAGCTGGATAGAGCAACGGACTTCTAATCCGTAGGTCCCGGGTTCGAATCCCTGCAGGCGCGCCAGAACGAGATGGTGGGTGTAGCTCAATGGTTAGAGTGTCGGGTTGTGGCCCCGAAGGTTGAGGGTTCGAGTCCCTTCACTCACCCCAGATCATATGGGTTTTATACCGATTAGATATAGGCGCCCGTAGCTCAGTTGGATAGAGTGGCAGACTTCGAATCTGTTGGTCGGAGGTTCAAGTCCTCCCGGGCGCGCCAGTTATTGAAAAGAGAATATCGGGCCGCTAGCTCAGTTGGTAGAGCAGTTGACTCTTAATCAATTGGTCCGGAGTTCGAGTCTCCGGCGGCCCACCAGTCATATCAGGGGTTTAGGCATTTTGCTTGGACCCC
>CAZJPV010000019.1:0-43187 GCA_964547985.1 uncultured Syntrophaceae bacterium
TTGAACTGCGGCATTCTTGGGGGAAACATTAAAAAACAAGGCTTCAGAAATGAGTGAATCTCTTTAGTGATTTAAGGATGAAATCTCAGGTACGGTGCTCAGAGAACCTGTTTTTCCTGCAGGAGTGAGATGGGACTGACGAGGAGGCGTGTGAGTCCGACCTCACGCGGGGAATATCCGTAGGCGAGCCCTGTGAGTTGGGAGAAACAGAGGACAGGGAGGCTGTAAACGGTGCCGCGCTCTTTTCTGATCTCCACCTGGCGGCTGTCGAGATTCATCTGATACATGGGACAGGGAACAACGACGACCTCGGCCCCCGCCAGATCACAGGCGGCGACGAGCTGGCAGCCGGCGGCCGTGGCAATGCCGTGCACCTCAGCGATGAAAGGCTGGGGCATCTCCTGGATCTTCTGCATGAAGCTGCAGCAGTTTTGATTGGGATCGGGCCGTCCAGCCTGTTCCCGTGCTTCGTTTCAGGGATGCTGGCTGGTGAAGGGCATAGCCAGCAGTCTTAAGAGCCCCAGCTTCTCCGCCGCGCGGAAATTCGCAAGCCCGATGACCATGCCTTCATGGCCTTTCTCCGGCTGGTCCCGGTAGGTCCCGAGCAGGCGGTCCCAGCAGGAGAGGTTGAAGCCGAAGTTGCTGTTTCGCTCGCGGATAATCACGGAGTGATGAACGCGGTGCATGTCCGGCGTCACGATGAAAAGACGGAGGATCCGATCGAAGACCAGGGGCAGTTTTAAGTTGCTGTGGCTGAACATGGAGGTGCTGTTCAAAATGATCTCGAAAAAGAGAACCGACAGCGCCGGCATACCAAAGAGGTAGACGATGCCGAGCTTGATGATCATGGACAGGATGATCTCCACGGGGTGAAAGCGGATTCCGGTGGTGAGATCGAAATCCAGATCGGAGTGATGGATCATATGGAGCCGCCACAGCGTGGGCATGAAGTGAAAGACGATGTGCTGAAGGTAGATGAAAAAATCAAAGATGACAACACCCGCGACGACGGCAAGCCAGTATGGGATCGGGATATTGTTAAGAAGCCCCCAGCCCCTTTCGGCTGCCAGGAGCGCCATCCCCACGGGGACAATGGGAAAGAGTAGCCTTACCACGAGGGTGTCAAGGGTTACGATGCCGAGGTTGCTGAACCATCGCACCGCTTTCGACTTTGTCAAAGACCGGCGCGGCACCCAGCCTTCCAGGAGGGCAAAAGTAAGAAGCGTTCAGAGAAAAAAACCCAGCCGGATGATGGGTTCGTTTTCAAACATAATCTTCCTTAATTTTTCTTGACCTTAAAAACAGGATCGAGTGACAGTAAATTGATCAAAACGCCGCTTTTTGAAAAGAAATGATGCGAAAATACTGTGGAGATCTGTCTGCGTCCCTGATCTGCCATCCAGTCAGATTAAGTCTTTCAGGCAATGACTTTTTCATCAGAAAGGACACATTTTTCCGTTAGCGGCCGCTCTGCCGTCTCAATTTCAAAATGGTAGTCATCGACAATTTTTTCTTTTTTCAGTTTCTCACAGAGGTCATGCAGGAACCGATGTCCTTCACATGCAGAGAAAGTTTTTAGTGCGACCTCTATTATTGCTCTCATGATAAATTCCCTTATCTCATGCTAAGCATTTTTCTTTATACCCTGCAGGTCTGCAAGAATCTTCCCGAGTTCATCCCGGTTGAAGGAATATCTCTTGCGACAGAATTCGCAGGTCACGTCGGCTCTCCCCTGTTTCTCGATCATGTCAGCAAGTTCCGCTCTGCCGAGGGAGACGAGGACTTTCTCGATACGCTCTCGACTGCAGGTGCAACGGTAGAAGAGTTCGTGCCTTTCCAGGGTGACATAGGGGATTCCGCTGAAGATCGCTTCGAGGATGGACTCGGGGGCCTGTCCCGAACGGAGCATCAGCGTGTATGAAGGGAGCTTGCGGATGTTTTCGATCAGACGGTCTATCATGTTTTCGTCCGATGGCGGCAGGGACTGGACCAGGAAACCGCCTGCCGCGGTGATTTCCAGGCTGGGTTCCATGTAAACCCCGAGGGCGACGGCCGTTGGGATCTGCTCGGATTCGGCAAAGTAGTGGGCAATATCCTCGGCGATTTCGCCGGTCCGTATTTTTACAACGCCGTTGTAGAGCTCTTTGCGGCCGGTATCTTTGATGACCGTTAGAACTCCCTCCGTCCCCACGGCCCCCGAGACGTCAAACTTCCCGTTCCTCGGCGGCAGGTCGACTTCGGGAGCGGCCACGAAACCGCGGATGTTGCCCTCGTAGTCTGCTTCGACGATGATCTTTTTGAGCGGGCCGTTCCCCTCGAATTTCAGGGCGAGACGCTGACCCATTTTCAGAAGCGAGGCCATCAGGGCCCCGCCGGTCAGGGCTCGGCCCAGGGCGGCAGAAGCCGTGGGGTAGGCGCCGTGGAGTTGGCAGGATTCGTTGACAAGGCCTGTTGTCACGCAGGCAAGGCCGATGACGTTTGCCTGCTCGCTGATGACACGGACGATATAGTTTTTCATGAAAGGGTTTCACGGCCGAGGTCGGCATGAAGTGAAGGATCATTACCACGTTCAATCGGGCTGCACCTATGCCTTAAACGGCTGGATAGAAATCTGGCGGATGGCGAAAACCTCCAGAGGCAGTTTCAGTGTGTCTTAAGGCAGATACAGCCCCGGGATCAGGTTTTCTTTTCCTTCACAGCGGTTAAAAGACCTTTGGCTCTGAGCTTGAACCTCTCTTTGCGTCTTTTACGCTGCCTGTCGAGTTCCTTTTTGCGTTCAATTTTTTTGTGCTTACTCATTCGCACCCCCTGCTTGATGTTTACGGCAAATGACGTGTCAATGTAATCCAATCCTGCAAATCCTTCAAGAAGAATTCTTTTTCATTTCCCCGGGATGGGTCTCGCGCCGCGTGGTCCGACTCTTGACAAGCAAATGAATATATCCTTCTCCCCCCTCTTTTATTTTTGAAGATCTGATTGTCAACCACAACTAATTTTGAGGTTGACATTCCTTCAGGGGTGATGTTATGGAAGGTCGCCGCCTGGGGGCGGCCTGTGATTTTTTTGGGGTGATAACGATGGGCGGAAAGGAAGAGCTTCTGGCGCAGCTCAGAAAGGTGGAGGGCCATTGGGTTTCCGGAGAGATGCTCAGCGGTAAGATGTCCATGACCCGCTCCGCCGTATGGAAGCATATCTGCAAGCTCCGTGACGAGGGGTACGAGATTAAGTCCTCTCCCGGGAAAGGTTACCTTCTCCATCGAATACCCGATCGTCTTCTCCCCCGTGAGGTTCGCTCCGGTCTCGGGACGAAAATCTTTGGTCAGGGAGAAATCATCCACTTTACGGAGACGGATTCCACGAATTCGAGAGCCAAGGAACTCGCCGCCCGCGGAGCCCATGAGGGGACGATCGTCCTCGCCGAGAGACAGACGGGCGGCAGGGGCCGCCGTGGCCGGAGCTGGTTTTCACCGGACGGTGCCGGCCTTTATGTTTCCCTCGTCCTGAGGCCGGAGGTTGTGCCGGCGGAGGCGCCGAAGATGACACTCATGACGGCCGTGGCCGTCTGCGATGTCCTTATTTCTTATCTCCCATTGCCGCCCAGAGTGAAGTGGCCGAATGATATTTTTGCCGACGGCAGGAAGATCGCGGGCATCCTCACGGAGATCAGCACGGAGCCCGATGCCGTCGACTATGTCGTGGTGGGCTTGGGGCTCAATGTGAATGTTCCCGCCAGGCAATTCCCGAAAGAGATCCGCGAAAGAGCGACATCGATCCTCGTCGAGACGGGAAAGACGCATTCGAGAACCGCGATTTTCAGGTCTTTTCTGGAAAATTTCGAAAGGCATTATACCCTCTTTCGCGAGGGGCGATTCCCCCCGGTGCTGGATCGCTGGAAGGCTTATGCCGGCGCCACGGGGCAGTACGTGCGGATTGACCAGGTCGGGCGAGTCCTGACCGGGGAGATTCAGGACATTGACCAAGACGGATCACTTCTTCTCCGGGATGAGAAGGGAAACCTCCACCGCATTGTTTCGGGAGACTTGACGTATCTTTAGTGAATGGTGACTAGTGGATGGTGATTAGCGGTAGCTTTTCATAGCAGGAACTCATAATTCCAAATCGGGATAATCGCACCATTTATTCTCTGGGGTGAAAAAATGAAGGAAGAACGGTTATCGCTGAGGGGGATGGTCTACGCATCCATGTTCGGGGCCATGACGGCAGTGGGGGCCTTGATATCCATACCGCTTCAGCCCGTTCCCATCACCCTCCAGACCTTCTTTCTCTACCTCGCGGCGGCCCTTCTCGGGGGAGCTCTCGGTGCGCTCAGCCAGATCGTCTACGTGCTCCTCGGCATTCTCGGCCTGCCCGTCTTCTCGGGAGGAAAAGCGGGCCTCGGCGTCCTCATGGGGCCGACGGGCGGGTATCTCATCGGGTTCATCGTCGCGGCCTTCGTCATTGGAAAACTTGTCGAAACCAGGAAAAACGCCGGTTTTTCATGGCTGGTTCTGTCCATGCTTGCGGGTGGGATCATCCTTTACACACTCGGGGTTCTTCAACTCATGGTCGTGGCGGACCTGTCACCGGCCAAGGCCGTTGCCGCAGGCGTTCTTCCCTTTGCGCCCGGGGATGCCCTGAAGATAGTCGCGGCAGCTGCGATTGCGATGAAGATCCGCGGCAGAATCAACATCTGAACGTGTATAAGAATTCTTTTTCATGAAAGGCTCAATCCATGATCCGAATCGAAAACCTTGAATTCCGTTATGCGGCGGAAGCCCCACCGGTGCTTTGTTCGGTCGATGCACAGATCGATGATGGGCAGTATGTGGCCCTCATCGGCCCGAATGGATGCGGTAAGACAACGCTCGCCAAGCATCTGAACGGCCTTCTCGTGCCCACGTCAGGTGACATCTGGGTCGACGGTATGAACACGAAAGATTCGTCCACCGTGAGAGACCTCCGGAGGGCCGTGGGCATGGTCTTCCAGAATCCCGACAACCAGATCGTGGGCATGACCGTTGAGGAAGACCTGGCCTTCGGTCCCGGCAACCTCCGTCTCCCCGCGGCGGAGATCGGGCGAAGGGTTGAAGAGACTCTACAGGTCGTGGGGCTTCCCGGCTATGAAAAGCGCCCGACGCACACGCTCTCCGGGGGTGAAAAGCGGCTTGTCGCTATTGCCGGTGTCTTGGCCATGCGACCGCGTTACCTTGTCTTCGATGAACCCACTTCGTTCCTGGATCCGGCGGGAAAACGGAGGATTCTGAATGTGATCAGGAAATTGAACGGAAGCGGGATCGCGATCATCCATATCACGCACGACATGGACGAGATTATCGAATCCGACCGTGTCCTCGTCATGGTGGCGGGCCGCATCTCTATTGCCGGGTCGACGGGAGACATCTTGAGCCGGGTCGAGGAGATGAAGGCCATCGGTCTCGGTCCGCCGCAGGTGACGGAGCTCATGTGGCGCTTGAGGCAGTCCGGGCAGGACGTGCAGGAGACCATTCTAACCATCGACGAGGCCGTGAAGACGATTTCTTCTCTCATCATCCGGAAATCCGGTCCCGGCGTGGACGGCGTGCGCTCAGGGGTGTGAAATCATGTTTCATCTCGGACAGTACATTCCCAGGTCTTCCGTGGTCCACGGCCTTGACCCGAGGGTTAAAATTATCGCGACCCTGGCCCTGAGCATGACCATTCTGCAGGCCGATCCCGCAAAGGCAGCGGTGCTCTCGGTCTTCCTGCTCGGCGGTGCATGGCTTTCACGGCTGTCCTGGCGGGACGTTGGGGCGGCCCTGAGACCCCTTGTTTTTTTCTTTTGCTTCCTCTTTCTGCTACATCTATTTTTCACGGACGGGCGGCCCCTCTTTCCCGCCTTTCCCGTTGTCACCGTGGAGGGCCTATCGCGGGGGCTCATCACCACATGGCAGTTCATGGCCCTTGTCGTATGCGCGGCGCTTCTCACGATGACGACTACGCCCTCGGAGCTCATCAGCGGCATCGAGTGCCTCCTGCGGCCGCTTCACGCCCTTCGCATCTCCTCCCATGATCTGGCCATCATGGTCTCGCTGGCGCTCCGGTTTATGCCGACCCTCCTTTCGGAATTCCATCGGCTGAGGGAAGCACAGCTCTCCAGGGGTGTTGATTTCCGGGGGGGAACCGTCATGGAGAGGGTGAGGAAGATGTCCTCACTGGCAAGTGTCCTTGTCATCCAGACCTTTCAGAGGGCCGACGAACTGGCGCAGGCAATGGAGGGGCGGGGATATGAAAGAGGGCCGCGGACATACCTGAGAGAGCTTAAAATGGGATATGCCGATTACACGGTCATGATCTCGACTCTTATTTTTGTTGCAGCTCTTTATGCCCTTTCGATTTGAAAGGATCCACCCGTCATATGTCGACCGGATTTTTCCCTTCGGCTTGCGTTCATCGCGAAGTCGTTCTTTTCTCGCGATGAGGGTTGAACATGAAGCGAAAGAGGAGTAGAATACGGCCGCTTTGAACAGAAGGGTAGAAAGACCGGGACGGATGACCAATAACTGGATCTGGGTGGACACTCCTCTAAAAAGGAAGCAGGCCTCAGAAGATATCTCGGGCGCCCATGAAGTTGCCATTGACACGGAATATGATTCTCTCCGCTACTTCCGGGACAAGCTCTGCCTGATCCAGGTTGGAATCGAAGAACGGACTTACCTTTTTGATCCCCTCAACAGGATGCTCGACTTTACGTTCCTGGGCAAGATTTTCAAAAGTTCCGCCCAGGTAAAGATCCTCCACGCAGGTGACAACGACGTTCGAATTTTGAAGCGCGATTACGGCTTCGAATTCAGGAATGTCTTTGATACGCAAAGAGCGGCCGCCCTGCTGGGCTCCGAGCTTTTAGCCCTCTCCACGGTCATCGAGGCTTATCTGGGCATCTCACTCAACAAGGCAAAAAGGTTGCAGCGTTCCCGGTGGGAGAATCGCCCCCTGACGGAAGAACAGATCGATTACGCCGTGCGGGATACGTCCTTCCTGATCGAGCTCTACAGAAAAATGAAACCTGAAATTATCAGCCGGGGCCTTGAGGATCAGGCAAAAAAAGCCTTCACGGCGATCTCCTCGGCTCGCTGGAGCGAAAAGGCCTTTGACGAGCGGTCGTTGAGGGGCATCAGGGGATACCAGGACCTGGAGGATGTCCAGAGGGGGCGTCTCAAAGCCCTCTATCGCTGGCGCTTTGAAAAGGCGAGGGTGACGAATACGGCGAGGTTCATGATCCTCTCGGACCAGAACCTTCTTGATATTGCCAGGTCGGGCGTGAAATCGGTCCGGACACTGGAAAAGCTTTGTGGACTGACGAATCAGAAGGCCGAGCTTCTCGGCCCCGAAATTCTCGAGGTTCTGGAAGATCTTTCGGAAGAGGGTTGAGGCGGCACGAACGCGAACGCCCCGAAACAGCCGTCGTGGCTCAGGCTGATGTCAATGGTTGTTTCCCCCCCCCGCACGCATACGACCGGCGGACCGAGTCCCCGGTCTTTTTTTATGCGACGGATCTCGATCGCTTGAGCGTTCAGGTCAAGATGCTCTGAAAGTCTCCGTACGGCCGCGTTCCTCGTGAGGCGGGACTCGTCCAGCGGAGGAGATGCTCCTGTCCCGCCCGCCAGATGGATCACCTGCACGATGATGCTCTCGAGAGGATCGGCGTTTACCTCTGCACCCACGCAGTGGACATACTCGTCTGTGCGGCAGATACGGACAGCCACGCGGCCGTAGGGACACGCCACCGTGCCGCGAATGACCTTTGACCGCGGTGCAGACGGACCGGGGGGAGAGAGCGTCACAGCGAAAAGACCCGGGGCCGAAGAAAGAGAAGGTGAGGATTTTGAGAGGACCTTGTAGGCCGTTTCCTTCGCGGCCCAGAGGGTCCAGAGTTCCCGGTCGGGATTATCCGATCCGGCAATCCTATCCCTTTCGGACGGCGTGAATACCCGTTGCGTGAAGCGAAGATCCCGGCTCTTTCCCCTGTTCCGGGGCTCCGACAGATCCACGATGTCGTTCCCGACCTGCAAAGTAATTTTCCTCCATCTGGGACAGGCGCCTGATGATTTGTTCGGCATAATCCCGCTGAGCCTTCAGGCCGCCGAGTTCAACCCTGCGGGGCTCCAGGACGGATACGTCGGCGGTAAAAACCTCACCCGTTTTCGGGAAGTCACTGTAGGTTGTCTGGCCGTCGCCTCGCAGGTAGATACACAGGATTTTGATGTTTTCATACTGATGGACAAAGCGTCCCACGCCGTAAGAGTAAGTCTCGACGGCCACGCGCCCCGTGCGGGACCGTCCCCCCTCGGGAAAGATCATGAGGAGCTGCTGGTTTTCGAGAAGGGTGTTGCACTTCTCGAGCTGCCTTTTCATGTCGTCGCGGTCACCGCCCCGCTCGATGGGGATGCACTTGATCAGATAGCAGAGCGCGGCCAGCAAGACATTCCGGTTAAAGTTCGTCCGCTCGGGAAGATTCCAGGCCAACCAGCGAAAATTCAGAAGATACCGATGAAGCGGCAGCATCGCATAAGTCAGAACCAAGGAATCGATTAACGTCAGGTGGTTGGCGCAAACGAGCCACGGTCCTTTGTGCTTCCTGAAATGGTGCCAGCACGCCCGTCGGACCTCTTGCAGGTTTCTGACGCGCCAGCCGAGAAAACGGACGATCCCGTATATCACGGGCCCGACTACGAAGACAAAAAGCCGGCCGGCCAGGTACTGGACGGCGAGAGGCCATCTGGATGACCCGTTCATGGTTTATCTCCTACGCCGCCAGCTTTAACTTGATGACATCGATGGCGTCGCCGATGGTTCTAATCTTGTCGGCATCGTCGTCGTCGATGGAGATGCCGAAGACGTCCTCGCACTTGATGACGACGTCGACAAGTCTTGCCGAGTTGACCTTGAGGTCATTCAGGATGTGGGTTTCTTTGGTGGCCTTTTCGAGCAACTCCGGATTTTTCGTGTAAAGCTTCAGAATGTTGACCAGCTCCGTGAATATTTTCTTTTCGTCCATTTCTAACTCCTTCATTCAGTAAAATTATCGGCTCAGGGCAAATGGCTCAAGGCATAAAGCCGAAGACGATAAAGCTGTTCATATCTTTTTAAACCTTTAGCCTTACGCCCATTTTTTAAAGATAATACAGCTGTTCACATCGCCGAAGCCGAAGCCGGCCTTGGCGATCATTTTCAGATTCGGCAGTTCCAGGGCCTTCTGGGGGATCCTGCCCGCGTACTGCGCGATGTCGGGATGGACGTCCTCGCAGTTGATCGAAGGGTGCAGGAATCCTTTGTAAAGCTGAAGCACGACGGCCACGCATTCCACAGCCCCCGCCCCTCCCAGGCAGTGTCCCACCATGGACTTCGTGGAGTTGATGTAGGGGAAATTCCCCGGTGTCCGCTCCAGCGCCTGTGCCCAGTTCTTCACCTCAACGGGGTCGGCAAAGGTGGCCGTGAGATGACCGTTGATGGCGTCCACATCGCGCGGTGAGATGTCCGCGTCGGCGACGGCCATCCGGATGCAACGCAAGACACCTTCCGGGTTGGGTGCCGTCATAGTCCCGCCGTTTCGATGACCGCCGCAGTTGACGGCTCCGCCCAGGACCTCCGCGTAGATCCGGGCGCGGCGTTTTTTCGCCGTCTCCAGGTCTTCCAGGAGCAGCGCGCCGCCCCCGGAACCCGGGATAAAGCCGCCCGCCGATGCGCTCATGGGTCTCGAGGCGGCCCGCGGCTGATCGTTGGATTTCCTGTTGAGGACCCGCATGGAATCGAAACCAGCCCAGATGAAAGGGGATGAGCCCTCGGATCCTCCGGCCAGGATTCGCTTCGCCATTCCGTGGCGTATGCGATACAGGGCATCGATGATCGCTTCATTGCCGGTGCTGCAGGCCGAGGAATTCGATGTGACCTGGTTTCCGAGAGCGAGAAGGCCCGCGATCTTCGCGCTCGTAGCGCTGTTCATCACCTGCTCGACGATGGTGCTCCCCAGGCGCCGTACCTTACCCTGATTGACGAGGGGGACAACGGTCTCTGCGATCGTGTCCATCCCGCCGATGCCGGAGCCCATGATGGCACCCGTATCCCAGTCCACCTCCCTGCTTTCAAAAGCGGGCACTTCAAAGCCCGCATCCCGCCACGCATCGATGGCGGCGACAGAAGCGAAGGCGATGTTGTCGTTGACGGCGATCAGGTCTTCTTCGCGGAAATAACGCTTCAGCACCTCGCCGAAGTTCTCCGGAATCCCTCCTACTAGGCAGGCAAAGTTCAAATCTTTGAGCCTCGGGATATAACGGATGCCCGAGCGTCCCTCGCGCAGCGCCTTTTCGTAGTCTTCAAGTCCGTGTCCGTTCGGGGCCACGATACCCATCCCGGTGACGACAACCCTATTTATCATCCAGATCAACCCCCATACCCGCCATCACGCCGGAACAGACGAGCTCCCCGTTTTCTCGTGTCATGCTGGTCCTTGTTTTGAGAGTGCCTTTTCTGAAATAAACCTTCTCCCCGCGGATGATCAGTCTCTCGCCGGGTTTCACGATGCCCCTGAATTCCACCTCTTCCAGGATTGTAAAGAGGGTGGTCAGCCTCTTCGCGCCTTCAGCGGATCCCTTATTCTCCGCCATGAAGAGATAGAGGCCGAAAGCCACAACACCCGTCTGGGCCATCGCCTCGACGAGGATAACCCCGGGTGTGATCGGATTTCCCGGGAAGTGTCCCCTGTAAAAAAATTCGTCCTTCCTGAAGCGGTAGGTCCCCACGATGTGCTCCCCGTCCGCCTCCAGGATGTCGTCGATGTAGCGGAAGGGGGGCTGCTGGGGAATGGCCCTCAAAACCCGCTCAACGATTTCCCGATCAACCGCCATAGAGCCCGCCGTTCACGTGGATGACCGTGCCATTGATGTATGTTCCTCTCGTAGCCAGGAAAGCCACCACGTCCGCCACTTCCTCCGGCGTCCCCGTGCGCCCCATGGGAATGCCGGAAAGGATTCTCTCCTTCACCTCCGCGGGCAGGGCCTCCGTCATGGCCGTGTCAATGAAGCCGGGTGCCACGGAGTTCACGAGGATGTTCCGTTCCGAAAGTTCCCTGGCCAGCGACTTCGTGAAGGCGTCCATGGCCGCTTTTTCCATGGTGTAGGGAATCTGCCCGGGGTTGCCCGTGTGGCCCACGACGCTTGAGATGTTGATGATCCGGCCGGTGCCTTTTCTCAGCATGTAGAGCCGGATGACCCGCTTCGTCAGGTACCAGATCCCCCGCATGAGGCTTCGCTGCTCGTCGAACTGCTCCGCCTTCATGGTGATGATGTCGGCGTTGATGGACGCCCCGGCGTTGTTGACCAGGACATCCACGCGCCCTGCGCTATCCTTCAGGCCGTTAGCCATGGCTTCCACCTGGTCGAGATCGGCGAGATCAGCCTGGATGAGAAACCCGTCACCGATTTTGGTAAGGACCGCCTTTGCCCCGTCGGCACTGCGGCGATAGTGAACACCTACACGGAACCCTTCCCCGGCCAGGGCTCGGCAGCATGCGGCACCGATGCCGGTTCCTCCTCCGGTCACAATCGCAACGGGTTTTTCGCTCATGGTCCTACCTTGTCATTATTCCGCCGATGGAGTTTCGGGACCTCATCGGATAATCGGGATAGGAGATTCCCTTGAAGACGCCCGTGCGGACGTCTTTCATCACCATGATCAGTTCGCCGTCCACAAAGATATTGGCATCGCCGATCACAATACTCGCTCCTGATTCTTTCAGATGAGCGTATCGCTTGACGGCGATTTCGTATCGCGCGATCTTGTTGTATGGGCGGATCTGGCCGTTGAAAGAGACTTCCCCGCACCCGAGAGCCCTTCCTGTCCCGACGGCTCCCCGCCAGGCGCAGTAAAAGCCGAGAAGCTGCCAGACGGCATCCACACAGAGACATCCCGGCTGAACCGGGTCACCGGGCATGTGGCACTGGAAGTACCATGCGTCCAGCCTGATGTCCTGCTCGGCTACGATCGACCCCTGGTTTTTGTCCTTGTTGACGGAAAGGATCCGGTCCATCATGAGAAGCGGTGGTGTGGGGAGGCGCGCGTCAAATCCCTGGGGCGGGTCATCCACAATTCTCCCGTAGGCCAAGGCGAGCAGGTCAACCAGATCGAAAGAATTCTTTTCCATGAATTCGGCGTATTTCATTTGTTTTCCTCGACGATGAGCATCATGTGAGCCCAGCTCAATCCCGCCCCCACCTGAACAACGGCGATGTGATCATCCGGTTGAATCTCGCCCCAGTGGAGGCTCAGGGCCCCGGGGGCGCCGGCGCTCGCCGTGTTTCCATGTTCGACGACGTTGTGCCAGTGATTGCCCGGATCGATGCCGCAGCGCTCGCAGACCATCTTCAGCATCCCGAGATTGGCCTGGTGGCCGATGAACTTGAGATGGCCGTTCATGGAGGGATAGGCGGCCTGGAGCGTTCGCAGGGCTTCCGTCGTTTTCCGGATCGCAAAGCCCTGCACGGCGTTCCCGTCCTGGCTGAAATATCCCATCCTCGGGATACCCACCTTGTCCCAGGCGGAGGGCTTGGCGCAGAAGTGCGTCCCCACGAATTTCATCCGACTCGGGACGGTGAGAGAAAGAACCGTCGCTATGCTCCCGTCGCCGAAAAGGCAGGCCGAACTTCGGTCGGAATAATCAACAGAGCGCGTGAGGTTTTCCGGGACAACCGTCAGGATATAAGGCGGCAAGGCCTCCGGCTTCATCATGCCGAGGAAGTGGATCTGCACACCGAAGCTGGTGCAGGCGGAGTTCATGTCAAAACAGGGCACCTCGATGCCGAGCGCCGCGGCCACCCGGGAGGCTTCCGCCGGGGAGGAATAGTCGGGTGCCGAGCATCCGCAGATGAGAAGACCGATGTCCTCTTTCCGAATCCCCGCCCGCTCGATGGCCAGGCGGGCGGCTGCCGCCGCGGTCTGCGCATTGTTGTACAGGCTCGCTTCCATGACCCCTCGAAGATCGCGGTTTTTCGTGGTCCTGATATAATCCAGCGGAAGGACGGTGTGACGCGTGACAATGCCCACCCGCTCGAGGATCCATTCCTCGCTGCTTCCGATGTCCAGTTCGCTCAGGAACCGGTTCGTAATGACATTTTCCGGGTAAAAGTGACCGAGGCCATGAAGATACAGCATAATCGTCCCTCTAAGTCCGTCTGAGTCTATCTGTGTCTGTCTCCGTCCCGAGTATGGGACCTTTCCTTCTAATTCAACATAAAACTCAAAATCATAATTCTGGTCTTAAACGAGTTCTCTCCCGATGATCATGTGCTGTACCTCGCGGACCCCCTCGTAGATATCGATGATGTGGGCATCTCTCGCAAGCTTGGAAATCTCGTATTCCGACATGAAGCCATAGCCCCCGTGGAGGTGAAGCCCTTCATTGGCGCAGAAGATCGCCGCCTCGGCGGCCACGTTCTTGGCCAGCGAGGAGTACATGCCGCGGTCCTCGGCCTTCTCCTGGACCTTGACGGCCGCTTTCATCAGGGCGAGATCGGCCAATTCCACCTTTTTCCACATGGCAACCAGCGTCTCCCTCGCCACGGGCAGGTCGCAGATCCTCTGGCCGAACTGTTTTCGCTGCCGGGTGTACTCGATGGTCACGTCCAGAGCCCGCCTGGCCAGCCCCACGCCGATGGCGGCCACCATGGGTCTTGCAAAGTCCAAAACATCAACGAGATACTTGAAGCCCAGCCGCCGGTCCCCGATGATCTGGCCGTCGTCGATGGCCACGTCCTCGAAGGTGACGCTGGCTGTGTTGGAAAGGCGCTGTCCGAGTTTGTCCTCCGGTTTCCCGATCGTGATCTTGCCGCCGTTCAGGGCGTTGAGTTCGAAATTTTCAGCATTGGAAAGGGCCGGGTCGTTTTTCGCCATCGAGTCAGCGGGAACGATGACACAGCCCATGAGCTGGCTCGCCGGTTTTCCGACCTTGCAGAACACGGTGAACTGCGAAGCGAAGTTGGCGTTGGTGATGAAGCATTTCGCACCGTTGAGGATGTATTGGCCGTTCACGCCCTTCTGGATGAAGGTCGTCATGGAGGAGTTGTCCGACCCCGCGCCGGGCTCCGTCAGGCAGAAGGAGGCGATGAGCGGGGCCTTCGCGAAAGGGCCCAGGAACCTCTGCTGCTGTTCTTCCGACCCCTGCTGGGCGATGACGACGTTGGCCAGGTCGTTGCACATGGCCGAGGTGGAAACCCCCGTGTCGCCGTAGGAAAGTTCTTTGATGATGAGGGCCGAAGAGACGGGATCAATCTCGTAACCCTTCACGGCCTTCGGGATGCTCAGGTTCAGGATCCCCATCTCCCAGGCCTTCTTGATGATGTCGTAAGGGAAAAGATGTTTCTTCTCTATCTCCAGGATACGCGGCAGTATTTCGCTCTTCACAAATCTACGCACGGTATCCACATACAGCTGCTGTTCGTCGTTCAAATTGAAATCCATCAAGTATCTCCTCAAATTGTGCACCGGTCCCTCGGGGTGATCGAACAGGGATCATGCCGCAGGATGCCGGGTTGTCATCAATTTCCTTGGAAGGTTCGCTGGGCGGAAGCCAGAGTCGTGAGCGAGAGGCAGTTGACGCCGATGGTCCGGAAGAAATCTCTCAGTGGACGGTTGGGACCGACTTCGTAGATGACGTCTGCCGTGGAGGACAGGGTGTGCATGTTATCCTTCCAGCGGACGGTATTGCTCAGCTGTGAGACCAGTTTGTCAAGGACGTCTTCCGTATCGTTGGAGTGAAATCCGCCCGTGAAGTTGGAGGTCACCTTGGAGGCGGACCGGCTGTCCATGACTTTCCGAACGGAGTTGAGGACATCTTCAAAGGGGTTCTCGATCGTACTCATGAATCGGCTGTGGAACGGGGCGCTCACATTCAGCGGGACGAACCGCAGCGATTTTTCCGCACTGAGGGACTGTACGATTCGCGTTTCCGCTTCGGGCATGGCCCTCGCCTCGCCGCTGATCACGACCTGGTTCGCCGAGTTGATATTGGCCACATCGATCGGGAGATCCCTGAGGGCTTCCAGGATAATTTCCACGTCCAGATCTCTCGAGACGATGGCCGACATGCCGCCCATCCCGACTGGTATGGCTTCCTGCATGAGCTTGCCGCGGATGTGCACGATCTTGATGACCGTGGAGAGAGGAAGCACACCGGCTGCAACCAGCGCCGTATATTCACCGAGGCTGTGCCCGCCAAAGAACCGGGGATTGAGATCATAGAGGGCTTGAAGACCCCGGAGCATGGCGATTTCAGTCACCAGTATACAGGGCTGCGCGTACTCTGTCTGATGCAGGCGCTCATCCTCGC
The DNA here is from genome assembly GCA_964547985.1 of uncultured Syntrophaceae bacterium. Lineage (GTDB taxonomy): Bacteria > Desulfobacterota > Syntrophia > Syntrophales > UBA2192 > JAPLJU01. The sequence goes on from CAZJPV010000019.1 coordinate 15,356, forward strand.
CAAAGCACATGGCTGCCACGTCCCAACCCAGGGCATCGGAGGCTTCTTGGAAAGTCTCACGGCTCGCCGGGACCATTGCATAAAAATCCCTGCCCATGCCGTGACGCTGGGATCCCTGGCCGGGAAAAACGACGGCTGCTTTATGACCTGACATTTTCAGTCCTATCCCTTCTTTTGCAACAAGAAATCGCAAGTTCGCCGGTATATGAGCAGAAAGCATGCCACGGGGTCTGTGGTCAGTATAAATAATTTAATATACTGTAATAATTGAATAATATACAATATTATTTTGTGACTGCGGGTCAGTTCTGGAGGGGTTTCCGGGGTAAAAAGTGTGTAGAGAGGTACACAGTGTGAAGGCTGGTACACAGTTTGGGAGGGTTCCGTAGGGGGAAAAGAAGTTATCCCATTGATATTGCTTATGAAATAGAATTTTAGGGGCTTCTCTTCCTTGACTAAACCGCAGTTTACCGATATCATCACACAACTTTTCGAAACCCCGGGATAGGAGTATGGAGCCCTTTACTCTGGCGGCGGTCAGCCTCATCATAGCCCTTTCTTTGATCGCCAGGAAGGAAAAGGAAATTGTACAGAGAACCTTTGCGGCCCTCTGCCTTGCGATCTTTGTTCAAAAGAGCGGAGAGTTCTTCGGGGGTATCTTTGAAAGCGGCTTCTTGGGGACGGTCGGGTACCTGGGATTACTGACGGCTCTCCCCCTCCTTCTGCGATTCGAGCATTTTTTCCTGAAAGGCAGGACCTTCATCGGCACGCGGGATGTTGTCCTCACCTCGGTGATCGGTCTGTTTTTCATTGTTGCGTTTTTCACGCCGTTCTACGCCTCGCCGTTTTTCAATCCGGTGGTCAATCTCTACGCTTCGCTGGTCCTGCTCTACGGTTACATCGCCCTTCTGGTTTACATTCGGAGAAAGTCCGCGGGTGTCGAGAGGAAAAGAATGGTCTATGTGGCCATCGCGTGTGCCGTTACGGCCTTCATCAGCATCTCCGATGCGCTCCATTATCTTATCCTGGGATTTCCGCCCTTTTCAAACCTCGCAGCCGCGGCCCTTCTTTACTTCATGCTCGTCATCATCGTGCACCCGCACCTCCCCGAGTTTTACGAAATCATGGGACGGGCGCTCGTGATTGTGATCACCTCCGTCATCGCCACGATCATATTCTATCTTGTCATCGGACTTTTCGACACGACGCCTGCCCCATACATCACCCACGTCCTTATGGGCTCTTTCCTGATCGTTCTTCTCTTTGATCCGATCAAGTTCATTCTGAAGAAGGTTTTTATTTATCTCTTTCCGGACGCAAAGGATTTCTTCACGTCCCTCTATGCCTTCGACCAGGAGCTGGAGAAGGAAAAATCGATGCTTCTCGAGGAGATGGCCACGGCGCTGGCCCACGAGATTCGAAACCCCCTCGGTTCCATCAAGGGGGCCGGTCAGTACCTGAAGTCGGAGACGTCGAATCCCGAGAACCAGAAACTCCTAGAAGTGATCATTGAGGAGACTGACCGGCTCAACAGGGTTGTTTCCCAGTTTATGAATTACGCAAAGCCTTATGGCGTGAAGCCCGACTGGCAGGACATCAACGCAATCATCGAGAAGGCCGCCTCACTGATCAAGGCGAATGAACAGTCCGGAAAAATCAGCGTTGAAACGGACCTTCATCCTTCGCTCCCCCGGGCCCACGTGGACGGGGAACAGGTGATGCAGGTCATCCTCAACATCGCCTTCAACGGTATCGAGGCCATGCCGGACGGGGGCACCCTGACCCTGAGGACCTCCCGGATCGAAAGCGATGAAGGGGATGCCGTCGGGATCTCCATCCGGGATACGGGCAAGGGGATCAGCAAGGAGGACATGCCGAACATCTTCAAGCCTTTCTTCACCACCAAGAAAAGAGGCGTGGGTCTCGGGCTGGCCATCTGTCGGAAGATCATCCGCGGTCAGGGCGGACAGATCCGGGTCAAATCCCTGCCGGGGCAGGGCACGATTTTTTACATCCGGATCCCCGTTCCCCAGGAATGAAATGACCTTGACAGGGGGTGGGTTCCATAATACACGTTGAGCGAAGGCTCAAGGCTTCAGGCATAGGGCTTTAGGCGTTTATGGTTTCGTCAATGGTGTGAATCCTTCATCCCGGTGCTCATGGCTTAGCGCCTCTTTTATTTTCGATAACCTCCCTGCGAATGTTTCGTGAAAAGTGATGAAAAAGATACTCATCGTCGATGACGAAGCCAACATGAGGCTCGTCCTCAAGGCCCTGCTCAGCCGCGAGGGCTACGACGTTCTCACGGCTGCGGACGGACTTGAAGCCCTTGACGTGCTGAAGAGCCACGACGTCAAGGTCGTGATCACAGACCTCAGGATGCCCCGTCTCGACGGGATGGCTCTTCTGGATAGGGTGGTCCGGGATTTCCCGTCTGTACCGGTGATCATGATCACCGCGCACGGCACCATCCACACGGCCGTGGATGCCCTGAAGAAGGGGGCCCTCGATTACATCACCAAGCCTTTTGATCAGGCGGAATTGAAAAACGTGATTGCCAAGGCCGTCAAGACAAAGATCCTGAGCGACGAAGAGCTCGTCTTGAGCATGGAAGAAATCGATCGCCAGGACATCGTCGGTGTCAGCGAGGGCATGGTCCAGATCTTCGAGGTCATCAAAAAGGTGGCCCCGACGACGACCACCATCCTGATCACCGGGGAGACGGGGACGGGTAAGGAGCTCGTGGCCAACGCCATTCACAGCAACAGCCCCCGCCGGAAGAATCCTTTCATCAAGATCAACTGCTCGGCCATTGCCGAGAACCTGATGGAGAGTGAACTCTTCGGTTACGAGAAAGGGGCCTTCACCGGCGCTGTTTCCAGCAAGGCGGGACGGTTCGAGCTTGCCCACAAGGGAACCCTCTTCCTCGATGAGGTGGGGGAGGTGCCAAAGGATATGCAGGCCAAGCTCCTGCGGGTGATTCAGGATCAGGAGTTCGAGCGTGTGGGTGGCCTCCAGACCATCAAAGTGGATGTGAGGCTCATCACGGCCACGAACAGAAATCTCATGCAGGATGTCAAGGAGGGGAGATTCCGAGAGGACCTTTATTATCGGCTCAATGTGCTTCCCATTCATGTCCCGCCGCTCAGGGAGCGTCCCGAAGACATCCCTCCTCTCACGGCATTTTTTCTACAGAAGTTCAACAGGAAGCTGGACCGGCACGTCCGGGGTCTCGACCCGGCTGTGGAGGAGCTTTTCTCCACTTATGACTGGCCCGGAAATATAAGGGAGCTTGAAAACCTCATCGAGCGCCTCGTCCTGATGACGCAGGACGAGACCATCCGGTTCGGCGAAGTTCCCCAGGAACTGGTTGCGGCCGCTGCGGCCAGTGCTGCCCTCAGGGCCGCTGATCAGAAAAAACCCTTCAAGGATGTCATCCGGGAGAAGACAGAAGAGGTGGAACGGCAGATGATCATCCGGGTCCTCGAAGAATGCGGGGGGAACATCAGTAAGGCGGCCAGGCAGCTGGGTCTGAGCAGGAAGGGCCTCCACCTCAAGCTGGCAAGGTACAACCTTCGTGATAAGGGATAAAATGACATGGCTGTGAAGGAAGAAAAGATCAACCGGATCGAAGTCGGTTTCAGGAAGGGCGTGCGGGATGCTCTCGGCGAAAAGGTCCGAAGACGGATCGTCGAGCACCTTCGCATCAACGTGGACGAAGTCAGGACCATTGACGTCTACACCGTGGAGGGAAATTTATCGCGGGGTGAGATCAAACAAATTGCCGAAGGACCCCTCATGGACCCCGTGATCCAGGGTTATGCGATCAACCGTGGGCTAGCTGCCGATTTTGACTGGCTCATCGAGGTGGGCTTCAGGCCGGGCGTGACGGACAACGTGGGAAGGACGGCCACCGAGGCCATCCGGACGCTTCTGGGAAACGGCTCGGGGAAAACAGCCCGGGTCTACACGTCCAGGCAGTACGTCATTCGGGGTGGAATCCATCCTGAGGAGGCGGAGCGCATCGCCTCGGGGCTTCTGGCCAATGAACTCATCGAGCGATTCGAGATCATCGAGGGGAAGAACTGGGACCCCCGGAAGGGCATGCGCCCCTACGTGCCGAAGGTTGGCGGAGAGGATCGACCGCACGTTGATGAGATCGATCTCAATGTGGGCGATGAAAGCCTCACGGCCATGAGCAGCGACCGGGTGCTGGCCCTGAGCCTCCCGGAGATGAAAGCCATCCAGGCGTATCTCAAAAATCCTGCCGTCGTCGAAGCGCGCAAGAAAGTCGGCCTCAGTGTCAGGATTACCGACGTGGAGCTCGAGTCGCTGGCGCAGACGTGGTCCGAGCACTGCAAGCACAAGATCTTCAATGCCTTGATACAATACGAGAACGAGGAGGGGAAAGAGACGGTGATCGACTCGCTCTTCGCGACTTACATCAAGGGCTCGACGAAAGAGATCCGGGAGGCCATGGGGAAGGCTGACTGGTGCCTCTCCGTCTTTGTCGATAATGCGGGTGTCATCCGCTTCAATGGCGACTACAACCTTGTCTTCAAAGTCGAGACGCACAACACCCCGTCCGCTCTGGACCCCTATGGCGGGGCGCTCACGGGCATCGTCGGGGTCAACCGCGACCCCTTCGGGACGGGCAAGGGAGCAAAGCTTATCTTCAACACCGACATCTTCTGTTTTGCCACGCCCTTCTATTCGAAACCCCTGCCGAAGCGTATCCTGCACCCGAGACGTATCTACGAGGGTGTGCGCGAAGGGGTGGAGCACGGCGGGAACAAAAGCGGCATCCCCACTGTGAACGGATGCATTGTCTTCGATGACCGGTTCCTCGGGAAGCCTCTCGTGTACTGCGGGACGGCCGGTATCATGCCCTCGCGCATAGGGGGTTTGCCCAGTCACGGCAAGGAGATCAAAACGGGGGATCTGGTCATCATGTGCGGCGGACGTATCGGGAAGGACGGGATCCACGGCGCCACCTTCTCATCGGAGGAGCTCCACGAAGGGTCACCCGTTTCAGCCGTGCAGATCGGTGATCCCATCACGCAGAAGAAAATGACCGACTTCCTGCTCATGGCCAGAGACAGGGGGCTTTACCGGGCCCTGACGGACAACGGTGCCGGCGGTCTTTCCTCGTCGGTGGGGGAGATGGCAAGGCTTTCCGGAGGCGCGGAGATCGATTTGGAGAAAGCGCCCCTGAAATACGCGGGTCTCAACCCCTGGGAAATCCTTCTCTCCGAGGCCCAGGAGCGGATGTCGCTCGCCGTGGACCCGGGGAAGATCGATGAGTTCCTGGCCCTGTCACGGAAGATGGACGTGGAATCCACGGTCCTCGGCCGGTTCACTGATTCCGGAAAGTTCCATGTCCGTTTCGGTAACCGGACGGTTGCCTTTCTCGACATGGAGTTTCTCCACGACGGCCTCCCTCAGATGCAGCTCCGCGCGAAGTGGGTCTCCCCGAAACACCGGGAACCCGGTTTCCCCGAACCGGACAACATGGGCCATGCCCTTCGAACCATGCTCTCGAGGCTCAATATCTGCAGCAAGGAGTCCGTCGTCCGGCAGTATGACCACGAGGTCCAGGGCGGGAGTGTCGTCAAACCCCTGACCGGCGCTGCCAACGACGGGCCCTCCGATGCCGCCGTGGTCCGACCGGTACTGGGTTCCTTCGAAGGGATCGTCGTTGCCAACGGGATCTGCCCGCGCTACAGTGACATCGACACCTATCACATGGCCGCCTGCGCGATCGACGAGGCAATACGGAACGCCGTCTCCGTCGGCGCCTCCCTGGGGCACCTGGCGGGGCTTGACAACTTCTGCTGGTGCGATCCCGTGCAGTCCGATAAGACCCCGGACGGCGAATACAAGCTGGCGCAGCTCGTGCGGGCAAACAGGGCCGTCTACGACTACACGAAAATCTACGGTGTGCCCTGTATCTCCGGCAAGGACAGTATGAAAAACGACTACCAGATCGGCGAAACCAAGATCTCCATTCCGCCGACGCTCCTCTTTTCCGTCATCGGCAGGATCGAGGACGTGCGGAAGGCCGTGACCATGGATGTCAAAAAGCCCGGAGATCTCATCTACGTCCTCGGGGAAACTTTCCCGGAGCTCGGCGGATCGGAGTGGTTTGCCCAGAACGGGTTCATCGGTAACCACGTCCCCGCTGTCAACGGTGAGAAGGCGAAAAAGCTATACAGGGCCCTGAGTGCCGCCATCCGGGAGGGGATCGTGGCCTCCTGCCACGACTGCGCCGACGGCGGGCTCGGTGTGGCGCTGGCGGAGACGGCCTTTGCGGGGGGGCTGGGTATGTCCGTGGATCTCTCCCTGGTTCCCTGCTCGGGAATCTACAGGGATGACTATCTCCTCTTCTCGGAGTCCCAGAGCCGCTTCGTCGTCACAGTCTCGCCGGACCACAGGGACCGTTTTGAAGAGATCCTGAAGGGGAACACTTTCGCCTGTGCCGGGCAGGTGCTCGCGGAGAACGGCTTCAGGATCAACGGGATCAGGGGGAACCGGATCATCGAAGACGACATCCGGGTGCTGAAGGAGATCTGGCAAAAACCGTTGAAATTTTGATGGATCAAAATTTCAGGTCTATTCGGTCTGTCCTGTCTATCCGGTTCATCTGGTCAAAGGCACATCAGGAAACTAGGGTAAGAAGAAATGCTGAGCAAAGTAAAAACAATCGTCATTACGGGTAAGGGGACGAACTGCGAGATGGAGATGGCCCACGCGTGCAGGCTGGCCGGCGCCGACGTCGTGGACATCGTCAACATCAGCGAGCTCCTCTACGGGGAAAAACGGCTGGACGACTATCATTTCCTCAATCTTCCGGGGGGCTTTCTCGACGGCGACGATCTGGGTTCCGCCAAGGCCGGCGCGCATCGTATCATGCACGCCCGGGTTGCCGGGACCGGCGAGCCTCTCTACGAGCAATTTTCAAGGTTCATCCGGGACGGGAAGCTCATCCTCGGCGTCTGCAACGGCTTCCAGCTCATGGTCAAGCTGGGAATCCTGCCGGGACTGAAAGGCGAGTACTTCAAACAGACCACGACGCTTACGTTTAACGACTCCGGGCGTTTCGAGGACCGCTGGGTGTACCTCAAGGTCAACGATCGATCGCCTTGCATCTACACGAAAGGTGTCCAGGGAATCTATCTCCCCGTGCGGCACGGTGAGGGGAAGTTCATCACCAAAAACGCTACGATCCTGAAGCAGCTTCACAGGAAGAACCTTGTCGCCGTCCAGTACTGCAGGCCAGATTATAGTGAACCGACAATGGAGTATCCCCTGAACCCCAACGGCACCTACGACGCCATTGCGGGCATCTGCGACGAGACGGGACGTCTCTTCGGCCTGATGCCGCACCCGGAGGCCTACACGCACCGCACCAACCATCCGCGCTGGACCCGTGAGGATCTCCCCGAGGAAGGGATGGGGCTTGCCATTTTCAAGAACGCCGTCGATTTCATCCGGAAGGGCAGTTTCTGATTGCGCTGTTTTTTTCGCTCCGCATTCTAATTCTATAGCCACAGCGAAAGGGGCATTCTATGATTCACGTTCTTGCCACCGTTGAAGTTGTCCCCGGTAAAAGAGAGGACTTTCTCAAGGCGTTCAGAAAGGTGATCCCCGTCGTCCGCCGGGAGAAAGGATGCATCGAGTACGGTCCCGCCGTGGATATGCCCACCGGCATTCCCATTTCGATACCCCTGCGCGACGACGTCGTCGTTATCATCGAGAAGTGGGAGAGCCTCGATGACCTGAAGGCCCATCTCGCGGCGCCCCACATGAAGACCTATCGCGCGGCCGTGAAAGACCTGGTAAAAGGGATGCAGGTCCAGATCCTGAAGCCGGTGTGAGATGAGACTCAAGGGATCGGAGAAGAAAGAGCTCAGGGGGCTCGCCCACGGCCTCAAGCCCCTGGTGCAGGTGGGCAAAAAGGGCGTGACCGGTGAACTGGTCGCGTCAGTTGATCTGGCCCTTGGTGACCACGAGCTTATCAAAGTCCGGTTTCTCGAGTTCAAGGGCGAGAAGAAGGCGTTGTCTCAAGAAATCGCGGAGAAAACGGGAAGCGAGCTTGTAGGCCTCATCGGCAACATCGCCGTCTTTTTCCGGCAGCACCCCGACCCCGCGAAAAGGAAGATCAGACGATCACCCTCTTCAGGAAAGTCTTGAGATAAACTCCCGGACTTTCTGAACCCATTCGCGAGTCACGAGCTCGATTTTTGTTTTCTTTTTCTCTTCGCAGAGTGAGGCGGTTACGAAACCGCCGCCGCCTACGAAGGTGAGGCAACCCGGTTTTTCTTCGGTGAGCTTGAGGCCGAGATCCCTCCCGAAATATTCCTTCAGACGCTTGATGATCTCTTCGGATTTCAAATCGCTTCTATATTCCACGGAGAGCATCTTGACCTTCCCCCGGGCGTAATGGAGAGGACAGTCATCCTTCATTTTGATTTGCCCGTCGCTTTTTTCTTTTTTCCCTTCGTCTTTGCCAGCTTGTTCTTCAACGAGGCGCCGATGAATTTCGCGAAGAGCGGATGCGGGAGCATCGGCTTGGATTTGAATTCGGGATGGAACTGGCATCCCAGGAACCAGGGGTGATCGCTTAGCTCTACGATCTCGACGAGCTTTCCGTCCGGCGAAGTCCCCGTAACGCGAAGGCCTTTCTTGACGAGCGCTTCCCTGAACTGGTTGTTCAACTCGTAGCGGTGCCGGTGCCTTTCGTGGATTTCCCTCTCACCGTATGCGTCGAAGGCGAAGGACTTGTTGTTCAGGACGCAGGGGTAGGATCCCAGGCGCATGGTCGCCCCCTTGTCGGTGATGCTTCTCTGCTCGGGGAGAAAATCGATGACGGGGTAGGGGGATTCCCCGTCAAATTCCGAGCTGTTGGCCTTTTTCATGTGACAGACGTTTCTCGCGTACTCGATCACGGCCGTCTGCATGCCGAGACAGATCCCGAAGTAGGGGATGCGGTTGGTCCTCGCGTGGTGGATCGCCTGTATTTTCCCTTCGATGCCGCGACTGCCAAAACCGCCGGGGACGAGGATCCCGTCGACGTCTTTGAACTTGCTGCCCACACCCTCTTTCTCGATCTTCTCCGAGTCCACGAAGACGAGTTTCACCTTTGAGCGGTTCGCGATACCGCCGTGGGTGAGGGCTTCGTTCAGGCTCTTGTAGGAATCGGCGAGATTGACGTATTTCCCCACAACGGCGATGGTCACGTCGTGGAGGGGGTTCTTGAGCCTCTGGACCATGTCTTCCCACTCGCTGAGGCGCGGCTGGCCGGTCCAGATGTTGAGAAGGCTCACGACCCTGTCATCCACTCCTTCCTTGTGAAAGATGAGCGGGACGTCGTAGATATGTTCTACATCCTTCGCCGTGAAGACGGCTTCCACCTCGACATTGCAGAATAGGGAGATCTTGGCCTTGATCTCGTTCGAAAGATAGTTCTCCGATCGACACAAAAGGATGTCCGGCTGGATGCCGATCTCGCGAAGGGCCGCCACGCTGTGTTGCGTGGGCTTCGTTTTAACCTCCCCCGCCGTCTTGATGTAGGGGACCCAGGTCAGGTGGATGAAGATGGCGTTCTGCCGACCCACTTCGTTCCGGAACTGTCTGGCTGCCTCGAGAAAAGGCAAACCCTCGATGTCGCCCACCGTGCCCCCGATCTCGACGATCGCCACGTCGTAACCCTCGGAAGCCCTCTTGATGTAGTCCTTGATCTCGTTGGTGATGTGAGGGATGACCTGGACGGTTCCGCCGAGGAAATCCCCCCTTCTTTCCTTGGTAATGACGGAATAGTAGACCTGGCCGGTCGTGAGATTGTTCGATTTCCCCATGCGGGTGCTGGTGAACCGCTCGTAGTGCCCGAGGTCGAGATCCGTCTCCGCGCCGTCGTCGGTGACATAGACCTCGCCGTGCTGAAAGGGATTCATGGTACCGGGGTCCACGTTGATGTAGGGATCGAGTTTCTGGTTGGCCACGCTGAGTCCGCGGCACTCCAGGAGACAGCCGATGGACGCCGCCGCCAAACCCTTGCCCAGTGAGGAGAGAACACCCCCCGTGACGAATATATATTTTGTCCTCATGCGCGAACCCCTTCTGCTTAGGCAGACAATTTTGAGTTATGAGCGTTTAACATAAAGTTTCAGTCTTGTGATAGAGATTTAATATACAAGTTTTGAGTTTTGAATTGCAGGGACTTATTAAAGTGATTTTCATTTGCATCAATAATTCATAACTCAACATTCAAAATTCATAATTCAAACTGCTGCTCAAAAAAACAGCAGTTTGTCACTCCCATTCGATGGTGCTCGGGGGCTTCGTGCTTATATCGTACACCACCCGGTTGATACCCTTGACCTCGTTGACGATCCGGCTCGAGATCCGCTCGAGGACCTCATGGGGAAATCGCACCCAGTCGGCCGTCATGCCGTCAGTGCTTGTGACGGCCCTTACAGCGATCACGTTTTCGTAGGTCCGCCCGTCGCCCATGACACCCACGGTCCTGACGGGCAGCAGTACCGCCAGGTCCTGCCAGACATGGTTATATAGTCCCGCCTTCCAGATCTCCTCGCGGACGATCGAGTCGGCTTTCCGGACGACGGCAAGCTTGTCTCTCGTGACGGGACCGAGGATTCGCACCGCGAGGCCCGGTCCCGGGAAAGGGTGGCGCCCCACGAGGGACTCGGGAAGCCCCAGCTCCCGGCCGAGTTCCCGGACCTCGTCTTTGAACAGGACCCGGAGCGGTTCCACGAGAGACATCTTGAGCTTCGCGGGAAGACCCCCCACGTTGTGGTGGCTCTTGATGACGACCGAGGGTCCCCCGAAGGAAGAGGTGCTCTCGATGACGTCAGGGTAAAGAGTCCCCTGGGCAAGGTATTTGATCCTGCCCATCTTCCTCGCTTTCTCTTCAAAGACCGCGATGAACTCGCGGCCGATGATCTTGCGCTTGCGCTCGGGGTCGATAACGCCGGCGAGCTTTTTCAAGAAGCGTTCACCCGCCCGGACGAGCCTGAAGTTCAGGTGGTACTGGTCCCGGAAGGTGGAAACAACTTCCTCCACCTCGTTTTCCCGCAGGAGGCCGTTGTCCACGAAGATGGACGTGAGCTTTTTGCCGATCGCCTTGTGGAGAAGCACGGCAAGGACGGAGGAGTCGACTCCGCCGGAGAGTGCGCAGAGCACGCGCTCACCCCCTACCTGCTCGCGGATTCGCTGGATGCTCTCCTCGATAAAAGACCCCATGGTCCAGGTGGGACTGCAGCCGCAGATCCGGAAGATGAAGTTCTGGATGATGGCGATGCCGTTCACCGTATGGTGAACCTCGGGGTGGAACTGGACGCCGTAGAGTTTTCGCGACGGGTTCTCCATGACGGCGACGGGGCAGTTTACGGTGGCTGCTGCGATCCGGAATCCTTTCGGAAGTTTCGTGATCCGATCGCCGTGGCTCATCCAGATCCGCTGACGGCCTTCGAGCCCCGCAAAGAGAAGAGAGGCTTTTCCTGCCTCATTGAGCACGAGTTCCGCGGGGCCGTATTCTCGAAGGGGTGAGGCTGTGACCTTCCCTCCCAGCTTGTGGGCCATGAGCTGCACCCCATAGCAGATGCCGAGAACGGGCACGCCCAGGTCGAACATCCCTTCCCGGCTCATCGGGACCCCCCTGTCAAAGATGCTTGCGGGGCCGCCGGAGAGAATGATCCCTTCCACTTGCTTGGCTTTCAATACGGCGGGGGAGACATCATGAGGAAGGATTTCGCAGTAGACGCGGCACTCACGCACACGGCGCGCAATGAGCTGGTTGTACTGGGATCCGAAGTCGAGGATCGCGATCATAAAAAATGGTTACTGGTCTTCGGTAGACTTCCTGATTTTTGTGGCGATGAACTCCACGGACTCGCCGGGGAGTCGTTTCGATGGGAAGAAGATCGAGGCTGCGGTCATCCCGGATCAGGTTGAATTCGTTGATGAGGTTACGCCCGGCGTCCAGGTTGCTTATACCATACAACGTGTATCCCGGACAGCGGAAATCGCGTTCTGGACTCGTTTAAACGTTACGATATTGTAACGAGACGGGTTCTTAGCGGAGACTTTCTGACTAATTTTTTGTCAGGTTCTTTAGGACAACGCCCTTGTTTTTCAGCCGCTTCTCATTGGCCAGGAGCTCCCACGCAACGATCCGGTCGATCACGTAGATCAGATTGCCGCCTTTTTCGGCATATACCTGGCCATAGGATATGGGGATCTCTGGGGTCACGCCGCCCAGGAGCGAGCGGGCAACGGAATCGACTTTCCGTTCTCCGTTTGCCAGCAGCAGGACCGTTCCTGCCTGATAAACGAGTTCCGCCCCCATGGACACGGCATAGTTCGGGGAATCACCGACGGTGGCGAAGTGGCCGTCTTTCACGGCGTTGGCGATGGTGTTGTCGTCAAGCTTGACGAGCATGACGGATGAGCCTTTGAAAGGAATCCCAGCTTCGTGGAAGGCCACGTGGCCGTGGCCGCCCACCCCGATAATCTGCAGGTCGATCCCTCCTGCCGCCTTGATCTTCCGGCTGTATCCGTCGAGGATCTCCTTCCGGATCCAGTCGAGATAGTCGGACGCCGTTTTGGCCTTGATGACGATGGACTTCCCGGCGTCGGTCCCCTTGAACGCCCAGTCCTCTCTGTTTTCATTCAATTCCCGGATCAATCTTTTCTGGTCGATCAGCGAACCGTAGGGGACGTGTGTTTCAATAAATTTATTCTTAAGAAGTCCGAAAAATTCCTGAATCATGAAGTAGGCATAACTCTCAGGATGGACTACCCGCTGTTGAACGTTATCGCCTGGCAGGCCTACATACTCATCGAGATTGAAACTTCGGATGCGGCTGGAATCAAATTGCCCGCTATTGGCCGCTTTTGCGAGGTACTTATAGAGTCCCGTGGGTGAGTTCCCCGTGGCAAGCCCCAGCACAACCTCTTTTTTCTTTCTGTGCGTCTCGATGATTTTTTTGGTGACGATATCTGCGGCGATTTTGCTCATGTGCTCAAAATCGTTTGTGACAAAAACAGTGATGCCCATGGCCTGCACTCCGTTTGCTCGATCAGCCGAGTTCGCCGCGTACGATGTCGGCAATCTGCCGGCAATACTTTTCCGTCACAGCGGCAGTCGGCCCTTCCACCATCACCCGGCACATGTTCTGGGTGCCGGAGTACCGGACCAGTACGCGTCCCTGCTCACCCAGTTCGCTTTCCACCTGTCGGATGGCCTCCATGAGTTTGGGGACTGACGTGATGTCGGGCTTGCGCTTCACATCCACATTGATGAGCTTTTGCGGAAAGATGTTCATCATGGCCGCCATCTCCGAGAGGGGCTTTCTTTCCCTGACCATGGCGGCAATCAACTGCATGGCGGCAATGATGCCGTCGCCCGTGGTATGGTGGTCGAGGAAAATCATGTGACCCGCTTCCTCTCCGCCGATGACCGACCCCATGCTCAGCATGTCTTCCAGAACATAACGGTCCCCTACTTTGGAAGCGTGGTGTTTGAATCCGTATTTTTTACATGCGACCTTCAAGCCCAGGTTGCTCATCACGGTGGTCACCAGCAGGTCGTTCTTCAACTTCCCGTCTTTTTTCAGCATGTTGGCGCAAATGATGAGCACCTGGTCGCCCGTGATCTCATGGCCCTTTTCATCCACGGCAATGAGACGGTCGCCGTCCCCGTCAAAGGCCAGACCGATAGTCGCCCCGCTCTCCACCACCCTTTTCTTCAGGTCCTGGGTGTGCTGCGAGCCGCATTTGTCGTTGATGTTGATACCGTTCGGCGTGTTGTGAATGACTTCCACTTCGGCGCCGAGCTCGATGAATGCTTCAGGTGCGACCCTGTATGTGGCGCCGTTGGCCGTGTCCAGCACGATTTTCATCCCTTCCATGGAGAGATGACGGGGAAAGGTGTTTTTCAAAAAGACGATGTAACGCCCGTGGACGTCTTCGATGCGGAAGGCCTTTCCCATGCCCTCTGCCGTGGGGAGAAGTTCGACGAGCCGGTTGTTGAGGATCAGGTCTTCGATGTGGTCTTCCTCCTCATCGGTCAGTTTGAAACCGTTCCCGCCGAAGATCTTGAGCCCATTGTCCTGATAGGGGTTGTGGGAAGCGGAAATCACGATACCGGCATCGGCGCGCATACTCTGGGTGATAAAGGCGATTCCGGGAGTCGGCAGCACGCCGACCAGGTAGGGGTAGCCTCCCATGGAGGTGACCCCAGCCTCGAGGGAGCTTTCCAGCATGTATCCTGAAAGTCGGGTGTCCTTCCCGATGATCACCCGGGCGCGATGGCCGTTCTTTTTAAACACGTGCGCCACGGCCTGACCGACACCGAAGGCGATTGCCGCGCTCATGGGGTGCCGGTTTGCCTCACCCCTTATCCCGTCGGTTCCAAATAATTTACCCATCCGTTTTCTCCTTCATCATGTGATTCTTTGTTGATTCTTGAATAAATTCATGGACGGCAGGGCTGTCGTGGCCCTTGCGCAGAGATCATCCATCAGACTGCCGAGCCACCGGACGCCTTTTGAAGAAACCTTCGCGGGGAGGCCCTGGATCGTCGCAATGTAATTCACCCGGTCGCTGCCCGCTGCCTTTTGAAAGTCTTTGAGGAATGCCTCCCGGTACCTCTCCGTCGCGTCGCTGTGCACCTGCTCACGAAAGGCGCCCATCACGGATTTGAGATGTTCGTGAAATTCCCGCCTTGATCTGACCGACGCCGGCGGCCGCTTCGGAGAGACGGTAACGGCAGCCTTTTCGGCCATCGCCTCGAGCCTTTTGAGGCGTTCCTTCCTGGCGAGGGAAAGCTGGTCCAGGACGCCGGCATAGAGGAACGATCCGAATTCCTGTGCCACCAGGAAAGGCTTTCTCACCTCCCTGTACCAGGTTTCCAGTGCTGCCAGATTGGCCAGATAGAGAATGTTGTTTTCCACGATGCGCCCGAAGTCAGGGTATGCCGCAGGCACAAAGTTTTTCACACCCCCGGCGTGGGCCGATGCGTAGATCAGCTTGTTGCATTCCGGGTGATCCTCCCTCAGGACACAGCCGGCCGCCACGACATTGCCGTACCCCAGACGCAACGGGCCGATGATGCCGCCCTGGCCGCCTAGAAAGATGGGGGGCTGTTTCAGCATGACGCCCCGCGGCACATCGCCGATCAGGGAGGGGGTCGTCTTGTCCGCATCGGGTGTAAAGTTGAAATGGATATAGGAGCTCCCGACCTCACTGTGATCCTGACGGCTTGTCCCCCCGGCCATCAGGCAGTCGCAAAAGTTGATCAGGCTGCCGAGCGTCACGAAGGGGAACAGGATGGTCTGTTTCAGTCCGACGCAGTGAGCGCCGCCGGCCTGCTCTTCCAGTATGGAGCCTTCACGCACGTGAGCGCCCATGCCCATGTTCGCCTTCTCCAGGAAGACGGACCGGCTGAAGAATCCGCCCTTCAGTTCAACGCCGGACCCGAGCTGGCAGTCCTCAACGGTCACCGGGGCCTCATAGCCGAGCTTGCTGCCCGCCGAAATCACGGTTTTTTTTCCGTAAATTCTGCAGCCCGGGTAAAGGGTGACGCCTTTTGCGGAGACCTGGTCGATATTGACTTCATCCCCTATATCGAGGGTCAGCGGATTGGGGATATCCACTCCCTTTTGCAGCAATTGAGCGATCTTCTCCCGGGCTTTCGGCTTCAGTTCCATGGAACCTCCTAGGTTTTTGTCCGGCGGAAATTAAATCGTGGATGAATAACAATTATCGCCATACAGATCAACATGATTTTATGCCGCGTTCCCCGAAATAACCATCATCATACATATCTAAAACATCAGGAAAGAGAATATTTCCTATGCGTTCAGTTGCGTTCGTATCTGTCCGGCGATGATTTCGACAGGCTCGCTGAAAATCGATTCAAGAGAGATGGATTCGAGATACCGGTCGCTCCACGGGAGGTTGTACTCGTTAACGAGGTTGCGGATATCATTGAACCGGGAGCCCAGCACTTCGATTTTTTCCGACAGGCTCAGCGCTTCATTATAAAGGATGTGAATGAGGAGCAGATGACGGACCCCGGGGCCTTCTCCCAACAGCGGGACGATGATGATCGACGCCCCGTCTGTCTTGCCGCGACCGACATAAACATGACCCATGCTGACAATAGATCTTTTCGCACCCATGAGCAGTTTGGATTGTTCCACCCGGGATCTCATCTCGAGGGTAATGCCTCCCCGTTTCATGATGGCGATCGTCGTGTCGTCGGTTGGACCCCCTTCCGCATCGAGGTTTCCGATTTCATAAAGTGTGTAGCCCCGCACGCCGGCGACGGCCTTCTGGATCCGGTCGAGGGCCAAAATATTCTCGGCCTTCAGGCTCTTGGCGGAGAACTTGAGGCTGGCGACCAGGTCGAAGAGCACGCCCCGGAGCATTTCCTCCTTGCGGCTCGTGCCGACGGTGACCGTCTTGGCCTGATGGCGAATGGCGTCGATGGGACGCGACAACTCGTCAATGGCATGCCCGAAGGTGATGTTCAGCATATCGATGGGGGAGGCATTGCCGCCGCCCTCCCCGAAGTCGCTCCAGAAGTCCTCCAGGGGAAGCTTCCCCGCCACGTACTTCGTCAGAAGAGAGATGTCCGTCATCGTGCGGGCGTTCATCAAGGTAAAGATACCGCGGTTTTTACGCTCGTTGAATTGCGCCGAAAATTCCTTCAACACCCGGTGGAGGTTACGGTCAAGGATCCGCTGGTAGAGGGTGTAGTTCTTGTGGTCCTGCTCGACGACGGCAAGGTTGAGTTCGTTGCGGAACTCGCGGAAGAAGGCGGCGTCATTGTCGATTGACGAGGCAGCGTAATAACCCCAGAGGTGCCCGGCCAGCGTGTTGAGGATCACCGGCAGCGGCATGGCCGCCCTGGGGATGTGGATCACGGAGTCGGCGATCCCGTCAAAGCGGGTCTCGCCCTCGTCGGCGAAAACGACGACGGAGGCCTTGTGGGCCTTGAAGATTGCCGTATCCTTGATCACGTCGCCCGTGACCGTCTCAGGGTTGCCGGCGGCGCAGACGAGGATGAGGGGCTCCGAGGAGAGGTCGATATGTTTCTTGTCCTCGATGAAGTCCGACGAGATGGTCTTATAGCAGAGCTCCGAGAGCTTGATGCGGATCTCGTCGGCGGAGGCCTTGTTGGGACCGTTTCCCACGACGGCCCAGTATTTCTTCGTCTTCGCGAGCTTTTCGGACGAAGCCTGGATGTCATCTTTCTTCTCCAGGACACGGTTCATGAGATCCGGCGCCTTTTCCAGGTCGAGGAGTTCTCCGGTGATGAAATCATCGCTCTGGGTTTTCAGAAACTGGGCGAAGCAGAGACCCAGCGTGTAACCCGCCACGATTTGCGAGTAGAAGGCTTTCGTGGAGGCGACCGACATCTCGATGTCGCGCCCGTCGCTTGTGTAAAAGACGCCGTGGGATTTCGTCGTGATATCCGACTGGCGGCGGTTCACGATGCAGAGGATCGTGGCGCCACGCTCGCCTGCCATGGTGACAGCGCGGTTCGTGTCCGTTGTCGTGCCCGATTGCGTGACGGCAATGACCAGGGTGTCTCTCAGGTCTTCCTTGAGGGCAAACCCGCTCATCTCTGACGCCTTCTTGGCTTCGACCTGGATGTCTCGCCCCTGGAGATATCGGGACAGACCGTCGGCGATGGCGGCACCCGCGATGGCCGCTGTGCCCTGGCCGATGACCACGATGTGCCTGACCTGTTTCCGGAGGGCCTTCAGGAGCCTGTCCGGCAGGATTTCGTGTCCGAGATTGAAGATGACCCCCTTCCGGCCATCGGGTTTTTCGAAGATCCGGTATTTGCCGCGCAGGGTCTTTTTTACGGAGAGAGCCGACTCGGAGATCTCCTTCAGGAAATAGTGGGGGTAATTTCCCCGGTCGATGTCGCGGGTGGTGATCTCGGCCTTCTGGATCATGGACTCCGTCAGTCCGACAGGATATCCGTCGTAGGTGAGGGCGCGGATGCCTGCAAGCCCGCCCTCCGAGTGCTGATCGAGCACAAAGATCTGCCCGGAGGACTCCGGATGATCAGGGTCGCGGGGCTTTTCGCCGTCCATCTTGATGAAGCGTGAGGTACCCTCCACGAGTCCGTAGAGCTCCGAGGCGAAGAGGTACTGGTCTTCGCGCAAACCCACAAAGATCGCCTGGCCGCTTCCCTTAAGGGCGAGGTAGATCTTCCCCGGCTCCACGTTGCTCGCAAGCGCGATGGCGTGGGAACCCTCGAAATCGTTCACGGCCAGCCGGAAGGCCTCCTCCAGGGTCTTCCCTGCAACGAGGTAACGCTCGACCTGCAGGGGGATGATTTTCGTATCCGAGGTGATCTCCGGGGCAATCTCGTAGTGGCAGGTCGACTCCAGAAGCGAGCGGAGCATCTGATAGTTGTCGATGTCGCCGTTGAGGACGACGCTGATCGTCCATAGGCCCGGGCCGTAGGCGGGGTAGAACTTCATCCCGGGGACCGTCTCGGCCGCGAGCTTCTCCGCGATGTTTGCGGGCATCGGACAAAGGCCCGCAGGCGGGATCTGCCCTTCGGGTCCCGGCGTGCGGACGGCGTAGCTGTTGATGGGGTGGCAATTTTCCTCGGTGATGGAGCCCACAGAAGCCCAGCGGGTGTGGGCGAAAGTTGTTTCGGAAACCGTGGATTCGCCGGCGAAGGCGTGCAGGATTTGGTCCGCGCGAACGGCTTCGCGGAGCTTGCGGACGTTATCGCCGAGCTTGCCGACGATGGAGGCCGTCTTGTAGACGAAGGAAAGGTGGACCCCTCCGTCGGGGTGGCGATGATCGGTCACGTGGATGGACCCGTTTAGCAGATCGCCGCTCTTCGTTCTTTTGACGAACTCGCTGTATAGATTTTTTTCGCGCAGTCCCGCGAGTGCCCTGTCCAGGTCCTCTTTTTTCTGCAGGGTGAAGAAAATCTGAATCCCTGCCGAGTCTCTCCCCCTCACCTCCAACCGGTCGAGGCTATTGAGGAGGTAATTGATCTTCCGGTACTTCTCGAAGGCAGTGGGGCTGACCTCTTCGCGCCGGTTCCGGCCGGAGAGCTTCCCGATCTTTTCCAGGTTGGAGAGAATGTCCTTCTCGAGGCTCCACACGAGGTCCTTCAGGAGGGTCAACCGGCTGTTGATGACCTCCATGTCTTCAGTGGAGAAGGCGTTCGCCTGCTCATCGACCCTGCTTTCTTCCCGCTGGAGAAGTTCCGCCATCTGCCGGGCGAGGTCAGAGATCTTCGCCGTTTCTGCGGTCGACGCGAAGAGCTGTCGATAAGGGACGTGCTGCTTGAGGATGAAGGTGATCCGCTCGAGCGCCCGCAGGTCTTTCGGTCCGCCCAGGTAGCGGGATGTTTTGATCTGCCGGGAGAGAACATGGTCCAGGGTTCTTTCTCGAACCCGGGAGAAGATCTTCGACATCTGGTCTGCCAGATCGGGGGTCTTCGTCTCGCCCCTTTTTTTGATCGTGAGGATCCCGGCAAGTCCGCAGCAAAGGATGTTCTGCGAAAGGGGGAAAAAAATGATGCACCCCGGCGGGAGCGTTGCGGGATCTTTCCCGACGGATATCCGCCAGCCCTTCAAAAAAAATAAAACCTGTTCGAAGACGTTCTGCGTCATTTATTTTCCCTGGTGCGTACCGGTTGCTTCTCGACGTAAAGGGGGTGCGGCATGCGGACCCCTTTCTCCATAAGTTTCTTGATCTTTTCGGTTGGTTCAGTGGCCATAAGTCTTTCTAGTCTGATGGAATTTCGACCCGCGGGATTCCACTCTAAAAGTCAAATGATTTCAGGGTATTGCTGGGGGGTCTATCTTGAGGTGTACTCTACAATTTCTATGCCTTTTTGTCGATCATGTCGACAAAATATTGGTGGATTCTTGTATCCCCCGTGAGTTCCGGATGAAAACTGCAGACCAGGATGTTTTTCTGCCTTGCCAGCACTGTCTTGCCTTCATAACGGGCGAGCGATTTCACCCCCGCAGCTGCCTTGCGGATCTGGGGCGCCCGGATGAAGACGGCGCGGTAGGGTTTCGTCCCGGCAAAATCAAGGGTCACGTCCGCTTCCCGGCTGTCCACCTGTCTTCCGTAGGCGTTTCGCTTCACGTCGACGTCGATCAAATTCAGCTGCCCGCCCTTGCGGTTGTCGATTTTCCCCGCGAGCACGATGAGGCCGGCGCAGGTTCCGAAAACCGGTGAACCCTTCCGGGCGAACTTTTTTACTTCTTCCGGAAACCCGTACGCCCGCATCATCTTGTTGATCGTGGTGCTCTCGCCGCCCGGGATGATGAGCCCGTCGAGGCCTTTGAGTTCCGCGGGAAGCCTCACCTCCACGGCCTCGACCCCCAATTTTTTCAGGATTCGGATGTGTTCTCTGAAGTCGCCCTGGAGGGCCAGAACCCCGATTTTCATGTCCCGATGATCACCTGTGAGTCTCTCGCCCCGGTTTCCTGCGGTGCCTACTTCTTTTTCTTCTTGTCGTTCGGGATCCCGAACTGGGTCATCTTTTTTTGAAAGGTGTTCCTGTTGATGCCGAGGAAGGACGCCGCTGAAGTCTTAACCTGGTTGGAGCGCCGCAGGGCAATCTTGATCAGCCCTCTTTTCACGATATTCAGGATGTCCTCGTAGAGGCGACTCTTGTCATCGTCTCCCGAGCGCAAGACGACAACGAGCTCCTCAAGTTTCTTTTCAAGAACCTCCTCGATCCCAGGCAGCAGGCGGGAGGACGCTTTCTTGGAATCACCGGCTCGCATAAAAGATGAAGCCCTTTCTTGGATTTGGGGCGGATGCCCGATCTTTCAAAATCAGTTCATGAATAGTTTAAAAAAGATGATAACGCAAAAGAATGCGGCGGCGGCCCAGGCCGAGAATATGTTGGTCCTGTTCTCCACCGGATTTTCGAGCAGATTTAAAACCTCTTTTTCTACTCTTTCCTTCTCCACGCGATCAACAATAGATCCCAGGAGCCCGTAAAAATTTTCGTAGGAATTCGAAAGGACGTGGAACCCCTTCGTCGTTGTCAGAACGGCGTAGACTTTGGTCCGCATCATGACGACACCGACATCCGTGATGTTCGACCAGTTGAGTTCCCTCGTCCTGAAAAGTCTTATCAGCCGGATGGTCTCACCCTGCGTTTCCACTCTGCGGGTGTTCGCCTCCAGACACAGGTAAAGAAGAGGGATAAAAACGACGGAGAAAACGATTCTCTCCGGTGTGGATCCTTTGACGAAGAACGAAACAAGAATGAGGATGAGGAGCAGGACCGAATCCAGAACGAGGGGGACCCTCAGCGCCTGTCTGATGCGGTAAACCGACGTGGCCATTTTTTTACCTGAAAAAACCCGGCTGGATGAATGCCGTGGGGTGCTCGTTTAATTCTTTCTCCGGAAGGTGCCGCTTTTCCCCCCCTTTTTCTTCATCAGCTTGATGTCGGAGATGCTGATTTCCCTGTCGGCGGACTTGCACATATCATAGACCGTCAGGGCGGCCACAGCGACAGCGGTCATCGCTTCCATCTCGACACCGGTCCGCCCAGCTGTTTTTGCCCGGGCCTCGATTTGAATTTCCCCCTCTCTGGAACGAATGGTGAAATCGATGTCGATGTCGGTCAGCTCAATGGGATGACAGAGGGGAATCAACGCCCATGTTTTTTTGGCCGCCATGATACCCGCTGTTCTCGCGACAGACAGGACATCACCCTTGGCGAAGGTCATTTTTTCGATGCGCTTCGCCGTGGCGGGCCTGGTCAGGACCTTCCCGCGGGCGACGGCTTCCCGGTGCGTCACCTTTTTAGCGGTGATATCAACCATCCGGGCCTTGCCTTTCTCTCCGATATGGCTGAATTTTGTCATGACGCACCTGCCGTCATCCCGGTCGGGATTCATACCCATCCGAAAAAAAGATAGCGGACATTAGCACATCTCCCCCGGTCCGTCAAGAAGCCCGTCCGGCCTGAAAAAAACGTCTTGCGCGCCCCCGGGGCAGGACTCAGTCCAGCGAAACCAGCTGCGATTCGACACGCTGTC
The DNA here is from genome assembly GCA_964547985.1 of uncultured Syntrophaceae bacterium. Lineage (GTDB taxonomy): Bacteria > Desulfobacterota > Syntrophia > Syntrophales > UBA2192 > JAPLJU01. Next base: position 37,441 of record CAZJPV010000019.1, read on the forward strand.
CGTAAAAGACCTGGGCCAGGCGGTCGAATTTTTCGGATGTGTCGGTGGTCATAAAGGTCCGTTTGCTCTTCCGCCCCAGCCGCCGCTCTATTTCGGGGTGGCGGAAGAGGTAATCCTCAAGCTTTTCGGCCACGATGGGTCCCTGCTCGAGGATACGAATACCCGGAGGGACGCTCTTTCGGAAAAGGTCGTAGAGAATCGGGTAGTGCGTGCAGGCCAGAAGCAGTGTGTCAATGGAAGGCGCCCGGCCCAGCAGTTCCGCGAGGTACCGTCGGACGAGCATCCCCGTGCCTTCCCAGTCCTGCTCTCCCGCTTCGATGACGGGGACCAGAAGCGGACAGGCCTGCTGGTGGACTCTGATGGCCGGATCGAGCTTTTCCAGTTCCTTGATGTAGGCATCCGAAAGGACGACGCCTTCTGTCGCCAGGATGCCGATGTTTCTGCTGAGCGTCCCTTCAACAACCTTTTCCACGCTGGGGCGGATGACGCCCAGCACCCGCCTTTCGGGATAGAAACGGGGCAGGTTCTCCTGCTGAATCCTCCGGAGCGCCTTTGCTGAGGAGGTATTACAGGCAATGATGATCAGGGGGCAGTCCCTCTTGAACAGAAAATCTACAGCCTGACAGGTGAATTCGAAAACGATAGCCTCAGATCGCCCGCCATAGGGGGCCCTGGCGTTGTCGCCCAGGTAGAGATAGTCGTAATGCGGGAGTCGCTCGACGATCCGCTTGAGAACGGTGAGACCTCCGAATCCGGAATCAAAAATACCGATCATGCCGCAGATTTCCTCCCTGTACGAAAATGCCGCCCCCCCTCTTCGCGCGGGACGGGTCGATCGGAGGGGGACCATTTCAATACAACAATACGCCCGAAATATGAAGCTGAAATTCCTTGATAAAAGCCCGCCTTTTCTATAGTATTCCCAGCTTAATGTAACCGAAGGCAAAAACGAGGCATCCCGCGCCGCCAGAGGCGGCGGCTGAAGAGGCTCCCCTTTGATCGTAAAGGTAAGAAGCAGTGCCGTCATCGGCATCGACCCCTATCCTGTGGATGTGGAGGTCGATATCGCATCCGGGCTTCCCCAGTTTTCCACGGTGGGGCTGCCCGATGCAGCCGTGAAGGAAAGCAAGGACCGGATCAAGGCGGCCATCAAGAATTCCGGTTACCGCTTTCCCGAGAAAAGGGTGACCGTCAACCTCGCCCCGGCCGACATCAAGAAGGAGGGGACGGCCTTTGATCTTCCGATCGCCGTCGGAATCCTGGCGGCCGAGGGGCTCATAGACCCGGCCAAGCTCAGGGACTACCTGATCATGGGGGAATTGTCCCTCGATGGCGGGATCAAGGCCATCCACGGCGTTCTTTCGGCTGCCTTCCAGGCGAAGGCAGCGGGGGTTGCCGGTGTCATCGTCCCCGCTGACAATGCCCGGGAAGCGGCCATGGTGGAAGGTCTTCCGGTCTTCGGGACGAAGACCCTCTCGGAGATCGTCGAATTCATGGGCGGGCGCAAGGAGATCAGGCCGGCGAAAGTCCAGGTGTCGGAAGTCTTCAAAAAAAGGCACCAATACAGCGTCGATTTCAACGAGATCCAGGGGCAGGAGCAGGCGAAGCGCGCTTTCGAGGTGGCCGCCGCAGGGGGTCACAATATCCTCATGGTAGGCCCGCCCGGTGCCGGAAAGACCATGCTGGCCCAGCGCATTCCCACCATCCTTCCGGACCTGACGTTCGAGGAGGCCATCGAGGTGACCAAGGTCTATTCCGTTGCAGGCCTTCTCAACCGAAAGGAGATCTTCTGGGGTACAAGGCCTTTCCGGGCCCCCCATCACACCATATCGGACGCAGGGCTTGTGGGCGGCGGCCACGTCCCGAGGCCGGGCGAGATCAGCCTGGCCCATCATGGCGTACTCTTCTTGGATGAACTCTCCGAATTCAAGAAGCATGTCCTCGAGGTGTTGCGGCAACCCCTGGAGGATGGTTATGTGGTCATCACCCGATCAGTCATCACGACGACTTACCCCGCGCGTTTCACGCTCGTAGCGGCCATGAACCCCTGTCCCTGCGGATACTACGGTGATCCCCGGAGGGAGTGCGGGTGCACCCTGCGGCAGATCCGTCAGTACAAGTCGAAAATATCAGGGCCTCTTCTCGACCGGATCGACATTCACGTCGAGGTCCCCTCGGTGAAATACCGGGAACTGGCCACGAAATCAAGCGGCCAGACGTCCGCGGAGATCAGGGATCGTGTGGAGGCCGCCCGGGAGATACAGAGGAAGAGGTTTCAGGGGCATGTCGCCCGGACCAATGCCCAGATGACGGGCCGGCAGATCAAGCAGTTCTGCGCCCTCGGCGGGGAATCACAGGCGCTTCTCGAAATGGCCATGGAGAAACTGGGATTGAGCGCCCGCGCGTACACGCGCATCTTGAAGGTGGCGAGGACTATCGCCGATCTCGAGAGGGAAGAGAAGATCTCCGCCGGTCACATCTCGGAGGCCATCCAGTACAGAAGTCTGGACAGGAAACTCATTTAGATGTAATATTTAATAGTTTAAGATCCATTGTGAGGACCCTGCATCCCCCTCGAGGAAATCGGGGTACCGCAGGCGTCGGGAGGATACATGGAAAAGTTTGGGACCTTTACCGTGAAGGCGGGACTCGCCGAGATGCTCAAGGGCGGTGTCATCATGGATGTCACCACCGTGGAGCATGCCAAGATTGCGGAAGACGCGGGGGCTGTTTCCGTGATGGCACTCGAGCGGGTGCCAGCCGACATACGAGCGCAGGGGGGTGTGGCCCGCATGACCGATCCGGCCATTATTGAAAAGATCATGGAGGCCGTGACGATTCCGGTCATGGCCAAGGTCAGGATCGGGCATTTCGTGGAGGCCCAGATCCTGGAGGCCCTCGGTGTTGATTACATCGACGAGAGCGAGGTTCTGACCCCCGCCGATGAAAAGTTCCATATCAACAAATGGAAATTCAAGGTTCCCTTTGTCTGCGGCGCCATCAACCTCGGGGAGGCCCTCCGGAGAATCGGTGAAGGCGCGGCGATGATCAGGACGAAGGGTGAGGCCGGCACGGGTAATGTCGTCGAGGCCGTGAGGCACATGCGAACCATCCATGACGACATTGCGAAGCTTGCGGCACTTCCGGAGGAAGAGCTCATGACGGAAGCGAAAAACCACGGGGCACCTTATGAACTCGTGCAGATGGTGGCCCGGGACAGAAAGCTCCCCGTCGTGAATTTTTCCGCCGGGGGAATCGCCACACCGGCCGATGCCGCCATGATGATGCAGCTCGGCGCCGAAGGCGTCTTCGTCGGCTCGGGCATTTTCAAATCGAAGAATCCCGCGAAGAGGGCCGCCGCCATCGTAAAAGCCGTTACCCACTACGATAATCCGGAGATCGTCGCGAAAGTATCCAAAAGTCTCGGCGAGGCGATGCCCGGGCTGGAGATCCAGAAAATCGGCAAGGACGGCCTGTTACAGTTCAGAGGAAATTAAAAAAGGGGGAGGGAAATGAAGACCAGGAGCAAAATCAAGATCAAGATCAAGAGAGTTTCGGAGAAGAAGCGAAAAGAGAAACCGACGGATGAATCGAAACTGGGGTTCGGACAGATCTTCACCGATCGTTTCTTCACGATGAAATACAAGGAGGGCCAGGGCTGGTATGACGCCATGATCGAACCGTATCATCCAATCGTTCTCGACCCCGCTGCCGTCTGCCTTCATTACGGTCAGCTCATCTTCGAGGGGCTCAAGGCCTACCGGGGGAAGGATGGATCCATTTACCTCTTTCGTCCCTATGAAAATATCAAGCGGATGAACGCCTCGGCCGAGCGGCTCTGCATGCCGACGGTCGACCCCGATGTTTTTTTCCAGGGGATCAAGAAGCTTGTTCTTTTGGAAAAGGACTGGGTTCCCCGGGGCATCGGAACGTCTCTGTACATCCGGCCCACCATGATTGCCACGGAGGCCTTCCTGGGTGTGCATCCGGCGGCGGAATATCTTCTCTTTGTCATTGTCGGTCCCGTGGGGGCTTACTATCCCCAGGGCTTCAGCCCGACGAAAATCTACGTGGAGGAGGAGTACGTGCGCGCCGTGCGGGGCGGCATCGGCTACTGCAAGGCCGCGGGAAATTACGCCGCAAGCCTTCTGGCGAGCAAGAAGGCCGAGCAGAAGGGCTACACGCAGGTTTTGTGGCTCGATGCCGTCGAGAGAAAATATGTCGAGGAGGTGGGAACGAGCAACATCTTCTTCTTCATCGACGGCGAACTGGTGACCCCGCCGCTCGCGGGCAGCATCCTGCCCGGTGTGACCCGCGACTCGGTCCTTCAGATAGCAAAAAGGTGGGGCGTGAAGGTTTCAGAGAGGCTGCTCTCCGTGGATGAGATCCAGGAAGCCCACGCCTCCGGGAAGCTGAAGGAGGTCTTTGCCTCCGGGACGGCGGCCATCGTTTCTCCCGTCGGGCAGATCTACTACAAGGGAAAAGAATTCCTCATCAGCGGCGGGAAGACGGGTGAACTAACGGAGAAACTCTACAATGAGATCCTCCAAATTCAGTACGGCGAGAAGGAAGATCCCTTCGGCTGGCGTATCAGAATTTCAAAATAAGCCTTGCACCGCAAGGGCTCCCGGCAGGGGGTGCCGTCCGGTCAACAGCCCGGTGGATAAAATTGTGGACAAATCTGTGTATAGGTCGATAAAAGACTGGATTGACGGTTGTTTGTACCGATTTGCCTAAGGTCTAGGCAAAAATAAATATACTGTATTTACATTGAGTTAGATATACCTGCCGTCATGGTCAGCCCTCTGGTTGCCTTCAGCCCCTTTTATCCACTCCGGGAAAAAAATGTGCCATTTTCAGTGCATTCAAAATCATTTTCGAGGTCTTCATCTATGGCGATATCATTAAGCTTTTACGGCCCGGAAAAATGGCGTTTTCGGAAAGTCAAGACAGGACAGGATCAATTCATTCCTCAGACCACAGGAACACTCTCCCGCGTGCGTTCCGGGATGGCGGCATCTGTTGTTTGGCTGCTGGCGGCCTTCTTCATCTTTGTGCCTGCTCTATCACAGGCGGATGAACTGACTATCGAGACGCTCGTTTTGAAGATTCAGGATGTTTACGAAAAGACGGATGATTTCAAGTCATCCTTCAGCCAGGAGACAACGATCAAGTCCTTGAAGAAAACGGAGCGGGAGGGGGGCGTCGTCTATTTCAAGAAGCCCCGGAAGATGCGCTGGGTTTACAGCAAGCCCAAGTCTAAGGAACTCGTCATCGGCCCCCAGAAGGCCTGGCTTTACATCGCCGAGGATCGGCTGGCCTATCTGCAGGATTCGGAGAGCCTTCTGCGTTCGAAGGTCACCATCAAGTTCATGTCGGGGATCGGGAAACTGGCCGAGGATTTCGATATCCGTTTCGCCGAGACCGGGAAGAAGGAGGGCTTCTACCGCCTGGAGTTGAAACCGAAGAGCTATGTGGAGGGTATTGAAAAACTATTCCTGAGCGTGAACCGTGAAAATTATCAGATCACCTCTGTCCTCCTGACGGATGTCTATGGGAATGTCACGAGAACGACTTTTTCAAACACGGAGTTCAATCGGAACCCGCCGGACAGTCTTTTTACCTTCAAGCCGCCCGCGGGGGTGGATGTCATCGACCTCGACAAGAAGAAGTAGCCGGGCCGGTAAAGAAAACAGCAACTGTGTTTCGAGTCAAGGTAATTAACTAAGCATATTTCCAGCACGTGT
>CAZJPV010000020.1:0-42699 GCA_964547985.1 uncultured Syntrophaceae bacterium
AAAGCGCCTTTTTTACTACCCGGAGAATTTACACAAGATTTTTTACACTACCAGAAACGCTTCTTTCATGCTATCTATTATTAAGACATATTTGGGATATTTATATTTTGTCTCAATATAGAGCATGGCACCAAATAGCGAACCGATAAGTAACTCCAAAATGTATATTGGAGGCAGTCTGTCTGCATTTTCTTCGAGTTTCTCTATCAGATTGGCGTGAAACAGAGGGGAATCCTCAGACATCACTTCGTGTCTGATGTTGGAATAGATTACATTCCCTAAATCGTGGGCTGATATTTTTTTCTTTAAAAAAGCCATTTCATTCTTGCCTGATGTTCAGCGTTAGCACTGTGCGAAGACCATAAGCCGTCCGCGGAAATAATTTTTTAGGCATCGTCGGATTATTTGAGTTGGTTCATAAACTCGTGAACCGGCATTCCCAGTTTCTTCAAAAGCATTTCCATTGCCGATGCTCGAAGTGTATCTCCAGCTCTAAGAAAGTCAGCGTGCCGGTTAATCATAGAATGGATGATAATCTTGCGAAAATGGTCGCTGTCGCTCTTTGGAAGAATAATTACCTTGTTTATGACTACTGCGAAGAAAAAACCAATGATGATTGCAAACCCTGCGAGCCATCCAAATTTCCAGAAGCCATATATCAGCCCACCCGCACAGATGATAGAGACCGCAATAGCAAACGTCGAAAATTTTGGCGGAGTGATTGCATCTTGATACCCTGTGGGCGTGACGTCATCACTTAAAGACCTCCCGATACTAAGCGTTGCACCGGTGAAAGCGAGAACATAACCCAACGCCAAAGAAATAAGGAACATACAAATAAGATAGACTGTCATATTCTCAACTCGTGCTGATTCGAGAGAGTATATCCTGTAATATAAATATCGTCTGACTTGCCCTCTCTCTGCATTTTTTTGAGACTCATTTCTATTCGTAACTTCCCTTGAAATGGCACAAATAATTTCGTTAATTCTTCATAAGATGTTGGATGCAGACCAATGATTATGCGCACAATATCATCTGAGTTACCGCTTTCTTCGTAAAACTCTACCCAACCAATGCCATAGTGTTCATCACCCGACTGAATATCAGGCCAATCATCTAATTTTCCAATAATAACGTAATAGGTTTGTTTTCCGGGACATGTTAATTCATAAGTTAAGTGTGAAAAAGGCTTTTTATTACCTGAAAGTTTATCACCTCTGACCTGATGTTTAATCAATATCTCGGAAACATCTAAGACAAGCCACTTTTCACCTTTTGATGACCACTCTCCTTTATATAATTTTGCCCTATCATCCCAAAAAGTATCTTGTTTTGCGTCCATTTTGCCTACGAACCTGCGACTTTCATTTCATAAAATGTGGAACCATATTTTTTCTTGTAATCTTCCATTTCTCTTAAATGTTGAAGCCTATCTTTTTTTTCTTTGCTTCCCGAAGGTTGTCCCGCTTTTCAAGATGACGGAGATAAAATTGAGCTTACTTGCTCAAGATAGGATAGAGGTCCGGACAGCACTGTCGGCAATAATCCATAAACGCTTCGTTCTCCCCTTTTACTGTCTCCTCGTAGCTCATCAGATCTTGCTCTGGCGGGACATTGAGTCCGGCAGCACGTGCTCGTTCCCAATTTTCTTTCGGCCATGCTGCGTGTGTCTGATCGAACATCCTTCTTATTATGTGAGGATAGATCGCGCCCAAAGCAGCTCCTTGCTCCGAATACTGCCATGATAGTTCCTCCGCATTGTCTGGAGTAAACTTTTCCATCCCGTGCTCTAAGAAAAACTTATTGGCATCGCCTATATAACCCACTCGTCCAATGAACTCTGCACCGACGCAATCCGCGAACGTCGTCGAGGTGGTCAAGGAATGTGTCTCGAGATGCTTTACTACTCCGGTGAAGACTTTCTTTACGGCACCGGACGGCCCACTCACCCCCAGAAATGCATACCCAAAGTCATCAAGATTGGCAGAATGCTTTGTTCCAAGGATCCCGCTTAACTGAAAGAAATAGCCCCATATTCCCCAGCACTGGCCATATTTTAGATACGACTTGCCCAGGATAGGCTTATTCACTTCTTGCTTAATTCTTAATCGTGCCAAAACTCGGTCGTATCCCAATACATTCTCCATGCTTTTCTCGATTCTTTCACCTAACAGCAAGCATCAGTGGTGCCGACCGTCGTAGAGTTCTCTTAAGCAACTTAATAATATACAAAACCCCGCCTCTTTTCAGAAACGGGGTTCGCAGATGTTACACAGTATTTCCTCCTTATTGCACACAGACGGTTCCAAATTGTCTCTTTCTTTAATCAAAAAAATATCAGAGCCGCAACCTTTTTTAATACGGGGCCGGGGTAAAAAGGGGACAGGCTACTTTTTCGATCTAATATTCAGTTGTCCGAAGCTTTATCTTTTCAACAATCTAAAAAAAGTAGCCTGTCCCCTTTTTATCCCGCGAGCAGCCTGATGCAGAGGGGGATGATGACGATCACGGCCGCGGTGACCGCCACCCAGCAGAAAATATCCATCGGCTTCTCCAGCTTGAGCGCCATCTCTTCCCAGTCCTTCTCCTCGATCAAACGCCTGCACCTGGACAAGAGCCCGGCCCGTTCCGTTTTTGCGGCCAAACCCATTTCCGCCGCGTCAAGGGGAAGCGGAAGGGTACACCCGTCTGCCTTCATGGTCTTCACGCCCATATGATAACCTCACTTTCAAATTGAAACTGATTTTTAATTTCACCGGTGACCGACGCTTCCGCGATCGTACTTGCGAAGAACGGCCGTGATGACCCCCCCGAGGCGAAGCTCCGACTTTGCCCTGATGGGGGGATAATTCCGATTGGCCGATTCGAGGATGGTGTCCCTTCCCCGTGTCCTCAGGTATTTCATCGTCCACTGCCCGTCGACCTCGGCAAGGACAATATCCCCGCTCTTCGGCGCCCTGTCTTTTTCCACGATTACGAGATCACCCTCCATGATGCCTTCGTCGATCATGGAATCCCCCCGGACCCTGACGAAAAAGGTGGCGTCGGGACGGGTGATCAGGTACTCATCCAGCGAGACGACATCGCGGAGCTCCTCTTCGGCCGGCGCAGGGAGCCCCGCCTGGATATCCCCAACCAGAGGAAGGGGAAAGGCCCTGCGTGCTGGCCTCAGGTGCCGCCGGTCCTTTTCCAGAAGGCCCTTCGAGATCAGCTTCTGCACCCAGAAATAGACGACGCTCTTGGATCGAACTTCGAGCAGACCCATCATCTCCGCGTAGGTCGGCATGCGCCTGTTCTCGCGGTAGAAAGCGGCGATCCTCCTCTGGACGCCCTCCGTCGTCCGCCATCTCGTCATGGGTGAATTATAATAGAACGTTCGTTCTAATAGCAAGTAAAAAAATAAAGCTTTGATTTCTTCGGAACCGGGATAAAAAAAGGGGCTGCAGTCTGCAACCCCCTTTTGATTCTCAGCCTCCAAGTTTCTTGCCTTTAGTCCGGGCAGGCTGCCCCCTTGTTCGCCCACTCATGCATCTTCGCTGAGAATTCCTTATGGCTCATCTTCGGGGTTGTTCGTCCTTCGCCGGGGTTCCAGCCCCAAAGCACGAGGGGATCTTTCGAGATGTGATCGACGACCTGCACCCCTGTCTTGCCACCGTTTTGTTTCGGGTCCTTCAGTTGTCGGCAGAGTTCTCCCGGTGTCCTTCCCTGAAAGATCATCGGCATCGCCTCCGGAGGCATATGCCAGTTGGGTACACCGGGGGTTCCCCCGGCCTGATTCGTGTCCCGGTGGCACATCGTGCATTGCATGGTGCCGACACCCTTGCCCTCGGGGCCTCGCTTGACGTTGAACATGTGGGGCTGTGAATCATCGCGGATCAGCGGCCCGTCCCCAGAGGGGTGGCAATTCAGACAACGAGGGTGGTAGAGGACCTCCACCGCGGCGAGAAAGGCTGCGCGGGCACTTGCCTCGTCCGTTGCATCGGCTGCGTCAGCCCGGAAGAGGGTGTGAAGGCCCGTCACCAGGGCCAAGACACCGGCAAGCAGAACAGCCGCCGCGAATGTCTTAAGTTGATTTTCTCTGTCCAGTCTCTTCATCGTTCTGCTCCTTCTGCATATGATGTTGTCGTCTCCCCACGAGAAGTTCCCGCCGTAATTGATCGTAAAAAATAACAGGCGGAAAGCATCGCAGAGAGATTCTTGACCAGCTCAATACACGTGCTGTACCGCCGATCACTTCGATCCATTCCTGACCCCCGACTTGCCTAAACACTTTTTTGAATTTATAAAGAATTCCCGCAAAGGGACGACTTCAATTATTATTCGACCTTTCCGCCGGAAAGGGCCCCTCAGCTGGGATCCCCCCCGAATCAGGCCCCACCTCCCTCGACCGTCAGGATCCGGTAGTCCACGACCATGGCCCCTTTCTCGTAGACGAGCACGGGGTTGAGATCGATCTGGTCGATCTCGGGGTGGTCCATGACGAGCTTCGACAGGGCTTTCATGACCCCGACGATGGCCTTGAGGTCCTTCGGCTTCTGCCCCCGGGCGCCGGCCAGCACCGCATAGCCTGTGATCCCCCGGATCATCTCCGTGAACTCTTTTTCTTTCGCGGGCAGCAGACAGAACTGGACGTCTTTATAAATTTCCGTGAAGATCCCGCCGAGCCCAAACATCATGGCCGGCCCGTACTGGGGATCGGTGATAACGCCGATGATGACCTCAACGCCTCCCGGTTTTGCCATGGGGGAGATGGTGATGCCGTCGAGCCTCTCCTTCCTGACCTTCCCCTTGACCGATCTCATCATGGAGCCGAAGACCTTCGTGACGTTTTTCTTTTCCACGTTGAGACGCACGCCGCCCACGTCGGTTTTGTGCGAGATATCGGCTGAGGCAATCTTGAGGGCCACGGGTTTCCCGAATTTCTTCGCGAAGGCCGCCGCTTCCTTCGCCGTCACGGCAAGTTTTGCATCCACGGCGGGGATCTTATTTTTTTTCAGAAGTTTTACCGCCTCGGGCGCCGGCATCAGGGCCGGTGCGGAAGCGTGGCCCTCTTCCGCCCTTTGCACCTTCACTTCATCGAAGGCGAAGAACTGGGCCAGGGCCCTGACGCCCCGCTCCGGCGTGGGGAAGACGGGAATCCCCTTCTTGTGCATGAGTGCTGTTTCCTCCCGCTCCACGTCGGCGCCGCCGCAGAAGACAACGAGTTCCCCCTTGCCGGTGACGATGTCGGAGGCCCCGTGGATCGGGTCACCGAAGATCACGACGGAAGTGTCATAATCGGACTTCGCCGCCTCGATGGACCTCGAATAGAGCGTGGGGTCCGTGATTGCATCGCCGGTGAGGTCGATGGGGTTGCTCACACCGCAGTGCGCCGGGAGGAATGTCCTCAGCTTTTCCTTCAGGGCCTGAGAAGGTGCGGGCGACTCGAGCCTGTATTTCTCCGCCTCGTCGATGGCGAGGATCGCCGCACCCCCGGAGCTCGAGATGTGAAGGAGACGCCTTCCTTTGGGCTTTTCCATGTAGGCCAGTGCCTTGGAGAAGTCATAGAGCTCCTCCAGGTTATCGGCCCGATAGGTTTTGTATCTTCTGAAGATAGCATTGTAGATCTCGTCGCTACCCGCCAGGGACTTCGTGTGGCTCTCCGCCGCGACCTTGCCCCGGGCTGTCCTCCCTGCCTTCAGGATGACAACGGGTTTTATGGCCTTGGACAGGGACTCCATGAATACATAGGGCCGCTTCACGCCTTCCATGTAGAGGGCGATGACCCTCGTATGGGGGTCCTCGTTGAAGTACTGGATGCAGTCCGCCTCGTCCACGTCGGCACGGTTTCCGAGACTCACGAAGGCGCTGAAGCCTAAGTGTTCCTGACTCGCCCAGTCGATGAGGGCCGCACCCACGGTCCCGCTCTGGGAGATGAAGGCGATCCTGCCTCTTGTTGTGATGAGCGGCCAGGAGGCGCAGAGATTCGAGTAGGGGCTGTTGACCCCCTGGCAGTTGGGTCCGATGACCCTGACACCGTACTGCCGGGCCTTCGCGGCGAGCTCCGCCTGAAGCTTCTCCCCCTCCTCGCCCGCCTCTGCAAACCCTCCAGTGACAACGACGGCGGCCTTCACCCCGGCCCTGCCGCATTCCTCGATGGCCCCCGCAACCATTCTCGAGGGTATGAGAAAGACGGCGAGATCCGCGGGCAAAGGGGTGGATGCGATGTCCTTGTATACTTTCAGCCCCAGGATTTCATCGGCCTTGGGGTTGATGGGATAAATGGGTCCCTGGAGGCCTGCATTGATCAAGTTGTAAAGGACATCATAGCCGAGTTTCCCGGGGGTGTTCGATGCCCCGATAAGGGCAACGCTCTTCGGCTTGAAGATGGCATCGAGCTGACTGATGAGACTCATAGGGTCCTCCTTTTTTAGAGGTTCTCTTCGGGATGAGGCGATGGCGGGAAAAATACAGGGTCGTTTTATATCACGGCTCCGACGCATTTTCCAGAATCAAGTTAAGATTCAAGTGTCTCTGACAAACGGAGTATCTTATTGAAAGACGTACGAGTAAAAAAACAGGCAGAACCAGCAAAGGCCCCACCTGTTTCAGCACGAGGAGAGGATTTAAAGCTCCAGGCAGGTTCATCAATTTATAAAAAACTCACGATTAATCGACTTGATGGGCTTCGAGGAACATCGCCCTTTCAAGGGCCGCGAAGAAATTCTGGTAAGGTTTCGGATCGGTCACGGGATTGAGACCATGTTGAGCATTGATTCGTACCATTAACTGCGTGTCCCCCCTTGGTCTTACCGTCACGGTTACCCGAAGCATAGCTGACGCCTTGGTTGCAGAAAGGACCCCCAGTGTCAAATCGGCCCTGTCAATAATAAAATCGAGATCCTGAAGCGTTGCGATGACAGCACGCATGGTTTTCTCTTTATCCGTCGTATCAAAAGCCCTTGTCTGAACACTTCTGAGTTGAACCTGGCTTGTGTCCATATCGAGCAGTCGGTCATGCGTGGTCGCACACCCCGCAACCAGCATGGCCACTAAAAACAAAAGAGTCAGACTTCGCCTTCTACCCTTATTAGATTTCATGGGCCTCTAAAAACAAAGCTTTCGAAAGCTTTTCAAAAAAGCCCTGGTACATTCGAGGGTCTGTTAGAGACTCCCTCTTGGAGATAAGCCCCCGGTCGTCGTAGACGATTCTCTCAAATGTAACCCGGACAGCGTAATATTTTCGATCCTCACCGATCGGCCTTGTAACCACACTGGCCGTCATTGTCTGTGAGGTGTCAATGGGTATCGGAACTCCTAATAATACCATCAAGACAACGGCAGCCGCGATTTGTTTACCATCCTGAGCACTCCGATACTTCGAGGCGGTGAGAACCCCCAGTTTTATCTCCGTTTCATCAATACTAAACCCAATATCCTGAAGCAGAGATGCACAGGCCGCAAGAATGCGGGCTTCATCGGCCGTCTCAAACCGCCGTGTTTGAATCTGTCGTTGCTGGAGGGACTCCTGCTTCAGCGCCAGTGCTTCTTCGGGAATGTTTTTGGCCATACAGGCCATCAGGCATACCACACAGAACAGCAGCGTCGTATATCTAACGGTGAAATGGAGCATGCTCACTTCTAGAATCGTGTCGAATGGTAAGCAAAATCACGCACTTTTTTCTGCTCATCGTACTTAATGATCACGGTCAATGTGCGCTGACTCGTAGAGCTGGCACCGGCGCTCTGGCCCAACAAGCCCCCACCTCCGCCGGAGCCGCCCACAAGGATGCCGAGAATAAGCGCCGTGCTCGATGAATATACGTTCTCGGTAGCAATCTTGTCGTAGACCCAGACTTCCCTTCCCTTCTCATCGGTGGTGACCACATTTGGTGATCCCAGGGCTTCTGCCACCTGGGCATTGGACATACCGACGCGGATCTCGCGCTGAACTGTCCCAACGGTCAATGTCTGGGCCTCTGCTCCTTTCTGAACCTCCGACGCATGCCATGAAGCACAGCCCCATGTTACCCCAACCGAAATCAACAAGAGCAAAACAGCGTTTAATTTATTCATAATCTCTCCCTGATACCCCTGATCTTCGACTCTCCTGATTGCCTGGACGCCGAGTTATTTGGGGACACAGCATAACAATGCTGCAAATGTTGTCAAGCTCATTTTGATATGTATATGTCTATAATTTCAATACATTTGTTATCATCATACCCGACTAGGTCCCTGTCTCACTGCTTGTTACCAGAGAAACCATTCTTTTTGGGATACTCGCAGAAACTGGAACATCTGATAGTTGACCTACAGGGGTTCTTCGGGTTAAGTAAATCATAAAAAAAGAGCTGGACTTGAGATGAAACTTCTTGTTCGCGGTGGGAACATCGCGGCAGGCTTCGGCGTCACCCGGGGCTACGTCGATATCCTGCGGGATCACTACGCCCCTAAAGGGGTTGAAGTCATCAACCGTTCCAGGATCGGGGAAACCTCCTTCGAGGGCGTGGGTTCCTTTGGGGAGGATATCGAACCCTTCCGTCCGGAAATCCTGCTCCTGCACTTCGGCATTGACGACGCCTTCTCAGCCGTCCACCGCTTCGAATTCAAAGAAAACCTGGTTCACATCGTGCGGCTTGCTCGAGATCAGTTTGATCCTTTGGTCATCCTTCTTTCCTCCCACAGTTTCGATGATCCCCACGAGATGGAGGCTGTCGGCATCTACTACCGCACGCTCCGCGAGGTGTCTTCCGACCTTTATTGTGAGATGCTCCCCATTCACACCTACTGGGCGAGTTATCTTCTGGCGAGAAAACTCTCGAGCGCGGACTTCCTCCAAAAGGACGCCCGCTACCCGAACGAGAGGGGACAGGAAATCTACGCCGAAGCGATCATTCAGAAGCTGGATCGCCTGATCAAAGGCTGAGGGCCGGCAGGTTGCGGGAGGTGAGGCCGCGGCGTGTCACGATCCACTGAAATCAAATTCGAACTCACCGGAACACTTCCCGTCTTCGAGCATCAGACACCTTTCGACCTCGGGTGAAAGCCGATATTTCAAACCGAGGCAGTCCATCCAGCACCGAAGCCTGAAGATCACGCCGCACTCGTAACCATCCACTGCCCCTATCCTCTTCATGCCCTTGAAGGCAAAGCAATTATTCGGCTCGAAATCCCAGCGAAGGGTGTTCTCCTTCGGGTAGGTGAACTGAATCGCCATGAAATCGGGGATAAACAGGCGGGAAACGGCACCAAAAAAATCCTGAAACTCCCTTTCGTTTTCAATTTTCCGTTTCTCCAAACCAAGGGCTTTTTTGATCCTTTCCATCTCCATCGGGGCGAGCGACCGGATGGCCGCTTTATTGATTTCGCTCGCCTTCTCGATACCGAGGGCCTTGTAGCAGTGGAAGAACCACATGCCGTCGTGCGTCATCCAGCAGCGGTTGAGAAGATCGGCAACTTCCTCTCGGGTCATATCCTCTATGGTCCTCAACGGTCGCGTCCCGGGCATGTTTTCCTCCTTGATCCCCACTTTGCCTTTTTCAAATTGACATTCCCTTTTATACAGTATTAAGTATCAATTAGTCCTTTTTTCAAGGACTATTTCATTTTCTCCCCTCGCTGTCGCCTACTCTGCACGTTTTCACACTGAGGAACACGCGCATGAAAGGACACAACACATCTGTCTTCGATGCCGTGGTCGTCGGGTCCGGTCCCGGCGGGGCTACCGTCGCCCGGGAACTGAGCCTGAAGGGGAAGAAGGTCCTTATCCTCGAGTGGGGGGATAATGCGCCCATCAGGGGCACCATCGGGCAGGCGATCCGGATGGCCGCCCTCCCGGGAAGAGGCATGCTTTTCACGAATGAACTCCTCGGACTGGCCAGGGGCATCACAACCGGCGGGTCCTCGGTCGTCTTTTACGCGACGGCGATCAGGCCGCCGCTAGACGCGTTCAGGTCCCGCGGCGTCGATCTCAGCCCCGGGCTGGAGGAAGCTTGGCGGGAACTTCCCATCGCTCCGCTTCATGACGAGCTGATCGGGCCGCTTTCCCGACGCCTCATGGAGAGCGCCGGGGATCTGGGATACGACTGGAAGAAACTCGACAAAATGGTCTACCAAGAAAAATGCCGCCCCGAGTGCGACAAGTGCGTTACGGGATGCCCCTACGATGCAAAGTGGAATGCCCGCATGTTCATTGAAGAGGCCATCGGGTCTGGGGCAACACTTCTCACCGGGGCGAGGGTCAGACGGGTGCTCGTTGAAAACCGGAAAGCCTTTGGAGTGGAGTATCAAAGATATGGAACGTCTCATCAGGCTTTTGCTTCATGCATCGTGATTTCCGCTGGTGGGCTCGGGACTCCCGTGATCTTGAGGGCCAGCGGGATCAAAGCCGCCGGGAATGATTTCTTCTTCGACCCCCTTATCGGTGTGTTCGGGACCGTCCGGGATGTCAAGGGCGGAAATGAATTCCCCATGGCATGCGGCGTCCATATGGAAGACGAAGGCTATATGATGACAGACCTGGGATGGGCCGGATGGCTCTACCGAATCTTCACAGCAGAGGTGTTCAGATTTGACCGCCTCTTCTCTCAAGCCCGGACACTTCAGATCATGATCAAGGTCAAAGATACACTCGGTGGCAGCCTCACAGACGCGGGCGGAGTTAGAAAGAAACTATCGGAAGAAGAAAAGAAAAAATTCAAGAGGGGGTATGGGCAGGCAAAAAAGATCCTCGAAAACGCCGGTGCCAGGAATATCTTCAGGAGCTGGTATGTGGCGACCCACCCCGGTGGCACCGCAAAAATCGGTGACGTTGTCGATGCCGATCTGAAGACGGAATTCGATGATCTTTATGTCTGCGACTGCTCCGTGATACCTGAGGCCTGGGGCCTGCCCCCGGTCCTGACGCTTATCGCCCTCGGAAAGAGACTGGCGAAACACCTCAGTGCGTAAACAAGGGAGTGATTCCCCATCCGTTTCGAAAACGGGACAAAAGTACCCCTCTTTCGTCAACTCTTTTCCCCTTGCCATCACCGCCCTGATTGTCTATATAGAAATCTCTCAAAAAACCGGCAATCAACTGACGCGTTCAGGGACGGGAGGCAGCACGATGAGATTTCGAAAGGCTGGAAAGATCGCGGACAACCTGTGGTACCTCGGCCGCGGGGAATCGGGCACATACTACCTCGAAGGGAAAAACGGTGTCATCATGATCAACGGGGGGCTGAGCTGCATTCTCCCCGATGTGCTCAAGCAGATGAAGGAACTCGGACTCGACCCGGCGAAGGTCACAAAATTTCTCATTCTCCACTCCCATTTCGACCACGCGGGGATCGTCCCCTACTTCAAGAGGACCTACCCTCAGATCGAAGTGCTGGCCTCGGCGGCGGCCTGGAATATCTTTGCCATGCCCAAGGCCATCGCTATCATGAACAGCTTCGGTCAGATGAGCGCCAGGCAAATGGGCGTGGAAGAGGCCCTGAAGGGTTACGACATCGAATGGCGCGACGATGTCACGGGTACGACCATCGGTGAAGGAAGCAAAATTGACCTGGGCGGCGTGACGCTCAACATCCTCGAAACGCCCGGCCATACCAACTGCTCCATCACGGCTTATGAGCCGAACATGAAGACCCTCTTCCCCTCTGACGCCGCGGGGATTCCCTACCGGAACCTTCTCTTCCCCTCCATGAACACCAACCCCGTCCAGTTCCTGAAAAGCCTTGAAAAGATGAAGCCCCTTTCCGTCTCGATCTTCTGCGCCGACCATTACGGCTACATCACGGGCGACGAGGCGGCGACGGTTGTTGACAAGTCCATCCAGGAGGGGCGCAAGTGGAAGGCCTATCTGGAGGAATACTACCGGAAAAATGGCGGCGACATCGATGCCTCCGCGAAGGCAATAAACGACTTCTTCTACAAGGAATTCCCGGGCTACTTCATCGCGCCTGATATCCTCGAGGGGGTCTTCAAACAGATGTTCAAGTTCATCGCAAAAACGATGCAGTAAGGCGACTCCCTCATCACCTGACAGAAAGGGGCTGACCGGAAAGAGTCAGCCCCTTTTTTTGTCCCGAATGACGGACTGCGTCCGTACAAATCCATCAGGCCTCAGAGGACAAAGTAATAAAACGACGATATCAGCAAAGCGGCCAGGAGGATCAGAACGACGGGTCCCGCCAGGTAACGGTAGGCGCCGTAGATGGAGCATCTGAAGTACTCGCCGGTGACGACGAAGCAGACGTGCATAGGCGATACCATCATGCCCATGTAGCCGAAGGAATAGGCGCATGCCGTCGTGGCCGCAAGCGTCCCGAAGCCGGGGTCATTGCCGATGAGGGCAAAGACGATGGGAAAGCTAGCACCCACAAAGCCGAAGGCGACCCCCGTGACCAGCCCGGCGATGAAGGGAATGACCATGATAACCGTGAGCAGGGGGATCCCCGCACCGATGAGTTCGTCGCGCATGAGCGTCACAAGCGTTGCCCCTGCCGCGTCGAGGGGGTACTTGATGACCGATGAGAAGAGCTGAATGCCCACGACAAGAATCATCATGAGCCAGGTGTTCCGGTCCCTGAAAAGCACGAGGGACGGGCCGAAAGACCGTGGATCGGCCGTGAAAATCCAGACAAGCGCGGCGATGAGTCCGATGAACATCGCCAGCAGGCTCGCCAGTGTCCCGCTGACGCCGGCGAGCGGCAGCAGGGCCGAGCCCAGGACGGAGAGGATGACGAGGAGCGCGATGGGCCCCATTGCCGAGAGGGCGCCGGCAGGATCGAGGGAGCCGTTCCGTGGACCTTCCCCATGTCTTCTTTCAACTTTTTTCAGAATGAAGAGATACCCTCCCAGCACGGCGACGATGGTGAAGGGCATCTGGACGAGGAAATAGGCGGCCACGGGGAGCCCCGAATACCGGATGGCCAGGATCACGCCCGGGTAGAGGGGCCACCAGTACTCCCAGATGTGGCGGAACCAGTAATTGATGGCGACCTTGTGATTTTCATCGAGCTCGTTTTCCGAATCCACCGAGGCGACGAGGGGCGCCGAGAAGAGAGCCCCTCCCGGCATGGGAAGAAGCCCGATCAGGGCGGGAAGTCCGGCGAGGAGAAGCCGTCTGCTCCGCAGCCATTCCTTGAGCGCCGCGATGGTCTTCTCCATCCTGCCCGACTTGCTGAGGGCTTCGGTGAAAAAAAGAAGCAGCAAGACGATAATGGTCAGCAGGTAGTCCTCCGGCCTCGCGAGATCGGCGACCTGCAGGGCAAAACCCTGAAGGCCCGTCCCCGCCCACAGGGAGAGCAACGCGGAAAAAAGAAGAATCGAATATCCCAGATGCAAACCGGCGCGGTTCGCCAGGAGAATCCCGAAGAAAGAGAAGCCCACCTTGACGATGGCTGGCACTGTCATGAACCCTTCAAACATCGACGTTTAGACCACCTTTTTCAGTTCGCCCAAATGACGGCCGGCTGCCCGGCGGGCGGGGACCAACCCTCACCGCCTGGCCACATTCCTCAAGGTAACGCCGCGTGTGTCGTACAGGAGGATCAGGATGTGAACGATGATGAGGAGAATGAGGCCGCCCGCAAAGAGATAAACCGTACCCAGCGACCAGCGCTCCGAAACCCAGCCGACGAGATAAACGGCCAGAGCCCCCACCCCGAAGATCAGGATGGCCGCGAAACCGTAGCCGGTGCTCCGCCATTGCCTCGGCGTGAAATGGGCAATGAGGCTGTTTTCGATGGGCTGGATGCCCAGGGCGAAAAACACATAGCCCGCCGCGGCCGCAACGAGATACTGCTCGCCCAGGAAGGCAATGAGGATGACCAGGGGGAGGCACAGGCCGTTGAAGACAAGGTAAAGCCTGCGCAGGTCGTGCCGGTCCGCCAGCCTGCCCCCGTAGAGTTGTCCGAAAATTCCCGCGACGTAGACAAGCGATGTCAGGAGCGCTGCGGCCATCGTCGTCGTCGCCGCGATGTCGGGGATCTGGAGATGGTGAAAAACGCGTGAGAGAAAGGGCGCCTCGTATTCCATGTGGGCCGGCAGGGCCACAATGTTGATCCTGTAGACCAGACCGCCGAGGGTGACGATCCAGAAAAAAAGGACGAGCCGTCTGATCGGATGGGTTGAATTGTCTGACCCCTGCCCGTTGTTATTTTCGTGCACTTCCAGGGGGGTTTCGTCGATCCTGACGAATATCAGGGCCATCCCCCAGAGAAGGCCGAAAATGCCGGTCGCGAGGTAGGCCATCTTCCACCCGGCGAGCCAGTTCAGGAGTCCCGCCAGGAAGGGTCCCGCGATGAGCCCGAAGGTCCCCGCCACGCTGAAGATGCCGAGGGCCATACCCCGGTTTCTCGCCCCGTGGGAGATGAGACCCATGCCGGCCGGGTGACAGATACACGAGAAGATGCCGACAAGGGCCAGGGAGTACATGATGCCGGCCGGTGTTGTCGAAAGAGCCGTCATGACGGCCCCCGCGGCGGTCCCGAAAAAACATATGATCAGGGCTGCACGGTTGCTGAACCGGTCGGCGAAAAAACCCCAGGGAAGCGCAAAGACCCCGAACATGAGGTACATGGGAAAGCCAAGCTCCAGCACCTCCTTTAAATCCGTCTTGAGGGAAAGCATGAGCGGGATCGCGAGGGCCGGGAAGGCAATCTCATAGAAGTGAAACAGAAAATGCGTCACGGAGGTGAAGAGGGCGATTTTCTTCTCATTGCCGATTTTGAAATCAGGCATTTCCCTGTCTGCCCCCTCTCAGGGCCTATCGAGTCCCTGCCTACGTCCTGATGTAGTCTTCAAACCACCGGAGAAATTCCTCATCGGCAAGACCGAGCTTTCTGCCCGCCTCGGGCTTGATCACCGCGAAGACCCCCGTGGAATTCGCGCAGAGTTCCCCCTCGCTGTTATAAAGGAAAGCCTCCACCGTTGCCTCACGCTCACCTGGCACCCCGGTCACCCTGCCTTCGACTCTTAATTCCGCCCCGGCATAGGCCGGTTTCATGAACCGGATATCCATCGACTTCGTCAGGGTGAGGCTCTTGAGCTGGTAGAGAACGGCCCGCCCCATAACCTCGTCGAGAATGGTGGCCAGGATGCCTCCGTGTACGATGTTTTTCCACCCGCACAGATGCTCCGGCACCGTGACCCACGAAAGGACGGAGCCTTCCCCCGCGAAGAATTGCAGGTGAAGCCCGTGAGGATTGGAGGGGCTGCAGCCGAAACAGTTGTGATCCCGCCGGTTCGGCAACGGCCGGTAATTACTTCTTTCATCCATGATAAGAATTATCCTTTCTCGAACGGGACATTTGTCCGATCCTGTCTTAAAAATTCGCGACCTTATATCACAGGGAGTGGAGGAAAGAGAACATTATTCTGGGGATGATACTTTACGTCGGATTTTTTATGGCCTGGCATATTGGAAGGCCTTGACATAAAATCAGAGGTGATTATTAATATTGCTGCATAGATATGTCCCTTGGCAGTCTGTTTAAATTCCGCCCTTTCCGGCGGCACCCCCATACAACATCCCGATGTCAAGGCCGACGGTCAAATATATTATCGTGAAGTATTGTGACACCCCGGTCATCCGGGAAAGTTAACACTGGTCAGGATCGATAAACATTGAGGCCCGATCGGATATGACTGAGGACAGGCCCGGAATTGCAAAGGAAGAGCCCCGTCTCGAACGTGCCAGGCAAGCAGGCAATGCCCTGCTCATGGCATACCCTGCCCTCACGGGGAAAGAGCTGCTCGACCGTATCCTGAGGTCAGAGAACCCTGCGAAGCTTGTCGGCGACCTCGCCTTCGGCGACTTTTTCTGGCTGGTCAAAAAGATCGGCGCCGACGATTCCCTCCCCCTTCTGTCCCTGGCCAGCGACGACCAGTGGCAGCACATCCTCGACATGGAGATCTGGGAAAGAGACCACCTGGATGAAGAGAAAGCCATGGCCTGGCTGAGAAGGCTCTATGAAGCCGACCGGCAGAGAACGGTCCGCTGGCTTTTGAGTGAAGGATATGAGTTCGCCGGCTTCTGCCTGAAAAAATATATCGACGTTCTCGTGAGAGAGGAGGATGAAGAAACGCCGGAGATTCCCGAAGGCCACTTCACGCACGACGGGGTGATCTACATCGGGGTTTCAAACGAGGAGTTGCGGCCCTTCATCGAGGAGATGACGAAACTCATGGCCGGCGAACACCCCGTTCGGTATATGGCCATCCTGCAGGCCCTCCCGACCATCATTACCACGGAATCGGAGGAGGAACTGTACCGACTGCGGAGTACACGAGTTGCAGAGCAGGGGTTTCTCCCCTTTGAAGAGGCCCTCGAGATCTTCTCCCCGCTGGATGAACGGTCCCTGGCTGCCGACGGAGAGGAAAGGGCCTCTCCCATCGACCTGGACGAGGATGAAATGAGGGCCCTGGTCCCCATCCTTCCGCTATACCAGGCGGGAAAAGGCACTCTCTTCGAGAAAGGGCTCTCGACCATCAGAGACCTTGCTGCCATGGACAGGATTCGACTGGAGTTTGCCGGCATCTGTAACGCCATGATTGCCGCGCAGGGTCTGTCGATCGAGGATCCTGATCATCTGGTGAAAACCTGCCGGGAGGCTGCGGGTTATCTGAACCTCGCCATGGAAAGGCTCTGCGACAATGACGCGATGAGGGCCGGCAGGATGATAATGGCCAACCCCCTCCTTTCGATCCACCGGGTCGGCTTAGGATACGCGCTGAAGCTCCGGTGGCAGGCCGAGCAGTGGAAGAAAAAAAGTTGGTTCGAAAAAAGCGGGCTCACGCCGGGGTTCTGGGGAGATGAACAAGGCGGGGTTCTCGCGGCGCTTCTGCTGAAGCAACCGATGTTCTTTCAGGGACTCGAGTCCGAGGAACCCACGAAAAGTTTTGAGCATGCCGCAGAACTCGAGGAGGCGGAAAAGGTCCTCGAAGGGTTCGTGGTCCTTGACAGGCTTTTTTCAAGGCTTTCGGAGGTCGCACCGCCGGAAGATGCCCTGCTTCTGGAAGAGGATCTGACATACGCCAAACTTCTCTTCAATTTCTGGTCCCGCCGCTTGCTCGACCTGAAACCCTCTTTCTCGGGACTCTCGATGGACGAGGCCAGGCGACTGTTCCGCGCCCTGCGCAAGGGGGAAGAGAGACCGCCATACCGTATGACCGGTTTCAGCGAGAGCTTTGTGAATGACCTCATGACTCATGCGGGTGACATGGAGGGGGCTCGTCTTCTCCGGACGACCCTCTCGTCTCTGTGGGAGGATTTTCGCCGGGAGTATGAATCCGTAGAGATCGATCACCTGGACAGGGTTGTCTCCAGATTCTTCCTGATCCGTTCGCCACAAACGACACGTACATCCTAACACTCAAAGGCCTTGCCGGTCTGAAGGCAATAAAAAAGGGGACGTGCGTTCTGTGCCGATCCCCTTTCTTTTGTATCGAAACCGGGAAACCCACCCCGGGAGGGTTGTGATAAGTATCTCAGCGCCTTTGAAACCCCCGACTTCCATCCCCCCTATCCCTCCCGGTTTCACGGGAAGGTCCCTGCCATCTCTGGCGGGTTTCCTGCTTTTCCTGGGGTGTCATCTGCTGCCATTTGTTACGAAGCTCCTGGCGCCTCTCTGGCGGAAGTTCCCGGTATTTCCTGTAGGACTGCCGGAGCCTGTCCTGGTCGTCCTGCGGCAGTTTCCTGAATTTATCGTAGCGATTCCGGATCTCCTGGCGCTTCTCCGGCGGAAGTTCCCGCCACTTCTGGTAACGATCCCGGGTTTCATTTCTTTCCCCGGGCGTCATGTGCTGCCACCGCTCGGCTCCCCTTCGCAGACGATCCTGGCGATCAGGGGGAAGTTGTTCCCAGCGGTCCTGGAAAGACTTCAGAACCTGCTGCTCCTCCGGCTTGAGCTGGTCCCAGCGTGTCCCCTGCGCGGCCGCCCGGACCGGCATGGTCATGAACAGGATCAGTAGAGCAAATATCAGGACTCCTGCCCGTCTATTCAGAAACCTACGCATTGTCTTCGTCATCCGCCATCCAGCCATAAAAATCCAGATCTTCATAGAGATCGATCTGGTCCTTCGCGAGGACGATTTCGAAATCTTCCGGATTCTTGACGGTCAGATCATGATTCGGTGAAGTGAACCAGAGAGCAAAGACCAGGACGCCCGCAGCGGCCGTGGCCAGACCGCTCACCTTCACCCATCGTGGTAACCGCAGGAGCAGTCCGGGCCGTTCATCGGCCGTCTCCATGGCGTGCTGACGGGCATCCCGCAGCCGCTCGAGCGTTCGGACGTCGAGGTTCGCAGCGCTTGCATCCAGGACCTCTTTCGTCCTTTTCAGCAGGCGCTCATCCTGTCCCTCTTCTTCTTTTATCCTCTCATTCACGATCAAAAGCCTCCAATCTGATTCTCAGCGAATGAACGGCCCGGGAATAATGGGTCTTCACGCTACCATCGGAGCAGCCCATGGCGTGGGCCGTCTGGGCCACGTCCATCCCCTCCCAGGCCCGGAGCAGAAAGGCCTGCTGCTGACGAAGGGGCAGCTCCTTGAGGACCTTCAGCAGGGTATCGGTAAATTCCCGCTGAAATACTTGATCGGCCGGGCCCATGGTGGTTGTGTCGGCGATCCCCTGCAGGGGGTCCTCCTGTTCGTCCTCTCCTGCCTTGGGGCCTAGCCAGCCCATAAACCGTTTCCGAACGGCGTTCCGCCTGTACCAGTCCGTGATCCGGCTCTGCAGGACCCGGTAAAAAAGCACATTCCACTCCCCCTCCGGACGCGCGGTGTAGAGCCTCACAAACCCAAGCATCGCCTCCTGCACCAGGTCGAGGGATTCCTCCTTGCTTCCCGTGGCAAAAATCGCCATCCGGAAGGCCCTCCGCTCAACACCTGAAAGAAAACGGTTCAGATCCTCTTTCGTGCCCAGATGATAGTCCTCGAGAGCCTTCCCCGGTGTTGCCACCCCGCGGAGCAAGGTCTTTGAAATATTAAACGCTTAGCCATTTAATCCGTTGACAACGACGAAACAGCCTGGAATCGGAAGAAAAATCCAATATCGGGTCGTTTTTACCACAAATCCACCCCTTGGGGTGAGTCCTTTTTCGTCCTGAAAGACGGCAAGGGCTGTACCGGAGGCAAAAAAGACCCCCGGGGCATCGACACCGGGGGTCTTTTTTGCCAGCCTTTACTTTACAGCGGCCTTGAGTTCTTTTCCGGGGGTGAATTTCGGCACATTCTTTGCGGGGATCTTGATCTCTTTGCCGGTCCTGGGGTTTCTCCCCTTCCGGGCAGCCCGTTTGGACACGCTGAAGGTCCCGAAACCGACCAGTGTTACTTTGCCCTTTTTCTTCAGGACCTTGGTGATCGCATCGATCATGCAATCCACGGCTTCCGCTGCGGCTTTCTTGGTATCTACAACCTTTGCCACCTCATCGATCAAATCGGCCTTGTTCATTTAATCCTCCTTGCTTATGAAAAATTTTTTTGTCTATTCGGGGGGATTCTATCCCCGTTTTCGGATTTGACTGGTCAGCCTGCCTCCTTTCCCCGTTCCCTCCTTTCCTTTTGGGGTCACCGGATCCGCACGCGGCAATTTCCTCCGAATCGCCATGCGTGTCCGGCACCCCGTACCCTGCTTTCCGCAAGGCATCGGGGTTGCTTGATGCCCGGGCGGCGAAGCCCCCTTACCTGAAGGGATCCGCGCCCCTTCAATGGGCAAACCCTTCATACACACCATTATTCCGAATGTCCAGAGAAAAAGCAATCATAAAAATAAATTCCTGCAGGGAAGCAAACGCCGTCATTCGTTGCGGCGGAAGGGTTTTCACGTTCACCACTG
Organism: uncultured Syntrophaceae bacterium; assembly: GCA_964547985.1. Lineage (GTDB taxonomy): Bacteria > Desulfobacterota > Syntrophia > Syntrophales > UBA2192 > JAPLJU01. The sequence goes on from CAZJPV010000020.1 coordinate 19,812, forward strand.
GATATGAAAAAGATCCTCCCCGCAGGTGCTTCCCGGAAACCGGCCATCGGCACCTGTCTTCAGACCTTCCGGTATGGGCGGAAGCGGCCTTGGGCGTTCCACTGCGCCGCTCAATAATTCGTCCACGGACCCGACCTCCCCTCATACCAACAACCTAGGTCATTCTTCCTAGGACATTGTACTTAAAACCATACTTTCTCCCTATTGATTTTTCCCCTTAAAAACCTGAAGATAAAAAGCTGGAGCGCCTTTTGATCCCGGAACACCCGGCCGGCATTCCAAGGAAGACACCGATGGCTTCGAAGCAATGCAGAGCTACCTTCATCACGCAGATCCTGGGATGTCTCATCTGCATCATTCTGGTCATAATCCTACCGTCAACGGTCGACGCCATGTCGGCTTTCATTCACCATCCCGAGGGAAAAATGACGACCATCACAAAGGAAGACAGCGGGAAAGAGATCCGCATCAAGGTGGGAGATATCATCCAGCTTGAACTCTCCGGGCTGGGAAGTGCCGGTTACGGGTGGTACCTGGAACAGCTTGATCGAACCCTTCTGGAGCTTCTCTCGGAGGAGACGCAAAAAGCGACCGGCGAGAGCAGGATTGGAGCCCCTGTGAAGGGCCTGTGGCGCTTTAAGGCCATCAAGGAAGGACAGGCGGAGATCCGGATGCTCCATTACAGGACCTGGGAAGGGAAAGAAAAAGCCACGGATCTCTTTCACATCAAAGTTCTGATCACCCATAAGGAGAAATGACATATGAAATGGGGACGGACATTAAAAGGAGGGCTGGGATGCCTCCTGGGGATCATAATTTTACTCATCCCGGTGTGCCTGAATTTATCCCTTGCCGCCGAGCCAACCATTTCCGCGCCCGCCGAAGGGACGGCTACTCAAAATCACGCGACACTCCGCCAGGTGCGCTCCGCCATTGAGACCCGGGGGGCCCGGTGGGTCGCCGCCGAGACATCCATATCAAGGCTTCCCCATGAAATGCGGCTTATGAAAGTCGGCGCGATCCGCCCGCAGCTCTCGGGCAGTGAACGGGTCTTGCCCGCGAAGCTGACCCGCGCTGCCGGTGCCGCGCCCGGTGCCGACTGGAGATCCTTCAACAGTAAGAATTACGTGACCCCCGTCAGGGACCAGGGTTCCTGCGGAAGTTGCTGGGCCTTTTCAACGACGGCAGCCCTGGAGTCCTACACGCTGATCCAGAACAACACACCCGACGTGAACCTCGATCTTTCAGAACAGGTTCTTGTATCTTGCGGACAAGCCGGCAACTGCAAGGGCGGTTGGCCCGATCGGGCTTCGGACTATTTGAAGAGCTCAGGTCTCCCCCTCGAGTCCTGCTACCCTTACACGGCCCTGAACGGCAGCTGTTACAGGGCTTGTTCGAACTGGAAGGCCACGGCTTACAAGATAAGCGACTGGGTTTACGTCACGCAGGCATCGCCCACGGCCAACGCCCTGAAGAACGCTTTGGACACCTATGGGCCGCTCTCGACGCTCATGAACGTGTACACGGATTTTTATTATTACCGGGGCGGCATCTACGAGCACACCACGGGGGGTATCGCGGGCGCCCATGCCGTCCTCATCGTCGGATACAATGACGCGGGCCGCTACTTTATCGTCAAGAACAGCTGGGGCACCGGCTGGGGGGAGAACGGCTTTTTCAGGATTGCTTACTCGGAACTCGACAGCGACGTCAATTTCGGAGACTTTACCATCGCTTACCGCAACAATGCCGGCCTCCCCTACCTCGACAGGTGGGGTGCCCGGGGTTCAGGTGCGGGACAGTTTCTGAACCCCTCGGGAATCGCGGCCGACAGGACGGGAAACATCTACGTGGCTGACACGGACAATCACCGGATCCAGAGATTCGGGCTTGACGGCATCTGCCTCGGTGAATGGGGAACCCAGGGTATGGGCGACGGTCAGTTCCAGAACCCCTCCGGGATCGCCGTGGGTTCCGATGGAGCCGTCTTTGTGGCCGACTCGGGAAATCATCGCATCCAGAAACTCAACGCCGATGGCACATTTGCCTGGTCGATGGGAAGCCAGGGCTCGGGCGAGGGCCAGTTCCAGAATCCCTCCGGGATCGCCGTGGACACCAATGGTTTAATCTATGTGGCTGATACCGGAAACCATCGCATCCAGAAACTCAACGCCGACGGCTCGTCTGTCTGGATGAAGGGAAGCCCCGGTTCGGGGGAAGGCTTCCTCCGGAGCCCCTGGGGCATCGTCGTCGATGCCGATGGTTTCGTCTATGTGGCCGATTCGGGAAACAACCGCATCCAGAAGTTCACATCGGGTGACGGTAACTTTGTGGCCTCGTGGGGGGAGGAGGGTTCCGCCGACGCCGACTTCCGGTTTCCCCGGGGTATCGCCGTCGACAGCAGGGGCTTCATCTATGTCGTTGACAGCGAAAACAGGAGAATTCAGAAATTCAATACCGACGGTATCTACATCACCCGCTTCGGTGCGTCGGGGACAGGAAACGGTCAACTCAGCGACCCCTGGGGTATCGCCGTCGACGCTTACGGGAACATCTGTGTTACTGACACCGGCATGAACCAACGCGTTCAAAGATTCGGCTATGGCAGGCCCGTCTGCAGCTACACCGTCACGCCGATGAGCTTCTCGCTGCCCGCGACGGTCGGAACGGGCACGGTGACTGTAGGGGCGGGCCTCGGATGCAGTTGGACGGCCGTCAGTAACGCCTCCTGGATCACCATTACCACGGGGGCGAGCGGGACCGGCACAGGGGCGGTCCAGTTCTCCGTGGCCGAGCACACCGGCGTTTCGCAGCGGTCTGGAACGCTCACCATCGCGGGGCGGACCGTCACGGTCACCCAGTCGGGCATCGTGAAGATGATCGATCTTTACGGTGCGTGGACGGGCGTCTCTTCGGTGCTGACGAACGACTATTATATGGCCTCCGGCAACATCATGATCACAAACACAGGCAGCACCCGCGTCTCCAGCGTGAAGGTAAATGTCTATCTCTCGACGGACGGCTCCTTCGGGACCGGTGACCGGTATCTTGGGTATAGGACCATCGGGCCGGTCAATGCGGGAAGTTCGAAATCCGAGCTGGTCAGGTTCAGAGTAACGGAGAACCCCTCGAGGAAATATCTGGTTGGCGTCATCGATCCGTCGAACCTCATCCGAGAGGAGAACGAGGGCAATAACACCTTCATAGGCGCGATTCCTTGATGAAGAAACCATCGGTTTAAAAGAAAGCCCCTCTCCCCGGCAAGGGGAAGGGGCTTTTCGTTGATGGAACGGCATCCCCCGCGGGCTTCCACTTAGAAGACAAACTCCACACCGGCCCGCAGGCCATACTGGTGCGTCCGGCTGGACGGCTCCCGGAGGACAAAACCCGTATAGGTCCCGTCCTTGTAGAAGATCGGTTCATAGGGACTCTGTCCGATCTTGCTGTATTCATACCAGGGGATCAGTGCGATCGCCCAGTGACGTGCCAGATTGAATGTTATGGGCAGTTCGGCCAAGTAGCCCGGCTTGTCGTCGAGCTGGACCGTCGTGTCCGCAACATTGGATGCGCCGGTCCAGTCGTAAACGGTCATCTCACCGTCGAACATGAAGTTCACAGAGGCATTCAAGGCCATCGAGAATTGCTGGTGGGGCGCCCAGGTCACACGAAGCCCGAGGGGAATATAAAACCAGCTGTAATCTTCCTTTAAGCTTCCCAGATCCCTCATCCAGTAGCGGTATCCAATCCCCACGTAGGGTGTAAAAGAAAAAGGCAGTCCCCCCTTGAAGGTATAACCAAGATCGAGTTCGACCTTCCGGAAATCGTTTTCCGTGGTCTGCTTGAGGGGAATGCCCGTGTGCGTGGATCCGTCGTAGTCCGTGTCATCCACCACGGACGTCTCGGCGAAGAGGAGGATGTAGCCGCTGTCATTCGCAAAATAGTTGTAGTAGAATCTCAGCGCCGTGATCCACTCTTTTTCTGTGCTCTTCAGGGGTGACGTTAACTCCTCTTTGTAATCACAATAGTAGTAATTAAGGGCAAGGCCGATCCGGTGGGGCTGTCTCGGGAAGGGTTCCGCCGTCTCGTTGACGACACCGGCTTTTTCGAGCTGTCCGATCCTGTGCGAGTCAGCCGCGACCATCATCCATTCGGGGCCGGCTGACATCCCCGTCACGTCCCCGCTCGTCCCGTAAGTGCCGGGCGGCTTGTCCGGGTGCGTCGATTCGATCCCTGGTGAGAGCACTTCAGCCGATGCGGGTACCGCCAGGAACAGCAACGCCAGGGTGATGACGAGCCTCTTTTTCATATCCTCCGCCTCCAGGTTCTTTCTCTTTCAATATTTGATTTCTGATGATTTTGCGTGTATCAAAACACGTCATGCAAAATCCACGTCTTTCTGAATGTTCCAGTCATGCAACAGGGGATCCCCGGGGTAAACTCGGAACACCCGTCGGCCCAGGGATTTGAAAGTCCGTCGTAGGACAGGAAAAGGGCTTTATACAGGCACTTTTCTTGCAGATTTCACGCTTTTACAAGCGCGGTCCGCCCCGCCGAAAGGTGACAAACAGCCGTATGCCAAGGAATCAAAAAGTTACAGGGAAAAAAACCGCAGCCGTGAAGAAGATCGATAAGCGTCGATCGATAGAAAAAATCATCAAAAAAAACAAGGGGCTATCAGACTGGCTGCGTGAGGGGGGGGCCGGCAGGGGTGAACTGCTGATGATCCTCACCGAGAAGCTCCCCAGTGCCGACCGTAAAAAGCTTGAGCGGACCGCCGATGCAGTCATCGAGCTCGGAGCCGATCTGGTACGACGCATCATTGAAATAGAGAGGGAAAACAAGCAGTTACGATCACTCAGCCTGACCGATGAACTGACGGGTCTCTACAACAAGCGTTTTTTCAAGATGCAGCTCGGCGTCGAGATGGCGCGTACGAAGCGTTCGGGACAGCCCTGCTGCATGGCCATCCTCGACTTTGACAACTTCAAGGAAATCAACGACAGCCTGGGTCACTCCGAGGGAGACCGGTTCCTCACGGAGGTGGGCCTGCTTATGCGTGACCGGCTCCGCCCCACAGACTTTCTCTGCCGCCTGGGGGGAGACGAGTTCGGCATCCTCATGCCGGCAACGGGCCTGGTCGACGCCATCGGTATCGCCCGAAGGCTCCAGCAGTTCATCACCGACATCCACTGGAAGAAGTGCATCGTCACGGCGAGCATCGGCATGGCGGAGTTCGACCCCGCCACGAAGGTGGCCCTTGATGAACTCTTCAACCTGGCTGACATAGAGCTCTACAGGGCCAAAAAAGACGGCAAGAACAAAATTTCCTACACGGGGGTCATCGATAGGCGTATCGCTGCAGCCGAGCCTGTAAGCCTCCAGGAACGAGATTTGCTGTTGAAGGTCAAAGACGAGAAGCCCCGAAGGTAAGGCATCTTATTTCGAAGATTCGAAACGGGCAGAAGGTGAAAGACATGAAAACCAGAAAAAAGAGAAACCCCATCATCGTGTGCGTCACAAGCGGGAAGGGTGGCGTCGGAAAGACCTTTCTCACGGTCAACCTTGCCGCAGCGCTGGCGAAGAAGGGTAAGAAAATCCTCGTCGTCGACTGCGACTTCGGTCTCGCCAATGTGGACATCATGCTGGGCATCCGGCCCGTCAGGACCATGAAGGATGTCGTCTTCGGCGAGGCAACGCTTCAGGACGTCATCGTCAGGACAACGGGGGGCTTTGACCTCGTTCCCGCATGCTCCGGTGTGAGGGACATGGCCCAGCTTCTTTACGAACGGATAGAGATGATCAAGGAGATGCTCCTGTCACTCGAGGGCTATGATCTGATTCTACTGGACACCGGTGCCGGCATGACAGAGGTCGTTCTCCAGTTTAACCTGCTCGCCAACCGGAACATCCTCGTCATCAACCGCGAACTCACCTGCCTGATGGATGCTTATGCGATGATCAAGGTCCTTTACCAGCTATTCGGCAGGGACTCCTTTGACATCATTGTCAATTCTTCGATGGACGAGAAGGAGGGCGATCGGATCTTCCGCCACTTCGATTCCATCTGCAGGCGGTTTCTCGGGTTTCCCCTGACGCACCTCGGGTCTCTGCGCCACGACGAGGATGTGCCGCGATCGATCATGAACCAGGAAATCCTCGTAAAAGCCTCCCCGCATTCAAAGATCGCGGAGAGTTGCGCTTCCATGGCAGGTGCCCTGTCCCGCCGGCGGGCATGACCGTCATGGGCGACGTGAAGAAATGGATGATGCGCCGTGACCGGACCAGTGCGAAGGGCATCACCTCAGAGCGAATAAAAAGACTGGAAATTTGCGCGAAAAGCGGCTAATTTTAAAGGTCTATACGATTTAATGGTCATACGATCTGGAGGCGTTTTATGAAAATGTTGAATAAACGGTTTTACATCCTGGTCTCTTTCTGGCTTCTTCCTGTGCTTCTTGTCATGTTCGGTCCTTACGGCGACAGCCGGGTGGCAGCCGTCGACACGAGCACGTACAAAAGCCTGAAGATCTTCACCGAGGTCATCGACATTGTCGAGAAGAACTACGTGGAAGACGTGAAGACCAACACGCTCATCCAGGAGGCCATCAACGGGATGATCAGATCGCTGGACCCCCACAGCGCTTTCCTGACGCCGGACCAGTACAAGGATCTCCAGGTGGACACGACCGGTCAGTTCGGCGGGCTCGGGATCGTCATCACCCTTCAGAACGACCAGCTGGTGGTCGTCTCACCGATTGAGGATACGCCCGCCTTCAAGGCCGGTATCAAAGCGGGAGACAAGATATTAAAAATCGACGGGCAGTGGACGAAAGGGATCGCCATTACCGACGCCGTCAAGAAGATGCGGGGTCCCGAAAACACGAAGGTGACCCTCACCATCATGCGGAAAGAATTTACACAGCCGAAAGACATCGTCATCACCCGTGCCACCATCAAGATCAAAAGCGTGAAGCAACAGGTCTTCGATGGAACCATCGGCTACATCCGGCTCTCGAACTTCCAGGAATCGACAACGGATGAGCTGAAGAAGGCCCTCCAGGAAATCAACGGGAAAGCCAAACCCCTGAAAGGCCTCGTCCTGGATGTCCGGAACAACCCCGGCGGACTTTTGGAGCAGGCCGTGAAAGTATCCGACGCCTTCATCAAATCCGGACCGATTGTCGCAACGAAGGGCCGGGTCAAGACCGTCGAGGCGACTTTTGTGGCGAGAGACGACGGGAGTGAACCGACCTGCCCGATGGTCGTGATCGTCAACGAGGGAACGGCGAGCGCCTCGGAAATCATCTCGGGAGCACTGCAGGACAACAGCCGGGCTATCATCCTGGGGACAAAGACCTTCGGTAAGGGGTCCGTTCAGACGGTCATCCCTCTCGAGGACGGGTCGGCCCTCAAGCTGTCCACAGCAAAATATTTCACGCCCAAGGGAAGGTCCATTCAGGCGGAGGGCATCGTGCCGGACATCGTGGTTGAGTTTGTGAAACCGCCCGAAGAGGAGGAAGGGCCGGAGACGGCCATCCGGGAAAAGGATCTCAAGGGCCACATCAAGGGAGAGAAGGAAATGGCCCGTCCGAAGGAGTTGCCCCAGAAGAAAGAACAGGACCCCCTGTCCCGGGACAACCAGTTGAAAAGCGCTGTGGATATCCTGAAAAGCTGGGAGGTGTTCAGCAAGAGCGGAAGGTAACGAAGGGACCGCCTGACGGGCATCACCGTGGCAAAAGGGAAGAGAAAAAAGGCAACAAAAAATAACCATGCCCGGCTGGGCTTCTGTCTTTTTCTTCTCGGCCTGGTGGTCTTTATCTTCTGGGTGGCCTATCCGCCGGTGCCCTACGAGGGTTCAGAAAAAAAGGTCCCTTCGGAGGAAAAGCCCCCGCTCTCGGACGCCCCCTCTCCCCGGCATCTGAAGATCGCGATACTCATAGATGACATCGGTCAGGACTTGAAACCCCTTGATGAACTTCTGCGGCTCGATGCGCCGATCGCTTTTTCGGTCCTTCCTTTCTGCAGTCATTCCATCGGGGCGGCAAGAAAGATACACAGAGCGGGCAGGGAAGTCCTCCTGCACCTCCCGATGGAGCCCCTTGAATATCCGGAGCGGGACCCCGGCAAGGGGGTCCTCTTGATCTCCATGAACGAGAGGGAAATGCGATCGCAGGTGGAAGAAGATTTGAGGGCGGTCCCTTTCGTACGCGGTGTGAACAACCACATGGGCTCCCGCCTCATGCAGGACAGGCAAAAGCTCAAGGTCCTTTTCAGGAAACTCCGGGAGAGAGGCCTTTACTTCATCGACAGCCTGACCACGGCGGATTCAAAGGCTGCCGAGGTCGCAGGCGAAACAGGTGTTCCATTTGCATCCCGTGAGGTTTTCATCGATCACGCCCGGGACCGGGAGATGGTTTTCAGGAACATGAAAGATCTGCTGAAAAAAAAGGGACAGAGGCAGAGCCTCCTGGTCATCGGCCATCCCTATCCCGAAACGATCCAGGCCCTGAAGACCTTCCTGCCCAGGCTCCAGTCGGCAGGCGTTGAGGTGATCTCCCTGTCGGAACTCATCACCAGAAATGGGAACGCCCGTCCCCCGGGCCACGCCCGGTCGCAACGAGGTTAGCTATTTATGATCCCCATGAACAAAAAAAAGACCATCAAGGCATTGCTCCTCTTCTGTGCGGTACTTGGCTTTCTGCTGTGGCCCGCCCCGCAGGCTGTCCTCTGCGCGGAAAACACCCCTGAGGCCCCTTATCGCTATATGTCGGGGCTTTATTCCAGTCTCAACGGGAAATTCAAGGAAGCCGTTTCCGAATACGAGAAGGCCCTTCTCGCCGATCCCACTTCGCCCTTTCTCGCCGTTGAGCTCGCGACACAGTATACCCGGATAGGCAACATCGACAAGGCGATTGCCGTAGCCGAAAAATCCCTGAAATACAACCCGGACTATGTCGATACCTACCTCATCCTGGGGGGGCTCTACCTCCACACGAGGCAATACGACAAGGCCATTGAGACCTATCGCAAGGTTCTCTCCCTGAAACCCGGCAATCTGGAATCCTACCTCTACCTGAGCGTCATCTACGCTGAGACCAAGCAATACGCCGAAGCGATCGACGTCCTCCAGCAGATGCTCAAGGCGGATCCCGGAAACGTCATGGGTCATTACTACATGGGGAAAATCTATTCCGAGATGAGGCGATACCGGGAAGCCGAGCAGTGGTTCCTCAAGACACTGGAACTCAAACCCAACTTCGAGGCCGCCCTCTCCGATCTGGCACTCCTGTATGAACTGGAGGAGAAAAATGATAAGGCCAGAGAGATTTATGTCAAAATGATCTCCCAGCATCCTGGAAGGACATCGACAAGGGTCAAGCTCGGAAAAGTGCTTCTGCGGGACCGAAAATATGAGGAAGCCGTCAGTCAGTTCCAGGAGATCCTGAAGCGCGATCCCAACAACCGGGAGGTGAGGTTTACCCTGGGGCTGATTTACTACGAGTGGAACAAGCACGATGAGGCCATCGCCGAATTTTCAGAAGTCCTGAAGGTCTTTCCCAACGATGATGAGGCCCGATACTTCCGGGCCGCCGCCTACGGTGAAAAGAAACTCTATGGTGAGGCCCTTGCTGACTTAAACAAGATACCGGTGAGTGACGATCTTTACGCAAACGCGCAAATCCAGATCGGCGTCATCCTGAAAAAGCAGAACCGCCCGCAGGAAGCCATCGAGGTGACGAAGAAGGCCATGAAAGCCAAGGAAGGGGACCCCGCCCTCTATGGTTTCTTGGCCTCCCTTTACGAAGATGCCAAAGATCTCAAGACGGCAGAGCAGACGCTGATGGAGGGGCTTGCCGTTGCGCCCGCGAACGCCGATCTGCACTACCGTCTCGGCGTGCTTTACGAGAAAACGGATCGCTTTAACGAGAGCATGAAGCAGATGGAGGAAGTCCTGAAAATCGAGCCCGAAAGCGCGGAGGCGCTCAATTTTATCGGCTACAGCTATGCGGACAGGGGAATCAAGCTCCAGGAGGCCGAGGCCATGATCAAGAAGGCGCTGGAACTGAGACCCGGCGACGGCTACATTACCGACAGCCTCGGCTGGGTCTACTTCAAGCAGAACCGCACTGATGAAGCGATCAAGTACCTGGAGGAGGCCCTGCGCATTCTGCCCGAAGACCCTGCCATCGCGGAACACCTCGGCGATGCCTACGCCAGGACTGGACGGGTTCAGGACGCCATCGAAAAATACAAGCTCGTGCTTCAGCTGAAACCCGACGCCGAGAAGGTCCGCGAGAAAATGGACACTTTAAGCAGGTAGCGTCATCACTGAAAAAGATGACTCGATCTTAAAATATCCGGAGTCGCTCAGTACCGCCGGAACCATTTCCCGCCAACCGCCCGAACACATCAATGACCGTCAGGACCTCCCGCCCCCGCCGGAAGGGATCTTCGGATTAAAGCTTTTAGTTTCAGGACGCGGGGGATACACGTGGAGCCTGTTCGATTGACCATGCGAAAAACCGCCCTCTTTTTTCTGGTGATTGCGATGGCCGCTTATACGGCAGGGTGTGCCCCGCGAAAAGCACTGCTGCTCGGGGAGGATTTCTCCTCCCCCGAGCGCGCCCTGGCGAAGCTCAAGCAAATGAACACCGGGGAAGACACCCTGAAAGGGGTGAGCACCCTGACCGTCACCGCGGCCGATGGGCGATATATCGTGAAGATGGCCCTGCTGGCAAAAAGACCCTCCTCCCTTCGCATCGAAGAGATGCCGTTCTGGGGGCTTCCCGATCTGTTCCTGTCCGCCAATGAAGACCAGCTCAAGGTATTTTTCCCGAAGGAGGGAAAATTCTATGTGGGGAAGCCCACACGAGAGAACATCTCCAAGTTTCTACCCTGGGGAATCGAGGTGGACGAATTTCTTGCCCTTCTCTTCGGCATGCCGCCGCCTCGCATCGCCGCAGCGGAAAGACTTGAAGGCCGGACGGAGGAGGATCTCTACCGGATCGACACCTTCAATAGCGGTGGGAAACTCGGTTCCCTGTGGATTGATCCGCTCGATCACCGCCTGGTCAGGACAGAACTCCTGACCGAAAAAGGCGATGTGCTCTGTGAGGTGAGCCTGGCCTCTTACGGCCCCGCCGGGGATTTCATCATCCCCAAAGAACTCATCCTGGATTTCTTCAAGCCCGAAAAGACAAATATCCTCATCCGGCACAGAAGCACCGAGATCGCCGCAGACGAAGACGAAGATCTCTTCGACCTCGAGATCCCGGCCGGCATCACTCCCCTTCAACTGGACTAAGCGGGAAGATCGGGGTTAACGGCAGTCACAATCAGTTCCGTTGACGACTCCTTCCTGAAAGCGGCAATTTACTCCATTTCATTTCACTATAGATTTCAAATGGAAATGATGATAAAAAACGACCAGATTAAGTTATAATCTAAACACCCTTCAACCTATGTGAAATCAAGCCTGTTTCCCCTCCGCCTGGAAACATCGCGGCTGTCGACATTGTGAGCAAATTTGTCTTCGAACTCCGTATCGCTTGAGATGGATTCCTCCAGCAAGAACCGATTCGATGACTTCTTTGAAGAAGAGAAGTACCTGGTCTTCAAAAACCACCTCTATAATTATCTCCTCCGGAAACGCGCTATCGGTAAGGCCCTGAAGCGCGAGAGGCCCGGCTTGACCCTCGAGGTTGGAAGCGGTATCTCTCCCGTGACAACACCCGGAGACCGTATTATCTATTCGGAGGTTTCTTTCCTCGCCATGAGACGCCTGAAACAGGATCTGGGGAGGGGATCCTTCGTCGTAGCCGATGTCACGAGGCTTCCCTTCAAAGACGGAGTCTTCGATCACACAGTCTGTTCCGAAGTTCTCGAGCATGTGGAACACGACGGAACGGCCCTGAAGGAGCTGTCAAGGGTTATGAGATCCTCGGGCCGCCTCTTACTCACCTTCCCTCACCGGCAGTTCTACTTCACGAATGATGATCGGTTCGTAGGTCACCTTCGTCGGTATGAATTACGAGAGATGGCGGATCGCCTGGAGGCGGCTAATTTGAAGCCCCTTTCCACAAAAAAGATACTGGGTCCCCTGGAGAAGCTAACCATGATGGCCGTTATCTATGGCATAGAGAAGTTTCAAAACGACCGGGGAAAAAGTGAGCTGAAAAATTTATCCCAAAAAACTTATGGACCACTCATCATCATCTATAAATGGGTGAACAGAATCTATGCTGTCCTCGCGTGGCTGGACGCTCTTCTGGCGCCTCGTTTTCTTTCCGCCGTCCTTCTGGTCAAGGCCGGGAAAAAATCAAATCCCGTAGGCACGATGGCGTAAACAGCGAAAGATTCACTCAAGATTATTCCCTGACTATGAATATAATGATCCGACTGCGCGCTGATCTGATCATTTGCATTCTTCTCGTCAACAAAACATTTCAAACGATAATCGATAATGTTTTTTCTACGCGAAAGCGCAGAGTCGTAGGTGAAATCTTGAATCAAAACCTTTTCTTGACATAGGACCCGGCTCTTGAGGCAAAAAGTCATAAAAAAGCCGTCCCTCGGTGGAAGGACGGCTGGCAGACATAACCAGGATGTTAAAACAGCTTTGTCTTACTTGATTTCTTTGAGTTTTGCCTTTGCGATCTTGGCCTGATTGGAACTGGGGTACTTCTTCGTCACCTGCTGAAAGATGAGCTTGGCACTCTGCTTGTCGCCGAGTTTCTGGAACGCCAGGCCCTGCTTGAGCATGGCATCGGGGTTCTTTGCGCCCTTTGGGAAGTTTTTGATGACCTTCTCATACTCCAGGATGGCCTTCTCGTAGCTTCCCTCCAGGTAGTAACACTCGCCGAGCCAGAACTGGGCGTTGTCCGCGTATTCCCCTTTCGGGTACTGCTTCAGAAACTTGGCGAATTCCTCCCGGGACTGAGCATACTTCCCTTCCTTGAAGGTCTTGTAAGCGGCCTGGTAGGCAGCTTCCCGGTCGCTCCTGGCCTCGGCTGCAGCCCCAGCCGCGGCGGGTTTTCCTTCCTCCTTTACAGCACTCGGCGCCTCCTTCTTGCTCACGCCGATAAAGCTTTCAATGTACTCCACCCGGAAGGAGAGGTCATCGAGCTTCTCCTTCATCTCTTTCAGGCTGCCGCCTTTCTGCTGGTTTAGCGCCGCAAATTCCTTTTTCATCTCATCGACGGAGCCTCTGAGATTCTGAACGCCGTCCCGCAGATTGATCATGTCCGCACCGGCATCGGCCTGTGCCTTGCGCAGGGTTTTGTTCGTCTCCAGCACCTCTGCCAGATCCTTCTGGGCCCTGTCGAGATCAACGCTCATCCTGTTGACCTGTTCCCGCAGTTCGCCGGTCTTCTGGTCCTGGTTTTGCTGGACTTTTTTCAGATCGACCGACGTGGCACAACCCCACAAAAACGCCAACACAACGATGAAACAAAGCACAAGATTCTTTTTCAAGGCTCAAGCCTCCCGGATCGAAGATTTATTTTTGTTTCGTGACGGCAAACTGAGCCCGTCTGTTCTTCGCCCATGCCCCTTCATCATGACCGGGATCAAGGGGTTTTTCTTCGCCGTAACTCACCGTGGATAAACGCCTGGCATCTATACCCAGGCCCACAAGATATTTCTTGGTGCCATCGGCTCTTCTCTGCCCGAGGGCCAGATTGTACTCGTTCGTCCCTCGCTCGTCGCAATGCCCTTCGATGCGCATAACGTAACCCCGATGGGCCTGAAGCCAATCGGCATGCTTCTTCAGCGTCGCCCGGGCTTCCGATGTAAGCGCATACTGATCAAAGCCGAAATAAATGTTTTCAAAGCCGCTCCCTTTCGCCGCGGCGGCTGCCGCTTCCCGCTCTCTCAGAGCCTTCTCCCTCAATTCCTGCTCCCTCAGGGCCCGCTGCCTGGCCTCTTCATCTCTCATCCGCTGCAGGTCCGCGTCCGAGAGCTGACCCGGCTTGGACACCGCGGTCCCCCGGTCATCCATCAGCGTTTTTTTCTCCGGGGCGCAACCGGTAAACACGATGCAGGTGAGACTGATGCTCAAAAGGATAATGACTGCTAAGGCGAGTGTCTTCCGCATGAATCTTTCCTCCTTTTTTGTCTGGTCCTGAAGCCAATCCCTTTTACCGTTTCGGAAAAGGAAACCGCGTTTATTTAATCCATCTTCTCCAGAGGCGTCAATACAAATTTCATCTCGGGGACCAGGAGGGACCACCGTAGCTGTCAAATCCCTCATGAAGAACCCGTACATTCATGCCGTTTGAATTCATGATGCAGAGTCTCGCTTTTCCGCCCCGTTTGGAGACAAAGACAATGTAACGGCCGTCGGGAGACCAGCCCGGGGAGTCATTGCGGCTGTCGTCGGCCGTCAGCCGGGTCGGCGGCAGGGACCCGTCAAACCCGATGACAAAGATCTGAAAACGACCGCCTTCACGCCCCTCGTATGCGATCCGGTTCCCGCGGGGGGACCAGGAGGGTGAGGTGTTGTAGCCGCCCTCGTAGGTGATCCGGCGGGCGGAATTCTCACCGATGCCCTTCACATAAATCTGGGGTGATCCGGCACGATCGGAAACAAAGACAAACTGACGGCCGTCGGGCGACCAGCTGGGCGAGACTTCGATGGAGGGTTCGCTCGTCAGCCGCTTCAATTGACCGCCGGCCACATCCATCATGTAAATGTCTTCACTTCCATCCTTGCTTAAGGTGATGAGCATCTTTTTTCCGTCGGCGGACCATGAGGACGGGAGGTTCAATCCCTGGTAAGCGGAGAACTTCCGGTTCGTCCTTCGATTCACGTCCATGAGGTAGCCGTTGGGATTTCCGTCTTTATAAGACACGAAGGAAAGGCTCTTCCCATTGGGAGACCACCTTGGCATGAGGGTGAGAGACTGGAAACCTGTCAGGCGGGTGAAGTCGGTCCCGTCGAAGCTGACCGTGTAAATCTCCGACACACTCCCCTTTTTCCCGGAGAAGGCAATCCTCGTGTTGAAGAGACCCTTCTCGCCGGTCAGGGCCAGGATAATTTCGTTGGCAAAGCGCAGGACCATCTCCCGTCTTTCATCGAGGGTGCCGAAATATTTCTTGCCCACGAGAAGCTTCCCCTGGACGACATCAAAGAGACGAAATTCCGCCGTGAGCTCTTTGCCGTCATAGCGGTACCCCCCCGTCACCAGAGACTCCGCACCAATACCCACCCAGTCTGGGAAGCGGATACTCTCCGCCGTGATACCCGTTTTCTTCGGATCTCCGAGGTGAGCCTTCTTGTCGATGATGTTGAAAAACCCCGTGATCGTAAGGCTCCGCGACAGGGCATCGGAAAACCAGACGGAGTAGTCCTCCCGGGCACTGCCGCCGAGATTCTTGAAATCAGGAATGGCGATCGGGAACTTCTGAAACGTGGGGGAGTCGATGTCGATGTAAACTTTGGCGACGGCCGGACCAGCAGCCGCGCCCGTGATGACCATGACGGCCACCAGGGCTGCAATTGCGTATCTCATAAGATTCATTCCCTATTCATGCTTGCAGGATAAACGGATCCAGAAAAATTCGAGCGCTCTCACCGCAGTTCCGATGACCGGAAACGGATTCCGAGTTCCACGTTGTCGTCACGGATCCACTCGGGAAGCGGGGGAAAGGGGCTTGCCTTTTGGACCGCCCGCATGGCCGAGGAGTCGAAATAGGTGTTCCCGGATTTCTTCTCGAACTGGGCCGAAAGCAGCATTCCGGACCTTGCGATCTTCACGTCGATGACGGTTTCGAGATTCTGGTTCTGCAAAATGCTCTGCGGCAATGCCCACTGGCCCTTGATCCTGGACCAGATCGAGGAGTAGTAGGACATGAGCCTCGTGTTGGTCTCCCCCTGCCCTGCGGGCCCCGCGGGCCCCGGAGGACCGGCCGCGCCTTTTTTCTCCGAGCTGGCCAGCCGTTTGCGGATGTCGTCTATCGCCCGGTCGACCCGGCCATCGTCCACCTTCTCGGTCACGGAATGCTTCTTGAGGGGCGAAGGCGGCGTCGTTTTGACCGTTTTCTTGAGCACTATCGTGTCTTCCTTGAAGCTCTCCCGGAGCGTCCTAGCCAGGATATCCTTCGACGGCGATGGCGCGGCTTTTCCCGAGAGAATAGCGGAGGGGCTGACGAGATCGACGGAATAGACGGGGCCGAAGGTCCACTGTCGCGACGGGAGGGAGGGTGAGAAGAAAAGGAGGGACAGAGCGACGACATGGATCAGGACGGAAAACAGGATCGTCCGTTTCAGGCTGATACCACCCTGAAAATCACGTGTGGCGTATTCAAGCGATATCATCTCGTACCCTGCGGCGGTTCCGTGATCATGCCCAGTTTGTCAATGCCGGCCTTCCGGACCTCGGCCATAACCTGGACAACGAACCCGTATGGAACCTCTTTGTCGGCACGCATGTACACCTCTTTATCGAGACGGTTCTTGAAGATACTCTCCAGCTTGGGGCTGAGATCGCCCATGGAAGTCTTGTATTCGTTGAGGTATAATTCTTTTTTGCCGTTGATGGTCAGCACGATCTTTTCCTCCCCCACATGGACGCTTTTCGCCTTCACCCGGGGGAGATTCACATCGATCCCCATCTGGAGCATGGGCGCCGTGACCATGAAGATGATCAGGAGCACGAGGATGACATCCACGAGCGGGGTCACGTTGATGTCCGAGACGTGCTTATTTTCCGTGTGATTGGGTCTTCTACGGTAACGCATGATACCTACTTCCGTATGTAGTGTCTCTCGACGATGTTGAGAAACTCGGAGGAGAAGTTGTCCATCTCCTGGGTGATGAGCCGGATGCGGCTCAGGTAGTAGTTATAAAAAATAACAGCGGGGATTGCCGCTGCCAGACCCGCTGCCGTGGCGATCAGGGCTTCCGAGATGCCCGGAGCGACAACGGCCAGAGTGGCCGAGCCCCGGAAGCCTATGCCCCGGAAGGCGTTCATGATCCCCCACACCGTGCCGAAAAGCCCGATGAAAGGGCTGGCGCTGCCCGTCGTGGCCAGAAACCCGAGGGCACTCTCCAGCTTGGAGGCCTCCTGGCCGGAGGCCCTGTTGAGCGCCCGCTCCACGTTGTCGACCCCGACCAGCTCGACGGACGGGATGTCGCCGTCGGCAAGATCACCGGCTCCGCCCGAACCCCGGCCGGACTTGCTTAATTTCCCCAGTTCGATGTACCCGGCCCGGAAGACCTCCGCCAGCGTCGAAGCCCGAAATTTCCTCGACTCGGGGAAAATATCTGAAAGCTTGCTGCTTCTCATGTAAAGGTCCAGGAACTGTTCGTTCTCCTTCTTCGTCTTCCGGATGACCCTGTACTTCATTAGAATAATGGCCCAGGAAACAACGGAAAAAATGAGGAGCAGGGCCAGGACGAATTGCACCATCCCGCCGGCATCGAGGATCATGCCCAGAAGGCTCCCGCCGTAATTCCCGCCGAAATCAAGGGCTGTAACCGCAAGAAATCCCGACATTCTTACCTCCATTTGGTTCAATCTGCGGCAGTATTTATGTCAAAATATCCGCCTTGTCAATAAACTTTTAGGCTAAAGAGGGAAAAAGTCGAAG
This sequence comes from uncultured Syntrophaceae bacterium, assembly GCA_964547985.1. Lineage (GTDB taxonomy): Bacteria > Desulfobacterota > Syntrophia > Syntrophales > UBA2192 > JAPLJU01. The sequence continues at coordinate 37,404 of CAZJPV010000020.1, forward strand.
AAATTCCCGCTTTTGAAATATGGCCTTGACTCGGCCATCCGATTGGTATAGAGAATCCACAAACGACCTTTTAATTTGATCCGGTGAGATTGAAAAAGGATCGGTCATGAACCATGTGGGAATCAAAAAAGACTGTGTGCGTAAGCCTTCCCGTTGACGGGAAGGTTTTTTTTTGATTGAAAGCGGTCCCGGGCGGCCATCCTTATCGGGTTGGAGCCGCCGCAAAAAATCACGGCGGGGGGAGTTCAAGATGAGCAAGAAAAGAGTGGTCATGGATTCCGAGGGGATCGACCGGTCCCTCACGCGAATCTCCTATGAGATCCTCGAGAAGAACAAGGGCGTTGAAGATCTCGTGATCATCGGCATCCAGAAGGGCGGTGTGTTCCTCGCTGAAAGGATCTGCGAGAAGATCTCCCGGATCGAAGACGCGAAGGTGCCCATGGGGAAACTGGACATCACCCTGTACCGGGACGATCTGTCGTCGAAGAAACCGAGGATAGGAAAGACGGACATCCCGTTTTCCCTGGACAATAAAAAGGTCGTCATCGTCGACGACGTCCTCTTCACGGGGAGGACCATCCGTGCGGCCATGGACGCGCTGATCGACTTTGGCCGGCCCAGGCTCATACAGCTTGCCGTTCTCATCGATCGGGGCCACCGGGAGCTCCCGATCCGGGCCGACTTCGTCGGCAAAAACCTTCCCTCCTCGCTCTGGGAGGAAGTGAACGTGAGCGTGAGCACGGACAAGGCAAAGGACGAGGTGGTCATCCTCGAAAACGCGTAGGACATGGGCATAAGGCAGGGGCCGGCAATTTAAGGACAGAGAAGAAGAGAGAACAGGAGAATTATCGATCGTGAAATTCACCACTCACCACGCACCACTCACCACTGCATATCAGGGAGTACCTTCATGAAATTAGCCAGGAAAGACATTCTGGGCATCCGGGAACTCACCGTGGAAGAGATTAACCTCGTCCTGGACACGGCGGAGTCCTTTATCGAGGTTTCGACACGAGAGATCAAGAAGGTCCCCACCCTCAGGGGGGTGACGGTCATGAACCTCTTCTACGAGCCGAGCACCCGGACACGGACCTCCTTCGAGATCGCCGCCAAGCGACTGAGCGCCGACACGATCAACATCGCCGCGGCAACGAGCAGCGTCGTCAAGGGTGAGACCTTCGTCGACACGGCGAAAAACCTCGAGGCCATGAACCCGGACATCATCGTGCTCAGACACAGCGCCGCCGGGGCGCCCCACATGCTCTCGAGGGTCGTAAGGCAGTGCGTGATCAACGCCGGCGACGGGGCCCACGAACACCCCACGCAGGCCCTGCTTGACATGATGACGATCCGGGAGAAGAAAAAGAGAATCGCCGGACTCAGGGTCGCGATCATCGGGGACATCGCCCACAGCCGCGTGGCCCGCTCCAACATCTACGGTCTCACCAAGATGGGGGCTAAAGTGACCGTCGGGGGCCCGAGCACCATGATGCCCCGCTTCATCGATCGGCTGGGGGTGGAGCTGCATCACCACGTGGATGACGCCATCCGGGATGCCGACATCATCATGATGCTCCGGATCCAGACGGAGAGGCAGGACATGAGTGTCTTCCCGTCGCTCAGGGAATACGCCAACCTCTTCGGCCTGAACCGAAAGCGCATGGCCCTCGCCAAAGACGACGTCATCATCATGCACCCGGGGCCCATGAACCGGGGTGTCGAGATCTCTCCCGACGTGGCCGACGGCCCCTACTCGGTGATCCTCGACCAGGTGACAAACGGTGTCGCGGTAAGAATGGCACTCCTCTATCTGCTGTCTTCTGGAGGTAATTGATGAATCTTCTGATCAAAGGCGGACGAGTCATCGACCCCTCACAGGGGCTCGACGCGAAGATGGATATCCTGGTGGAAAACGGGAAAATATCAAAGATTGGGAAGAGCATTCCGGACGGCGGCGCGAAGGCCTCCAAAAAAGCGTCCGCTTTGCAGGTCATTGATGCTTGCAATCTCTTAGTCCTTCCCGGCCTCGTTGACATGCACACCCACCTCCGGGAACCGGGCTATGAGTACAAGGAGACGATCGAGACAGGGAGCGAGGCGGCCCTGGCCGGCGGGTTCACATCGATCGCCTGCATGCCTAACACAGACCCCACCAACGACAACCGTTCCGTCACGGAGTTCATCATCCGCCAGGCGGCGAAGTGCGGCCTTGTGAATGTCTACCCCGTCGCAGCGATCAGCAAGGGCTCGGAAGGAAAGGGGCTGACGGAATTCGGTGACCTGCTGGAGGCGGGAGCCGTGGCCTTCTCCGACGACGGCAAGCCCGTGATGGCCGGGGGGCTCATGCGCCGGGCCTTGGAATACGCCGGCTCCTTCGGCGTTCCCATCATCTCCCACTGCGAGGACGCAACACTCTCCGCCGGCGGGCTGATGAACGAGGGGCTCACGTCGACGGAACTGGGGCTTCCGGGCATCCCCTCCATATCCGAAGAGGTCATGGTCGCCCGGGACATCCTGATTGCCGCTTACACGGAAACGGCCCTCCACATCGCCCACGTGAGCACGGCGGGCTCCGTCGATCTCATCCGCGATGCGAAGAAACGGGGCGTGCGGGTCACGGCGGAGACGGCGCCCCACTATTTCTGCCTGTCGGAAGAGGCGCTCACGGAGTTTGACACGCGGCTCAAGATGAACCCGCCCCTCCGGAGCACCGCCGATGTCGCCGCCATCAAAAAGGGTCTGCGCGACGGGACCCTCGATGCCATTGCCACGGACCACGCCCCCCAGTCATCCATTGAAAAGGAAGTGGAGTTCGAGTACGCAGCCAACGGTATCATCGGCCTGGAGACGTCGCTAGGGCTGAGCCTCCGCCTGGTTGAAGAGGGCATCCTGACACTTCCGCAGCTGGTCGAAAAGATGAGTCTCAACCCGGCGAAGATTCTTCGGCTGAAAAAGGGGACGCTCAAGCCGGGCACTGACGCCGACATTACCATCATTGATCCTGAAAAGGCATGGATTGTTGACGTAAAGAAGTTCCGGTCCAAGAGCCGTAATTCCCCCTTTGGCGGCTGGCAACTGAAGGGGAAGGTCATCCACACCATCGTCGCCGGTGTCGTGAAATTCACTGACCGTGAATAGCTACGAGTGTTTCTAATGAATAATATTTTCTCATACTTCGCTTCACATTATTATTGCTCACAACTCACAACACACAACTCACAACCCTTATAATGATTGGTAGAAACGTTCAGAAAACAAGGGCTGTCGTTCTGCGAACCCTGGACTATGGGGAGTCCAACAGGATCGTTACCTTCTTCACCGCCGATATCGGGAAACTCAAGGGGATCGCCAAGGGCGCGCGGCGAAGCAAAAAGCGGTTCGCCAATGCCCTGGAGCTTTTTTCACTCTCGAACGTGCTTTTCTCGAGGGGCGGCCGGGGCGGACTTTCCCTCATCGAGGGCGCCGATGTCGTCTCCCACCACCCGGGCATCCGGGAAGACCTGGAAAAGACCCTCATCGCCACCTATCTCGCCGAGCTTGTCGACGGCTTCAGTGTCGAAGGGAAAAAAAACGCGGAACTTTTCCGCCTCCTCGAAGATTTCCTGGTATTCCTGGATCGCGAAGCCCTGCAGCCCGGCATCGAAAGATTCTTCGAGATGAGGCTTCTGAAGCTCACCGGCTACGATCTCCACATCCGGAGCTGTCTCACCTGCAGAAAAAAACTCGATGAGATCAGCGAACCCGCTTTCATCCCGGCCGATGGCGGAATCCGCTGCCGGACCTGCCTCAAAAACTCCGCAACAGGCCTGTCCGTCACGCCCGGGACACTGAAAACGCTCATTGCTGGATCACAGACGGATCTTCAGATGATCTCGAGGCTTGCCGTCTCCGACCGGACGGCCAGGGAGAGCCGGGCCGTCCTCGGCGCCATCATCGAACACCTCCTCGGCAAGGCCCTCAAATCTCTCAAAGTCCTTGATGATATGAGGAAAACGGTACTTTGATTTCCCTTGACTTTGGCCCCGCCATAATGCTACTTGTCCCGCCTGTGTGACCGATCAAAAAATCCATTTTAAACGGTTTTTTTATGCCGGGAGGAAGACGTGACCTTTCAAGAACTGATCTTTGCCCTTGACACATTCTGGGCCAAACAGGGCTGCATCATTCAGCAGCCCTACGATCTCGAGGTGGGCGCGGGAACCTTCAATCCGGCGACCTTCCTGCGGTCATTAGGCCCTGAGCCCTGGAACGTGGCCTACGTGGAGCCGTCGAGGAGGCCCACGGACGGGCGTTACGGCGAGAACCCCAACAGGCTTCAGCACTACTACCAGTACCAGGTCATCATGAAGCCCTCCCCCATGAACATCCAGGAACTCTACCTCGATTCTCTCAAGAGCTTCGGCATCGATCCTCTGGATCATGACATCCGCTTTGTGAAGGACGACTGGGAGTCCCCCACCGTCGGCGCCTGGGGCCTCGGGTGGGAAGTGTGGCTCGACGGCATGGAGATCACCCAGTTTACTTACTTCCAGCAGGTCGGCGGCGTGGACCTCGACCCCATCTCCTCCGAGATCACCTACGGCATCGAACGGATCGCCATGTACCTCCAGGGCATTGACAATGTCTATGACCTGGAGTGGGGCCACGGCATCAAGTACGGAGACGTCCACCACCAGGGCGAGGTGGAGTGGTCTCACTACAACTTCCAGCAGGCAGACATCGACATGCTCCGCAAACTCTTCGACATGTACGAGGCTGAAGGCCTCCGGATGGCCGAAAGGGAGCTGGTGCTCCCCCTCTATGATCACTGCCTCAAGTGTTCCCACACCTTCAACCTCCTCGACGCCCGCGGGGCCATCAGTGTGGCGGAACGCACGAATTATATCGGGCGGGTGAGGAACCTCGCCAGGCTCACGGCAGAAGGCTACCTGAAACAACGGGAAAAAATGGGCTTCCCGCTGATGGGAAAATGGCCCAAGAGAAAGTTGTGAGTTGTGGGTTGTGAGCAAACAAAAAAGTTGTGGGTTGTGGGTTGTGAGCAACTGTGTTTCAAGTCAAGATAATTAACTAAGCATATTTCCAGCACGTGTTGTTTTTGATCATCGTATTGAGGATGATCAGGATCTTTCTCATGCAGGCCGTGATGGCCACTTTGAAGCATTTACCGGCCTCCCGCAGACGCTGGTAGAAGGCCCGGATGACGGGGTTGAAGCGGGTGGCAGTGACAGCGCTCATGTACAGCACCGTTCGGATGTGAGCCCGGCCGCCCCAGATCATTCGTCGTCCCCGGAACTGC